>CAZLWV010000001.1:0-25109 GCA_964563135.1 uncultured Planctomycetaceae bacterium
TGGCACTTCTGCGGACGGCACTCGGAGAGCTCGGAGAGCGCCTGCTGCTTTGCAGTGCTCCTGCCGGCAAACTGGCGTCCCCACTGTTGGGGAAGATCTGCACGTCCGTTGAATCCGCTGGCTGGGGTGCGGCGCCGACGACAGGACCTCTGGCTGGCGGACTGCCCGGGGGATGGCAGTGGCCATGAACGCGCGGGGGCAGGAAGCCTGACGGGCAAGCGGGCACTTCGGCACCTGCGACCGCTGCCGGCAAGCATGGGGATCGGCTATATTGATAGTGCGTGCGTGGACTGTGCGCATGACCGCCCAGCGGGGCGCCGAAACGGGCCGGGCTTCCACCTGTCGCCCTGGCGTATTGACTGCGCAGGCGTTGCTGCTGGTCCGGCTGCGGATTGTCAAACGGTTTGGTGCGTTGCTTTTCGAGCGACCGGATTCCTGCCGGCGGCCCTCCACGAACAATCCGTGCGGGCTCAAGCGGTGGTTTGACGAACGGTCAACTTCTTACGAACACGAAAGCTGGAGCAAGGGATTGCGATCTTGGCAGAGCAGCTCCTCGAAGGTCTGAATGCGGCCCAGCGCGAGGCCGTGGCGCACATGGACGGCCCGCTGTTGATTCTCGCCGGCCCCGGCAGCGGCAAGACGCGCGTGGTTACCCACAGGATCGCCTGGCTTCTCCAGCACGGTGCAAGTTCGCGGGAGATTCTGGCGCTGACATTCACCAACAAGGCGGCCGAGGAAATGCGCGGCCGCGTGGAACGGCTGGTGCCGGGCCAGTCGGTCTGGGTCAGCACCTATCACCGGTTTGCGGCCCGGCTCTTGCGGCGGCATGCGGGCCTGATCGGCCTGGAGGAGAACTACACGATCTACGACGCGGAGGCGGCCGGGCGGGTGCTGCGGCGGGCCGTTCAGCGTGCCCGTGTCGACCTGACTCCGTTCTCGCCGGACCAGGTCCGGACGGCCATCAGTTGGGCGAAGAACCAGTTGATCCTTCCGGACGATTACGAGCCGCGTCCGGGGCATCCGCTTGGAACGCTCGTGAAGCGGATCTATCCGATCTACCAGCGACTCCTTCTGGAGTCGAACGCGGCCGATTTTGACGATCTCCTGCTGCACGTGGCAGTGATCCTGCGGGAGAGCCCGGAGCTGCGTTCGAGCCTCGACGAGCACTATCGCTACGTGCTTGTGGACGAGTATCAGGACACGAACCTGGCGCAGTACGCCATTGCGCGGGCGCTGTCGGTGGATTATCCCAACCTGGCGGTCACGGGCGATCCGGACCAGTCGATCTACGGCTGGCGAGGCGCGAATCTCAAGAACATCCTGGAGTTCGAAAAGGACTACCCGCAGGTTCGAGTTGTCCGCCTGGAGCAGAACTACCGGAGCACGAAGGCCATCCTGCGGGCGGCCGATGGGCTGATCGCCCACAATGTGAAGCGGAAGCAGAAGCGGCTGTTCACCGACAACCAGGAGGGGCGCGCCGTGCGGTTGGTGACGTACGCCGATCACACGGACGAGGCCCGCGATATTGCCGGGCAGGTTTTCGATGCGGTGCAGTCGGGGAAGCGGCGGCCGCGCGACTTTGCGGTGTTCTATCGGGTCAACGCGCTCTCGTTGCCGCTGGAACTGGCGTTTCGCGAAGTGGGGATCCCGTATCAGCTCATCCAGGGTGTCGAATTCTACCAGCGTAAGGAGATCCGCGACACGCTGGCGTACCTGGAGATCGTTCACAATCCCCGCGACGACGACGCGGTGCTGCGAGTGATCAACACGCCGGCCCGGGGGATCGGCCGTACGACGATCTCTCGCCTGGCCGATCATGCGGCCGCCCACGGGATCTCGCTGCTGGAGGCGGCCCGCCAGTGCGAGCACGCGCCGTTTCTGAGCAAACGGGCCGCAGTCCTGGTGACGAAATTCGTAAAGCTTGCCGACGGCCTGACTGCCGCCGCCAACGCGCCGGTCGAGGAGATGATCGGACAGGTGTTGGCCGCCACCGGCTACAAGAAGCAGTTCGAAGGCAGCGACGACGAAGACGACCTGCAGCGGCTGGCCAACATTGAAGAGCTTCTCACGGCGGCTCGCGAATTTGACGAGCGGAAGGGCAACGAGGCACGACTTGACGAGTTTCTCGAGGAGACGGCCCTCGTGGGGGACACCGACGACTGGGAAGCGGAGAACGACCGTGTCACGCTGATGACCCTGCACGCCTCCAAGGGACTGGAGTTTCCCGTGGTCTTCCTGATTGCTGCCGAGGAGGGACTGCTGCCGCACGAGCGGAGTCGCGACAAGTTCGATCAGCTCGAAGAGGAACGGCGGCTGCTGTTCGTGGGGATCACCCGAGCGGAAGAGGAGCTCCAGATCAGCCGGGCCGACAAGCGGGACTTCCGCGGCCAGCGCAAGATAACGATTCCCAGCCAGTTTCTGATGGAACTGCCTCGGGGCGAGATGGAGATCGTCGATCGCAGCGGATTCGGATCGTGCACAACCGCCCCGGTCGCGGCACATGCAGCGCCGGCCGCCAAGCCAGGCCCAAGACGGGCGCCGATGGGCAACGGGGGCACGGCAGTCCGACTCACCACGGCGGCCGAACTGGCAGGCGAGACAGGGTTGCCGCCTGTGGATCCGGATGACTTCGTCCAGGGGATGGTGATCCGGCACCCGCAACTCGGCCTGGGCCGTATCGCCGCGCTCAGCGGAAGCGGTAGCGCACGGACGGCGACGGTGGACTTCATTGCGCCACCGGCCCGGCACAAGTTCACGCTCGCCGACGGCCAGCTCCACCCGATCCGACAGGCTTGACCGGCCGCCGCTCGAGGGGAACCGTCCCCGCGGCAGCAGCGAGTGGAAGCTGGTCGAGTTGGCATTCCTCCGCCAGCCGGCCGCGGCAATCGGGACCACCGAAGTGGCAGTGGATCGCTGCGATGAGAGGCCGGGGACTATCGATTGGGAGCTGCGATCCGCCGACAACTCGATCGCTGGGGGGAATTTACAGAGCGTCGGGGAAACGCTATAGAAGTGGCGTCAGAAGTCCAGTTTCCGATCGCGGCCAGGTAGTTCGAATGAGCTCGCTGGATCGTCGGTCACCCTCAGGAGGATGCAGATGTCGGAAGAAGAGCGTGTCGGAGGCCAGGAGAACGGTGAGCCGAAGTGGCAGCCGCTCTCGCGAACGGATCGACGCGTGGCAGGGGTGCTGGTGGAGAAGGCCAAGACCACCCCTTCGGCCTATCCGATGACCGTGAACGCCATCACCAATGCCTGCAACCAGAAGAGCAACCGCTTTCCGACCATGCAGCTTACGAGCGAGGAGGTGGAGGATTCGCTGGATCGGTTGCGGCGTCTTGGGGCGGTGGGGCAGATCGAAGGCTACGGCCGGGTCGACAAATACCGGCACTATCTCTACGACTGGCTCGGCGTCGACAAGGTCGAGTTGTCTGTGATGGCAGAGCTTCTGCTACGAGGCCCGCAGACGGTTGGAGAGCTCCGGGGCCGCGCCGCGAGAATGGATCCTATTGCGGATGTTGCGGCCTTGCAGCCGATTCTCGAGAGCCTCAAGTCGAAGGGGCTCGTGATCTCGCTGAGCGCAGAGGGACGCGGACACGTGGTGAGCCACGCGCTGTTCACGCCGGCCGAAATGGAGAAGGTCAGGGAGGAATTCGGCTCCGGCGGCAGGCAGCCGATCCCGGACCGTCCGGAGCACCATTTCGACCGTCCGGCGGCGCCGGCGGCACATATTGCCCATGCAGCTCCGCCGGCTCCCGCAGCGCCGCGAGGAGGGGCGATGGTGGATCTGGCAAGCCAACTGGACGAGCTGCGTTCGGAGGTGGCCCAATTGCGGGCCGACTTGAGCGAGCTGACAGCCTCTCAACAGGACATGGCAGAAACAGTCCGCCGGCTGCAGGAAGACCTGGGCGTGTGAGCGAGCGATTTGGCGATGGCAGGAATGGGGGCAGCAGAAGGCAGTGGCGGTCGACCGGCGAGGCCAAGCATGCGGGGGCTTGCCGGCAGCGGCTGCGTGCGAGCTGACGGTTACTGTCGGGCCTCGACGAAGGATTCAAGGGGCGGCGCGACTGCGAGAATGGGCCATCTCCTGGGAGCGGCCTCGCGAAGGGTGACGGCGGAGCCTGGAGGCCTTGGGAGTTGTGGAGGTCCATTCAGACGTCCATCACGCGGACCCCGTGCCGCAAAGCGCCGAGTTTGTCTTCCCAGGTCGGGATGAACTCCTGAGCTACATACCCCTTGTAGCCCGCTTCCAGAAGGGCTCGCAACACGGCAGGGTAGTTGACCTCCTGGGTGTCGTCCATCTCGCAGCGTCCCGGCACGCCGGCGGTGTGAACGTGCCCGATGTAGCCAACGTGCTCGCGGATCCGCCGGATGACGTCGCCGTTCATGATCTGGACGTGGTAGACATCGAACAGAAGCTTCATCCGCGGCGAATCGACCCGCTTGATCAGGTCGATGCAGTGGTCGACATCGTTGCCGTAGTAGCCGGGGTGCCCTTTCATCGGGTGGGAATCGTCGCGAGAGTTGAGATGCTCCAGGCAGAGGTTTACGCCCTTCTCCTCGGCCAGGGGGATCACCTCTTTCCAGACGTCGACGCAGTTCTTGTCGGCCTGTTCGTCGGTAACGCCCGCCTTCCGCATTCCCGTAAACGTGATGACGCTGGGGGAGCCGACCTCCGCGGCCAAACCGATCGCCTTGCGCAGGCAGTCGACACAGAACTGGCGATTCTCTGGGTCCAGCGGGCCCTTCTTGAAGCCGTGCCCGCCGCTGACCAGGGCGATGGCCATACCCTTCTGGCGGATGAGCGGGTAGTACTTCTCGTCGATCCCCTCCATCGCGTGCATCCCCAGTCGCCGGCAGGCTTCAATCAATTCCTCCGGCGGGACGGGGGCAAAGCACCATGACATGACCGATTGTTTCACCCGGCCGTACTGGATTCGATAGTCTTCCGGAGGAATGATCGACGGGGTTTCGGCAGCCGGCGAAGAAGCCGGCCGAGCGGCCAGCGCAGCCCCAAGGCCAGCAGTTGCGGCAGTGCGTACGAATCGGCGGCGAGAGACAACGGGCGTCTCGGAAAGCTTCGTCACGGGAGTGTCTCCCATTCGGGTGGTGGTCGGTCCAGGGAGGCTGCGGAGGGGGACACGGGGCCCGCGTCTGGCGCCTTTCTCCGTGGGGTACATGCGATCTGCATTCTGCTCCGGTGCCGTAAATGGTATTTCATGGTACCAGTTGCGTCAACGATTGCCGTCAGAACCGTCCTTGAGGTGAGCTGCCTGAAGACCTCGCCGCAGGCGTCACCTCGGGGGAGATCGGGAGCACGGCTCGCAGAGGACATGCTGGGTCAATTCCTCGAGGAACCGCTGGCGGCGCTTCTGGGAGAGCGTCACGACGGCAAGATCGGCGAGAGGCTCACCATGGGGGGTGGACAGTCCGGCGGGCCTGGCGGAGTCAGTTGGCAGGTTGGCACGCTGCTGAAAGGCGAACGCCCGGTGGGCGCGGCGCTGGGTCTCCATCGTCCGATGGCGGTCCTCGCGCAGGATTCTGTCTCTACCCCAGCATCGTCAACGGATTCTTGCGATTGGCCAGCGGCCACTCCACGGGTTTACCCAGGCGGTGCGATTCGAACACGGCCACGATCATCTCCGTGGCGGTTCGGGCGGCCTCGATGCCCGTCAGCGGCTCGCGATCCTCTTCGATGGACGCGATCAGGTCGCGGACGGCCAGGACGTTTCCGCCGTGGAGGCCCGTATTGGGGAGGGGTTCCGGCCGGCCAACGCCGGCACTTGTCACCGGCAGCCAAGCCGCCCCGGAGCGGCCGGGAGACCAGGAGGAATCGCTCAGATAGTAGATGTCGGGAATATGTCCCGTGTTGAACATCTGCAGGATACCTTTGGAGCCGTAGATCTGCAGCCCGAAGCGGGTAGGGCTGCCGCCGCCGTTGCGGGTCGAGTCGAAGTATGCGGTCAACCCGCTTTCGAGGCGATACATGGCGTGGACCGAGTCGCCCGCCAGCGGCCCGATGCCTTCGGGTCCTGCATGGACATCGGCCGCAGTCACCGGGTGCCCATCCTGGTTAACGGAGCCGAAGCACCAGCGCGGCGCACCGGCGAAGTGGTGGATAAGGTTGAGCATGTGAGTTCCCAGGACCCACAGATCCTCGCCACCGCCGCGGCTGTCTTCTTTCCCGCGGGCTCGGATTTCCAGCAGATCGCCCAGAGCGCCATCGGCGATGAGTTTCTCGACCACGGGCAGTTTCTGGCTGTAGCGGGTCTGGAATGCGATTGCCAGTTTTGTGCCACTCTTCCGGCATGCCGCGACCATTTCATCCGCTTCTGCCAGATCGCGACACATGGGTTTTTCCATGTAGATGCCCCGTGCTCCGGCTTCGGCGGCCGCCACAACCATATCGCGGTGCTGGTCGAGCCAGCGAGGGGCGATGGCCACCAGATCGGGCTTGATCTCCGCCAGCATGTTCCGATAGCCAGGAAACCCCTTCACTTCACCCAAACGGGAGACGGCAGCGGCCAGTCCCTGCGGATCGGCGTCGGCCACCGCCACGACGCGAGTTTCCGGAATCTCCGCCCAGACTTGATCCAGCCCGTGCCCGTAGTTGCCGCGTCCCGTATGGCCGATCACCGCCACGCGGTATCGTGCGGACGGCTCGCTTGCTCGCAGAAGGGAGCCGGCGGTCAGGAGGGACGCTGCCCCCCCTGCAACGAACTGGCGGCGGTGGATGGTCGATTTTTGCGTCAATCCCGGGACCGCATATCTCGGCATGTCTTCCTCCTCCTGGGCGTCAACCGTGAGTCCGAGGCCGGCTGTCAGGATAGGGGCCCGCAAACGCGGCTGCAACCCGAAGGAGCCCGGGAAGAGCGACCGAGAGGCAAAAGTACCCCCTCATCCGGGTTGGGTTTTGCGGGCTATACTTCAGGTGAGGGCGAGTTTCGATCCAATGTCTCCGGATCAAGCGAGTAGCACCATGATTGCCACGTTGTTGCGTTACCGGTGCCCATTCTGTTCTGAATCGATTGTCCACGTCGCCGGCATGGGTCCGACCCCGTGTCCGCGATGCCTGCGCATGGTGAGCCTGGAGGAAGCCATGCGCCATCCGCATGTGCCCGCGTGGATCTGGGGCGTTGTGATTGCCCTGGCCGCGTGCCTGGCTCTCTGAGTAGACTGACACGATTCCAGGAAATTCAGACTCTGCCGCCACCCTTCAGGATGCGTCCTGAAGGAGATGGCCCATTTGGGGAATCACGCAAGCCCACTTAGTTGGGCAGCGTCGCTTTGGTGCAGTCTGAGAACCTGAACCCACTGGAGTGCAGCCGCTTGACGCCCAGCCGAAGGCGCCGACCGCACTACGGAAGCCGGCGCCTTCGGCTGGGCGTCAAACGAAGAGCCCTCAGGAAGTTGTGACTGCCAGCGACTGCTGAAAGTGGCGCTGCCCGCCTGGTGGCCGGCCTCCGAGGGCAGACCTGGAGATGTGGACTCGACCGATGGATGCAGAAGAACCCCGACAAACGCCATCTACCCTTTGGCAGCGGACAGCCAGCCAGGACGATGGAATAGCCGCGGGGGACGAGATGCCCGCCTGGCAAACGATCCGCGCGGCCTTTGGCAGTCTGCCAGACGCGGTATGTTTCGTGGCTGCGGCCGACGGACATATTGTGTATGCCAATCCGGCCGCCGAGCGTCTTCTGGGCTACCGCGGCCATGAGTGGGCGACGGTAACTCTGTTCGACCTTGTTCAGGAGGGGAAAGAAGCCCAGGTTCGTCAAGAGCCGCTCTTCACCCTCGCCCACCTTCGGCACCGCGAGGGGAACATCACCGCCGTGGAATGGACTCTGCTGGGGTCTTCGTGTGACACGACGGCGATCGCCATATTTCGGCCGCCGGCAGCCACCGATCCGGCCGCAGAAAGCGAGCGAGACCCCCTGACCGGCCTTCCCAACCGCCGGGTCTTCCAGCGCCGGCTGATGGACCTGCTGAGCCGGAATCAGACGAACTTCACCGTCTTCTTTCTCGACCTGGACGATTTCAAGCAGGTCAATGACAAGCTTGGCCACACCGCGGGCGATCGGGCGCTGCAGCATGTGGCCGAGCGGCTGGTCCGCGCTCTGCGGCCAGCCGACACGGTGGCACGCTATGGAGGCGATGAGTTCATCATCCTGTTGGAAGGGATGCAGGGCGAGGCGGCGGTAACCAAGACCGCAAGCCGGCTTCTGCACGCGGTTGCCACTCCGATCGTCATCGAGGCCTGTCCGTTCCACGTCGGCGCGAGCATCGGCATCGTGCTGGGCGACCGCCGCTTCATGGACGTGGAGGAGATCATTCATGCGGCGGATGGAGCCATGTACCGTGCCAAGCGACTTGGCCCTGGAGGGTACAGCATCTTCGAGCACGATTGACCGTTTTGCCAGGCTCGGTACGGCAGTGGGGCCCGTCCGGTTGGAGGGCAGCCCCTCATCGGCACCGGATCCGGAAAGTCAGAGCGGTCGCCGTTGATGGGGTTGTCGTGATTGGACGACGAACCGGGCTCACCCCCGCGACAGCAATTCCATCACCTCGAGGGCCAGTTGCATCAACTGCCCCGCCTCTGCCGGCTTGCGTGTCTTGCCGTAGTGAAGAACCAGGAGATTCCCCCGCGTTTCGAAATAGAGGCGCTCACGGAGCCGGTTGGCGAACCAGGCCCGAACCGGCTCGTCGAACCATTCGCGGGCCGCTGCTTCCGTGTCGGCCTGAAGCACGTAGGCGTTGGAAAACGCCGGGTCGTCGGCGAAGTCAATGTCCTGCCCGCCCAGCAGCGAGCCGAGCTTGTCGAAAAAGGCAACCTGCGGGCGGAGGTAGCAGTGGGGCGTGCGAAGCCCGGCGCTTTCCAGAATGCATACGGTGAGAAGATGCGTCGTGCGGTGCTTGCCGTGGCCGGTGGTGAACCGGTAGTCGCCGATGGTAATCCGCGTATCTCCCGCGTCTCCCTGAATGGCATTGTAGAACCTGCGGCTGTGGCCGCGGTCAAACACTTTGAGCGTGCCGCAGGTGCCGAGCACGTCGCTATGATCGCCCACGAAGGGAAGCCCCATCTCGCTTGCCGCTCGTTGCCAGTCCTCCGTTCGTTTCTTCTGCGACCACATGGCGATCGCGACGACTGCCACGACCAGCATGCCCAGTCCGCCGAACACGATCAAACCGACACCGTCCATCTGCGTCTCCCAGTTCAGAACGTGAAACACCGGCACCGATCCGGAGAAGGGACGCTGGCCCCAATCCGTGCCTTCCCCAATTCTTGCTTCCGATTCTGTGTTCGGCGTCGGAGCGTGATTCTTCGCCTGGCACCTCCCCCGCCTTGGGGTAGGCGAGGCAAATCTCCGCTTCGACTGTGCGAAATAGAACGACCGTATCGGTTTTCGGTCGCCGGCACGCGGCGGGCGCCGAACTTGCCCCTGAAACGCCTCGCCACAGCGTGCCGACCGCGGAAACCGGTCCGAGGGGGCCGCTCCTGCCGGTAGCTGCCCCGTCTTGCCGTCCGGGGGAGTCTGTCTTGGACCACTGACGATGCACTCGGAGGGCAAGTGCCGCGGCCCGGCAATCCGGTTCAGCTCGAGTGCTCTGTCTCAGCCAAAAAGTTGGGATCGAGACTGCGGAACCACTCGGCGATTGTCGCATGATTCCACGCCATGGATCCCAAATTGAGCTGGGACAGAGCACTAGATTCCCCGCGCCGAAACGCGTTATAATAGGACTACGGAGCCGCTGGCAGAACTGGCGATTGTTCGCACCCATATCGGTGGGAGAGTCGCGTGTTCTCTGAGGGCTTCGAGGTTGGCAATACGTCGCTCGTCTTGTGCGTGCAAGGATTCGGCCATGCCCGTTCCGATGGAACTGTCGCGGATCATCATCAGCGAGATCAACGACCAGCAGATCATCTATCTGAAGGAGGTTGACGGCGAGCGAACTTTCCCGATCCTGATCGGGCTTTTCGAAGCGACGATGATCCACCGCCGCGTGAAGGGGTGTACGTCGCCGCGTCCGCTCACGCACGACCTCATCTGTCAGATTGTCGAGAGTCTCGGCGGCGAGTTTCACGACGTCGTTATCAGCGACCTAAAGGACCACACCTACTTCGCCAAGCTTCGGGTCCGTGCGGACGGGGAGATCATCGAAATCGACTCGCGTCCGTCCGATGCGATCGCTATTTCGGTGACATGCGATCCGCACCTTCCCATCTACGTCGAGGAAGATGTTCTCAACGAGGTCGTCGGCGAGCAGTAATTGTTGATGTCTGCCCAACGGGAGACCGCAAGAGGGTGGGCTTCCGCCCGGTCGTGCTGGTGCATCGACGGCGCAGGGTTGAGCAGTTTCAGTCGCAGAAGAACACCGGCACGGGGCTTTCGTGGAGCACGGTTTTCGTGACTCCCCCCACCAGCAGATCTCGCAGCGTGGAATGCTTGCTGACCCCCATGACGAGCATCCGCGCATCGCGCTGGGCAACCTCTTCGAGAATCGCCTTTCCCAGCGACCCCCGCTGCTGGCGCGTGCAGGCAACCGCGTGGACTCCATGTGCCTCCAAGAACTCCACCGCGTCTTCGGCCTCGCACTCGGCGCGGTCTTCTGCCGGGCTGACGCTCAGCACGAACACGTTCTGGCCGAAATCGAGCCCCAGGGCCTGGAACGCCTGCATCGCCCGATCCGCCTGGGGGCTCTCGTCGTAGGCCAGCACGACCGACGAGCCCGTCCCCAGTTCCTTTGGCGCAATCACGATCGGCCGCGACTCCCGACGCAACACTCGCCAGAGGGTGTCGTCTCCTTTATTCGAGGTCTCATCGCGAAAGTGTGTTTCGTGCCCCAGCAAGACGAGGTCATGCCGGTGCGATTCGCGGAGGATCTCCTTGTACGGTGCTCCGAAATCCTCGAGCACCTTGCACGAGACCCCTTCCGCCGTACACCGCGAAGTGAACTGGTCGAGAATCCGTTCGATCTTCCGCCTCGCATCCGCAACCCGGTGCTCCTCCCGGTTTGCCTTGAGTACCGAGGTGCCGATCGAAACAGGCTCACGGGCGCGAATGCTCGGCTCATCGACGATCCCGAGTCCCACGAGCACCGCGTCGAACCTCGTGGCCCACTGGATCGCCAGATCCAGCGCCACATCGCTGTCGCGGGTGCCGTCCAAGCCAACGAGAATGCTCGCCAACATGCTTCACCTCCTTAGGCTGTGATCCGCCCGGTGAGATTGCGGGCGAGCCGGGCTGAATCAGGCCCCGGCACCGCGAGGCGATCCGATTCGTTTCCCCGGCCCGACGTCTCGACCTGTCCCACGCATCGATCGAAAGGCTCCCTTCCAGTCCATGTGTATTCTATACCCAGCGCCGGTGCCGGCAATGCCGCTGTGTGCTGCGGCATCGTTTGGGGCCAAAGGGGTCAATCCGCCAGGAAACCTGGCCCTTCGCTCGCCTTGATGACGTTCAACACCTCCCGGTCATCGCCGGTGCGGGCAGCGGCAACAAGTTGCGCCCGCAGAGCGGCGTCGGAGAGCAAGCGGGTTATGTCGGCAATGGTCTTGATATGGTCGCCATACTGGGCATCGGGAATCATGAGCAGGCAGATCAGCTGCGTATCTTGCCCATCCACCGACTCGAAGGGGATTCCCTCCGCAGCAACTCCGAGAACGGCGATCGGGTCCTCCAAGACGCTGGTGCGAGCGTGCGGCAGGGCAAGGCCTTGGCTCAGGCCCGTACTGTGCCGGCGTTCCTGGGCTACAAGAGCCTCCAGCACCTCTTGCCGGTCGAAGATGCGCAGCTCATGCTCTTCCACCAGTTTGTCGACAAGCTCCTCGATCGCGTCCCACTTGGTTCGCGACCGCATCCGGGGGACGACCAGCCGTTCTTGGAGGAGGTCGAGGAGCCTCATCGCCGAGTCCTCGCTTTTTTGGTCTTCAGCCGTTTCAGCCGGACGACGTCGTCGCGGGCTCGCTCTTCCAAGGTCTGGCTGATGAATCGGGTTTGCATTTCCATCTGCGGAATAAGCTGCTGTTCCAGCGCATTGATCCTGCGGTTTGTGCGGCGAATGTCCTCGCCGATCCGCCGGAGCCGCAGTTCGCGCGGGGCCAGATTGAGCATTTCCAGCACGATCCGCCCGAAGCCGGCGGCCGTTTCGTCGATCGCCAGCGGAGTGCTCCGCGGCGAATGCGGCCTGGCGGGCAGATCGCTGGGGCAGAACGAGTATTCCAGGTCCACGATCCGCACACCCCACAGGTTCTTCGGGATGAGCCGGAGGCGGAAGCCGTCGATGGTTGCCACGGCGGCGGATGCAAGCAACTCAGGACCCGCGCAGGCCTCGGCGACAACACAGGCGACTGCTTCCCGGCGCAACAGTTCGATCAGCGTCTGGCGGCGGGAGACGACTGCGGCGGCTTCAGCGTAGAACTCGCGCAGCAGCGCATCCTTCTTGCGGTTCAGCAGATCCGCTCCTTGGCGAGCCAGCCGGATCTGGCCCCGCTTGAGCAGGAGGTTCATGCGTGTGGGGTTGACGTGGTCCATGCTGAACAGCTCGTCGGAAAATGCGAGTTTGCGGCGGACGCCGATACGCACAGCCGCCGGTTACTCCGGCGGATCCAAGGCGCCTTCGGCCCGATTGCTCACATTTGCTCGGGATAGTAGCGATCGAGGAACTCCCTGCGTATCCGCGTCAGCTCGGCGCGGGGAAACATCCGCAGCAGCGTCCAACCTTTCTCCAAGGTCTGCTCGATGGTACGGTGCCCGCTCGCCTGGTGAATCAGTTCGCGTTCGAAGCGATCGGCGAACACCAGGAAACGCCGGTCGGTTTCGGTCAATGCATCTTCGCCCACGATCGACACCAGCCGCCGAATCTCGATGCCGTTGGCATAGCCTGCGTAAAGCTGGTTGGCCCACTCGCGATGGTCGTCGCGGGTCTGGCCAGGGCCGATGCCATTGTTCATCAGCCGCGACAGGCTCGGCAGCACGTCGACGGGGGGGGAAATCCCTTTCTGATGGAGGCCGCGGTGGAGCACCAGTTGGCCTTCGGTGATGTAGCCGGTCAGGTCGACAATCGGGTGCGTGATGTCGTCGTCGGGCATGGTGACCACGGGAATCTGCGTGATCGAGCCCGCCAGTCCCTTGACCGCGCCGGCCCGCTCGTAGATCGACGCCAGGTCGGTGTACATCATTCCCGGGTAGCCGCGGCGGCCGGGGATCTCCTCGCGGGCACCGGATACTTCGCGGAGGGCCTCGCAGTAGTTGGTCATGTCCGCCAGCACGACCAGCACGTGCATCCCCAGGGTGAAGGCGAAGTACTCGGCAGCCGTCAAGGCGTAGCGCGGCGTGACCAGGCGTTCGATGGCCGGATCGTCGGCCAGATTGAGGAACACGACCAGCCGCTGGGCGGCTTCGCTGTCGCGGATTCGGGCCAGGTACGAAGCGGCCTCGCGGTGTGTGATCCCCATGGCGGCGAAGATCACCACCAGCATCCCCTCTTCCTCCGTGCCGACCACGCGCGCGTGCTCGAGGATGAAGCTGACGATTTCGTTGGCCGGCAGTCCCGGGCCGGAGAAGATGGGCAGCTTCTGGCCACGAACCAGGGTGTTGAAGCCGTCGATCGCCGACAGTCCCGTTTCGATGAACCGTCGAGGCTGCTGGCGAGCTACGGGATTGAGCGGCGGGCCGTGGATATCGCGACGCTCCTGGTAGACTACCTCCGGACGGTCGTCGCGTGGTCGCCCGCTGCCACTGAATATGCGGCCGAGCAGGTGGGGTGTGAGTTTCACGGTAGCTGCCGCCTCGCGAAAGCCCACTTCGGTCCGGGCCGGCCCGATCTGCGAAGTCCCCTCCAGCACCTGAACGAGCGTGAGGTCGTGCGAGACCTCGAGCACTTGACCGGTGCGCACCTCGTCATCCGGCAGGACCAGGTCGAGCACCGCGCCGTAGCCGAACCGTCGGCTGCCTTCGAGGAACACCAGCGGACCGGCGACCGAGGTCACGTTTCGGTAGTAGGTGGAGGCGAGTTTCATGCGTTCAGTCGGTTGACCGACCCCTCCAGATCCGCCGTGAAACGGGCGAGGTATGCCTCGACCTCGTCTTCGGCGACTTCCATCATTCGCGACAGCGTTTCCCGCTCGGGCAGTGCGACGACCCGCTCGATGCCCACGCCGCGTCCGACCGCCTCGCTGGCCACGCGGTGGAAGTGCAATATCGCGGCCATCATCGCCGCCTGCTTGCGAAGGCTGCAGCGCATGTCGACGGACGAGAAGGCGTTCTGCTGCAGGAACCCCTCGCGGATCGCAAGTCCGGTTTCCAGCACCACGCGTTCCTGGGTCTGGAGGCCTTCAGGGCCGACCAGTTGCACGACCTCCTGGAGTTCGGCATCGCGCTGGAGAAGCTCGCGGATTGCCGCGATGGAATCGGCCCACTGCTCGGACAGCTCGCGGGCGTACCAGGGCCGGAGCTGGGAGAAGTACAGCGAGTAGCTGCGGGCCCAACTAATGGCCGGGAAATGGCGCCGGTAGGCCAGGGGCGCATCGAGCGCCCACATTGCCCCCGCGATCCGCTGCGAGGTCTGCGTGACCGGCTCCGAATAGTCGCCCCCCGGCGGCGACACGGCCCCGACGATGGTCACCGAGCCTTCTCGCCCATCGCCGCCCAGGCAGCGGACTTTGCCACTCCGCTCGTAGAAGCCCGCCAGACGCGATGCGAGATAGGTCGGGTAGCCCTCCTCGCCGGGCATCTCCTCGAGCCGGGAGGATATCTCCCGCATGGCTTCCGCCCAGCGCGACGTCGAATCAGCGAGCACAGCCACGTCGTAGCCCATGTCGCGATAGTACTCGGCCATTGTCAGTCCGACGTAGACGGAGGCTTCTCGCGCGGCAACGGGCATGTTCGACGTATTGGCGATCAGCACCGTCCGTTCCATGAGCGGCCGCCCCGTGAACGGATCGTCCACCTGGGGGAATTCGGCGAGCACGTCGGTCATCTCGTTGCCTCGCTCCCCGCAGCCCACGTAGACGATGATCTGGGCATTGGAGCACTTGGCCAGGGTCTGCTCGAGCACGGTCTTGCCGGTGCCGAAGCCGCCGGGGATGATCGCGGTCCCGCCGAGGCAGATGGGAAACAGCGCGTCGAGCACCCGCTGGCCGGTGAGGAACGGCTCGCAGGGATCGAGTTTTGCGAGGTATGGTCGCCGGCGTTTGACGGGCCAATGCTGGATCATGCTCAGCGTGCGGCCGTCGCGAAGCCGCACGACGGGTTCTTCCGCCGGACGGAGGCCGGCGAAGACCTCGGCGACTTCTCCATGGATACCGGGCGGAGCCATCACGCGATGCAGCCGGCCCGGCCGCTCTTCAACCTCGCCCAGAATTGTTCCCGGTTCGATACGATCTGCGGCCGCCACGCGCGGCTGAAAGTCCCAGCTCCGCTTGCCGTCGATCGCCGGCGCGAAGACGCCACGAGTGAGAAACGCGCCATACGACTGGTGGAGCAGGTCCAGCGGGCGCTGCACGCCGTCGTAGATCTGGCCGAGCAACCCCGGACCGAGCGCCACCGAGAGCGCCGCGCGGGTATTGACCACCGGTTCGCCGACACGCAAACCAGTGGTGTCTTCGAACACCTGCAGAAACGCGCGGTCCTGCTCGATGCGAATCACTTCCCCCAGCAGCCCGAGTTCGCCCACGCGCACGATGTCGTCGAGTTTCGCGTCGGCCATCCCGTCGGCGACGACGGCCGGCCCGGCGATCCTGACAATACGGCCTGGGGCATCGTTCATGGCAGCGCCGGCGGTTTGCCGCCTCCACCAGGTCCAGCGGTCAGATTGATCCGGCATCCGAGGATCCGGCCGAGTCGCAACTCAAGGTCGCGGCGGTCGTCGCGCGTGGACTGCCATTCCATCGGCACGGGCACGAACAGCGGGTGCCCGCAGTGCAGCAGTCGCTCGTACTGGTCCGGGTCGAACCCGGGCAAAAAGTGCTCGGCCAGCAGCACCAGCTTGAGTTCGGCGCGCGAGCGGGCTTCCTGGATCTGCTCGGCGGCCTCCGCCGCATTGCGGGCAGGCAGCACAGCCACACCGGCGAGCCGTAATCCGGCCGCGAGTTCCGTCGGCGCGACCACCAGAATCTCAGCCATCGACGAGGTTCTCCTGGACTCTTCCCGTCGGCAGTCCATACCGGATTCCGCGGGCGATCATCCGCACATTGACCAATTCGTTGTTTGCCCGTGCGAGATACAGCAGCGGCACGACGACAGACACGCGGTGCAACCGGGCGAGCCTCCGCCGCAGCCGCAAGCGTTCGATGTCGAAACAACGTTCGAACACCGACGCGCGGCCCTGGCTGACGAACCCCAGCATGCCCCGTTCGACCGCCACGGCCAGCGGCCCGCGCGGCAACAACCGATAGAGCTGCTCGATCTCATCACATCCCATCAGGTCGAGGAACTGCTCCCGGCCGAGAGAGCCGTGCGCGAGCCAGAGCGAGCGGGTTTCGGTGGCGGGCAAACGCCGACCAAGCAGGCGCAGGGCCGTCCGGAGGTTCAAGAGATCGGCCTCCCAGGCGATCAGTTTGCGGAGCAGGCGGGCATCGGTCCGATCCACGGCAGCGCGGGCACAGGCGAGCATCCGCCCCAGATGGAGCTCATCGAGAAAGAGCTCGATCTCACGGAGACCCGGTTCGTGCTCGCGAGGTTCGGCGAGGAAGCTGCCCATTCTCGCGGCGACCTCCGGCATCACGTGTTCAACACTCCGCAGCAGATCCGGCATCGTCTCGGCCGCCAGGGCCTCGCTGTAGCGTGCCGGAGTCCACGCTCCGACCGGCACATACGCCTTGCTGGCCACCGCTCGGTCCGACCCGATCAGAAGGCGCCGGGTCACGGCGAGCAAGTGGTGGCAGTCCCACTGGCCGACAACCAGGTACCGGTACTGCGGCACGCTGTCTTCGACCCACTGGCGAACCTGTTCCACACGAGCGGCCAGCGCGGCGACGAGCCCGCGGTCGAGCTCGTCCAGGTCGGCCGGGTCCAGTACCGCTTGCTCCACGTGCGGAGCGTAGTCGGTTTCCCGCAGCAGATGGAACAGGCCGGCCAGGTCGCCGGCGCTTCGCAGCCGTTCGAGCTCGCGCGGCCCGAGCAGCCGCGGTATCCTTGCCCAGACCCGGGCACAGAGCCACGCCGGCCCGGCCCGCGACCGCGCAACCGCACGTGTGATGAGAGCGTGCTGGATCATGGTCCGTCTCGCAACGAGATGCGCTGTTCCAGGGCGTCGGCGATCATCTTGAGGAATTCCTCGCGACCCTCACGGAGCCGGGAGAGCGGCGTATTCCTGACCCGGAGTCGCCCATCGCGGCTGACGAGTTCGAGACCGGCATCGATCGCGGCATCCGGCTCGACGGCGGCAACGAGGTTCCGGCACTTGTCCGCCAGCGGACCGTCGAGCGGCGCAAAGCGCAGCACGGGGGCGTCGTCGCGCTCCTCGCGGTAGACGTGCATCGCCTCGTCCAACAGCCGCAACCAGACCCTCTCGTAGTCTTCACGGGTGCGAGCCGTGCCGACCTCGCCGGCCAGCTCCCTGAAGACCTCCTGGGCAACCTCGAACTGGAGGTTCCCGATCCGCGCGCGGCGCTGGTTCTCGCGGCGAGTCCGCTGCTGCCGGGCATAGTCGCGGAACTGCTGTTCCGCGAGGGCCGCTTCATGCTGTTCCGTTTCAGCGATCAGGCGGTCCACCTGCGCTTCGGCCTGGCAGATCGCGGCGTCGGCTTGCCGGTCGATCTCGGCAATTCGCGCCGCGATTTCCTCCTCCATGGCTGCGATCAGCGGCTCTTCCGCCATGGCGTCGGCCCTCAGAACAGCATCAGCGCGGCGATCACGAAGCCGAGGATGACCATCGTCTCCGGGATCACCAGGAAGATCAGGATATTGCCGAACAGTTTCGGGTTCTCGGCCAGGGCCCCGACGCCGGCCGAGCCGATGCGGCACTGCGTGATGGCCGTGGCCATGGCCGTGATGCCGATGGCAAGGGTGGCAGCGAACATCTTCGCGGCATCCTCCCAAGTTGTGCCGGCGGCCTCGCCCTGGTCGGGCGCAGGTGGCCGCTCGGCGGCGGCCGCGCTGCGGAGCGCACCGAGCAGCAGGAGCATTGCGGCCGCAAGCACCAGAGTGAAATTCGTTTTCGACCGGTGTCTCATGAGCCAGGCTACCATGATCGTCTTCCTGTCATTGAGATTCGACACGGCTGCCGAAGGGGGCGAACGTTCTTCCGCCGGGCCGGTAGAACTTGGTGAAGAACTCGACGTAATGGAGTCGCAGCGTGTGGATCGTGGGGCTGAACATGCCGATCAGCACGTTCATGGCATGGAGCACCGAGGCCGCCATCAGGCCGACAAGCCCGTAGTTGAGTTCGGCGAACAACCGGTTGGCGACCATCGCCAGAACCGCGGAGGCCACCCCCAGCGCCATCAGACGCGAGTAGGAGAGGATGTTGCTAGCCAGGCTGAAGACCTCGATCAGTCCGACCAGCCCCGCGCCGCGCAGCAGGACCACGACGCCGGCAGCGAAGAATCCTCCGGCGCCCGCCAGCAACCCGCGCCCGGCGCCCATCACGCCTGCGGTCGCCAGCAGCACGCCGGCCAGGCAGAGGAACTGCCCCAGGCGTTCCCAGAACGCGTGGCGATCGAGGATACGGCGGGCGCTGACGACGCCCAGAAGCAGTCCCATGGCCACGTGGGCGGCCCCGAGGCAGACCACGAGTTTCAACAGCAGAACGAGCTGTTGCGGATCTTCGCGGTGGAGTAGCGGCCGCAGGCCGAGGTACGTTCCCAGCCCGCCGAACAGCTCACCGTAGAGCAGGCCGAAGAGCACCGCACTGACCGCGCAGTAGATCCCCACGGTTCCGGCCGCACGGAGCGTCTCGCGCTGGCGGTAGCGATGGCGCAACCAGATCGCCACCATCAGGATGATCAGCCCATAGGCGACGTCGCCCACGATCAGCCCGAAGAACAGGGGCACGCCGACCGCGTTGATCACGGTCGGATCGATCGAGCCGTACGTCGGCGGCGGGAAGACCCTCAGCAGGATTTCGAACGGTCTGGCGAATGCCGGATTGCGGAGCACGACCGGCACTTCCTCCAAGCGCGGGCCAAGCGGCAGGTCTTCGACGCACAGCCGGCCGCCGGTCAACTCGAAGGCCCGGCGGATCACCTCGTCTCTGCGGTCCGCGGGGACGAAGGCGTGGAGGACGCGGAGGAGCGTCCCTTCGAGGAACCGGCCCTTGACCTCCAACCGCTCGACCTCGTCTGCACAGAACCTATCCAGCGCCGCGGCGTAGTGCCCGGCCTGGCTTCGCAGGCGATCGATTTCGCGGTCCAGTTCCGCGAGCCGCTGCGGGATGTGGTCCAGGTCGGTCTGGACGTGGCGGAGGCTATCGGCGAGCCGCTCCGCGCGGTAGGCCACGGGCAGCTTGAATTCCAGCGTCCCGCACCGCCATGCGACGTCGCGGACCTCCTCGGCCCGTTCCGCCGGGCACACGACTGCCGCCACGCGACGGCCGGTTACCGTGAACGAACGGAGCCGCAGCGGCTCCATGGCCAGCGTGCGGAGACGCTGCTCCAGAGTCCGCGCCACCATCCGTTCTTCGCTTGGGAACGTGAAGAGCAGCACATCGGCGGACTCCTCTGCCGGATCGATGCGGCGGACCGGATGGCCGACTCGCATGTACCGCTCGAGGATCCGCCGGTCCTGCTCCAGGTTGCGGCGGCGACGGCGGTTCGAGCGGACACGATGCAGCATCTCGGCTGCCGCATCGCGAAGTTCTTCCAGCGACCGCGATTTCCACGACTCCCGTTCGTCGACGGCAGGTTCCGCGAGCGGACCGAGCAGCATCTGCAGCTCTTCCACGTTCCGCCGTGTTTCGGCCAGAACCTGGCGGCGTGCATGGTCTTCCGTGGTGAGCTGCATGCGGTGGAGCTGGCCGTCGCTGCTGGGGTCGCCGAGCGGCACAGGTTCCAGATGCAGATGGCGGAGACGCTGGAGCCCTTCCAGCAGGCAATCAAAGTGCTCGTCGAGTGTCACCAGTTGCAGCTTGCACATGTGGATGATCATGTTCCCAGCACCTTCGTCAGCATGCGCTGGCAGAGTTGCCGCCTCAGGGGCTCCAAGTCTGCCACGACGCCGGCAATGCGATCATCGAGCTGGCGAGCCTCGCCGGCAAGTTGAACGTCGAGTTGCCGTTTGCGATCTTCCATCCGTGCAGCCGCCTGGTCGGCGATTGCCTGCCGCGCCGCCGCCAAACGAACCTGGGCTGCTTCCCCCGCCAGTTGAATCCTCCTCTGAGCATCGGCCCGCGCTTGAGCCAACCGCTCTTCAAGACGCCGCTCGGTCTGGACGAGCGCGTCGAGCGCAGCTCCTTCGTGCGGCGATGGTTCAAGCGGATCCATCATGACTGGCGCTCCCCAGCCGGCGCTCGTCCGGGCGGCTCAATGGTCCGGCGAGCGCCGCCAGCAGCAGCGGCACCTGCGCTCCAACCCCGGGCGGGAGGGCAGCGAACCGTGGAGGTGCCGTTGCCGGTCACCCAGGTAGAACTCGTGACAGACACATTGGCGCGGAATGCTCGCCCGATGGAGCCAGTCGACTCTGCTGGTTACCTTCCCGCGATTCCACTTCCGCTCCAGCAGACGCTCCTTCAGGCGGGCCAAGTCGAGCAAGTGTTTGGGGCTGCCGTCGGGCTCCGGGCCCCAGGACGGGGCGACGGGAGAGAGACCGAAGGCGCCGGGCATCCGGTCGGTGCCGGACTGGAAGAATGTGGTCCGACTGCAGGAACTGCTTCCGCTGCCAACCGCCGTGCAGCGTGCCAACTTCTTCTGCGGCACCCTTGGCAGGACGAGCGATTGAGGCATCACGGAGAAGCAGAGACACGTACTCATGAGCCTCCCCCTTTCGTCGATTGCGCGGATCGACTGCTCGATCCAGTCGTCAGGGGTTGCTCGGGGGACGAAGCACCGAGCCGTATGTCAGACCATTTTAGGCATCGGACATGCCCAAACAATGCATCCACAGTGTTACAACCGTAAGAGGGAGGTGGACTGGCCACACAACCCATCCTGCCTCACCGAGTCCATGCCTATATGGCAGACCATCGGAGATGGCAGCGACAGCCGGGTGGGAACCGGAACGCCTGCCGGCCATTGCCTTCTCCTGGGAAAGGTCGCACGGCCTCAACCTCGCCACTTTCTCCGGCCAAATCCGCGGCCCGGATCGTTCGGACGGCAGGGGAAAGCAATGCCTTCGCTCTGCCAGAATATCCACGCCTGTTCATTACGCTGAACCGGGGGATTGTCGGATTCCCGAAGTTGGCTTACCTTGAAGCCAACGTCATCAGGACCGCTCCGTGGAGGCACGCTTCTCCGCGCGAATCGTCTCCGTGAAACTGCTCCGGGCTGGTCGAATCGAGACCGCGCGGGAGAAGGGGAACTCGAAAGCGGCATTCATGCCGCGGGAGACGAAACGATGCCCATCTTCTACTACCTTTCGATGACTCCGGAATCTCTGGTAGCGTCGATGCTGCCGCCTGAAGAATTCGGGACCTATCTGGCCATCGGCGCCAACCAGACCAGTCACGGCCAAGCCTTGTACTTCGATCTCGACTTTGACGGGAATCTCGACGATTTCCAGGCGGCTTACGCCAAGGAGCATTGCACACCCCATGAGGACGGACGTCCCAAACACTCCGTCTATATCGCCATCTATCGTGTTCTGGAACGGATTCCTCTGGACAGGTTGCGGAGCCTCTGGCTGGCGACGGAGAAAGGAAAGGTCCTCGAGTTGGCGCAACGCGCCATGCCTGCGAACTTTCCGCAGCGGTACTACCTGTACCAGGAACTATGTCCGGTCCACCCCCTGGTTGCCAGCCGTTATGCTCCCGACCAGTTCTGCCGGTTCATCACCGACCCGGCCAGGCCGTTCTTCGTACCGCGCATCTGCTTCGTGGACCTGGACCTGGGCGATCTGGGGATCGATCCGGAAAACGGCAAACCCAGAGAACTCTACTATCCGGACCATTTTGCTCATCTTCGCGGGTGCCTTCTGGAACTGGCCCGGAACTCTGAAAAGCCGAGCAAGACCGTCGACCGCCTTCGCGCTCCCTGCCTCCCCTACCACTGCATTGACAAAGGGTTCTTCCTGGGTGGCCGGGACCAGATCCTGCACTACCCCTTCCCCAGCCGGGCAGAATTGGAGGGGAAGTACTATCACTGGTGGCGCCGTTCGGCTCACGCCTAGTGCTTTGTCTCGGCGGAGAATTGGGATCGAGAGTGCGGAACGACTCGGCGATTGTCGCACGATTCTACGCCATGGATCGCAAAATCAAGCTGTGACAGGGCACGAGTCTTGGCCGACAAGCCGGGCTTCCATGCTCAGTGGGCGTCGTTGCGAGCGGCATTGAATGGGCGCGGACTGTCTTGTCAGGCGAATCCCCCGGCTTATCTGTAGACTGTCCATGGATTTGCCGGTATTCTAACGCTCAAGAGTGTCCCGCCGCGTTTCCATCGCAAAGGGAGATCAGATGGCTCGCCTCAAACGCCCTGCCCGCCTTGCGGTCCTCATGTGCCTCCCGGTGATAGTTCTCACCGTCGAGGGGGTTGCTCTTGAAAACTCCTCGCAAAGCAAAGCAGATCTCCCTCCGGCAGATACCCGAGCCAACGGCAGGAACCCTGAGATCGGCCCCAGGATCGTGCATGTCGGCGTTCGTGCCGACAGCGAGCACCCCAACTACGAAGCCTGGCGGGCTCTGGACGGCGATCCTGAGACCATGTGGCATACCCAGTTCGGTGCCCAAGACGCGCCGGTGCCCCACCACATCACGCTCGACCTCGGCCAGGAGTATCCGCTTTCTGGTTTCGTGTACACGCCTCGCATCGGCGGTGGCAACGGCACGATCGGGCAATACGAGTGCTGGGTCGGCAACGACCTGAAGCAACTGGACAAACCGATCCTTGCCGGACAGTTCGCCAAAGGGTCGGCGGAGTGTTACGTTTCTTTCGCCTCGCCGGTCAAAGGACGCTACTTCCGTCTGCGGGCCCTCAGCGAAGCCAACGGCGGCCCCTACACTTCCATTGCCGAACTGAAGTTGCTCGCCGACGGCGTGAGCTTTCTGGCCAGGGATGCTGGACCGGCCAGCCTTGTCCACGAAGACGGCACCCCCTTCAGCGAACAGGAAATCCAGTATGTTTCCCTTCGGGCCGACCTGGGCAATCGCGAAATGTTCGATCGGGTTGCGCCGGAGACCTGCAATCGTGAGGCGCTGATTTTCGAAAGCGATCGCGATCCGCTCGACGTTGTTCTCCGTCGGACAGAGGCTCTTGTGGCCGACCTGAAGACGATGGCCGGGACCCCCGATCTGACCGGTCTGGAGAGGGAGCTTGCTGCCCTGTGCGCTAGAGCGCAGGAGACCGAGGTTGACAACGAAAGTGCCCGCACAGCCCTGTACCACGAGGCCTGTCGCCTGCGGCGCAGGATAGCTTTCTCCAATCCTCTGCTGGACTTCAACGAACTGGTGTTCATCAAACGCCGACGTGCGCTCTTCAACCACCTCTGCGACCAGTACTACGGCATGGCGGCTGCCCCCGGCGGAGGGCTCTACGTGCTCAAGGGTGCGTTTAGCGATCAAGCCAGCGTGCGCGACGTGTTGGCCGACTGCGTGGTCGAGAAGGGCCGCCTGGCCGGCGAGAAGCTCTGGGGCGGCCCCAGCAATATTCTCCCGACGGCCACTTTCGACGGCGAGGGTAATCGCAGCGGCCCTGAGACTCCCGGCGGCACATTCCTTTCTCCCGATCTTTCCTTCGACGCCCAGTCAATCCTCTTTGCCTACGTCGAGAACCGCGGCGACATGCAGCATCGCCACCACACCGATCCTGCTCAAGGCCATTGGCACGAAGGCCGCTGCTACCACATCTTCAAGGTCAATGTCGATGGAACCGGCCTGGAACAACTCACCGACGGCACCTTCAACGACTTCGATCCCTGCTGGCTGCCCAACGGGCGGATCGCCTTCATCAGCGAGCGTCGCGGCGGATACCTTCGCTGCGGCCGTGTCTGCCCCAACTACACCCTCTACGACATGGCTCCCGACGGCACCGACATCCAGTGCCTCAGCTTCCACGAGACCAACGAGTGGCATCCTTCGGTGACCAACGAGGGGCTGATCCTCTGGACCCGTTGGGACTACGTCGACCGCTTCGGCTGCACCGCCCACATGCCCTGGACGACCACGCTGGATGGCCGCGATCCACGCCCCGTCCACGGCAACTACTCGATCCGGCAGCAGCGCCCCGATATGGAATCCGACTGCCGGCAGATTCCCGGCTCCAACAAGATCGTGGCCGTGGCCTCTCCCCATCACGGGCAGTCTTTTGGATCGCTGGTCCGGATCGATCCCAGCCTTCCCGACGACGACAGCATGGGCCCGATTCGGCGAATCACGCCCGAGGTCGGTTTTCCCGAGACCCAGGGGGGCGCCCAGGCCTATGGCACCCCATGGCCCTTGAGCGACAACTACTATCTGTGTGTCTACGATGCCACGATGCGTCCGGGCGTCGGCAGCCAGGGCAAGGGTTATGTCCCCGGCGATTACGGCATCTACCTCGTCGACGTCTTCGGCAACCGCGAGCTGCTATACCGCGATCCCCAGGTCGGCTGCTTCACACCCATCCCGCTTCGACCGCAGCCGGTCCCCAAGCCGGGGCGCGAGTTGGCCCGCGGGAGCGGTACGGACCCCGTCACTCGGCCCCAGGTCGCCGAGCAGTTTGCCAAGGCCGAGGGCACGCTGGCGGTTGTGAATGTCTACGGCAGTTTCAAGCCCTGGCCGGCCGGAACCCGTATTACCCATCTTCGCGTCTTCCAGGTCTTACCCATGTCGGTCCCGTCGGGGCCGCTGCGGCCCCATGAGACCGGCCGCCGGGTCGCCTCGGCCAAGGACTCGGTCGTCCCCTGCCGCTGGGTGCTCGGCACCGTTCCGGTCGAGAGCGACGGGTCGGCCCATTTCACCGTCCCCGCCAACCGGGAACTCTTCTTCCAGGCCCTCGGCGACCTGCTGGTCACCGTGAACGTCGTGATTCCGCAGAAGCTGAACGC
>CAZLWV010000001.1:25119-26110 GCA_964563135.1 uncultured Planctomycetaceae bacterium
CCCTCGGCGAAGACGGGCTGGCGATCCAGTCGATGCGTTCGGCCACCCATGTGCGCGAGGGGGAACGTCTCACCTGCGTCGGCTGCCACGAGCCCAAGTCGCGCGTTGCCCAGGCCGCCCAGACCGTTCCCCTGGCCCTGAAGCGGGCACCCTCCCGGCTGGTTCCCGACGTCGATGGTTCGGCCCCCTTCAGCTATCCCCGCCTGGTGCAACCGGTCCTGGATCGCAACTGCGTCCAGTGCCACCAGGAGAACCTCGAGAAGAAGGCTCCCAACCTGGCGACCGAGCCCATCGCGAACAACTGGTACGCTTCTTACAACAACCTCGTCGAGAAATTCGGCTTCTGGGACTACGGCGACGACTACCGGACCACGCCGGGCCGATTCGGCGCCAAGGCATCCAAGCTTTACGAGCTACTCCAGAAGGGCCATTACGACGTTAAGCTTTCTCCGGAAGACCTGCACCGCCTGACCCTGTGGCTCGACTCCACGTCCATGTTCTACGGTGTCTACGAACGAGAAGGTGGGCTGGTCCAACTCCGCGGCGGACTGGCAAAGCCAACGCTGGAATAGCTCGAGTGCTTTGTCAAACCTGGAAGTCCGGGTTGCCCGCGTTTTCCGGCCCTGGCCCAATCCAGGCTGTCCCCTGGAAACGTCTTATCTGGTACCATGGGCAGCATCCAACCCTGGAGACCACTGCCATGTCGCCCCTGTCGCGCTCCCTGCTGGTGGCAAGCGCGGTCGCCTTGTTGCTGTTGGCGACCCCTGTAACTGCTGCCCCTCCTGACTTCTCCTGGCTCCCTCCGGCCCCCAGACTGCCGCTCCCGGAAGGGCAGGTCATCCACGTCTCGACGGTCCAGCAACTGTTTGAGGCCGTGCAGAGTGTCGAGCCGGGCGGCACGATTCTCCTGGCCGACGGGCATTACATGATGCCTCGCTACCTCGAACTCCGCACCGACCGTGTCGCCCTCCGCGGCCAGTCAGGCGACCGC
>CAZLWV010000001.1:26120-48410 GCA_964563135.1 uncultured Planctomycetaceae bacterium
GACATCATGGCCGAGGTGGGGGAGGCCGTCATCGAGCTGGTCGGCGTGCGCGCCTGCTCGGGGGTCACGATCGCCGATCTGACGATCCAGAATATCCGCCACAACGGCTTCAAGCTCAACAGCGACTCCGGCGTCCACCACGTCACCATTCACAATTGCGTGATCCACAATATCTGGCAGCGCGGCGTCAAGGGTGTGCGTGTGCCCCGCGACCACCCCGATATCCGCCCACCGCAAGGCTGCCGGATCCAGTACTGCCTGTTCTACAACGACCGTCCCAAAACGTTCGACGACGACCCCACCGACACCTCCCAGACGTTTGGCGGGAACTACATCGGCGGAATCGATGTCATGTACGCCGACCACTGGACGATCAGCGACAACGTCTTTGCCGGCATTCACGGCCGTACCGGCGAGGCTCGGGGGGCCGTCTTTCTGTGGCACGACTCCCAGGACTGTGTCGTCGAACGCAACGTGATCGTCGATTGCGACACGGGCATCTGCCTGGGCAATTCGAGCCGTAATGACGAGAAGGAAATCCATTGCCATCGCTGTACGGTCCGCAATAATTTCGTCACCCGTTGCCCGGAGAACGGCATTCTCGCCGATTACACCCGGGACTGTCTCATTGCCCACAACACGATCCACGATCCCGCCAGTCGCCTGAAGCGCCTGGTGCGTCTGGTGCACGACAACGCCGGTCTGGCGGTCATCAACAATCTCCTCAGCGGTCCCCCCATGCGGATCGAGACCGAAAGCCCGGTCCGGTTCGAGGGAAACGTGACCGTTGATGCCAACGCGTGGTTCGTCGACGCGTCGCGGGGCGACCTGCACTGGAGGAGCCCGTCTTCGGGGCCAGCCGCCCAGGTGGACGGCGTCGAACAAGTACCGCAAGACATCGACCAGCAGTCCCGTCGGCCGAAGACCGACGCAGGTGCCGATCAATGGAGGTGAGCCGTGATTCCGTTGCGCCGAGTTGCGTTTCTGTTGCTCGTCCTGCTCGCGGCCTCAAGGGCACTGGGCGACGTGCGGTCCCCCCGCATCGTCTCCCCGCACAATGCCGATGCCTACAGCTTGAAGACCTTTGCCGACTTTCACCGCTGGCGGGATCTCACGGGTGACGAACGGGCCTGGGAGATCTACAAGTACCTTGCCGACACCCGGACCGGCGTGTTTCACATGCACGAGGTTTGCGAGGGGACCGATACCCTCAGCGAGTACGTGACCGTCCGCGACCCCGTCAAGATCCTCAATGTGTACGGCTACGGCTACTGCGCCATTTTTGGGCCATTCATGGCCGGAGTATCGGAAGGGGCGGGGCTGGGCCCGGCCAGATCCCTGATCCTTTCCGACTGGCGGCACGTTGTTGCCGAGGCCTTCTATGGGGGCCGCTGGCATTACCTGGATGTCGACGTTCGCGCCGCATTCCGCCGCCCCGACGGCACCCTGGCCTCGTTCGAGCAGTCCCGCACGGATCCGACCCTCTGGGTGAACCGGGGACCTTTGTTCTTTCCCAACGACGATCTGGAGCACGTCCGCAAGGTCTATGCGGCCACGCCGTTCTACTGCCATTACGGCTTTCATCAGACGGGCCACACGATGGACTACGTTCTCCGCCAGGGGGAAACGTTCACTCGCTGGTGGACTCCGCAAGGAGGCCGCTGGCACCATCTGGCCGCCTACCACGAGGACCAGTTCGTGCGCCGGCTCATCGAAACCGAGCCGCGAGGGCCGGCTCCCAACCACCGCCAGTTCACGGTCCACAACTACGGCAACGGACGCTTCGTCTACCGGCCCAACTTGAAGGCGCCCTCCACCGACTTCGAGGACGGTGCTTACGACAGCAAGAATGTCGCCCCCGGCGCCGAGGGCCTGACTGTCAGCCGCGGCGCCGACGGCTATGCCGTGTTTGAAGTCCACACTCCCTACATCATCGTGCCCAAGGTCAACCAGCTCGAAACGACCGACGACGACTGCGAAGCATCCGTCGTCGAGCTGGATGCCGATGGAACCGACCTTTCGGTTTCGCTGGATCACGGCGTCACCTGGCAGGCGATCGCACCCACATCAGGCACCGGCAACTTCGACCTGACGCGGCACGTGGCGGGTACCTACGGCTATCTGCTGCGGCTCGGCCTTCGCAGCCACTCGCGGCCCGCCCTCGTCAGACGACTGGCGATCACCACGTGGGTCCAGGTCGCCCCCGCGTCGCTACCCAGCCTTCGGGCCGGGCGCAACGTGATGGAGTACCGCCGAGGCGACGACCACGGGCTCTCGACCCGGGTGCTGGCAGTCTGCTCCGACACGAGCAAGCCCAGCGAACTTCGCAAGCAGGTTCTGCGGATGCCCAAAGACTACGATCCCGATCGAAAGACCGCCCGAATCCGTGGTGAGGTAACCGCGCGTGTGGTCGCTCCGCCTGGAACGGGAATCGCCTGGTTCACCGCGGAGGGGAGCTTTCGTACCCACCAGCAGGAGGCAGCCGCGCAGACACACAACACCATCGCCTATGCCATCGTCGCCCCTCAAGCCTTTCAAGAGGTCTACTGGGCCAGCGTGCCGACCGACATGGGACACTGGCATTACAACGCCGCGAGCGAAGTGATGCTCGATCGCCCGGTCAAGCACCTCTTTGTGCGTTACGACGGCGAACCTGCCGTCAACAACTTCAAGATCTATGCCCATTGCCTCGACGACTATCCTAAGGTCGCAAGTCCTGTCGTCGTCACCCACACCTGGAGCGAAGGGGGAGTGGAGAAAACCCGACGCGTGACGTTGGAGCGCGCGGACCAGTATGAGATCGTCGCCGGGGACGACCCGGTGGACCGCTCCATCGAGATCGCCGTGCCGTCCGACGGAGAGAACCAGGCGGAAGCGGCGGCAGCCGCGACCCCGGTCGAGCAGCCCGACTGGCTCGAACCCATGCGGGCTGTTCATGCCCGTTTCCGCGGCAAGCCCGGCACGTTTGCCGAGTTGGGTGATTCGATCACCGATTCGCGCGCGTTCTGGTCGTCGCTTCGCTGGCAGCGAGATGCGGCGCCGCCCGAGATGCAGACGGCCTACGGACTGGTCAGCGGCCACATGCTGGAGGAGTGCTGGGATTGGAAGGGCCCCGCGTTCGGCAACCAGGGGGGCCAGACGATCCGCTGGGCGAGCGAGAATCTGCCCAGCTGGCTTCAAGAGCTGAATCCGGAAGCCGCTATCCTGATGTTCGGCACCAACGATCTGAACCAAGTCGCCGTCGAGGACTACGAGAAAACCCTGGAGCAGGTCGTCCGGCGCTGTCTGGAAAACGGCACGGTGGTGATTCTGAGCACGATTCCTCCCTGCCACGGCAGGGTCGAGAAGGCCGCCGAGTTTGCCGAGGCGGCCCGCCGTGTGGGACGCAAACTGCATGTACCGCTGACCGACTTCCATGCCGAGATCCTCACCCGCCGCCCACAGGATTGGGACGGCGCCCTCGACCAATTCGCCGCCTACGAAGGCTACGACGTTCCCACCCTCATCGCCCGCGACGGCGTCCATCCCTCGAACCCAAAACCGTACCAGGCGACTTATTCCCCCGAAGCCCTCCAGAACAACGGCTTCTCCCTCCGCAATTACCTGGTCCTGTTGAAGTACGCAGAGGTCATTCGCCGCGTGTTAACACCATAGGCAGCAAAACCTATCAACTGCCTGCCACACTCCCCTCAGCCTCTCTCACCATTTCGTTGCCCCGTTTTCACCTTTCCGGTACCATGCAGACAACAGCCGAGAATCACCTTTGCATTTCACGGAGCGACCCTATGCGGCGAAAACCGTCCCGTCGAGGCGGGGTACTTTGCGGACTACTGGTTTCCATGTCGGGTGTTCTCCTCGTTGAGGGCTACGGCCCGATCAAGACGCTGGCGTCGCTCGAGAAGGTGGACGACCAGCCGACGTATGTGATGCACTACGAGGGGGGCTATTTTCTCGACCTGTTCGTTCACTGGGGCGTGCAGTGGCCCGTGTACCGGCAGATCGAACGGTTGGTCAATCCGGACGCCTGCACCAGTTTCGTGGCATACGGCAAGGACGCCGACCCGGTTTTCGGGCGAAACTTCGATTGGGCCCATCCCTCGACCCTGGTCCTGTTCACCGATCCGCCGGGTGGGCATGCGTCGGTGGCGATGGTCGACCTGTACTATCTGGGCCTCAACCAGCTTCAGCAGATACCCTGGTTCCGGCGGCCCACCCTGCTGGCCGCCCCGTACGCCGTCATGGACGGTATGAACGAGTGCGGCCTTGCCGTCTCGCAGAATGCCGTTCCGCGGCGTCCGCAGCCCTACCGCCCCGATCGGCCGGCCCTGATCTCCAACCAGGTCATGCGGGTGATCCTCGATCGTGCCGCCAATGTGGACGAGGCCCTCGACCTGCTCGATGATTTCAACATCGTGTTTCCGGTCATCGGCTGCCATCTGCACCTGGCCGATGCCTCCGGCCGGTCGGCCGTCGTCGAGTTCACCGGAGGCCGGATGGTCGTTGTCCGCAGTACGAAACCCTGGCAGGTATCCACCAACTTCCTGATCTCCGAAGTGCACCCGGACGGTGCGCGGTCGCCTTGCCGGCGCTACAGTCTGGCCTACCGGCGTCTCGAAGCGGTCGACGGGGCGATTCCGCAGGAGCAGGCGATGGAACTTCTGGCCGTAACGTCCCAGCCAATCACGATCTGGTCTGTCGTCTACAACCTCCGCAGCGGTCGGGTCCTGGTCGCCTCTGGACGCGACTACGGCGACCTGCGGGAGTTCCAGTTGCCGATGGAGGCCCGTCCGGAACCCTCCACGGCACGACCGCAGCCCGCCGAATAGAAGGAGTCCTCGAGAGAAACACGAGAATCGGCGCCCGACAGGGCGGTTGCCGGCCTGGCTGCTGTCTGGCCACCGTATGAAGGAGGACCTGCAACGTAGTTGCCGGGGTTTTTGCGTCAGGATATGCAGTCGATTCGAGGAATCGCGTCGCAGCGGACAAGGATCGCTGTGTTCTGGCGGCGGCCTCTGGCGATGCGGCAATCGCCTTCCAGAACGCTTGACCCCATCTCCCGGGGAGCGTTAGAATGCCGGCAACGGCTGATTCGACTTCGCCTCCGTCCGCATCGGATCCGCGAGGCACGAACGGATGGCAGGCAACGACTCCCCGTGCATCGTGAAGTCGCGGCGGGTGAATCGGCCGTCTGGCGGTGAGGATCCGGCGGACCTCTGTGCGTCCATCGCCCCGGCATGCCCTTTCGGCGAGACCCTACGATGTGCTCCTCCAAGCAAGACGCATTGCGACTGATTCCGGCGGTCGAGACCCTACTGAGCGAATCGCCTCTGCTGGAACTCGGCCGGTCGGTTCCACGGCGGGTGGTGGTGAGCGCGGTCCGCAAGGCGGTCGAACGGGCAAGGGACACGATTCTCGCGCGGGATTCCGAGGAGATCACGGAGCAGGCCCTGCGCCGATCGATCGTGGCCGGTGCGGTCGACCGCGTGTTGTTCGCCTCCCAGCCCCATTACCGCAAGGCGGTCAATGCCACCGGCGTGATCCTGCATACCGGCCTGGGACGGGCGGTGCTTGCCCGGGAGGTGATCGACCAGATCGCCACAGAGCTGGCCGGTTATTCGCTGCTTCAGATCGATCTGGAAACCGGGAAGCGAGGCAGCCGGACTCCTCGGATCGAACGGCTCCTCGAGGAATTGACCGGTGCCGAAGCGGCCACCGTCGTCAACAACAATGCCGCCGCCACGTCGATCGTGCTCAACACGGTTGCCTCGGGCAAGGAAGTGATCGTTTCGCGCGGTCAGCTTGTCGAGATCGGGGGCTCTTTCCGGCTCCCTGAGGTCATGGAGGCCAGTGGAGCCCATCTTGTGGAGGTAGGGACGACCAACAAAACCCATCCGCGAGACTACGAACAGGCGATCGGCGAGAACACGGCCGCCCTGCTTCGGGTCCACCCCAGCAACTACAGGATCTCCGGATTCACCTCCGAGGTACCTCTGGAGACCATGGTCCAGATCGCCCGGAAACACAAGCTTGTGATCATCGACGATGTGGGGGCCGGATCGCTGATCGACGTCAGCCGTTTTGGGTTCGAGCGGGAGCCCACCCTGCAGGAATCGGTGCGGGCAGGAGCCGATCTGGTTACCTCCAGTGCCGACAAACTGATCGGGGCCGCCCAGGGCGGAATCATCCTGGGGCGCAAGGGACTGATTGACGCGATCCGAAAGAACCCGTTTGCCCGTATTGTACGTCCGGGAAAGCTCGCGCTGGCGGCCCTGGAGACGACGCTGGCCCTGTTCCTGGATCCCGAGGAGGCCATCCGGCGAGTCCCGACACTCGCGATGCTGGCCCGGGCTTTCGAGGACATTGCAGCCCAGGCGACCCGGATCACTGAGGCCCTCAAGGATCGGCGGGTCGCCGCGGAGTTGTCTGTGGTTGACGGAGCATCGCAGATGGGGAGCGGTTCCCTCCCCACCCAAAGCCTGCCGACGCGTCTGGTCGCTCTGGCCCCTCGCTGCCAATCCGCCGCGGCGCTGGCCAAGCGGCTCCGCCAGGGAAGCCCCTCCGTGATTGCCCGCGTCAAGGCCGATCAGGTGCTCATCGATCCGCGAACGTTGCTCGAGGGCGATGAAGCGATTCTGATAGAAGCCGTAGCCAGGACATGTGTCTGATGGGTCAAGCGATGGGCACGTCACGCAGGCAGTTGAAGACCGAGAGACGATTGATGTCTGGATGGGAAGTGTTTTTGGCCGTCCGGCGGTAGACCGCCAAGAGCCGGGCTTCCGCCCGTCGGCGTCGCGCATCGGCTGCGCAAGGATCAACAGGGCGGAGAGACATCTTGAAACCGTGTCCCAGCAGGGAATCGTGTCCATGGCGGTTCAGCAGATCAACGTGACTTTGGGAACGGCTGGGCACATCGACCACGGCAAGACCGCCCTGGTCAAGCTCCTGACCGGTTGCGATACGGACCGGCTCAAGGAAGAGAAGGAGCGGGGGATGTCGATCGAACTGGGTTTCGCGCCCTGCAGGATCGCGGACACGGAAGTGGGCATCGTCGATGTGCCCGGGCAAGAGAACTTCATCAAGACCATGGTTGCCGGCGCCACCGGTATGGATGCGGTGATGCTGGTCGTTGCGGCCGACGACGGCGTGATGCCGCAAACCCGCGAGCACCTCGAGATCCTCACTCTCCTGGGAATCCAGCGAGGCCTCATCGCCCTGACCAAGATCGACCGGGTCGACGACGAGCAGCGCAAGGCTGCCCTGGAGCACTTGCACGGGTTTCTGCACGGCACGTTCCTCGAAGGTACCCCGATATGCCCGATCTCCAGCGTGACCGGCGAAGGATTTGACGGCTTCTACACGACCCTCTGCAAGCTCATGGAGTCGATCGAGCCCCGCCGGCTCGACGGCGTCTTCCGCCTTCCGGTCGATCGGGCCTTTTCGGCCACCGGTTTCGGCACGGTGCTGGCGGGAGTGCCCGTGTGCGGCTCCGCTCGTGTGGAGGATGAAGTCGTGTTGCTGCCACACGGCCTTCGGGGCCGGATCCGCCAGATCGAGGTTTATGGCCGCGGCAGCGATCTGGTCAAGGCCGGCCAATGTGCGGCCATCAACGTGCGCCACTGGGACGCCAGCCAGATTCGGCGCGGCGAGGTGCTGACGCTGCCGGGTTATTTCCAGCCACACGAGTGGTTCGCCGCCCGACTGGAGCTCCTTCCCGAGACCACGATCGTTCTGAAGAGCGGAACCCAACTGAAACTCCACACCGGTACGGCAGAAATCCCGGTCACTGTCTATCCCCTCGAGCACAACCTGATGGCCGCCGGCGACGAGGGGCTCGTCCAGTTCCGCGCCCCGGCCGGCCTGATCGCGGGCCCGGGCGATCCGTTCATCGTTCGCGTGCCCTCCCCGGCAAGAACGATCGGCGGCGGAATGCTCGTCGAGGGCGGGTCCCGCCGGCTCAAACGCAACAGGCCGCAGGCCATCGATGCCGTGCGCCGCTGGGCGGCGGTTGTCCGCGACGGGGAGCAGTTCGTGACATGGACCGTTCGCACCGCTTCGTCCGGTGCCATCGCCGAGGCAGAACTCTCGGTCCGTGCCAAGGTCCCCCCAAAACGCCTCGCAGACATTCTCGCGAATCTGGCCCAGCAGGGTGAGGTCGTCCGATTGCAGCCGGGACTGTATGCTCATCGGGAAACACTTGGCGATCTCTGCAGCCGGGTGCTCCAGAGCGTCGAACGCTACCACCAGGAGTCTCCCGAGAGCCCAGGAATCCTGCTTGACGATCTCCGCGATTGTTCTGGCCTGGATCGCACGGTTGCCAACGCCGTGGTGGCCCGACTGCGGGCGGAGAACCGTCTGGTCGACAGCAAAGGGCGGCTGGCGCTCCCCGAACACTCGACCAGATTCCTGGGTGCCGATGCCGAGCACTCTCTGGCGATTGAGGCCCTGTTTCGCGAGCATCTATTCTCCCCTCCGGGGATGGCGGACCTGCGAGAGCGGACGGGAGCCGACGAAGCAACCGTCAAACGCATCTTGAACGCCCTGCGGCAGCAACAGAGGCTGGTCCGTGTTGAAGGAGACCTGATCTTCCATCGCGAGGCGATTGAAAGGGCCCGTACGGTTCTCGTCGAGTACTTTGAGCATGAAGAACGACTGGAGAGCGTCAGGTTCAAGTACCTTCTCGACACGACTCGGAAGTACGCGATCCCTTTGCTCGACTACTTCGATCACGTGGGAATCACCCGGCGAGTTGGCAACACGCGTTACCTCAAGGAACGCGGGCGCGAAGGCGGTCCTCGCTGACCGACTGAGCCTTCTTGGGTGGCGATTCATTCTGCGAGCTCCTCGCCAGGCAGGGACAGGGAAACAGGCAAGCTGCCGGCATCGATCCCAGGAGCTTCAGGGCCGGTCGACGTGGGGAATCCGGGTTTTCCTGGGAGCGATCGCAGGAGATTGACAGCTTCGTGACGCCGGCACGAGAATGTGCTCGACAGGCGAGGCAGCAAACGCTACAATGCGGCCACACGTCGGAAGCAGGGGTTTTTCTTCCGACGGTGCGGCGTTTGGCACGGGACGTTCTTTGCAGGAATGGCCTTGTCCATTCAGGAAGGCGGTGTTTATGCGAACATGGTCTCGCTATTTCGGGGGTCTAATCGGCACAGTAAGCGTGCTAGTGCTTACCGCCACGGCCGGTGGCGAAAGCTGTTCCCTTGAATTGAAGAAGGTGGACGATTCCAGCCGTGGAGGGTACATCTACCGAGCGGCTTCCTCGCAGTCGGTGCACAGGTCGTTTGGAACGGGCGGCTGGGTGTCGGATGAAGAGTCCGCCAAGTTCAAGAGAATTGTGAAGAAGGAACCCGACAGCTACCGTGCAGAGCAGCCGATTCGCGGGGTCGTCACTTTTGGGACGCTGACTTTCGGCTTTGTGCTGGATACCTCGGTGGAGTCGAAGAAACCTGCGGAGGCGGAGAAGAAGGACGCATCGAGGGAGAAGACCGGCCAGGGCGAACAGGAGAAAGCAGCGGAACCCGAACCATCCGACGGGCTGCTATCTGCAATCTCTCGATGGTTGACGGGCGATACGAAGGAGCCGAAGAAGGCCCAGCCCAAGGGTCTGGCCTTCCGCCCGGTGCCCTACGATCGCCTGTACTTCGATTTCGATCGCGACGGCGATCTGACCGACGAGAAGGTGATCGAGGCCAGTTCAAGCAGCAATGCCAACAACAACACGTACTTCTCGACGTCGTTCCCACGGCTCGACGTTCCCATCGAGGTGGATTCGGAGAAGCTGGATTATGCTTGTTCTCTTCGCGTGACGGCATACGGTACGAACGACTACGGTTACGTGAACAGTTCGTTCAGTTCAGCCGCGTACCGGGAAGGCGAGATCACCCTCGGGGGCAAGAAGCATCGCCTCCTTCTCATCGATTTCAATGGCAATGGGCGCTATGACGATCGCGGGAAGTTCGATCGCTCGGTCCACATGTCCGACAACCAGGTCTATGCGTCCCGTGGAGACCTGCTCTACGTGGACCCCGACCTGGAGGCCACTTCCCGGAACCCCTATGACGTGACCAGCGCGGAGGATCTCTACGAGGTGAGCCGTCTGGTCCTCGTGGATGGGCAGTTCCACGAGTTGACCGTTTCTCCGTCGGGCAGCAAGCTCACGCTCGAACCTTCCAAGGTTCCAGTTGGCCATGTCACCAACCCGGTCGGAGCATTCTCCGCCCTCGTGTACGGCGAGCCGGGAGTCATCAAGATCCGGAGCGATGATTCGGGCAAAGCTCTCGTGCCGGCCGGTTCCTGGAAACTCAAGAACTACACCCTCGATCGAACGGGCTTCGAGCCAGCCAAGAAGGCGGCTCCCCAGGCGGAACCCTCCGTGCTTGACGTTCTCGCCGAGGCCCTGGGGCCCACGTTTGATGCCCGAGCACCCGGCAGCACTGTCGTCGCCGCCAACGCGACGATGGACTACCAGGCGGTGGACGTCCAAGAGGGCCAGGCCACCGAACTTGCCTTCGGTCCGCCCTACCGCCCCATGGTGAGCGTTCAGTACCGCCAGAGCGCCAACCAGGTGTCGCTGGGCATGTCGCTGGTGGGTTCCGCGGGAGAGATCTGCACCAGCATGCGGGTCAACGGGACCCAGCCTGCCAAGCCGAAGTTCACGGTCACCGACCCGGCGGGCAAAACGGTTGTCGAAGGCGAGTTCGAGTATGGATGAGGCTTCACCTGCCGGTACTCGTGGCGAGTACCTTCCGAACCGGCTGATGAGTACACCGTTCGTGTCCGCATGAATGGCGGCCCCTTCAAGATCGATTCCGAGTACAAGAGCATCCTGCGCAAGAGCGATCTGACCGGAAACGGGCGGATCCACGCGGTGATGGCCGATTGATCGACAACACCCGACGCCGGGAGGTCATCGCGACCTCCCGGCATTCTTTTGGCGGATGGACGTGAGGAGCGGCCGAGCGATCCTCGTTGTCCGATTTCTGGTCGTGAGGGAACCCATGCAAATGAACCTGTTCGTCCTGCGTATGTCCGTGCTGGCCGCAATTTCGTGCCTTGGTCTGATTCCCGGCGTGACTCTTGCCGATGCGCCCGATTCACTACCGGCTCGCGACGATTTCGAGTCGAAGTTTGCGCTCAAGTGGGAAACGATTCGGCCCGATCCGACGCACATGTCGCTGGAATCGCATCCCGGCAAGTTGACGATCACCACCCAGTACGGATCGATTCACAAGGCCCAGACGACTGCCAAGAATCTCCTGTTCCTCGATGTCCCTGAAGGGCTGAATGACTTTGTCGCAACGACGTGCGTCGAAGATTTCCTCCCCGAGACGCCGTGGCAACAAGCGGGTCTGATGTTCTACAACGACGACGACCACTTCATCAAATGGGTTCGCGACTACACCAGCCGTGGTTTTCCGGTTCTGAACTGCAACTGGGAAATCATCCCTCTCAATACGGGCGTTCACGCTCCAGTTGAGATCAGCAAGGAGAAGCTCTGGCTCCGCGTGATCAAGCGAGGCAACATCTTCCAGTGCCTTGCCAGCGAGGACGGCAAAACATGGACCACCTACTTCGACATGCCTTGGGGCGACGGCAGCTTGAAGAAAGTGGGACTCGTCGCCAAGAACGGCCCTGTCGAGGGGGACATGGAGGCCCAGTTCGATTTCTTCGAACTCCGCAAACCCACCGAGGAAGAACTTGCCGATCCGGTCTACAAGCTGCGTCAGGAACTCCAGGGAACCTGGCGTGCGGTGGAGCGGAAGATCAGCGGCAAGCCCGTTTCCGAAGGTCCGGATACGCTGCTGACGGTGACCCCCGGCACACTCACGCTCAAGGAGAAACGCAACCTCGTGGTCAGCTACACGGTGGACCTGAACGTTTCTCCCCATCGTATTGTGCTGATCCCACGAGCGCACGGCATTGGCCAGCTACTGAATGGGGTCTTCTGCCTGGAAGGCAATTCTCTTACGATCGTGGTCAACCCCAAGGTCAACGGCCCGATGCCTGAGGAGCTGGATTCCAAGGAAGGTGACGGCTACCTGTTCCTGAGAATGCAGCGAGAGAAGTCGGAGGAAAGCAAGTAGTCTCCCGAAGCGGCTTGTCTGCCGGCCGGAATGTGTCATCGCGCAGGCCGCAAGAAAGAGCGCCGTTTCCCGGCGGGCAGTGGGGGCGTACGCATCGATCGCCAGCACGTAACCGTTTACGGGCAAAGGCCGTGAACGGTTACGCCTTCAGCAGTTGCCGGACGACTGCACTTCAGTGGGTTCAGGTTCTCAGACTGCACCAAAGTGGTGCTGCAGCGTTCTGAAGACGATGGTTGGCTCCACAGGCTCGAAGGAGTCTACCGCGGAACGGGAATATCCCGGCAAGAGAAGACCAGGGCAGCAATCCCGTAGGCCACCAGGCCGATGATGAAGAGAACTGCGTTGAACTGGACCGAGAGACTCCAGGTTCCGCCGGACTGGAGAATGAGTCGGGAGGGGTCGTAGGCCGAGAGGAAACTCAGGTACCCCATCCACGCCCCCGGTTTCCAGAGCGAGGCAACCATGTCGAGCAGCAGGGAGACAATAAGAAACCCGCCTGCCAGACACATCGTCCGCCAGCGGTTGCGGTCGAACGCGGAGAACAAGGCGGTGATGCCGGTGAAGCAGAATATCATGAAGAACAGGTTCACCGCACCCGGCAGGAAGTCGGCAGCTTTGACCGGTTCCCCTTCGAGGGTTACGGTAAGAATTCCCAGGCAGTTGCCAAGCCACGTGCTCAAGGCGAGCAGGAAGGCTCCTGCAGTTGCCACCGATCCGACGGCGGCAAGAACGCTCACACGACGAAGCGGCAGCGTCAGGATGAGTTCGTAGGTGCCGTCGGCGATACCACCACTGACCGCAGACGAACCGCGGGCGATGGACCAGCCGAAACAGATCAGCAGGGTCACCAGATGCATGTAGAGGATGGTGAGCCGTCCGCGAGGTGTGGCAAACTGTTCCAAAGGCACCGGAACGATGTCGCGGACAAAATCGGGAAGCATCCCGAGAAAACTGGCGATCGCTCCCATTCGGAAGAGGCTCTGCAGCCACACGAAGAACCAGCCGAACAGCAGAAGGAGCAGACAACTGAGGGCCAATTGGGCCCTGGCGTCGGCAATCGCTTTCCTCCAGATGGCTGCATTCATCTTGTTGATCGGCGCGCCGTAAATGAGCCCTTCGTCAGATCGCTTCTCCGCCTCCGCCCACCGTCGCTTCGCTGGTCAACTTAGTTTACCAGCACTGATCCAGAGGATTGCGGAAACCGGGCTGCGGAAACCGGGCTGCGGAAACGTTTCCTCCGGCTGTTGCTCGTCCGTCTCCTTCAGTCTACACAAGACGGGCCCCGCCGTCTTGGAGGCGGCAAGGCGACGCGTTAAGATGCGTCGGTTTGACCGTTTACCCAAACCGTCCCAAAGGCCCGAGGGAAATCGCCGCTGCGCCAGCGAAGATCCGCGTTCTGCCGCATGGGCCCGCGGGTTTGACGCGGCAACTGAGTCGCAGTTCCGCGGACGCGGGGCCAGCATGCCAGCCTCCTTCGACCAGGACCAGCACGAAAGCCGATCAAAATGGATTCTCCGCTGGAGCTTGCGATCAGACAGATTGCGTTTGCCCGATCTTATACCCTCAGCCTGCTCGAGGACATCGACGATAGCCAGTGGTTCACCATGCCCGAAGGGACCTCGACCCACGTGGGTTGGCAGGTAGCCCACCTGGCGATGGCCCAGTATGGACTTTGCCTGTTCCGGCAACGCGGCCGAGCTGAAGTTGACCGCGATCTCCTGCCGAGGGGGTTCGTGCAGAAATACGGGAGAGGATCAACGCCTGTCCCGGAAGGCAACCTGAGCCCTGCCCAGATTCGCGAGACGCTCGAGCGGGTCGACCAGCAGGCAGCCAGGGAGATGGTCGAGTTTTCCGAGGCGGGATTGAACGAACCGATCGACATGCCGTATGCCGTGTACCCAACGAAACTCGGGGCCCTGATCTTCTGCTCCCACCACGAGATGCTGCACGCCGGGCAAATCGGGTTTATGCGCCGGCTGCTGGGCAAGAATCCAATCCGCTAGGCTCACTCTGCAGGAACACGGCTCCTTTTAGGACGACGGCTTGTTCGACGCAACCTGTTATGAAAAAATGGGTTAACCGGACTGCTCCGTCCGGAAGAAGGTCCGACGGTGTAACGTATATTTGGGGATATGAACCAGATTCCGGGCCCCCGAAGTATCACGGAGAACGCGATCGTGTTGAAGCTCATCCAAGCACTCAATAGCCTCCTGGGGATGCTTCTGGCGCTGGTGATCGTTGTGCTCCTGATTGCGGGCGGGTGGTATGCATTCCACAACTACTACGCCGAGAGATTTGCCCTTGAGGAAGAAGTCGATCGGCTTGGCGAAGAGCTGAACACCAGCCGGGCCAAGATCGACAGTCTCGAAGAAGACCTGGAGAAGAAACGCAAGGAAATCCAGCAGTTGGCGATGGCGCTGAAACTCATGAAAGTGGACCAGCGGCTGGCGCGAATCACGACTCTTTCCCAGAGCGGCTCCGCCGAGACGGGGGATCTCTCCACGCGGTTCAGTTTTGTGGAGTTGAACCGGGAGGGCAAGCCACTTGGCGAAGCGAGGATCTTCAGTGTCGAGGGAGACCTGGTCTACATCGACGCCTGGGTGATCAAATTCAACGACGAGTATGTCGAGAAGGGTGATTCACTACGTTCGACGTCCATCTATGTGTTCCGCCGCATGTTTGGCGAGAAGCAGCCCCCCACCCAAGGTTTCGTGCTCGACAAGGAAGGGAGCGCACCGTCGGTCTACCGCATGGGTGACCAGGAATCCGAGTTCGAGAAGGAGCTTTGGGCTCGATTCTGGGACTATGCCAATGATGCGAAGTTGGCAAGCGAGAAGGGAGTTCGCGCCGCCCACGGTGAAGCCCCTTCGATCCAGCTCCGCCCCGGCAAGAGCTATCGAGTCGAGCTCCGGGCATCGGGAGGCATTTCGGTCGTTCCCGAGGAAACGCCGGATCGCCAAGCGACCTCGCAACTCAACTGAGAGGGTGGCGGCCACTGCGGGGCCGCTTCTGCAAGGGGAAACGTTCTGATTGCCGTCGCTTTGATGGCCTCGAAGGCATCCGGCGGCCGCGGATCCCCCCCAGGAAAGAACACGGCCTCGACGCTGTTTCTGGTCACGTTGAACGGCAAGGGAACGCATTTTTCGCTGCTGGGGGGGTGGAGGGGCAGCACGCGGCCCGTCTTTCGGCCGTCACTGGTCGGTGCGAAACGAGTTTCACCGCGTCAAAACGGCCGCTACCCGGATTGGGGTGCAACTCGTGCGGATCTCCCCTGCCAGGATGTCCCGGCTGGCGGATCCGACGTGGAGCTCTACCGGGACAGGCCAGGCGCAACGACGCCTTGAGCAGCGAGCGGTTCAACAGCCCAGGAGTTCTGGTGTTACGAGCCATTGGAGGTCGCCGCCACCGGGGACCATCGGTTCTCCAAACTCGATGGCCGCTACGGCCCCCTTGGCGAAATGGATGTGGGAGTCGCCAGAGCCGATCAAGGCGGCGGCCATCCGGCCGACGTCGGGGGCATGACCGACCCAGGCGATGCGCTGAAAATGCGCAGCCTGGGCTGCTGTCCAGGCAACGAGCGCCCCCAGGTCGCCCCCGGGTGCCAGATCGTTCAGCGGCACGACCTGAGGTCGGTCAGCGACCATGTCGGCAAGAATGTCGGCCGTCTGGCGGCAGCGTGTGTAGGGGCTGGCAGCCACAACCTGCGGCTGGAACCGACGATCGGCCAACTGGCAAGCGACGCGGGAAAATCGCTCCTTTCCCTTGCCGGTCAGCGGGCGCCGGGTATCGTCGGGCCAGCGCGGATCCCCACGGTCTGCTGCCCAGGCATGGCGGACGATGTAGAGAATCATGGCTCCGCCCTCGGTGCTGGAGTGGTCTAACGATGATACACGGACAAAGCGATTGGGAGAAGCACGATCGGCAACCGGGGGGTGTGTCGATATAATGGATGGAGACAGCCGGAGGGAGTGCCGGCCCACCCGTCTGTCGCTGGATGGGAGAAGCAGGTGTGGGGGGAAGAGCGCGAGGCTGGAAAGAGATTGCTCATTCGGAGACCGTCCCTTAAATTCGGTATTCCTTGGGGCCAAGAGTCGATCGATGCAAGCCCGGACAGGACGGAAGACCGTACATCAGCCAGGGGCGTTGATCGGTCGGAGCGTGCGAACGTGACGCAGATGGCATCCTCCCATTCGTCTGAGCGACTCCAGCCGTGGCAACGGTTCACGATCCTGGATGCGCTGCTGATGCAGATGGGCTATGCGATGGCCTTCTCGCTGGTGTTCTCGCCGTATCGGCGTCTGGTCGCTCAGCCGTTTGACGAAGGGGCTGTCCTGATCGTCGTAACGACTTTCTGCCTGGGCAGCGCGCTGTCGGGGCCGATCGTGCTCGGATCCCACTGGCTGTTTCGCGGACGACGGACGGGGATGAGCGCCGGGGAATGGCTGTGGCTCAGCCCGTCGGCCATCCTCTTGATCGTGATCCTGGGGGTCTGGGGCCTGCACTGGGTGGCCCAGGCGCTACCGGATCCGGAAGGGATCCGGGCAATTCTCTACGCGCTGTTTGGCATCTTGCTGTTCCTGGTGGAGTGCGGCTGCGTGGTGAATGCTTTTCTGGTGGTGATGGCCCGCTCGTTTGGCGATCTGGACCACCCGCCCTGCCGGTGGACCGACCGGTTCGGGGCGATCACGTGCCTCGTGCTCGGGATTCTCCTGCTGTTGACCCTGTTTGCCGTATTTTCTTGAGATTATTGCCGGCGCCGGCCAAGATGGAGGCAGGAGAGACGAATAACCTGTGTTGCGCGCAGATGCGATAGCCCGGCCGGTTGCACAAGAGGGAAACCGAACGTGGATGCAGCCATTGAGACGCAGCGGTTGACCAAGGTGTTTGGCAACCGTCTGATTGCAGTCAACGACATGAATCTGGTCGTACCCCAGGGCGCGATCTTCGGGCTTCTTGGGCCGAACGGGGCAGGCAAGACGACCACGTTGCGGATCCTGCTGGGCTTGCAGCGTCCCACGGCCGGCCGAGCCAGGGTATTCGGACGCGACTGCGGGCCGAACGCCGTGGACGTGCGGCGTTCGATCGGGTATCTGCCGACCCATCCCCAGTTGCCCGGCCACCTCCGTCCCGTGGCGTACCTCGACCTGGTGGGAAAGCTCTGCGGCCTTCCGCGCGAGATCCGCAAACCGCGGATTGCCTCGCTGATCCGGGCAGTGGGCCTGCTCGGCGCCACCGGGCAGAAGATCAGGAGTTTCTCAACGGGGATGGCGACCCGGTTGGGGATCGCGGCATCGCTCGTGGGCGACCCCCCTTTGTTGGTATGGGACGAACCGACCGCGGGGCTCGATCCGGCCGCCCGTCGGTTCACGCTGGACCTGATCCGGGAACTGGGAAAGACGCGGACGGTGGTCGTGGCCACCCATATACTCGGCGATATCGACCAGATCTGCGACCACGTGGGGGTGATGCACGAAGGGCGCATGATTTTTTCCGGACCGATGCACGACATGAAGTGCCGCCTTCGGCGGGATGAATTCACCCTGGAAATCGAGGGGCAGGACGAGCAGCTTCAGCAGCTTGCCGGCCGGATCTCCGAGCTCCGTGCAGTCGCCGCCACGCATGTGACACCGCAGACGGTGACGGTGCAGATCGTGCCCAATGCCGCACGAGCCGCCGCGCTGGCAGAGGTGCTGGCAAAAGTGACCGAGATGGGGCTCGCGCTGCTGGCCATCCATTCGGGGCGGAACGAGACGGAAAACGCCTATCTGCAGCTTCTGGACGAGGACGAGGCCCACGGATTCCAGCGATTCGATCTGGCCCGCAGTCCGCGAAATGGGGAATCTCCGGATAGTCCCTCTCGTTTGCCGGCCGGCGATGCAGATGACGGACGCAGAGCCTAGCGAAGCCGTCTGCGGCTGTGAGAATCGGAAAGGCCTGAAAAGAAGAGCGAGACGCGGCATGAATATCAGGGCACGATGGATGCCGGCACTGGCGGTGCTTCAGCACGATCTGGGTTCGCTGGCATCGAGCTGGCTGGTGCGGTTGTGGCTCGTTCTCAGCGGCCTCTTGGTGCTCATGCTGTTGTCGGGGCAATGGGCCAGGTTCGACGATGCCAGGTTGATTTCGCTCCTCCTGGTGCCGTACCTGGTGATGCCCTGGTTCCTGGTGGTGTTCATGCTCGGTGTGGGGCCGGTGGCAGGGGGCCGTGCTGAATCGCTTGCCGACGGGATCCTCTGCCGCCCTCTGACCCGCTACGAGTACCTGCTCGCTTCCTGGGCGGCCCGGGTGATTGCCGTGGTTGGGGTGTTTCTGGTCGTGGTGGTTCCCTCCATCCTGCTGATCGTGCTGGCCGACCGCCCGGTCTCGACCGATCCGGTCACGAGCTACGGGGTGCTGGCCGCGCTCGGCGTGGTCTGCATCGTACTGACGCTGGAGGTGTCACTCGCATTCTTCCTGGGCACCCTCCTGCGCCGTCAGATGGTGGCCGTGGCGATATTGGCCCTGGCGTGGTTCGTCTCCGCAACCGTGCTCGGCACGTTCAAGCTCGAGGAACTCTCACCGATCAGCCTGAACCAGGGTATGCCCGTGCTGCTCACCCAGCCGTGGGTGGAAGACAAGACGGCCACCCGGATGGAGGCGGACGAAATCGCCGAGTTCATGAAGGCGGCAGGGGATTGGTTCGGGCTCGGCACTCCGCCCCCGCGGCAGCAGGATGAATTCTTCAACGACGAGGACTTCAAAGATATCTCGCTCTGGCGAGTGACGCTGGGCTACGGAGTCCCGACCCTGGTGGCCATCGGACTGGCAACCCTGGTATTCTGCCGACGGGATCTGTGAAGCGGGTTTCCGCCGCAGGAGCGGCGGGGCAACTCAACTCGCCCAAGGGTAGCGTCAGCCGGGCGCTATGCCGGCACCGTGCCACTGCGCTTGCGCTGGCGGCTCCGCGGCGTTCGGCTTCCGTTGCCGACATGCTGGCCGACCACAGCTTCCCGTTCACGTTGGTCAGCCGGTACCGGTGCCGCAACTCGAGCCACGAGCCGCCAGGATCGGAGGGTCCCGACGTCCATCCGCCAGGTATCCGTCACACGGAGTCGCCAGATTCCATGGACGGATCTTCCGGCAAAACCGCGTAGCGCCGGCACCTCTCGGGCCGTATACGTCCGCACCAGGTCATCGGCCGTCCCGCCGCGATGATTGTGGAGCGTGACTGCCGTGCCGTCCGGCGCGAGCAGATCCACCCGCAGATCGCCGATATAGGTGTGTTCGATATTGACACCCACGCGGAGTTCCTGGATTGTCCCCTCGTCGCGGACGTCGATTTCGCTGAACACGGGTTCGCCTGTGTCGGGAATATCGAGCACGGCGTCCTCGGACAGGTCGACCACGAGTTCGAACTCCTCGCCGCCGGCGGCACGGACGGCAGCGGCGGCGTCGACTTTCCCCCGGCCGAACCAGAGGCTGTGACCGTCGGCATCAAACTCGCCCGATGCGTTGACATCGTTGTCCGACACGATCCGCAGCTCGTCCTTGTTGGCCGTTTCCTTGAGGATTCCACGGACACGTTCGGCCGTCAGGTTCTGGTTGCGAGAGATGACCAGTGCCGCGACGCCAGCGACGGTGGGCGTGGCGCTCGAGGTGCCGCCGAATCGGGTCGTGTAGCGTTGGCCGGGCGTGAAGTCGGAACCGGAACCGAAGCCTTCGTTGTCGGTCGTAACGATCCCGCGTCCGGGCGGGTTGAACTGGCCAAGATCGTCCCAGTTGTCCGACGGCGCGCAGAGAGCGACCTGCTTGCCCCAGGAAGAATAGGCGGACCGAGTGTGCAACGAAGTGCAGGCGCTGACAGTCAGCACATCCGGGTGCGCGGCAATCCAGCGGTCGATGGGTCCGGAGTAGCGGCGACGGATACCGTACGAATCCAGGTAGTCATAAACAGCCGTATTGTTGAGATCCTTGATGGGGCAATTGTTGTTGCCGGCCGCCACACAGAAGACCAGTCCCCTTCCGCGGCGTCCGCCGGTCCGGGCCAATTGGGCGATCTTCTCCGACAGTGGGCTGGACATGGGGGCGTTGGCCGGACCGTAGCCCCAGGAGCAGGAGACGACATCCGCCAGGCGAGAAACCCGCTGGAAGAGGATGACCATCTGGGCATCGCTGATACTGAGCGGGAAACGGACCGCCAGGAAGGCACAACCCGGTGCAACCCCCACGGTGCCCGTGCCGTTTTCTTCGGCCACGGCCACCCCGGCACAGGGGGTACCGTGGTAATCGCCCGGCCGCGGCATCACGTTCTCGTCGAATGTCAGCCCGGCACCCGAAGGCACGGCATTGAGGCGTCCGGCGATTTTCGCTTCGCCCTGAAAGTCGGGGTGGGTCAGGTCGAAGCCATCGTCGGCCACGCAGACCACGACGTCGCGGATTCCGCGGGTTAAATCCCAAGCGTCGGGTGCGTGAATGTCTGCGCCGGCAACCAGTTCTTCCCCATCCTCCGGTGCGTGCAGGTGCCACTGTTGGCAAAAGTAACCGTCGGTGGGGATGTGGGCAAAGCGGACCAGTTGGCGAACCAGATTCGGCTCTGCATATTCGACTTCGTCGTGCAACGCGGCCGCATTGGCCGTCCGGATCGGATTCCTACCGGTGGCGTCGGTCACCCGCGCAAGGAAAGTGTTGCCTCCCAATTCGTCTTCCATGACGAGGTTCTCGTCGGCAAAGAACCGAAGGACGCTGGAGCGGGGCGTACCGGGCTTGAACTTGACGAAGAACGTGTCGCTGATGAGGACTTCGTCTTCCGGGTGTCCCTTGGTGTGGTAGACGTGATGTGCCACGTGTGTCTCCCGCAGGCGAGACAGGTTTGCGTCTCGGTCGCGTGGGATCTCCGCCCGTACAAGATTGGGCGCAGTTTGGTGCACATCGGCCAGTTCGATTCCGGCGTTCTCCGATGCGGCAAGCACCTCGTCGACATCGTCGGCGTGAACCGTGACACCCGAGTCGGCCCGTTCGATCTCAATCTTGCGGCCGCCCTGCCAGTAATAGCTAGTTTCCGACATGGCATTTCTCCCCTATCAACTCGCGTGTTGAATGGCCCACCGCAAGAGCGAGACCGCGACGGGCCGAAACCGGACACCTGCCGAGCGTTACCCCCACTCTGATTTTTTGGGGATTGTGTAGAGTGTTCAGGCGTTATCACCCAACGCACGTTTCCCTGAGCCGTTGAGGGAATTGTTTCGCGGATATGGATTTGGACAAGTGACGAAAATCGAAATCAACCCGCTTGAGGGAGACGTCAGCGCCGAACTGGCTTGGCGTGGACTCAGTGCCCATTTTTTCCCGCCCGGGACGGGTGCACATCCCGTTGACAGGCCGATACCTTTCACCCAGATGAAGCACTCTTGCTCGTTCTCCTCCGGCACACACCGGCATCCCATGCTCTCAACCCGATCGGCCATCGTCTTCGTCAGCTTTTTTTGCCCAAAGGGATGATCTGCCTAATCCTGGTGGGCACACCCCGTATTACCGAACACGATACCGCTTCTCAGTGTTGGAGGATGGCCTCGCGGACTCGCCGGACGTGGATCGTGGCTGCGGCGAATGGGATTCCGAAGGAACACGCTTGCCACACAAGCGTTCCCGTTCTACTCTAGCAGCATAGGGTTCAAGACGCTTGGTCTGTCTTTTCGCGTCCAATCAGCCATGTTAAGTAGTGAGACTGCCGGCTGGCAGACGGGCAACGTGGGGCGGATTGGCAGGGCGACGCCACGCGTCTTGTTGTACTCGACCCCGAGCCGCCCTTCCAACTGCCTTGCCTGGTTGATGTGCCAGGTCCTTTCCAGACGTCCAACCACTTCTTAAACCATGGGGGAGATCGTGATGCATAGGCTGCTGATTACCCTGTCGTTCGTTGCCTTGGTTGCCTTCGTCGGCGCGAGAGCGGATGCCCAGATCGACCCGAGCGGTCGACTTCCACCCGGTCCGTACTGCCCTGACGAACCGTTTCCGCACACCCCGATGATCGTAGCAGTCGCCGACGGGTGTCGCCCAGCTGGTCCCCTGCCACAGAACTCGCCGGTTCTTGTGACCTCCGACGATATTACTATCCGTTGTGCCACCGTTGAACCGACAGTGGGGGTGGCCGCGTACCTTGACGGGGAATATCTCGGAGACACTCGCAACTGCGCGTCCTTTACAGGCTTGGGTGCCTGCACAT
>CAZLWV010000001.1:48431-78658 GCA_964563135.1 uncultured Planctomycetaceae bacterium
GATGTCCCAATCCGCGATGCCGTCCCGCCGGGCTACTATTCCTTGACAATTCGTGCACTCGCTTCGGATCAACCTGATTCCCCTCCGAGCCCTCCTTCAGAGCCGGTACTCATTCACTATCAGCCGCGAGCGGCCACCATAGGACAGTTCCAGGGCGGCAATCGTGGTTGCGACGACTGCGGCTCAGCGAAGCACCCCTCCTGTCTGGGGTCTTCCATCGAGGGTCGGGCGGCATACGCCGACCCGCAGCAGAACGCCTTCGCTTCGCTCCCAACCATCCAACGTCTTGAACCGACTGCCCACAACACGGAAACGCAGAAACAGGAGAAGCCGTCTACGGATCAGGGCAAGCTGCCCTCTCGCGACCATGAATACCGTTTCTTTTCTCCAGCTCACTTTCCGCTCCGCGAATTCGGGCCGGGGGGAGAGGTTGTCGATCGGGACGGAGCCACTATCTACGAGGGGATGCGGTTCGCCGTGAGTCAAGACGGCCAGTACGACGTGGATTTCGTGGTCGGCACTCCCGCGATCCCGACGACCTTGCAGCTTCAACTCCTGATCAAGGTGCAAGACTCTTGCATGGTGACGCGATGGCGGACAGTCACGCTGCCGGCGATCGTTGTTGAACCCGCGGAAAAGTCAGGTTTGTCCAGCGAGTCTAACGTCGTCAGGATCCACCACGGCGGGTATTCGGCGGCCCTCAACGGCGTTTCTGCCCTGGCAATTCGAGACATTCGTCGGCAGGGGTCCGCTCGCTTCGGTTTCGGCGCTATCCAGTAGCCTGCATTGCGAGTACGCAAACCGGCTCAATACCGCGCCACGGGGAACGTGCCTTTCGAGACACCGTCGTGTGCGGGCGATGCAGGTGTTCGCGTGCGGAAGGGGGGGACCTGCACTCGACCGCCAGCCGTGGAGGTGGAATGGGAGTGCCGCACACACGGAACTCCCTCCGTCCTTCCTTGCCCTTCGCGGCATGGGAGTCTGCAACAGCCAGATCATCGACCGATGATTTGGAGATGCCAAATGGAAGGTGGCGATTGATGTGTGTGTGGAGTTGCTCTTACCACGATGTAAAATGCTTACGATCTTTCAAACAGTCTATCGAGAGAGTCGACACTATCGGATCGCCGTGGTTGACCACAAGCAACGGCTTAGAGGCTTTGCGCCATCGTTACGATCGTAACGATGGTGTCATGGTCGTGCAAAAGTCGGGCAATCCTGTCCTTGGGGTGTTCAGTCGTGGACGGCCTGTGCCGATTCTGTGCAAGGAGTGTTAGGGCGGTCCCCCCAGCTCTGGTGGAGTCATCGATATAGCCGGTCGGCGTTCAGGCGTTGATGAGGGATGCCCCGGTTTCTTCGATGGGGTGCAGGGTCCGTCCGATAGCCCCCGCGTCAGGAGGGATTGCGGGGCAAACTGGCACAATCTGCGCGCAAGGAAGCAAGGCCGTGACAGGAAAATCGCATTGGGTACTGTTGGCATTGTTGTCAGGACTGGTCGCCAGTGCCGTATTCCATTCGGGGCAGACTTCCTCGAGCGATGGAACGGAAGTTGGCGGTTCGCTCGCAGAGGCGAATGCCTCGCCCGGTAGTGGGGGGCGAGGATCCCAAGGACAACTCGTGGGACTGGCCGGCATGGCGGCTGCCGGTACGAGGGAGGCGGCTGCGGTATCCCCTGGCGACTTTGGGAAGCTGATCGAGGCGCCCGTGCACGGGCGGTATGGGAACGCGGTGACGGCTGAATTACAGGCAACAGCAAGAATTGATTCCGTGTTCATCAGGGAGAAAGACTCGCTCAAATCGGTTTCGCCAATTCAAATCACCCCCCATCCGCAATTTCGAGTCAAGTTGGACCGCATCGTTCTGGGGATCAAGATCAACGTCACAAACGCTGCGACCGGTGTTGACCCGTCCGCCTTGAAGGTGAGGATTCTCGCGGGCGAAGCGTTTTCACAGCATCTCGTGACAAGCACTGAACTAGGCTCCCCGTCCGACGACAGCACTTCACGGAACATCGAGGTGGATCTTTCGGCCGAGAAGCAGGATAGCGTTCGTCTCGTCGCGAAGTTGTACCGAAGTGAGCCTAATGAGCTAAGTCCCGCATCGCAGCCTATCGATCTGCTCATTCGTGAACCGTTCCCTCGGCCTGAGATTACAGGCGTGGCCGCGACGGGTGAGGGTAACACCACCAAGCCCATCCAACGCACGACGACGGCCGAGGGCGCACTGTATCGCACCGCCAAAAGTGAGGTCAGCATTGCTGCCACTGAGTCTCTGGATAAGGCGACTATTGACACCTACCGTGCCGCTCTCAATGCGGGACGCATGCGACTTTACGTGGCGAAGGCCGGAGATTTGATTCCCGTGGCCAGTGCCAACGTCGCGATACCAGACGGCGGCCAGCCGAAAGGAACCATCCCGGTCGACCTCTCCCAGTACTTCGCGTTCAACGAGAGACTCACACTCTTCGTCCGGCTGGAGACGGCAGACGGAAAGAACCTCTCCGACTATTCTCTACCGGTTCATATTCAAAGTCGAACCGACGGTCCCAAGGTCCAGGCGATCCTCGTGTCGGGAGCCGCCGCGGCGAACTTGCCTCTTCTGATCGAAGTACAGTTCGACCCTGCCTCGCCACTCGATCCGGTAACTGTTAAGACTGTGGGCAGCTTCGTTTTGAAGACGGACGCAAAAGACTCTTCCGCCATCCCCGCGTCGTCGATCACATTCAACGAGGCAAGTAACTCGGTAGCACTCGAATGGAGTCAACTTTCTGCGGGCAAGTATGTTTTCGAAGCGATGAGCGCGCTCAAGGATGTGTTCGGTATAGCCCTTGCGTCTTCGGATTCCAACCGAAGAGCGATAACCCGCCAATTCGGTGACGTTGCGCCCACGACCTTGCCCGGGCTCCGCGGGACGACCGGCAAGTACGTGAACTACAAAGAGTACACCGAACCGCGTGAGAACCCGGAGGGGTTCAATCCGTCGGACCACGTGGAAACCAGGGTTTCCCGGCTCTACTATTACCGCGACGCGCATCGGGTGGCTCAGATCGTCAATCGAAATTCCCGATCCTACAATCGGGCGGCGGTCGAGATGGCTGCGCAACTGGCCGACAAGTCTCGCACCGAGGCCGATCAACTGACGGGCCAGCGGCGCCATGCGGAAGAGGTGGCGATTCTGGCGGCGCAGGCCACACGCCGCGCTGAGGCGGAACTCCAGCAACAGGAGCAGAAACAGGCCCGTGCCAACCAGGAGCTGATCGCGACCCAGCAGGCACTCCTACCGATGGAACAGCGGCAACAGTTTTTGACCGCCCGGATCACTCAATTGAACAACAATCCGTCTCGCACCGCGGCGGAGGACAAAGAACTGAGTGATTTGACGAAGGAGCAAGCCGAACTGGCATCCCAAGCCGGCAACGCAACCCAGGCCCGCGACACGCTTGCTCAGATTGCCAATAACGCCAACCAGAACATTGCCAACCTCCGAGCCCAAGTCGACCAGCTTCGGGAGAAGGAGAACGCGGATCGCCTACAGACGCTTCAGTTGCAGGAACAAGAAGACCGGGGGCGTGAGGAGCAGTTCCGCCGGGAAGTGGCCGCGGCCCACGAAGATCCTGACACCTACGCCCCCGGCGTGCCCGGTTCCGACGATCCGGTGGAACAGGTTTCGGTGTCGGTGATCGGCGAGGGGCTGATTCAACTCCGCGGGCCGATCAAGGGGATCAACATTATCCGCAATACGATCAACCAGATGGACTCGCCCGTCGGGCAGGTCCGCATCGACGTTCATTCGATGCAGATCAACGGCGAGGACGGCTCGCAGATGGAGCTGGCGGCCGACGAGATGCAGATCTATGTGGACCAGGCCCGGTTCCTCACAACCCAGTCCGCCGAGCTGCTGCGGCGCGCGGTGGTGGAAGTGGCCGCCCAGTGCGCCCAGTCCTATCCAGGCAACGACCTCACTCAGGCCACACGGGACGAGCGCTACCTGTATGCGTTCTTCGGGGCCGATTTTACCAACGAATTGCGGGCGATGGACTCGGAGTTCCTCCACACGGGCAACAAGATCCTGTCGCTCCACTCGATGGACACCACGAGCCTTTCCTCCGCCCTGTTCCTGATGGCCCTGGCGAAGAACGACACGCGGGCCCGGATCGTGGCCCGTTTTCAGGAACTCGTGCAGTGCCAGTTGCCGCAGGCCGAGCAGCAGTTCATCGAAGCGGGGCTGTTCTGCTCGCCCCACTGCAAACTGGAGGATTGCCACAAGCTCAAACTGGTCCCACTGGCGGGCAACGCGAAGTTCCAGTCTGTGCAGGGTTTCTTCAATGCCGAGTTCTGCAACCCCGACACGATGACCCCCATCCAGCGGGAGTTCATTCGTTTGGCGCAGATCTTCAAGTCGCAGTTGATCACGGAGATGGAGTTGCGGCAGAGAGTGATGGAGCGGGGGATCATTGAGGATCGGTTTGTGAGCCGGAAGGAGCAGCAGCGAAGAGCGGTTACCAGGGAGGAGGACACAAAGGCACAGGTAAGCAGAGTCTCTGATAGGGTCGCAGCGCAAACCAGAGAGGTCCTCAAGGCTGTTGCTGCCATCGAAGTCAAGATCGTCGAAGTAGAGACTGCTGTGCAAGCAGCAGCGGACATTGAGGGTGTGCTGCGATCGGCAATCTCGGAGATGGATAACGCCGTAAAGCTGAAAAAGTTTAATGGGGAGATTGGCGACGTGGATTGGACGATCGACAGATCGCGCCCCGATCAAGTAATGCCCCGAGATGCTGCGTCAGTACACCCGTTTCTGACTCTGCTGGCGTCCGGGATCACGCGTGCCCGGTCCCTCCAGGAGGGGTTGGCGTTTTCGGTGTCAGAAAGCGAACGTGAACTCTGGGACACAAACGTAAAATTCACAAAGTCACTTGAAGAAGGCACAAATGAGCGGCTGAAGAAGAAGGCCGTAATCGACAAGAAAGACGGATTCGTCGGTGAAGATTACGCTGTTCCACTACAGGATATTCGACACTTGGCAAGTTGGCTGAAAGAGCTGAAAAGTCGCGGTGACGGCATACTGGAGGAGCTCAGATCGATTCGAACCCTTCTTGACCAGGATGTCGCGGGCAAACCGTGTCTTGCGTCATCGTTGGCCGATCTTATACGTCAGTTGAGCGATGGTCAATGCGATGTGCGTGAACTACGTACCATTTGGATGACGGCCAAGTCGAGACTCACGGCAGTGGCGCCTGGCGAGTGGCCTGGCCTCGATGACTTGGTCAACAACGTCGATCAAGGAATGAATGAACTACTTGTCTTGGGACTTGAATTCACAATGGCACAGGAAACGGCCGAAGATTCTCGCCGTCCCCTCGACCACGTGAAATTCCTCGACATGCTTGTCGACGATCTCGAGGATAAGCACATCGAACTGCTGGAAGGGACACGGGCCCATACGGCGAACATCGACAACTACATCAAGCGGATCTGCACGGCGCTGCAGGACGACTACAACCGGCAGTTCTATTATCCTGCCATGCGGCTGGCCCGGGAGGCGAGCCGGAACCGGCCGGTGACGTTTGCCCAGTTGGAAACGACCGGAATCCTGGCCAACAACCGGATGTTCGCCAAGGTGGCACCCCAGGCGACCATGGAATTCGATCTGCCGCGGCGCGACATTCTGCTCAAGGAGGGGCTGGAGGGGGCCAAGGCGGCGATGGACGACTACGGGGCGCTGTTGAACGATCCCACGTTCCTTTCCCTGGCGGCGATCGGATCGGGGCTGCCCACCAGTTCGCCCCTGGGTGGAGCCAGCGGCGGCTTCGGCACCGTGCGGAACGTGCTACCGGGCCTCGACGCCAGCTCTGGGGAGCAGATTCTCAATCAGACGGGGCCCGGTCGATCGGAGCTCGGGTCGAATCTGGAGGCCCTGATCCCGGATCCGGCCATCTACAAATTCGAGACCGGCACGGGCTACGAAATCCGCCCGGTAATTCAGCCGGACGGCCAGGCGGTTGTGTTCCACTTCAACTACATGTACACGACCCATGTTCGCGAGCCGGTCCGGGCCGACGAAAAGCACCTCGGACGGGTCAAACGGCAATTCATCGACACGGACGTGCAGCTCTCCAACTACGAACTTCGCGAGATCAGCCGATACCAGGTGGCGCTCAAGGCCTCGCGAACGTCCCGCGGTGTGCCGCTGCTGGAAGACATTCCTGTGGCCGGCGCGCTGTTCCGGCCGTTGCCTCAGCAGGAAGCGTCGTTGCAGCAGAATGTGATCCTCGGGCAGGCGGTGATCTTTCCGACCCTGTTTGACCTGATGGGCTTGCGGTGGGCGCCGGCCGTAGCGGACCTGGATCCGATGCGGGTCTCGAATGAGGAGTTCATCGTTCGCGGCCGCCATCGCTACTTGCAGAATCGGGTCTACGACTACTCGAGTTCGCAGGTCGATGAGTTCCTGCGAATCCCGGAGGCCAGCCGGCGATCGGATCTCTATCGGACCCAAGAGAGCATCCCGGCAATTCATCCCAACGGCTATCAGGGACCGGGACTCGACTATCAGCGGAGCGAACTGCAGGAAGGGCTTCCGGCCGGTTCCTCGATGCCACCGAGTGGCTACATTCCGGGGAGCAATCCGGAAGGAGCTCCGTACCTGCAGCGTCCGGCGCGTCCGGAAATGTACCCGCAAGTTCCGAACGAAGGCTACCCGAACCCGCCGGTATTGCCGGTTCCGGTGGTCCCCACGTACGAACCTGCCGGGTCGGTGCCCTCGTCCGCAGAACCGATACCCACGCCGAACGCTCAGCCCGATTCGAGCACTTCCCCGGCCATGAAGGGGGAGGGGAGCGGCGCCGGAGAGCCGGTGTCGGGGGTGAACGAACTGCGGGTGAAGATCGCCGAGCCGACGGCGCAGGGGAAGCGAACTGCGATCTACAATGCACTGCGGCGGGCTTCCCAGCGTTGACCACAATGGCCTCACGTCTTCGCATGGACAGACTGACCATGAAGTACCGATTGCACAGAATCGAAATAGGCGTCCTGACGCTCCTTGTCGGAGTATCCGTGTCAGTGGCGTGGGCTGGATGGCCCCATCACCGGATGCGTCCGACGCCCCAACACGGCATCCCGGATCGGGACTACGACTATCCCCAGTTCTCCGATCCAGCCCGCGTATTGAGTCGGCCGGCAGTCCCGCTGGTTCTGGACTCGACACCCGAGGAGACCATCAAGAGTGTTACGGATGCCAAGGCCGCCGAGTCGCCGAACGCTCGCGCTGCGGCCAGTTCGGCCCCGAAGCCGTTCCAACGGAAGTTGTTTCAGTTGGACAAGCCTCGTGTGCGGATCGATCACTGCGAGGTTTCACGCTTCTCGCTCGTGATCGACCAGAACGGCCATTGGCTGCTCACCGCCATGGGCGAGCAGGGTGTCGAGGAAGAACCGGCGGCCGGCGATCAAATGGCCGAGAGGCAACTTGCCGTGCTGCCGCTGCGGAATCAGTTTCGCCTTTGCGTACGAGGTTATCCGGCAACGACCGCAGTGGGGGACGCGGAACTGGAGGCTCTAGGCCGGCCTGTGCTGTTTCAACTGCCGGCGCAGACCTTCTGGGTGCAGAGAGAAAAAACGCAACCGATCCGCGTGAGTGGGACCAGCAAGGATGTGGAAAACGCTTTTCCCTTGATCGAACGGATCGAACTGGAATTCGCGTACCGCTAGAGACGGAGCCGTGTAAGAGGAGACAGCCGTGTCGCAGGGCATATTCTCACGAATCGTCACCGTTGGCAGGAGTGGCTCCATGACGCAGCATCGGCCCGGTCCTACCTCAGGGCTCCGTGCGAGAGTTGTGGTCGCCGTCGCTGCTGCGGCGCTGCTGGCCGCGCAGCGGCCGGCGGAAGGCGCCATCACGGCGTCGGTGCCGCCCACCCAGGAGATCGAGATCATCGACCCCAATGCCGATCCGGCTGGGATTCCGGCAGTCAATCTGGAGCCTCATGCCTGCTGCGGCGACCGGCTGGCCGTTGACATTCCGCCCGCGATTCTGGTTCATCGTTACTACTACACGGGGGATCGTTCCTTCCAGGCCCAAATGCTCCCGGGTGGACCGGTGATCGTCGTGGCCAGTCACCCCATTATCAACGAGCGCTGCTACATTCCGGTGCAAATGCTGCCGGGCGCACCTGTCGTTCGCTATACAGGCAAGTCGATCGAATACGATTTCGGCCAGCACGGAATCTCGATCGTCTTCGGACGACACGGCCCGCCGACAGTCACCTACCGAAGCCACGTACCGCTACGTCGAAAGACCAGCAACCTGATCACCGGTGTTGGAGACCATACCAAGGAATTGATGGAGAAATCGGGTGTATCGAAGGCCACCAGGGGGGCCGCAGACGGCACCAAGAACCTGGCAGTCAATCTTCACAACGGCGCGAGCAATTTCGGTCGAAACGTGCTCTCGACTCCCGTCCAATTCTTCAAGTCGACGCCGATCGGAAATATGTTCTCGAAAAACGCCGAGGAGGCAGCGCGATTGGCACGCGACGGCGAAGTTCGGGAAGCGGCCGCTCGCAGTCTGGCAAATGAGGCGTCTCTGCCCACTGTGCAATAGACTGCCGCAAATCTTCAGGGAAGCGATCGCCTCCAGCCGCAGCCCCCCGGCAGCGGATGGTGTCGCGAGCTTGTTGCGGCGACTCGGCCGCAATCGTACCCGCTCAGTACGCACTGCCGACCGACCGCATTTGCCGGCGCCGCGTCAGCAGCCGGCGTCAATTGAGCCATTCCTCAGGCACCTCAATTCCCGCCGGATCGCGATATTCAGGGAACGGTTCGCCGAGCGGGCCGTTCAGGGGCGTGTTCTCGAACGGCGGGTTTCCGGGCAGCCATACCCACACCCTCCAGCCCGCTCCGTCGGCATACTGGCGATAGTCGCGATAGTTCGAGTGGCTGGGCTGCCAATCTTCGTCACTGCCCCCGATGCGGACGTAGAGGTGTCCTTTTCGCCCTTCGACCAATGCGGCATACACACCCTTGGCCCGCGCGTTGTCTTGCAGATGCAATGGGCTGCCCGCATGCACGTCGGCTGCTTTTCTGGCATTGATCAAGGCGGCGATCTTCGCCCGCAAGTCGTCACCCCAGTCGAAGTAGTGTTTCCAGTAGACACAGGGGACGCCGGGATGGGTCAAAAGGTAGGCGTATGCCTGCTCCACCTCCCAGTTGTTCGCGAAGCTGTCGAACGTGTGATGCTCCTGCGGGGTCCCGTCTTCTTCGGTACGGAAGCCCGTATCGTGGTTCTCCGCGAAGGTGACGGCCCGATTCTTCCAGGGGATTCCGTCCGTGGTGTCCCCCATCATGCCCAAGCCGTTGCCAAACCCGTACCAGGATCTGTAGTTGGCCTTGTTGTCTCGAAGGGTGAAATAGGTGGTAAAGTCGAAGACATTGCTGGCGGTGCGGAGGTTGCCGGGTTCTGTGGCCGAGTGCCAGATCCAGCCCCGCTGTTCCGCATGCCTCCCCCAGTCGTATTCGCCCACGGAGAAGGTGGGATTGCTCCGTTTGTTGTAGAGGGCGATCCAGCGGGCGTGATATCCGTGAACCATGTCATACCGCCAGCCGCGATAGCCCATCGATTTCAGTTGCAGCAGGTAACGGATGAGGTCGCGGCGGACTTGCGGGTTGGAATGGTCCAGGTCCCGAAAACTGTCGTAAGCATAGGTCGTCCCCCCGTGGTCGGTGTAATCGGCGGGGCGCTCTTCCTCAGCGCCGCGCTCTTCGAAGGGCGCATTGAACACTTCGGAATTCGGATTCCGGAACGCCTCATCATTGCGGCAGATCGATCGCGTATCCCAGTCGGGGTTGCGGAAACCGGCCCAACCGTCCGTTCCCGCGCGATGGTTGATCACGATGTCGGCAACCGGTTCCACGCCGTGGTTCCACAACGCCTGGAGCATGCCGCGGTGCTGATCGAAGTCGCCGTAGCTGTTGCCGAGGTTGAAGTACTCTTTTGGGTCATATCCGGCACTTCTGCCGCCCGCGAACGAAGGAGGCGGGAGCCAGATCAGGTCGAACCGACCGTCGCGAATCCGCCCAGCCTCCCGTTGCACGATGTCGTACCACTTCGTTTCGCCGTATCCGGACAGATTCCCGTGCCGGTACGACTCCCAGTAGAACCCCTGCAACATCACGCGGTCATCGTCGAACCCGGCCTGCCCGAGGGCGGCGTACTGCCCGGCCAAGACCAGCACGAGGCACAGCACGACACTCAACCAACCAGTCCCAGCTTTCATGGGAACTCTCCTTTGCCGTTAGCATGACTGTCGCATAAGTACAACGAGTTGTGGGCGACCCTATTTTGCCTCCAGCTCTTCAGATACTCCCCCCGGTTCCCTGCATATTGTCCGGTCACCAGCCTGGCGGACGCACTGCCGAGGCAGCCTCGGAGATTGTAGCCCGTCAGGCAGTCCGGCGGCTGATTCTCAAGGCTCGATTCCGAACTTGCCACATCATGACAGCCGTATCACTCCGTTGTGCCCCCGGGCCGTGCCGGAGTGATTTCCTGACGCCGAAACGCCGGCTTCGGCGCATGGGTTCAAACAAACAGGCCTCCCCCCGGCAGGTGATTCCGATAGCCACAAGTGTGATGGCAGCGAGGCAGGCCGTCGATCTCTCGAACCGCGTGACTGAAACGTCTTGAGTTGTCGCGGTCATGGCCGATCTGCCGAAACCACTACTTCTTCTTACTCTTTTTCACTGGGCCGATCTCGATATCCAGCGAGTCTACCACGAGGTGCGCGCTCATCTCAGCAACACTCAGATCGCGTTCCACGAGAAGGAAAAAGGTGACCCGATAGCTGGTCCCCGGAGAGAGCTTACTGTTGATCCTGTGGAAGAATTCGAAGCTGCCCTGAGGTTCGTCTTCCTTCTCGAATCCTTTGGCCTCTTCGGCGGCTCGTTGCCTTGCTTCTTTGACGGCTTTCCCCTCCGTCGATCTGGTCTTTCCCTCAGCTTTGGCCTTTTTCAAATCGATCACATGAGTCTCACCGGCCGCCTGGACAACCAACACTACCCGTGCGCCCTCGTCGACATTCATATATCCCCGGATGTCCTGAGAAAGACCTACCTCCTGGTCTTTGGGTTCAATGGGCAAATCGATCGACAGCGTGCGTGTCTCTACAAGGGGACCGCCCTTAGCCCACACGTCGATCTGCAGGTTGTCGAAGAGCAGTGTGACGGCCTTCCCGTCACTGCTGAAGCCTTTGGCGATTCCGACCGAGTCGGCTTCAATCACCTTCCCCTTGAATTTTGGGCCCGTGGAAGACTCCTCTCCCCCAAAACCCAAATTGGCCGCAATCACGACTGCGAACGCACAATATGCCAGAATCTTCATGAGCATGCTCTCCCAGGACCAGGTTTGCAGGAAACAAGAAAGGGCATCATCGTCTGCGGCGAGTTTTCCGGAAACGACGCACCACTGGGCACTGAAGTGAAGAAAGACCCAACGATTGATGGCGGGGCCAAGGGGCGAGACCAATAGGTAGGTTCTGTACTGGGGGCGTCATCCCACTGTTTTGGCAAGGCCATTCGCAGAATCGTATGCAACGCCACGTTTGGAGGCAATGGGCGCGAGTTCTGCCTATCGCAGGGGTAATTCCCTATCTCACATCTGGCAAATTACACCGAAGCGTTTGTCTTTCCGAGGATCTGCCTCGTAATTTCTTCGGATTTGTCTCTCCATGAACCAAGAGAAGTGTCTCTACCCCCCTACAGCAGCCTGGAGACATGCGATCAGTCGCGGGCGTGCCGAAGGTACTGGCGCGTATGCGGGCAGGCGGCGACGCAACGGCCGCAGATAGTGCCGTCGATGCCAAGATCCCGGGTCTGCTGACGGGCAGCCTGGCAGCAGGCGTGGGCGTTGAAGAAGTCGTCGCGGGCCATCCCGGGTTGCCAGGGGCGTCCGGTCGGCGAGCCGGCGGGGCAGATGGTGACGCAGATACTGCAGTCGCCGCACTCGGACACGTCTTTGGGAACGCCCGTCGGGAGCGGGGCGTCGGTGAGCACGGTGCTGTAACGGACGGCCGAGCCAAATTGGCGCGTGACAAGCAAGGCGCACTTGCCGATCCAGCCGACGCCGGCAAGTCGAGCGACGGTTTTGTGGGGGAGAAGCGTGGAGAGGGTCGCAAGGTCGAGTTCGTCGTTGGAGACGGTTGCCTTGACGGCAACCGCCTGATGTCCGGCGGCGGTGAGGAATTCGGCACCCCGGCTACACAGATCGTTCAGCAGCGTGTTGGCGCGATCGTATTCGGCGGCATACTCGCGCGTGGGGCCCTTGGTGATCTCGGCGATGATCGCGGGGTTCAGGGGGACCCCGATGCAGACGCCGCGGGGGAGATTCCTGCGGACCTCGGAGGGCAGTGGTGCGAGATCGGCGCAGGCGACAATGGCGGCCCCGTGGCTGGTGAGTAGTTGGCCAAGTTGGCCGGCAAGAGCCTCGTCAGGCATGTCCGTTTCCTCTATTCACTATTGAGCCTCAGAAAAGCAGTGCATCGAGGCCGAAAAGCGCGAGGGCGGTTTCCCGGGGAAAACGACGACCAGCCGCTCGACGGCTTTCCTGACCACCAATATGGCCCCTTGCATAGTCAATATGCAACGGCGACCAGCGGAAGCCGGCGTTTCTCCGATCTCCCGCTGGTCGGCCTCGGCCAGTTTCAAGGCAGGGGTCAACAGTCTCCAGCCGCTAGTCGCGTTCGACGTCGATGTCAACAGCGGACGCAAGCATACGGAGCATTGACTTCAGCCCATGCTCGCGGCGGATCTCAAGCGTTTCGAGAACGTGTCCGTCGCCATCGGTGAGGGAGATGAAGTGCATCTCGTAGTCGCCTTGAGGATGTTGACCCGCAAGGTGGTAAGCGTAGACCAGACCCGGCAGGATTCCGTACAAACCGAGGACCAGGGCGAGGATCCAGCTTTGTCGCTTGATATGGCATTCTTCGTATGCAATCCGAGCCGTCCGGATCGACGTGAGTTCGGTTTCTCGAAAGCTCGTCGGGACCCAGGCAACGGACGACCGCTGTCGAAGCCTTGGCCCGTCGGCATCGCGCAGGATATCGAACCGGGTTCGGGTGCCGAGGAGGACGACCGGGGCCAGAGCCATTGCGATCAGTGCTACCCAGTACACAGCCACAGGCGCTCCCGCTTCTGAGAAATAAATGGCACAGAGGAGCAGCAAAAAAACAATCACGGCAAGACAGATCAGGCCATTCTCACGTTCGGGCCGGATGACACAGGCGGGCGACAAGTGGGTTGTGGCATCCTGCCCGCATACCCGGCAGACAGTTGTCCCTGGAAGCAAAGGGGTCCGACACCGGAGACAGAGGGATTCACCGGGCAGGTGCAGCCGCGAATCGGCGCTATCGGAGAGGGGCACCGGGCAGATCCTGCCGCAGGCCGGACACTCCAGTTGTTTTCCTGCCAGTTCTGTCCGGACGCGGGTCAGGTGACCGCACTGGCAGGTAACAGGAATGCTCACAGGTGGTCTCCAAAAGGTCGACAGACTCTTGGAGATGGTAGCATGGATTCCTGGCAACGGATATGGGTAGTTGTGCCGTCCTCCTATCCGCCGCCTTCCGGCGGCGGATAGGAAGGGAAGAAACGCGCCTTCGCGGTGTGTGGTAGTTGTCAAACGCTATTTCACCGGAACGAGCCGGACCAGCCCGGTGGGGGACAGTACTGAAGGATCATGAGTCCTCGAGGTCCTGTGCGGCGCCCAGGACCTACTGGCGTTCGATCAGGAGCGACAGTCCTGCATCGATGTATTGTCCGCCGCGGGTCTGGCGGCAGTGGATGGCGATCGTGTTTTCGCCTTCCTTGAGCAGTCTGGCGGCGTCGGGCGCGAGCGGGGCATGGGTGTAGCCGGTTGTGTAACCGGTGACCGTCAGAACCTCCTGGCCGTTGAGGTAGACCTCGGCGTCTTCGTCGTGGTGAAGGTCGAGGCAGAGTTCCCCCCGATCGGGAAGGGAGTCGAGCGTGAAAGAGCGCCGGATCCAGATGTCGGACGTGTTCCACACGGTGTGCACGACCGCCCCGGGCGTACCTTCGGTGCCGAACCCGCCGGGGCCGGTCTTCCAGGAGTCAGCCGTGAATTTGGGTTTCATCCAGTCGTCGCCGGGCTTCTCGGTCGTGTAGGCCCAGGTCTGGGGTTGGCTGCTGCTCGAGGCAACGAGCTGTTTGAACGCAGGCGGGGGCAGGTAGAGCTTTCGGGCTGCCGCCGCCATGCGGTCCAGGTCCAGCTTCACCAGTTCACGATCGTAGGTCATCAGGCCGTTTACCTCGATCTCCACATCGGAGGTTTGCGTGTAGACCGCGGCCGAGAGCCCCTGGCCAATGAGCGGGCGCATGGCGGTCAGCAGGCCGACATAGGCTTCCGTCAGAGACTCGGAGTCGCTGCGGTAGCCCCAGTTCTTCTCGGCCTGCCAGGTGTGGCCGCTGACGGGAAGCCCCAGGCCGCCGAATTCACCGAGAACGACGACACGCTTTTCTTCGACGGGGCGGGTGCCCGGGCCGGGGTAGTTGTGCATGTCGGACACGGTGCCGCTGCCGCAGTCGGTCCAACCGCTGGCCTCGTTGACCGGGCGGGTGGGGTCGTACTGCTCGATCCACTTGACGATCTCGGGCGTGTCGTGCTGGCCCCAGCCTTCATTGAAGGGGACCCACATGACGATCGAGGGGAAGTTGTGGAGGGTGTCGATCATGCGTTTCAGTTCGGCGCGGAAGTTGGCTTTGCTTTCGTCGTTCTTTTCCGACGCCCCGGCCGGCATGTCCTGCCAGACGAGGAGCCCCAGTTTGTCGCACCAGTAGTACCAGCGGGCAGGCTCGTATTTGACGTGCTTGCGGGCCATGTTCATGCCGAACTTCTTGGTCATAGCGATATCGTACTTGAGGGCCTCGTCGCTGGCCGGCGTATAGAGACCGTCGGGCCACCAGCCCTGGTCGAGAGGCCCGTACTGGAACAGGACCTGATTGTTCAACATGAGCCGGTTGACGCCGTGCTCGTCCTTGGCCACGGCGATCTTGCGCATGCCGAAGTAGCTTTCGACGGCGTCGATCGTCTTGCCGTTCTCGACGAGGCGGACCTTGAGACCGTACAGATGGGGCGCGTCGGGCGACCAGAGTTTGGGATTCTCGAGCACCAGTTCGATGGGCTGGCCGGCCTTGCCGGTCTGATCTGCGACAACCGCATCGCCGTCAACCGCGGCAACAGCGACCTCGGCGTCGGCCGTGGAGTTGACGGTCACGGAGACGAGCTTGCGATCGACGTCGGGGACGATCTTCAACGACTGGATGGAGACGGCCGGCACGGTTTCAAGCCACGCAGTCTGCCAGATACCGGTCACGGCTGTGTACATAATGCCGTGCGGCTTGAGCACTTGCTTGCCACGTGGCTGCCAGCCGTTGTCGGTGGGGTCGAACACGGCGAGGACAATCTCGTTCTCGTCGCTGCGGAGTTCACCAGTGATGTCGAAGGTGAAGGGGTCGTAGCCGCCGGTGTGGGAGCCAACCTCTTTACCGTTGACCCACACGGTGCACTGCCAGTCGACGGCTCCGAAATGGACGAGAAGTCGGCCGCCGTCGGCCAGGGCGGGAGCCTCAAAGGTCCGCCGGTACCAGAGTTTCTGCTCGGGCGTGACGGACTTCATCACGCCGCTCAAGGCCGACTCGACGGGAAAAGGAACCAGGATCCGACCATCCCATTGGCCGGGCTTGGGAGCCTCCTTGGGCTGGATCGAGTATTGCCACAGGCCATTGAGGCTGGTCCATTCCGGGCGAACCATTTGGGGGCGGGGATACTCGGGCCACGCGTTCTCGGGGGAAACGTCTTTGGCCCAGCGGGTCATGAGGGGGCCCTTGGCCGGCTGCCAGGCATCGGCGCCGAACACAGTGCCGGCAAGGAGTACCGCGATGAGGGGAAGCGAGCGACGAATCATGGTGTTTCTCCGATCCATGGGGCGAAAGTGGGAGGTCTGGTTGATGGGTTATGGTTGGGAACGCAGCCGGGGCTGGGTCCGGAGTTCGCTGAGGATCGCCGGGCCGCTACTGGTACCGATCCGAGTTGCACCTGCTGCCAGGAGGTCGACAACCTGCTCGAGCGTTCGGATGCCCCCCGAAGCTTTTACTTGGGCAGCCTGGCCCACGGCAGCGTGCATGAGGGCCACGTCGGCGACCGTGGCACCGCCGGAGCCGAAACCGGTGGATGTCTTGACGAAGTCGGCCCCCTCTTCGACGGCAATACGGCAGACTTGCCGTTTCTGCTCGTCGGTGAGGTAACAGGTCTCGAGGATCACCTTGGACGTGACGCCCTGCGGTTTGCAGATCGCCACGATCGAGGCGATCTCGCGGGCCACGAGGTTCACCATGCCCGCCTGGAGAGCACGAACGTTGATGACCATGTCGATCTCGCGGGCTCCCTTGGAGATGGCGTCGCGGGTCTCGAACTGCTTGGTTTCGACCGTATTCTGGCCAAGGGGAAAGCCAATCGCCGCCCCCACGCGAACCTTCGTGTCCGACAGAAGTGCGATGCAGGCCTGGACCTCTGCCGGATTGACGGCCACCATGGCAAAGCCGTGCTCGCGGGCCTGGCTGCAGAGACACTCGATATCGGCGGGCGGGCCGAACGGCCTGAGGAACGTGTGGTCGATCCGCGCCGCCAGCGACTGCGGTGTGAGAGTCATGTCGGACGTGGACTGGATCCTGCAGGGCATGGGAACATTCTCAGATGGGTCACTGGTTCTGTTGCCAGAATCCCAGCATGTGGTTGTAGACGCGGTTGAACTCCTGCTGAGCCCGGGCATAGGCTTCGGCATTGGCGGCCGCCGGTTCGGCGGTCTGCGACGCTGTTCGCCGGGCTGCCGCTTCCGTCTGGAGATCCGCAACGAGCCCCACCCCAGCCGCTCCCAGCAGGCCGCAGCCCTTGATGCCGGCTTCCGGTTCGGGCGAAATGTGAAGCGGCAGGCCAAGAACGCCGGCCTTGATCTCGTTCCACAGCGAATTTCGGGTGCCGCCGCCGACGCTGAAGACTCGATCGAAGGAGAGGCCGAGAGAACGGAACAGGGCGGCGTCTTTGCCGATCGAGAGGGCGACGCCCTCCATGACGGCCCGGATGAAGTGGCGAGCCTTGTGCTCGAGAGTCACACCGAGGAAACCGCCGCGGGCGTTGACGTTCTCGCGCCGGCGTTCGCCGAGCATATAGGAGTAGAACATCAGGCCTTCGCTGCCGGCGGGCACAGTGCGTGCCAGCTCGATGAGTTCCTCGTACGACATGTCGCCGGCGACCGAAGTGATCACATCCCTGCACCATCGCATGCTCACGCCGCCGCAGTCGAGGATTGTGAACGGAATCCAGCCATCGACCACGTGGCGACAGTTCTGGATACCGGGGTCAATGAGGGCCTCGGGACTATGCGTGGCCAAGAGCGAACTGGTGCCGGTGACATCGGCCAGGAGCCCCTGGCCGACGATGCCGAAACCGAGCATGGAGACAGGAAAATCGCCTCCGCCGGCAACCACGGGTGTCCCGGCGGGAATTGCGGTGAGCTGCGCCGCTTCGTGGCTCACTTTGCCGATGACCGCCTGCGAGGGATACACGGGGGCGAACTTCGACAGATCGACGCCAACAGCCTGGGCAAGCTGATCGGAGTATGCATTGGTGCGGCAATCGTAGAGGTAGGAACAGGCCGCCTCGGACGGGTCGGCCGCAGCGACGCCGGTCAGGCGAAAGTTGATGAAATCCTTGGGAACGAGGTAGAGCCGCGTGCGGGCATAGGACTCCCCGTGGTTCTCCTTCTCCCAGCGGATCTTGATGGCCGTCCAGGCCGGGTTCAACGGATTGCCGGCCTGGCGCATGAGGCCGGCTTCGTCGTGGGCCTCGCGGATCGCTTCCACCTGGGGGGCACAACGCTTGTCGCACCAGAGTTGTACCCACGGGGTGGTAACCTGGCCGTCAGAATCGATCCCGACCGGTCCGTGCATCTGGCCGCAACAGGCGACGGCTACGATCCGGGCGGACGCCAATCCGGGTCCCTTGAGTACCCGCCGGGTTGCCGCGCAGGCCTCGTCCCACCACTGGTTGGGCTGCTGCTGGGCCCAACCGGCGCAGGGGCTGTCAGTGTCGTGGAGGATCTGGGAGATGCCAAGAATCTCGCCCGCCACCGTCACAACGGCGGCGCGCGTGCTCTGGGTTCCCACGTCGATCGCCAGAATGACCTGATCCGCCATGATACACGCTCAGTAAAGAAGGAGAGCCTTGATCACCTCGCCGGATCTGACGACCTGGAGGGCTGTGGCGATCTGTTCGAGTTTGAACTGATGGGTGATGAAGTCGCTTGCCGACAACTTGCCCTCGCGGATCCAACGGCAGAGCGGTTCCATGGCGGCTCGTTCCCGGGATCGGGTGGGCCACTGGTGCATGAGGAGGTTGAAATTGTAGGGGCCCCTGTCTTTCTGAATGGCAAGTTCGTTCTCGGCGATGACACCGTAGATGCCGATCGATCCGCCCATTTTGACCAGGGGCAATGCGGAATTCACAATGCCACTGCTGCCCACCGCATCGATGACGACGTCGTAACGGCGGCGGTTCTTTGCGAGGAACAACTCGCAGTCGATGTCGTCTGGGCTGAAGACCTCGTCGGCCCCCATCGCCAGGGCCTTTGCGCGTTTGTGCGGCAATGGATCGACAACGCCGATCGAACCGAGACCAAGGAGTTTTCCGAACCGTGTGAAACTCAGCCCTACTGGCCCGGCTCCGAAGATGAGAACGTCCTGCCCGGGCTGAAGGTTGAAATCGCCGAAGCCGCCGTAGACCTCGCGCCACGTACACATCATGACGGCTTCCGGCAGCGGAATATCGTCGGGCACAGGGCGCTGGATCTCATAGCACTCGAACCAGCCGTGGGCGGCGTCGGCAACGCCGTCGGCGGCCATCGCGTCGTGGTCGTTGACGAGAACGAACTCGCAGAAGCCGCCCCAGCCGCTCGAGTACCCTGGCGGATCGAACTGGAAAACCAGCCCGCCAATGGCCCGCTGCCCCGGTTGGAAGGTTCTGACTTTCTCCCCGACAGCTTCGACGATGCCGGCCGACTCGTGGCCGAGGATCAGCGGATAGGTGTCAACGCCGGGAAAATGTCCCGATACCAGTTTGCCGTCGGTGGCATTGCAGAGGCAGGCGGCCTCTGTGCGAACCAGGGCCTGGTAAGGGCCAGGAGACGGAACTGCCAGGTGGACGATTTCCACCTGGTTGGGTCGTTTGACGCACACTGCCTTCACGGACTGATCTCCCGGGAAACTCCTCTGACTGGACGATCGTGGCCGCATCGCGAGAAGACGCCTTTTCGCGGAACGAAAGGCGACTATGGTCGACTGACGTCGATCCAGGCCAAGGTGAATGGTTTGTCGTGGCCGGTGTTGACCTTATCCGAGCCGGTGACAACATCGAAACAGGAGACGACGAGTTTGCCGTTCCAGAGAATCGGTTCGCCCGGCTGATCGAGCCCCCCCTGGCTTCCGTCACAGTCAGGGCTCTGGGCCAGAACGGTGATGTTGCCCTGCGGATCGACTCGGCAGACGGCGTTGTTGGAGAAGTCGGCCACATAGACGTTGTCGTTCTTGTCGATGCAGATTCCGTCGACGGTTCGCATCTTCCCCTGGACCATGCGGGCAGCGAATTCGGGGGCAGACATGGGGGTACGAAAATCGGTTTTCGCGAAGATACTGGTGCCGGTCACGTTTCCCGCAGCATCGAAGGCGACTCGGTGGAGGGCACCGTCGCCAAAATTGCCGATATACAGGTTGCCATGGCTATCGAAGTCCAACCCGTCGGCTCCGTACTGGCAATCCCGGTTCCGGGTGACGAAGGTTACAAGCAGATTCGGGTCGCCCAGGGTGTTGGTCAACACGATTCCATGGGCATCGACCGGGAATCGGTAAACGGCACTGGTAAGAAGGCCGTCGGCGCGTTTCACTCTGGGGAGCATGCTGACGGTCACGTAGGCCTGGCCGCCGCGGATGCGAACGCCGTTAGGATGGCTGATCCCGGAGGCCACAACCGTGGTCTTTTCCAGCTTGCCGTCGCGAAACTGGAGCCGCAACAGACGTCCCTGGTTGAGTTGTCCCTCGTCGCCATTACCGGTGGGCCAGTTCTGATTGTCGCAGACGAAGAGGTCGCCACCATCGCCAAAGGCAATCCCCATGGGAAATGCCTTGCCGGTTTCGGCCAGCGGCGGGACATCGAACCACTTGCTGACTTCTCCCTCCGGCGTGAGCCGGACGATGCAGCCAGGGCACTGCGGATCGGCGAAGTTGGGACAGGCGAGCACGAGATTTCCCGCTGCATCGATGGCCATGCCGTCGGGGGTGGGGCAGAAATCAGGAAGGGTGACGAGCAGGTTCGATTCCCCTCGGGGTTGGGCCGACAGCGAGACAGCGAACAGAAAGATGGCCGCGAGGCAGAGAACGCCGGATTTCAGATCCCGCAATTGCATTTCAGTTCTCCGGAGAGGGAAGTGACGGGGATGTGGCCGAAGGTACCAGATTCTGAGGATCAACGCATCTGACCCCAGAGTGGTGGTTCCGGACACAGGCCACGGGTCGAATTCAGCTCTGCGGCCGGTCAGAGTCCGGCTGCTTCGGCCAGATGGCCGATCCGCAGCTTCCGGTGCCCGACGGCCTGCCGACTTTGATCACGACGATCCCGACTTGCTTTCTTCTACCACGCTCGACTAGACTAATCCATGTTTCTTTGTATTGTTTCCATGCTGATTCGTATACCGAGGCAGCGAAAGCGGTGACCGAGACGAAGACCAGCACCCGGCGTCCCCACGTGCTGATGGCGCTGGGCTACTATGACCACCAGTTGCATCGCGGGGTGGTGCGCTACGCGAGAGAGGCCGGTTGGAGCCTCGACACGTCGATGGCCCACTATGGCGTGTTGCCGGAGTATTGGCGGGGGGATGGCGTCCTGACCCTTCTATTGCCGCACCGCGACGATGTGCTCGAATTTGCGCGCCGCCAGACGGTCCCGGTAGTCGGCCTGAGCCTGGATGTGGAAGACGTGAAGGTGCCGCGGGTGTGCCTCGACAACCAGCGGATCGGCCAGTTGGGAGCGGAGCACTTGCTGGAACGAGGCTTCCAGAATCTGGGGTTCTACAAGTTTTCGGATATCTGCGATGTTCGCGGCCGTCAGCAGGGGTTCCGGGAGGCGGTGGAAAGGGCCGGTGGCCATTGTGTGTCGCTCGACTGGCATGCAGCCACGCGTCGCGAGCGTCGGAAGGGGTGGTTCGAGTGGCTCGTGAAGCGGCTTTGCCAGTTGCCGCTTCCGATCGGGATCATGGCCCAGAGCGACAACCGTGCGGCCCAGTTGATCAATGCCTGCGAGGCGGCGGGTTTGGCGATTCCCGACGAGATCGCCGTCATTGGGGTGGACAACGACCAGTACGCGTGCGAGTTTGCGTCGGTCCCGATCTCCAGCGTCGATAGCGCCCGCGAGCGGCTGGCCTATGAGGGCGCCTCCCTTCTCGGCCGGTTGATGGCGGGGGAAGAACCGCCGCAAACGCCCCTCAAGATTGCGCCGCATGGGGTCGTTGTCCGGAAAAGCAGCGATATTCTGGCCGTTGCCCACAAAGCGGTCGCTCGGGCGTTGGGCTACATATGGGAGCATTTCCGCGATCCGATCGGGGTCGACGACGTGGTCGCTCGATGTTCGATGAGTCGTTGCGGGCTCTATCGGGCGTTTGAGAAGCACGTGGGACGCTCCATCGGCGCGGAGCTGTCGCGCAAGCGGGTAGAATATGCGAAGACTCTGCTGGCTGAGTCGGACGAAAAGCTGCACCGCATCGCCCGTCTGAGCGGGTTCACGGGAGGCGAGCATTTCAGCCGCGCGTTCACCCGGATCGTGGGAGACACACCCTCGGAATACCGCCGAAGGATTCAGGGGCAGGCTTGCCCCGGTGAACGCGTATACAAAACGGCGGAAGGGGGAGACAAATAGCCATTGTTTGTTGCGGGCGGATGCTCCATACTTCTTCCAAGCTTGGTGGTCGCCTCGATGGGTGGCCTGAATGGCCCGCTCAATCGCACCGCCGGAGACGGCGGCCGCGTCCGCCGTGGGAAAGGGAGAGCATGGAAACGTGGCATGACCGGCCGGGCCTGCACGGGAGCGACTGTGTCAGGGGTCGGCACCGGACGATTCCGGCCGCAGTCGTCAGAATGCCCGGATACCGTTCTGGAAAGAGACGAGGTGCCCAAGAATGAAACGCTGTCTTCTGATTCTGCTCTCGCTGACGGTGTTGCAGGCAGTGCGACAGGCCCCTGTCGCGAAGGGGGAGACCTCATGGGTCCAGGAAATGCTTGCCGCCCGGCAGAAACTGGCCGCTGATCCGCCGGACCGCGAGGCGGTGATCGCATCGCAGGTCCGCCGACTGTGGCAGGATTTCCCGGAGATGGACTGGTTCATGCAGGACAATCCCGCAAGGGAGCCCCAGGCAAGCCAGTTCGACGTGCAGCGCGAATTCGGCTGGTACGTGGATCCTGATCGCGACGCGACGGGTGAACGGCAGATGATCGTGCGGGTTCTGGCCGAACTAGCCGAGGGGACACCGCTACGGGCCAGGTTCGACCGTCTGGCGGCAGAGAATCCATCGCCCAACGATTCCCGCTGGCTGAAACTGTATGTCGAAGCGTGCGGCCAACGGCGCCAGTTGCGGCTGCAATCGCTGCTGAAACAGGCGCCGGCCATCGTGTTCGTCAAGCATTACACGCTCGGCGGATCGCATTATGCGTACACGGAAGGACAGTCGGACGCCCAGGCAGAACGGCATTTCACACCCGGCTCGGCACTGTGCGTGATGCGATACGACGGCACGCAGGTTGGTGTGGACACACTCCTGGAGGATCCGGGTGGGGTGATTCGCGATCCGGACGTTTCCTACGACGGCAAGCGGATCTTGTTTTCATGGAAGAAATCGGACCTGGAAGACGATTACCACCTTTACGAGATGGATCTGGAATCCGGAAAGATCCGCCAGCTCACTTCCGGCCTGGGGGTAGCCGACTACGAAGGCGCCTACCTGCCATGCGGCGAGATCATTTTCAACTCATCGCGGTGCGTGCAGACGGTTGACTGCTGGTGGACCGAGGTGAGCAACCTCTATCGTTGCGACGGCGACGGCAAATCAATGCGGCGGCTCACCTTCGACCAGGTGCACGATAACCTGCCTACGGTGACGGAAGACAACCGTATCCTCTACACGCGGTGGGAATACAACGATCGCGGACAGATCTACCCGCAGCCGCTCATGCAGATGAACCCTGACGGCACAAACCAGTCGGACTTCTACGGGGGGAACTCCTGGTTTCCAACGACGATTCTCCACGCTCGCGGCATTCCGGGCACGCAAAAGGTGGTCGCGGTGGCCTCGGGGCATCACTCGCGTCAGACAGGGAAGCTGATCCTGCTCGACCCAGCCAGGGGACGGCAGGAGAATGAAGGAGCGCAACTGATCGCACCGGTTCGGGAGACTCCGGCCGTGCATGTCGATGCCTACGGCCAGAGCGGCGAGATCTTCCAGTACCCCTATCCCTTGAACGAAACGGAATTCGTTGTCACCTACCATCCGGTCGGATGGGAATGGCGCGGGGCTTTTGGGCTCGAAACCGGCATCTATCTGATGACCGTGGACGGCCGGCGGGAACTGCTGGTCCGCGACGGGAAACTTCCGTGCAGCCAGCCGATTCCGCTCCGCCCGCGCGAGGTGCGGCGGAATCGGGCAAGCCTGGTCGACTATCGCAGAGACACGGGCACATGTTACGTGCAGGATGTCCACATCGGTCCGGGGATTGCCGGCGTGCCGCGGGGGACGATCAAGACCTTGCGGGTGGTGAAACTGGATTTCCGCGTGGCGGGGATCGGCGAGAACCGCAACGGCGGACCGGGGGGCGGGGCACTGATCAGCACGCCGGTGGCAATTGGCAACGGAGCGTGGGATCCCAAGATCATTCTCGGAGATGTAACGGTTCGCGACGACGGTTCCGTGTTCTTCACCGTGCCGGCCCGAACTCCGGTCTATTTCCAGTTGCTCGACGGGGAAGGGCGGATGGTGCAGACGATGCGGAGTTGGACGACTCTCCAGCCGGGTGAGAATGCTTCGTGTACAGGATGCCATGAACACAAGAACAGCACCCCGGCGGCGGGCCTGCCGCTGACGGCGGCCCTTGCGGCGGGGGCGGAGTCGCTGCGGCCATTTTACGGCCCACCGCGCGGATTCAGCTTCACTCAAGAGATCCAGCCCATTCTAGACGGCAAATGCACCAACTGCCACTCGGCGGGCGGCGGAGATGCGCCGATCCTGACCTCCGACGAGGTGGCAGACCCGGCGGCCAAACGCATCTGGAACCGGGCCTACCTGAACCTGACCCACTCCCGCCCGCACGAGAAGCAGGACTGCTGGGTGGGCGATCCCGGGCATACGGTAGTCAACTGGATCAGCGCCCAGTCAGCACCACCCATGCAGCCTCCGTATTCGGCCGGTTCCGCTTCCAGCGGGCTCGTCCAACTCCTCGCCAAGGGGCACGAAGGCGCGATCCTGTCGCGTGAAGAAATGGACAAGTTCTGCGCCTGGATCGACCTGGGGGTTCCGTTCTGCGGCGACTACCGGGAAGCCAACTCCTGGAACGACGAGGAGGTGGCCAAATACGAACACTTCCGGGCAAAAAGGGAGCAACTGGCGAACGAGGAACGGGCCTATTTCCAGGCCCACCGGAACGGCGGAGAATGAAGAACGCTGCGTTGGGGGCGACGCGGACCTCTGGGCGCGAGCCACCGGGTTTCGGAAGCCGCTGGAGTCTCGAAGCGGGTCTCCCTGGCCGTGGTGTTTCAGGAAGTCGTTTCTCCCTTGGTCGGGACAACCGGCTTCTGCGAGGGAGATTCTTCGTGGATTTCGAAAGTATCCCCGTCCGTGTCGAATCCTTGTAGTGTCTCCGCCGCGTCTTTCCTGGCATGCCCGTCCGTGGCCCCCGCCGGGCCCGGCGAGTCGTGGGCCAGATCGTGCCGGGCAGAGGTCGCTTCCTGGCCGATGCCGTGCCCGATTGCCGGACGCTTCAGAAATGCCGTCCAGAACATCTCCTCTTTCTTGCCGCGGGCATAATTGACCGTAACCAGTTCCCAACCTTCCTGGCCCAACCCGCCGAGTTCCTGGGCCAGATAGGTTTCGGTCTTCCGCGAAATCGACATGTACTCCCAGCGCTGCTGCGCATGAACGGTCGCAGTCTTGGTCATGACTTCTCTCCCCCAAATCTGGTGAGTGGACAAGATCGATTATCGTGCCTCAGGGCACGGATCATTCCGACAGGCACCCCGGATGGAGTATGCGACCCCACCATGTTGTACCCTCGCGACCCTCGTGAAATCAAGACCCGCAGTATCGATCGCACGCGCAGGAGCCAGGACGGCGGGCTGCCTCCAGAGCACGGCCGGCGGCATCGGCGCTATTGGCTGGGCTGCATGGCTCACAGCGATCGTTCGCCGTGAAGGATGGCACCTGGTAGAAGATGTTCCCCTCGACCGCGGCCGAGGAGAACAGGTCGTCCAGGTAGATACCGTTGCAGGGCCCGCCCCCCTTGCCGTAGAGGTGGTGCAGATCGTTGTTTCTGATGACGTGCCCGCGGAGAGTGCAGCTGCGACGGGCATAGATGGCGCCGCAGTCGTGTCAAAGGGGGGTGAGGGGGCCGACACGGCACACGACGCTGCTGCTACCCGACGCCGAGCATCCCTCGGACCATGATCAGATACGCTGCCAGCACCGCGGCCAGCAGGTACATCAGCCATTTGACGTCACGGGCCTGTCCGGAGAGCAGTTTGACTACGGGATAGGAGATGAATCCCAGGGCCAGCCCGTCGGCAATGGAGTAGGTCAAGGGGATGGAAATGAACGTGATGAAGGCGGGGATGGCTTCCGCATGGTTGGACCACTCGATCTTCGTCACGTTACCCATCATCATGGCGCCGACAAGCACCAGGGCCGGGGCGGTGATCGACGGATAACTGCCGACCATCTGGATCAGGGGCGCAAAGAACATTGCCACCAGGAAAAGAACGGCCGTCGTTACAGCCGTCAGGCCGGTTCGCCCCCCTTGCTGGACTCCGGCCGCGCTCTCGATGAAGCTGGTGACCGTGCTCGTGCCGCAGGCCGCACCGAACGCGGTGGCCACGGCGTCTGAGACCAGGGCCTCTCGGGCGCGCGGAAGTGTGCCGTCCTTGATCAGGCCCGCCTGTTCGCACACACCGAGGAGCGTGCCGAGCGTGTCGAACAGGTTGAGAAACAGGAAGACGAGAATGAACGGGATCATCGGCCCCGCGATCGCCAGCGAAATGTTCATCTTGAGGAACGTGGGAGCCATCGGCGGGGGCTCGGCCACGACGGACGTCGCCGGCGTGAACATGGTCATCAACTTCGACTGGGTCACGATCACCGACCGGGCGATCGACTCGGGCAGGTGTGGAATCAACGCTTGAAGTCCGGCGGCAACCAGCGTTGTCGCGAGAATGCCCAGGACGATCGAACCGCGAACGCGTCTTGCGTAGAGGCCGGCCGTCAGGAGCAGCCCGAAGGCGAAAACGAGTACGTCGGGAGACGCCACCTGCGGATTGAGTTTGACCGCTTGCCCAGGTGCAGGGACGATGACCGTGGCGCCCAGTAATCCGATGAAGGCGATGAACAGTCCGATTCCCACGGCGATGGCATTCCGCATGCTGGGACTGATCACGTCGAGGATCGCCTGGCGAACTCCCAGGAGGGAGAGCAGAAGGAAAAGGACACCGGAAATGAAGATCACTCCGAGCGCAACCTGCCACGGGGCGACGGAACCGGCCTGGAGCGTGCCGGCTGCCACGCGGGCATCGATCAAGGTTGCAGCGGCCGGAATGACCGAAAGCACAAAGATGAAGTTCTCGCCCATCCCCGGGGCTTGGGCGATGGGGTAGTTGGCGTAGAGTCCCATTACCGCACTGGCGAGGGCGGCCGAGATGCAGGTGGCCATCATCACGGCACCGTAATCCATGCCGTTGGGTTCCCCAAAATAACGGCCCGTCAGCACCGTCGGCTGGAGGAAGATGATATAGGCCATCGTGAGGAACGTTGTCAACCCGGCGAGCAGTTCTGTCCCTGCCGTCGTTCCGTTCTCGCGAAGTCGAAAAAACCGGTCGAGCATGGCGTGTGGATCCCTATCCGGAACCGATAGCTGACGGCCACCAGGCGTGCAGGAATCCGATGGTCCCGCGCCGGCGGCAAAAGATCAAGGGCCCAGCCGATCACGAACGTCGCTTGGATCGTCGATCAGCCCCTCCTGCGGGCGAGGTTCGTGAGGCGGTGAGCCGAACACAGGTGCACGGCCCGCGCGGCGGTGCGGGACGGACCACCATCACGGCCGACACACCGCTGCCGGATCCCTCAATCCGTCCCCCCCGACGAGTGGGAAAATTGCATTCCGATTTCCCTTCGCTTACCGTGGCAGATCGCACGGCACGTGCTGCGGATGGACAAAGCGATTTGCTGGATTGGGAAGTGAACAGGATCGGAGGGAAACATGGCCAACCACAAGACGAGTCGAGTCAGCCGTAGACGATTTCTGAAGAGTACCGCGGCGGCCGCGGCCGGCGCGCTGGCGATCCCCTGTGTGGTCCCCCGGCACGTGCTGGCGTCGCCAGACAGTCTCGGCGCCAACGACCGTATCGGCATCGGCGGTATCGGCATCGGCCGTCAGGGATCCGGGGTATTCCACAATTGCGTGACCTCGAAACACGGTCGCGCGGTGGCCATCGCCGACGTCAATGCCGCCACGGCCACCAAGTTGCGCCAGAAGTACAACATCGATACGTACAACAACTATCACGAACTGCTGGAACGGAAGGACGTCGACGCCATCGTCACTGCCACACCCGACCACTGGCGGGCCCTGGTGACGATCCATGCGTGCCAGGCCGGAAAAGACGTTTATGCAGAAAAACCGATGTCGCTCACGATCCGCGAGGGGCGTTTGATGGTGCAGGCGGTCCGCAAGTACGGCCGGGTCTTTCAGACGGGCAGTCAGCAGCGGTCGCAGAAGGAGAATCGTTTCGGCTGCGAATTGATCCGCAACGGTCGAGTCGGCAAGATCGAGCTGGTCATCGGGCACAATTATCCCAGTCCCTGGGAGTGTGCCCTGCCGGGCCAACCCGTGCCCGAGGGGCTGGACTGGGACCGCTGGTGCGGCCCGAACGAGCTGGTTCCCTACAACAAAGATCTCTGCAGCCCGCGGGCGAATCCCGGCTGGATCTCCTTCCGTCCCTATTCCGGAGGCGAGATGACCGGCTGGGGAGCTCATGGGCTGGACCAGATCCAGTGGGCCCTGGGAATGGACGAAACGGGCCCCGTCGAGATCTGGACCGAAGGTCCCAAGTTCGATCCGCCCACCTACACCCAGCCCGAATCCCGCGAGCGCGGCGAGAAGATCTGTTCGAGCCCGATGGTCTTCTTCCGTTATGCCAGCGGCATCACGGTGAAGCTCGACAACGGCAATCCCGGCGGTGCCATCTTTGTTGGAGACAAGGGCAAGATCGAGATCTTCCGGGGGCGGGTCGCGTCGAATCCGCCGGAGCTGGTGGAAGAGCCGATCCCGAGCGACGAGATCCATCTTTATGAGAGTTCAAACCACACGGAGAACTGGCTCGAGTGTATCAAGTCTCGCGAGAAGCCGGTTGCCGACGTGGAGATCGGACAGCGTTCGACGACCCTGTGCCACCTGGGCAACATCGCCCGCTGGCTCGGCCGAAAGATGAACTGGGATCCGGAAAAGGAAGTGTTCCCCGGCGACGACGAGGCCAACGCGCTGCTCGACCGTCCACGGCGAAAAGGCTACGAATTGCCCGAGACGGTTTGACCGCAACCAGACAGATCGCAGGGAACCTCCCATTGCCGCGGAGGACTCGCTCGGTTGCTCGATCTCGCACAAGGCCTGGATGATCGGCCACCTGTGGAGAAGAATCCGGTTTTTTCGACGCGGCTGGCGGCGGGATTTGCTTGTGATCGGCGCCGGGATTCCCTATGTTGTCGGGCAGCGCCGCCACAGTCGGATGCCCTGCCACCCCCTTGAGGAGAAGCCGGAATGCACAGCACACCCCGAACCACCGCTCGGACCGACAACAGCTCCAACCCACAAGGCGCGGGGCAACTGGTCAGTCAGCAGGTCTCGCGCCGCCAGGTCCTTCGCAATGCAGCCCTGCTGACCACCGCGGCAGCGATTGTTCCGCGTCATGTGCTCGGCGGGGCGGGACAGACGCCCCCCAGCGAGAAACCGACGCTGCTGGGCATCGGTGTTGGAGGCGTTGGCTTCGGCCAGATGAAGGCCTGCGACGCAGCCGGATTCCAGGTCGTGTCGCTGTGCGACGTCGACGACGTCTACGCCAAAAAGGCTTTCGACCATTGGCCACAGGCCCACCGCTATCGCGATTACCGCGAGGCCTTGAAATCGGAGAAAGACGTCGATGCCGTTTACATCGGCACGCCCGACCACAGCCATGCTGTCATCACCCTTGCCGCCCTCGAGGCGGGCAAGCATGTGTGCTGTGTGAAGCCGCTCACTCGCACCGTCAAGGAGCTTCGGAAGGTGGTGCGGGTGGCCCGCGAGAAGGGCGTGGCCACCCAGGTGACCGCCTCGCCCAACACCAGCCAAGAGGCCTGCCGCACCTGCGAGTTGATTGCGGCCGGGGCGATCGGCACGGTCCGCGAAGTCCACATCTGGAGCAACCGGCCGCTCTGGCCCCAGGGAATGCAGCAACCCAACGGCGAGGATCCGATTCCCTCGACCTTCGACTGGGACCTTTGGCTGGGCCCAGCGGCGGCGCGTCCCTTCAAGGCCGAATGGCCGGAGGGGCACTACGCCGTCGCCCAGGTCAAGGCAAACCGCAGCCCCCGACGGGCAGTCTACCACCCCTGGAATTTCCGTGGCTGGTGGGATTTCGGCTCTGGAGCCCTGGGCGACATGGGTTGCCACCACGTCAACACGCCCTGCCGGGCCCTGAACCTGACCCATCCGAGGGCGGTCGAGGCCTCCGCGACCAAGGCCTTTGCGGAGAGCGCTCCTCTGGCTTCGATCGTCACCTACGACTATCCCGAGCATGAAGGGCGCCCGCCGGTGCGTCTTGTGTGGTACGACGGTGGTCTGAAACCGCCG
>CAZLWV010000001.1:78668-141571 GCA_964563135.1 uncultured Planctomycetaceae bacterium
AGGGGGGCAATTATCCCAGTGAGGGCACGATGTACGTGGGTGATGAAGGGATCATGCTCGGTTCGACCGTCTACCCGATCGATCGCGGCAAGAAGTTTCTCGACGTACCGCAGACGCTTCCCCGCCGCCCGGGCACATGGGGCGAGTGGTACGAGGCCGTTTGCGGCGGAGAACCGGGCGGGTGCAACTTCGACTGGGCCGAGCGGATCACGGAGTTCGTCCTCCTGGGCAACCTTGCCCTGCGCACCGAGCAGCCGCTGAGTTGGGACTCGGCCGCCGACCGATTCACCAACAGCGACGAGGCAAACGCCTTGCTTCACGAGGAATACCGCGAGGGTTGGGTCTTGTGAGTCCGTTTTCACCTCGGTTTGCCACTCGGTGTCGGTAGAAGAGTCGCGACCGACCTGGACAGGATGCAATCCTGCTGCCCTGCATGATCGCTGAATCTGCGCCCGCCGTCACTCCGCCGCGCGGATCCGCAGGGCGATATCGTCGGAGAACACCGGCGACTCCAGATTGAGAATCGAACCTTTGTGGTCGACAGTCTGGCCTTCTTCGGTCATGCCGCTTCTCGTGTTCACCCACTCAACGACGTATTTGCCGGGTGGGATCTCGATGCCAAGCCTGGCTGTCGCGTCGCGGAGCCTGTGCTGGGCCACGTCTTTGGGCTTCTTGGGAAGAGGCGTGTGCAGATAGACGGCGTAGGCCTTGGCAGGCTGCACCAGGGCGTAGGCGGCCAAGTCCGGCGAGACGCTCTTGACGACCGTGGACTGGGGCTTCATGTGCACGAAATCGAGCTGATCGAAGAAACGCTTGAGGGCGCCAAGTTGCCTGCGCAGCTCGGCGCTGCCGCCTCCCGGCGACTTGTACTCAAGCAGAGTTCCCCCGGGATGGGCCGGTGTGAAGGAGTAGTCGAGATTGTTGTAGAGGGCCCCGCCAGCCAGCAGAAACGCCCAGCCCTCGGTCCGGTAGAGCAGGTCGTCGCTTCCGCGGAAGCCGGTTTCATTCTCGCCGATCACCCGACCGAGACCATAGTTTGCCGCGACGACCTCGGGAGGCACACAGTAATGGAAGTTGAAGACTGAAATTCCGCTGTGGGGGTTGTCGACGACGGCCGACCCGTTGGCGACATTCCTGGAAATCAAGTGTTTGTGGGCAGCATCCTTCTCGGCGTCGATGATCTCGTCGGCAATCCTGTGCTGCCACTGGAGCGTGACCCCGTGGAAATAGGGCTCGTTGCAGATCTCGTAGATCAGGTTGTCGAACGTCGCCAGTTCGGCAACGAGCTTGCGGACCATCGCCAACTGTGCCTTGGTAACGTCGTCGTGCTTGAGCGTGAAGACTTCCTCCCTCGGGCAGGTCCCCACACCGTTGACGTTGTTGGCCGTGTTGAGCGGACACATATTCCACAGATCGTCGTTGTACATGGTGCAGAAGAGCGTCAGTTCCACGACGATCCCCCGTTCGCGCGCGGCGTGCATGAAATCCCGCAGGCGCGAGAAATAGGCAGGATCCCACTTCGCCAGATCGAACTTGTTTCCGCCATCCTTGTATCCCGGCTGGTCGCTTCTGGCCCAGGGACAGATGTACTGGAGCGGTTTCGGCGCCAGGGTATTGTCGGTGATCCCAAACGAATCGGGGATCTCTCGATACATGCCAGAGAAGGTCCGCGTGTGGTTCAGCCCGTCGGCCGCAAGCGTGTCGAAATAGCGGACATAGTCGAAGTCGAGATTCAGAAGGGCGCCGTAGTGCTCGCCCGAGGTTATCAGAACGGTCGGCCGGTCGCGCCAAAGAAAATAACGTGGATTGGCTGGATGGAGGGAAATCGGTGCCCAGGATGGCACTGCCTGGCCTTCATCCTCGCCGGCAACTCCACAAACGCTGAGCCCACAGGCCAGAAGGAGGATTCCGCATACCGGCAGAATGGCTTCCTGCAACACACGGAATATGGATCCGCAATTGGCGGTGGAACTCGAGCAGGATGCCGGGACGAGTCTCAACATGATCGTATCGCTTTCGGGTCACAGGTGTGGCGTCGATGTCAACATTCAGGACCACCGATTGGCAGGCGATCGCCGGCCGACCTGGCATACCGGCCAAGCTCCTCCCTCCAACGCGGCAGCAGTTGCCCTGGGAGAAAAACGGCTCACTCTCATTCAACCCTGTCCGAGGATATTGTAATTGGTGTCGCGAGGGCTTCAAATAGACGATCGGCCTCCGATTTCGGCACTCGTCGGCGTCTGATGGCCCCCGCATCGTCGACGCCGCTTTACCACCCATTGGCTGTAGACCGGCGAGGCCAGGAGTCCTGGCAAACATAGGCAGCAGGCAGCGGTGAGAAGAAGCCCCATGGTCCCCACGGAAGTGTGTATCCTTCTCATCGAAGATGATCCTGATGACGCGGCGCTATTCGAGACCTTGCTGAAGGAGACGGGGCGTCCGGCGACGGTGGTGCGAGAAGGTCTGCTCGCATTGGCGCTTCGGCGCCTGCGGGATCGGGAGTTCGATCTGGTCTTTCTTGATTTGAGCCTGCCGGACAGTTGGGGTATAAATACTCTGCGACGTCTTCACCGAGCTTTTCCGGACACCCCCGTCGTGTTGATGACCGGTGCCACAATCGACAGCGAACTGGCCACGACCGCCGCCCGTGAGGGCGCGACGGCATGTCTTATGAAACACGAGTTGACAGCAGACTCTCTGGCGGGGATTCTGGCCGACCTTGCGAACCGGTAACCGACCTGGAATCGCTGTGAGCCCAGCGCCACCGTTCCGGTCGTTCTTGTGGCATCGGGGCTCGACGAGCTATCCCATCCGGTCTGGATGACATGCCGCGGCGCCAATACCCGTCACGAGATTCGCCGTGACAGGCAACGTTGCCGGGAAGACACGAAAACAGGGCCTCACCCACACCATAAGTGGGGTATGGCCCCGCTCACATGGATTCGGTAAACTTCGGACGGCAAAACGGTTGTCCGGGAGCGGAGAGGCACTGACGAGCCGTGGGGGACGTCTTCCACGGTCAGTGGTTGAGACCGCCAGCGGTCTTGCGATCGGTCGGGCCTCCTTTTCCGGCCGCGCGGGCTGGCCATGGCATGGGAGGATCAACAATGACATCGATTCTCGTGGTAGACGATTCGGCGGTGGATCGCCGACTTGTGGGGGAGCTTCTGGAACGCAGGTTCGAGTGCCACGTGGATTATGCGGTCAACGGGCTGGAGGCCCTGGCGCGCATGAAAGACATCTCCCCTAACCTTGTCGTTACGGATCTGACCATGCCGGAGATGAACGGCCTCGAACTTGTCACCGAGGTGCGCAGGCACTTCCCGGCAATCCCGGTCATCCTCATGACCGCCTACGGGAGCGAATCGCTTTCCATCGAGGCATTGGAAAAAGGGGCTGCCAGCTATGTGCCAAAATCGCGTCTGGCCGACAAGCTCCCGGACACAGCGAAGGAAGTCCTCACCTTGGCGAAGGCAGACCGCTGCCACGCCAAGTTGATCACTTGCCTCGACGAGGTGCATTTCACCTTCACCCTCGACAACGACCCGGCTCTGGTCGATCCCTTGGTCGACCTGGTGCAGCAGATGGTCAGCGGGATGGGGCTGGTGGATTTCACCGGACGGCTCCAGGTGGGCGTTGCGGTCAAGGAAGCGGTCCTCAACGCCATTTTCCACGGGAACCTGGAGATCACCAAAGAGCAGGTACAGGAAGTCGAGCACGAGCTGATCCAGGAGGGGGATTTGAGCCTGGTCGAGCGGCGAGCTGCCGAAACGCCGTACCTCCATCGGCGAGTCTACGTGGAGATCCAGATTACGCCCAAAGAGGCCCGGTTCCTGATCCGCGACGATGGCAACGGGTTTGATCTCAGCGCAGTTCCCGACTTGAACGAGCCGGGAGCTCTCGAGCCGGTCGGACGCCGAGGCCTGGCCTTGATCCAGACCTTCATGGACGAGGTGCTGTACAATGAGAAGGGAAACGAGGTTCGCCTCGTGAAACGGGCCGTCCCGAGCAAGATCGGCCCGTCGGCGTAAGTGGGCTCGCGACCGGTCAGGTTTGTCGGTAGCGGCCGTGCCGGCGCCGGCCTTTCCGCCCGCCCTACTGAAGGAGGGACTGCTCAGCGTCGGACGCGGGCGTTGCCTTCCCAGATGCTCCAGATCTGCTCTTCGTCGGCCGGCTGTGCATAATCGGTGAGGAATGTTGTGGCCAGCGCCCCGCTCGCCCAGCCGAACTGGACCCATTTCTCGGGTTCCCAACCCCGCAGAATGGCGTAGAGCATGCCGCCCACGAAACCGTCGCCGCCGCCAATGCGGTCGAGCACGGGGGTCTCCCTCGGCTGGACGATGTGCCAGTTCTTCCCCTCGGCCAAGATGGCGCCCCAGAGATGGCTATTGGAATGGACAACCTGCCGCAAGGTGGTGGCGAAGACCCTGGCATTCGGGAAGGCCGCCTGGGCGCGATGGATCATGACCTTGAAGCTCTCGATCTTGGCCTCCAGGTCCTTGCCGCCGGCCTCGGGCCCTTCGATGCCCAGGCAGAGCTGGAAGTCTTCTTCGTTGCCGACAAGGATGTCAGCCACGCCGGCGATTTCCAGAAAGATCCGGCGGAGCTCCGACTCGCGGTTCTTCCAGAAGGAGGCTCGATGATTGAGATCGAACGAGACTCGCGTGCCGTGCTTCTTGGCGGCCCGGGCGAGTTCCAGGCAGAAGGTCCCCGTCTCTGGCGATAGGGCCCCGATCAGGCCCGACAGATGGACAATCTGCACCCCCTGGCGACCGAAAATTTGCTCCAGGTCGAAATCGGCCACATTTAGCGTCCGGCCGACTTCACCAGCCCGGTCGTTTTGCACGCGCGGGCCGCGGCTCCCCTGGCCGCTGTCGGCGATGTTGAACTGATGCCGGTAGCCCCAGGGCCCCCCTTGCTCAACCTCCTTACCCTCGTAAACCATGTGCCGGCTCGCCAGGTTGTCCCGGATGAAGCGGGCGATGGGGCTCCCTTTCACGAAGGTCGTGAGAACCTTGACCGGAAGCCCGAGATAGGACGAGATGCTCGCAACGTTCGTTTCGGCGCTTGTGGCCTGCATGAAGAACGTGTCGCTGCTGTGCACGGGCTGACCGCCGACGGGCGTCAACCGCACCCCCATGCTCGTCGGAATCAAGAGGGAATAGGTGAAATCTTTGCGAAGGTCGATACCCATGCATATCTCCTCGATCTCTTGTCGCAATCCAGCAGCAGGCACCTTGGCGTCGTGCTGCCGCGTGCAAAGGGGAAATGGCCGCGCAAACGATCATGCCGAGCCGTTCTCCGGCCAATTCCCTGCAAGTCGGCCGACGCACCAGAAGCGGTCACGAACTGCCTATTAGAATCGACAAGTCAATCTGGAACAAGAGACGGAGAGCCGATCCCAAACCGCCAGAGAGGCGTTCCGCGGGCGGAGATTGTCCATTCTGGGAATCACGCAACCCGATTCAGCGTGCAGGGCTCAACGGAACGGGGCCGCCTATCCACGGCGGCGCCAACCGTCGTCGGGCTCCGTTTTGGCGGGCTCCGTTTCGGTGGGCGGCACGGGCTGGCTGGCCGCCGGGGCAAGTTCGGTGGATGCGGGGGAAGCGGGTAGCGCGGACGGCGAGCTTTCGACCACCTCGCCGGTCACATTCACCCGCAGGGTCCGCCCGCCGCCGACATCGGTCTGAATCTGAACCTCGCCCTCGATCTTCCCCGGCTCGGTCCCAGCTTTGAATTTGACCGGCAGAACATGGATCCGCGACGGAACGTTCAGTTTCGCGGACGGTGCCAGTGAAAAACGCTCATCCGGCCCGACGACCCCCAGGATCTGCAGGTCTTCCTGTCCCTGAACGACGATTCTCGCTGTGGCTTCGCGACCGGGCTGCACACGTCCGAAAGTCAGCGGCGACGGACGCACGGAAACGGCCGGGGTCACCACGCCTTCCAGAAGCACCAGCACCCGCTGGGCATTCGGGTTCTGGTCGTTCGTCAGAAGAGCCACGTGCCGCCGCATGTAGCCTGCCGGCGCAGTCGATTTCAACGTGAATGCCAGTTGGTAGGTAGCCTGGCCGCCCGTGTTGGAGACCGGCTTGATGGCGACGGCCACATTTTCGTCGTCGTTTTCGCAGCCGGTGATCTTCCAGTCGGGGCTTCCCGCATGCCGCAGATCGATCACCCGGGTGATCTCCTGACCCTCGACCACGTCGCCGAAACGGACGCTCCCCGGTTCGAGCACGACGTCGGTCCGAATGTAGGAACGTACATGGAGTTGGACCTCGGCGGGAAACGGCTTGTCAAAAACGACGCGGATCGTGGCGTCCTTCGATCCGGTGAATTGCCGCGTGTTGAGCGTGGCGATCAGCTGCGACTTCTCGTGGGTTTTGAGCGAAGGCTCGGTCACCTTGACCGACGTGCACTGGCAGCTCGAAGAGATACTCTGAATGTGAGCATCCTCAACGTAGATGTTCTCGATGGTGAAACGATGCTCTGCCTCCGAGCCGCGAGGAACCATGCCGAAGTCATGCGTGGTATGGTCGAACATCGCCTTGGCCCAATCCGCGGCCATCGCCTCGCATGTCATGCTCACTGAGAAGGTCAGCAACAGCAGGGCTGCCGAAGATGCTCTCAGCACTTCGCGTTGAATCCGTTCTTTGCGGAACACTTCTCCGTCTCTCCCGGGTTATCAATCGGTCCTGTCGAGGATGTATCGGCAGTGAGCACGGAACATCTTCTACCCACAGGACGCCAGGTTTTCCCGGCAACGCCAGGAGAAACCATGTGCCTTACCGCCTCAATATCCGCCAAAACGCGTAGCTTACCCGACTTGGGGCGATGAGGCAACGGATATTCCTTTCCGCCTTACCCGCCGATAGGGGTAGCCAGACCTGCCCCCGGGCAAACGGCCCTGTTGGAGTGGAGACGATGGACTCCCTTCGTGACTTCCCGACGGATGGGCCCCAGGCCTCCCACCAGGAATTTGACCGCCGATCGGGCGTTTGCCATACTGTGGATCGCCAATCCAGATCCCAGGATGATCACTACCGCAGAGAACTTGGAGTTTTGCCATGCTCGACGTGCTCAACCGCCGCCATTTCCTTGCCACCGCCGCCGTCGCCGCCGGGACGCTGGCCGCCGGAAGTACCCAGGCAGCCCCGTTCAAGACCCGGTTGAAGAAAGCCCTCATCGGAGCACCGGACGAGAAAACCCTCACCGCCTGGAAGGCGGCCGGTTTCGACGGGATCGAGGTCTCGCAGCAATGGGACGTCCCGCTCGAGCAGGCGGCCTCCGCGCGGAAGCTCGCCGAGTCACTTTCGATGGAGATCCATTCGCTCCTGTTCGGATGGGCCAATTTCAACGATCCCCAGGTGGCTGCCAACGAGGTCTCGCAGTTGAAGCAGGCCCTCGCCACAACGGAAGCCTACGGCGCCAGCGCCCTACTGCTTGTGCCCTGCCGCCTGAATGCCAAGGTGGCTATTCCTCAGCCCTGGGAGTTCGACATCGAGTTCGACGAAAAGACGTCCCGTGTCAGCCGGGTCGTTGCGGGAGATAATGCCCCCTATGCCGACTACATTGCCGAACAGAATCGCGCCACCGATGCCTCGCGCAAGGCTGTGGAAGAGCTCATCCCGGTAGCCGAGAAGACGGGCGTGATCATTGCCCTGGAAAACGTCTGGAACAACTTCTGGGTGAAGCCGAAACTGGCGGCCAACTTCGTGGCGTCGTTTGGCAGCCCCTGGGTGAAGGCCTATTACGACATTGGCAATCACGTGAAGTACGCCAGGCCCCAGGAGTGGCTCGAGGCCCTGGGAAACCTGATTGTGAAGATCCACGTCAAGGACTTCGTGGTCGACAAGTCCAGTCCCAGCGGCGGCAAGTTCGTGGACATGCGCGAGGGAGACGTGGATTGGCCCGCCGTGCGCAAGTGCATCGAGAGCATCGGCTACAACGGTTACATGACCATCGAGGGGAGCGGTGGTCTTTCGCTCGAGGAGCAAAACAAGCGGCTCGACGCCATTATCGCCGGCCAGTAGCAATCGTTGACATCCATGCGGCCAGCCCGTCCGTCTGGGATTCCGCACCCCTGCGGCGGAGATCCCGCTCGCCGGCAGCCGCTTTCCGCTCCTGGAAAGACACTCCGAGGGGCGAAGTCCATGATTCTGGGCTGGAACCTGGTTCCCGACACACCTTTCAGAGGATACCTGTCTATGATTCGCTCAAGTCTTGTGTGCACCGTGGTTGCTCTGTTTCTGATCTCCCCCGTCGGCTCCCGGTCGGCCGAGCCACCCAAGGTCCGGGAAGGTGCGCTCCGTGCGGGGATCATCGGCCTGACAACCTCGCACGTGGTAGCGTTCACCAAAGTGCTCAACGATCCCAACTCCCAAGGCGTGCTGGCCAGCGTTGTCGTCACCGCCGGTGTGCCGGCCCCCACGATGGACAACCCCAGCAGCTACGAGCGTGTGGAAGGATACACGAAGGACCTCCGTGACCGGGGGGTCAAGATCTACCAGACCATCGAGGAGATGCTTCCGAACGTCGATGTCGTTCTTCTGGAGAGCGTCGATGGGCGGCCGCACCTGGAACAGGCCAAGCCGGTCATCGCCGCCGGCAAGCCGCTGTTCATCGACAAACCGATGGCCGGCTCCCTGGCCGATGTGATCGAGATTTTCCGGCTCGCCGAGGAGGCCAAGGTGCCGTGCTTCTCCAGCTCTTCGCTGCGGTATGCTTCCGGATTCCAGAAGATGCGGAACGATTCGCCGATCGGCGAGATCCGCGGCTGCGATGCCTACAGCCCGTGCAGCCTGGAAGAGCACCATCCGGATCTCTTCTGGTACGGCGTTCACGGTTGCGAGGTCCTGTTCACGATCATGGGTCAGGGTTGCCAGAGCGTTTCGTGCACGGCAACCGAGGGGACCCATTTCGTGGTCGGGACCTGGAAGGGTGGGCGGATCGGCACCTTCCGCGGCATCCGCGAAGGGAAGCCCGGTTACGGCGCCACGGTTTTCGGCACCAGTGGGATCCAGCCCGGCGGCGACTACGAGGGTTACACGCCGCTGCTGGAGGAGATCTGCAAGTTCTTCAAGACAGGAGTGGCACCGATCGCCAAGGAAGAGACGATCGAACTGTTTGCCTTCATGGAAGCGGCCGACGAAAGCAAGCGTCAGGGCGGCAAGCCCGTGTCGATCGCCGAGATGATCGCGAAAGCCACGAAGGCCAACGCCGAACGTGGGAACCAGGCCAAGTGAATGCCGACGGCTCCGGCGGTTGAGCATTCGCGGGCTGTCTGGTGCAATCTGGTCGAAGCAGAGCGCCGGCTTTTTGGGCATTCCAGAGCCGGGCTTTGCCTGCCCAGCGGGGGAACGGCGGGCACTTCTGGAGTTCGGACCTGTTCAACCGCCGGCCGACGAAGACTTGCGATGCCCCAGCGGCCTTGGCATACTACTGATGTCTGTATGGGAAATGCTCATGGCCGCCCAAACGGGAGACCACAGGAGGCTGTGCTTCCGCCCGTCGCCCGGGTGCTTGATTGTGCAGGCGTCAAGAATGGGCCCCATGGGCGATGAAGCCGGTGGATGGGAACTTTTCTAACCAGTGGGGGGGGACGCAATTCTGGCTCAACCGAAGTCGCGGTGGAGACCGACAATCCGGCGGTTCGGCCGGCGGACAGGGGAAGATCGCATCTACCGACCGGCGGATGTGCCGTGGGCAACCGGAAAACGACACATTGTCTGCGGGCACTTGTGAGGCCGTCTGTCCGCCTCCCTTGAAACACGACATCTCGTCAATCAGTCTGGATCCATGAGCAACATCACCATCGAAGTCTGGGACGCCACGGGGAACAAGAAACAACTGGTGGAACTGCCGGCCGACGCCATGGTCGACCGGGTAATCGCCGTGCTGGTCGAGAAACTCAACATGCCCCAGTTCAGCCCCGACGGCCAGTTGATGAGCTACAAGTTTCAGCATCGTGCCAGCGGGCGGCAATTGCTCGACGAAGAGACCCTGGCCGGAGCCGGAGTTCGCGATGGCGACGTCGTTCGCCTCCTCCCCGAGATCACAGCCGGCACCCACGCAGTGTGGAAGGGCTTGAGAATCGGCGGGATTGGCGCGGCCGATCTGTCGCCTGCTCCCTTGGGAGCGGGCTGGCAACGTGCCGTGGGAAATGCCGTCCGAGCCTGCACGAACAGGATGCGATCGATCCCAATCCGCGCCCTGGTGCGTTTTGTTTATCCGCGTTGATCTGATGGGTGGGGAACCGGTTTGACCGAAATACTGAAAGTCGACGAATCCTCTGTCTTGGGGCGTTTCTCCCGATTCGAACTTATCGGATGGTGGGAACAAACGCGGCTCGCCCGCGCCAAGGTGCTGCTGGTTGGGGTTGGAGCGATCGGGAACGAGGTGCTCAAGAACCTCGCCTTGCTGGGGATTGGCAACGTGGTCGTCGTCGACCTCGACACGATCGAGAACTCCAATCTTTCACGTTCCGTATTGTTCCGCGCGGACGACTGCGGCCGCAGCAAGGCGGAGGTCGCCGCCGAACGAGCCCGCGAGATCTACCCCCACATGCGAGTGCAACCGATCGTGGCCAACGCCGTGTTCGATCTTGGCCTCGGTCTCTACCGCTGGGCCGATGTGATCCTGGCCGGGCTCGACAACCGAGAGGCCCGCGTGGCGATCAACCGGGCTGCGGCGCGCACGGGCAAGGTCTGGATCGACGGTGCGATCGAGCGGCTCGACGGCGTCGCCCGGGTCTTCGACCCGGCTTGCGGGCCGTGCTACGAATGCACGATGAACGCCATCGACTGGAAGATGCTCGAGGCACGTCGAAGCTGCGCCCTTCTATCGCGAAGCGAGATGGAACTGGGCAAGGTTCCCACGACGCCGACCACCGCATCGGTGATTGCCGGTATCCAGTGCCAGGAGGCGGTGAAATACCTCCACGGTCTGGACGTGCTGGAGGGCCAGGGCTTCATTTTCGACGGTATGAACCACCAGAGCCACGTGGTCCGCTACACACGCAAGGAGGACTGTCCATCCCACGAAATCGACCAGCCGGTCGAGTTCCTGCCATGGAGCGTGGCACAGACCACGGTCCGCCAGTTTCTGGCTCGAGTTCGCGCGGACCTGGGCCCGGAGGCCGTGGTGGAAACGGGCAACGACCTGCTCGCCAGCCTGCACTGTCCGGACTGCAACCAGACCGAACCGGTCTGGACGTCGTTGGGCAAGGTAACCGAAGCCGGCGCACGCTGCGTCCGTTGCGGCGCCGACCGGGTGCCGGAGATGGTGCACACGCTGGACGACAGCGCGGCGTGCCTCGATCGCACACTCGCTCAGATCGGCGTGCCCGGCTGGGACATCCTGGCTGGCCGTGCAGGGCTCGAACAGCGGTTCTACGAGTTTGTCGGAGATCGCGACGAAGTTCTCGGCGAGGCCCAGGCCGCCGAGATGACGGAATAAGAAGGTACAGCCTGCCGAATCCTCCAGATACTGATATGACCAAAGACCAGCCCAAGCCGGATATCCAGCAGCTTTCGCAGCGAGAGCTTCCCCAATCGAGGTTTCCGGCCAAGTCCGACCTGTTTCGGGTGTTTTTCGACCCGGCCGCCCACAGCGCGGTGCAGCAGCATGCCCGGCGAAACCTGAGTGTGGAGGTTGGAGGCGTGCTGGTTGGCCAGTGGAAAAGCGATTCAGGCGGCCCGTTCGTGACAGTTCGCAGCGTCATCTGCAGCGAACTGGCAGCCAGCGGTGCCGGCGAACTGACCTTCACCCACAACGCTTGGGCGGAGATCCACAAGGTGATGGACGCCGAGCATCCCGACGCCAAGATCGTGGGCTGGTACCACACGCATCCCGATTTTGGCGTTTTCCTCTCCGAGCGGGATCAGTTCATTCATGAGCATTTCTTTAGCGATCCGGGTCAGATCGCATACGTGGTGGACCCGATCCGCGAGCAGGAGGGCGTGTTCGTCTGGCAGGGGGGCAAGACCGCCTTGTGCCAGCACTACTGGGTGGGGGACGAGATTCGCATGCTTGCCGAAAGGCCCGAAGACCGGTCGGCCAGTGGGTTCAAGAAGTCGCAAGGCGATCCGGCCCCGGTGATTGTGCCATCCAGGGGGGCCCGCAGCGAATGGCTACTTCTTTCGCTCCTGGGTATCCTCTTCTTCCTGGTTGGGTACCTCCTTGCCGACCGGCTGAACTGGTGGAAACAATCGAGGCTCATCGACGGCGTGGTGGCCCATTTTGCCATGATGGGCATTCTGCGGCCGGGATTGAAAGAGCACCTCGACGTGGTGGACCAGGAAATCAGCCGACTGGAAGGCAGCCTGGCAACCGTGCGGCCGAAGGAACGGGAGGAAAAGACGCCGCTCGGCCAGGCGGAACTCGATGAGTGGAGCCTGCGGCTTCGCCAGATTCGTGCCGTGCTCGACCGGATGGAGACCATCTATTGTGCCGAGGAGCGCCAGTCGCAATTGATGGCAGAGCTGAGTGAGGATTTCGCTCGGTTGCGGGGTGGTCTGGGACAGCCGCTGCCGGACGGCGCTGCTCCTAATCCGGCGGGCAGCAAGCCGGCCGGCCGCCGCGAGGCGTCGTCGGCGCCCTCCACACCTGCGTCCGAGTCACCGGCAGCCGGTGTGCCGGCGCCCGTTCCATCCAGGCCGGCGGCCACACCAGGTCCCGCAGAACCCAAAGCCAAGGGGGGCGATTGACCGCGCCTGATCCGATGTCCGAACCGAATGATCGAATCCGATTGGACTGGAGAGATCTCAACTCCCAGTCGGTGGAATCCTACCTGGAAGTCCGCCGCGCGATGCGTCAGAACCTGGCCGAGCCGTTGCCGCAGCCGCTGGTGGTGCGAGTGATCTACTCGAGCTGGTTCTATCTGGCAATGGCCAGCGGCATCGGGGCGTTTCTGGCATGGGCGGCCCTGGAGCCGTTCTACGATGACAACATCGATCAGGGTGTCATCATCAGCAACCTGATGTTTCCGCTGGTCGCTGCGGCCGTGGGGCTGTTCCTGGGGGCCGCGGAAGGCCTGATGTGCCGGAACCTGAGCCGCGCGGCGATTTCCGGAGTCGTGGGGCTCGGAATCGGCTTTGCCGGGGCGATCGTGCTACTCGTCCCTGCAATCATCGTGTTCGTTATCATGACGATGATCAGTCTTTCCCTGCTCGACGACGTGCCGATTCCCGGCCAAGAGATCCGTCCCACGGGGATTTCGCTACTCATCTTCATGATGGGACGTGCCGCAGCCTGGGCGATCGTCTCCATCGCGGCCGGGCTTGGCCAGGGAATTGCCCTGAAAGAGAAGAAGGTCATCTTCAACGGGATCGTGGGCGGGACGCTGGGAGGCCTGCTGGGGGGGCTCTTGTTCGATCCCATCGAAATGCTGTTCAGAAGCGCCGACGGCCAGGCCGCAGTCAGCCGTGGTGTGGGGTTCGTGACGATCGGTCTGCTCGTCGGCATGTTCGTCGGGCTCGTCGAGGGATGGACGAAGACGGCTTGGCTCCACATGCGGGCGGGCCCCTTGGCGGGAAAACAGTTCGTGCTGTTTCGCGACACCACGGTTCTGGGCAGTGCCCCGAAGGCCGACGTTTACCTGTTCAAAGACGCGGCGATCGAGCCTCGCCACGCAGTGATCTACAACCGTGGCGGGCGATTCGAGATCGAAGACTGCAACACGGCAGACGGCACCTACGTCAACCAGATTCCAGCCAAACGGCAGGTCCTCAAGAGTGGCGACCTTATCGTTCTTGGGCAAACCGTTCTGGAATTCGTGATCAAGGAGTCGTCGTGATTTTCTGACAAGACGGATTGGAGAGAACGATGATCGTTGCGTGCCCATCGTGCCACAAAAAAATCAAGGCTCCTGACAGTGCTGCCGGAAAGAAGGCCAAGTGTCCAAGCTGCGGCACCGTGATGATGCTTCCAGCGGCCGTCCAGGATGCCGAGGTTGTCGATCAGAACATGCCGCCGACACCTCCGGCCAACGACCCTTTCTCCACGTTGCCTTCCGGCGGGGGGCTCTCGGACCTGCTCGACGAAGCGGACCAGATGTACTCACTGGAGAAGAAGCCTGGCGGCCTCCCTTCAACCTCGGATCCGTTTGCCGCCGGTTCTTCCAGCCCGGCAGCCGACGCGGCCGTTCCGCGGCGTCCCTGCCCGGCCTGTGGCGAAATGATCATGATGTCGGCCCTCAAGTGCCACTACTGCGGGGAAACCTTCGACCCGGGCCTGAAGAAGAAAAGAAGACGCAGCGGCAGCGGTGACGACGAGGACCTCACTCCCGGCGACTGGGTGGTGGCTATCCTCTGCAGCGGCATCGGGTGTATCGCGGGGATTGTCTGGATGATTCAAGGCAAGCCCAAGGGGGGCAAGATGCTGGCGGTGAGCGTCGCGGCCAACGTCTTCTGGGGCATCGTGCGGGTTATCCTCGAGGTCGCAACCGCCAACATGTAGGGAAGGGAGAGCACGGGCGCAAGCCACTTGACCGAACGTTTTCTCGCGACCATTTTGAAACAGGATCTTGATGTCGACGATTGTCACTTGTTCGTGTGGGGTACAGGTTCGAGTGCCGACTCCGATCAGCGGGCGGGCTTTTCGCTGCCCAAGCTGCAAGGAGACCATCGCACTCAGCGCCGAAGGCACGGCTCTCCCGGCGTGCACGCTCACTGCCGCCCAGCGGGGTGCCGCGTGCCCCATCTGCCAGACGGAGATTGGCCCCACCGAGCCGGCGATCGTTTGCCCGGCGTGCGAGCAGCTCCACCACCGGGAGTGTTGGGTCGAAGTGGCCGGGTGCGGAACCTACGGGTGCAAGCAGGCGCCATCCGTTGAGAAGTTGGCGTCCGAGGGGCCTGCCCTTTCCGCCTGGGGCGATACCAAGCGGTGTCCCGTTTGCGGCGAACAGATCAAGTCCATCGCCCTGCGGTGCCGGTACTGCAAGACCGATTTCGATACGGTCAATCCGCTTACCGCGCATGACGTGCGCCGCCAGGTAAAACACGAACAGACCGCCCGGGGGCTGAAGACCGGGATCATAACCCTGTTCGTGTTGAGCCTGCTGGGTTGCCCTGCTCCACTGGTGGCCGTGATCGGGCCGTGCGTCTTCTTGCCTAACCACAAGGCAATTATCAAGTTAGGGCCAACGTTCGTCGTCCTTGCCTATTCCGGGCTTGGACTGTCGTTGTTATACTCGTTCTTGATGTTCGTCTTCTGGTTGGCCTTGTAGGTCCGGGCTGCAATACTCGTGAAACAGACCGGCATCGCCACTTCAGCACTCAGAAGCCACCGCCAGAGCGTTTTGGGGAGCGATTCGGCTCTTCACGGGATGCGTGGTGGCATGTCTTCGATCCTTGTTTGCGATGGAGCCCCGCCGGGACGTGCGCTGTTGTTGCTCGCGTCTCGGGTTGGTATCGGTTTTCGTTCGTTCGCAGGACGGCCAGCACACCCATGGCGCTAGTTCCGCATAACTCGTCTTCCCGCCCGGCTGAGCCACGCGATGTGGGGGCGGCTTGCCCGCACTGCCATCGGCTGATTGAGGACGACGATCAGGTGGTGTCGTGCGGCCGTTGCGGTGCCGTTCACCATGAGGCTTGCTGGGCGGAGCACGATGGCTGTGGGACCTACGAATGCGCTCCCGCACGGCGTCATCTCGCGTTCGGGCAGGAGCCCGAGATCTGCATCACAGCCAGCGAGCTTGACGCAGCCGTTCCGCTGCGCCGCCCGGTCCGAGCGCCGGCCAGTACGTACTGCTCGACGGACTTCGGTCGCCAACCCGCCGCGCCGACCCCGGGCACAACCAACAAACTGGCCGTGGGTTCGTTCATTGTGGCGGTGCTCGGCGTCCCCCTGGCCGGATTTTTCACCGGGCTGGTGGCCGTGGTGATGGCCGCCTTTGCCCTGGGCCAGATTCAGAAATCGGGGCAGCGCGGGATGGCCTGGGGTATCGCGGGAGTCCTCTTGGGGGTGGCCGACGCGGTGGGGTGGATCATTGTGCTGGCCATGGTGCTGGGCCACACGTCCACGGCCGTATCGCTGGACGAGTTCCAGACGGATTCGGCCGTTCTGGACAATGTTCAGCCGCATATTGCGCGTGCCATGCGGGCCAACGTACTGATTGAGTCGTCGCTGACGCTGGCAGGAAAGGCGATCGGATCGGGCGTGATCGTGGCCAAGGAAGCAGGCAGGACTCTGATCGTAACGAACCGGCACGTGGTGGATCCGAGGTTCCGCGAAGGAACCGATTCCTCCGAGCTTCCAAGCATCCGGCTGACCGTCCGCGCGATCGGACAGAACCCCGTACCGGGCCGGGTCGTTTGGGTAGCTCCCGACGGCCTCGACATCGCGGTCGTCGCGGCATCAATCCATTCGGCGGAGGTCGAATCGGCCCCGTGGGACGAGGAGCCGCGTTTGGCCATGGGCGATGAGGTCTTTTCCATTGGAAATCCCCAGGGGCTTGGTTGGTCCCACACCAAGGGAACAGTCTCGCAACTCCGCACCCGGCAGTACGGGTCACGGCAGGTGACCATGATCCAGACCGACACGGCCATCAACCAGGGAAACAGCGGTGGCGGCCTCTATGACCGCACCGGAAAACTGATCGGCATCAACACCTGGACCAACGACAAGCGGATGAGCGAAGGTCTGAGCTTCGCTGTCTCCTTTGCCTCGATCGCACCGTTCGATCCTCCTTGGGTATCCGTCCCATGAGTTCCGTCAGACTTCGAAGACTCCAGGCCGACTTTGAAAAGCTGTCGGCCTACGCGCAGCGTCATCCGCGTGTGCGGCTCGTGCAGGCGGAGGGAAACCCGCCGGAGAAGTATCAGGTGGAGTTCCAACTGCGGAGCATCAACCAGGTTGGCGGCCAGTTCGCCTATGTGGATCGGCACCTGGTGGAGATCTTCCTGCCGCGCAATTATCCCCGCATGCCGCCGCAGTGCCGTATGTTGACTCCCGTTTTTCACCCGAACATCGCTCCCCACGCGATCTGCATCGGCGATCACTGGAATGCCGGTGAGCCGCTGTGGTCGATGGTGATGCGGATCGGCGAAATGCTCGCCTACCAGAGCTATAACACCAAGAGCCCGCTGAACGGAGAAGCCGCCCGTTGGGTCGAGCAGAACATGGCGTCGCTCCCGCTGGATCCGATTTCGCTCTATGTGGATCAGGGCAACTCGCCAGCCGGTCCGGCCGCAGCGTCGCCTTCCGGTGCCGGCCCCACGGCCCGGGTCGTTCGTCCTGGAACCGCGCCGGTTTCGCCGGCCAGGTCCCAGGTTGCCGCAACCCAGCCACAGACCGGCGACGTTCCCACGGCGAGAGTCGTGGCCAGAACGCCCGGACCTGCCGTGCCCGGGGCAGCCTCCCCGCCGGTTCCTGCCCAGCCAGCCGCTCCAACGGCCGCGTCTGCCGCGCGGACCGAGATTCCTGTCGCCCGGGTCGTCACCAAACCAGCGGCATCTGAAGCGTCTGCAACGGCATCTCCCCCCCCGACGGTGGTGCCAGTGGCGCGTGTCGTCAAACCTGGAACCTCGGCCGGTCCGGCCGCAGCGACTTCGGCGTCAGCGGCGATTCCCAGCGTGAAAGCCGCCGGCGTCCTGCCGGGCTCTGCGGCCGCGGCCGATTCCCGGCAGTCGGGAGATATTCCGATGGCCCGCGTTGTCGGCAAACCCGGGACGGCCACCTCCCGTCCGCCGGTCACCGCGGCCGGTGCCGCGGATGTGATTACCTGTGTATGTCCCGGCTGCCACTCGAGTTACGATGTGCCGGCTGCGATGGCGGGGAAGAATGCTCGCTGCAAGAAATGCCGCACGGTCATCACGATTGCTCCTTCGTGAGGACGGAGAAGTCGATGAACGTGGCTGGCCGCCTTCCCAGTGAACATCTCTGCCCGTTCTCGATCGCACGGCGAACGAGGATCCGCTGGTGGACGCAGACGTGAGAGGCTCCGACAACCAATTCCCGCCCGATTCTCAGCCAGCGGCACCACCGATGGCGGACGAGACGCCGCTTGCGCCCGCGCGCTATCGACGCCATCGTTTCATGCTGATCGTGGCTTGTGTGGTCGTGGTCTCCGCCCTCGTGTTTCGCGTGCCGAGCAGCAACCGTGTCGAGCTGGCGGGCCTCAAGGGCCTGCCGATGCCAAGCCTGTGCATGTCGAAGAGTCTGTTCGGCGTCGATTGCCCGGGGTGCGGGCTGACACGAAGCGTGCTTTGTTTCCTCCAAGGCGACCTTGCCCGATCGCTGCATTTCCACCGCATCGGCTGGATCCTGGCCGTAGTTATCGTTTTTCAGTTTCCCTACCGCATCACAGCCCTCGTCCGCAAGCAGGACTATCCGCTGGGAAAGCGGTTTTCAGAACTCTTCAGCTACGTGCTGATCTTTCTGCTCATCGCCAATTGGCTCGTCGGCTTCTTTGTCTGAATCGGGTTGCGTGATTCCCAGAATGGGCCATCTCCTTCAGGCCGCCTCCCGAAGGGTGGCGGCGGAGTCTGGATCTCTTGGAATCGTGCAAGTCTATTGAGAGCCGCCGACGGAACTGCCGGTCGTGCACGCACATGCTTGCAGCATTCCCAGATATTCTCCCGGGCATCTCAGTCGCGAGGGTCAAGGAGGAAGTAACGGCAGATGAGCCCTGTCAGGATCAGGGCTCCCCCCAGGATCGTCCACCAGGCGGCCGTCACGCCCCAGATCAAGAAGGTCCAGAGGGGCATCAGGACCGGCTCGATCAGGCCGACGGAGACGGCCTCCTGGGCACGCACCGATCGCAGACCGTGGATCAAGAGAAGATAGGGGATGGCCATCTGAAAAACGCCGAAGGCAGCCAGCACGAGAAGCTGGATCGGCGAGGGCCAGAGTCCCAGATAGACGACCAGCGGAAACATCGCCAAGGCGGCCACGGCGTGGTTGACGGCCACGAGCCAGGAGGCGTTTTCGTCACTGAGCTTGCCCATGAAGAAGACCACACCACCGTAGGCAACTCCCGCCGCCACACCGCAGCTGATGCCGGTCAGATTCTGCCCAGGGTGGGTCACGATCTCGCACGCCAGGATCATGCCCACGCCCGCCATGCCGAAGGCCAGAGGGACCAGGTCGCGCCGGACGATCGGCTCGCGGAACACCGCCACGGAAATCAGGAACACCCACCACGGCGCGGCTGACTGGAGCCAGATGGCGTTGGCCGGCGTGGTGAGAATGACCGCGGTCAGGTAGGTCATGTTCATCAGCGTGAAGCAAACCGTCAGCGGCAGCAACAGGGGGTGGAATCTCGGCCGGCGCACGGTGGGCAACAGCACCAGTGCCACGAACGCGGTGCGCCAGAAGGCAAGCATCAGGCCTCGCTGGCCCGACGGCCAGTTGTCGAACAGGGGCGCGCGGGCGAACAACCCGCATGAACTCCACATCAGCGCGGCCCCAAGCACACACATGAGTCCCGAGAGCCGCCGGCGTCGTTCCGGGTGTGTTGTCAAGTTTGCAGCCTTTCCGCACACCTCGGCCTCGCCGCGGTTCTCCCCAGGACATCCAACCGGCCATCCGCAACCTGACAAGAGACGATCGCACGGTTCCATCCGCCCATAGCCAAAGGCCCCACCCCTGTGAAGTTTACGGCGAAACCTTGCCAGGATCTACGGCCGGATAGTCTCCCCAGCGGGCCGAGCGGAAAGTCTCCGGCCTTCCTCCAGGTGCCCGCACGATGAAAGTGGCAGTACCTTTCATCGAGTCAATCAGTTTGATACCCTCTGTCGGGCCGAGAACGCTGACGGCGGAGGCAAGTCCGTCGGCCGTGATCGCGTCGGGAGCGATCACCGTCACACTGCTGTGGTCGGTCAGCCCAACACCCGTGCGCGGGTCGACGAGGTGGGAATACCGTCGACCTTCGATCTCCACAAACTGCCACGAATCACCAGACGTGGCAATCGCTATGTTGGCGAGCGAGAGGAACATGCTCGGTCGAGCATCCAACTCCAGCGGAGCCACCCCGATTACCCATCCGGGACGCCCTGGCGGGGCGTCTCCCAGTCCGATGTCTCCACCCGCATCGATCAGGGCGCTGCGGATCCCGTGCTTGGCGAGTATCTTGAGCCCCTGGTCGACCGCATCCCCTTTGGCGATCGCACCGAGATCGATCCACATATCCGGATGCAGGAGCTGCACGCTCTGGGCCGCCTGGTCCAATTGCATCGCCTGGTAGCCGACGGCCGCTTTTGCCTCGGCAACCCGCTCGGGGCTCGGCAAGACTTCCTGCCGTCTCGCCCGGCGCCAGAGGCGAACGAGGGGGCCGACCGTCACGTCGAAGGCCCCGCCACTCTGAGCCGAGATCTCTTTTGCCCGATTGAGGACGCGCCACAGATCGTCCCCCACTCTGACGGCGCGTCCAGAGCCAGAGGTGGCAGAGAGCTGCCGCACCTCGCTCGTCGGGTCGTAGTCGCTCATGACCGCGTTGAGTTGGCGAAAGCGGGCCAGCACGGCGTCGGAGGCTGCTTTGGCAGCCGACTGGTCGGCAGCGTAGAGCACGATCCGCACCGGAACGGCCATCTCAACTCCCGTGAATTCGAAACGTTTCAGAGGCGATCCGAGATTGATCGGTGTCTCGGGTCCTCGCAGCCCGTGGGCGATCTGGCTCGACATGGGAGGAGAGTCTGCCGGGTCGGGAACCGCCCCGGCCACGGCACATGCGAAGAAGAACGCCAGCGGGAAAGGAGTCATTGCTGCAGGCAGGATTGGCGGGAAAGGAAGAACCACCGACAAGGACAGGCCATTGCCGGACAGAACGGCATGCCTGGCGGTCGCGGTCTGGAGCGGGGATCCGCAGGGAGCCGGGGACATAGGCCACAACGATCAGCTTAATTCGTTCTCGGGTCCGGCCGCAAGCTATTGATGTCTGCATGGAAGATGCTTGTGGCCCCCAACGGGAGACCGCGGAGCGCCGGACCTAGCCACCGGTTACCCTCGTACATCGACAGCGCAGACGTCCATGCTGGACGCTGCAAGATTGAGTGCAGGCCGCAGCGGCGGGCGGACCAGCCGTCATGTTTGGCGTTTCGCCAAAGCCGGCCTCTTACTTCGTCGACAATATCTGGCGGTCGGGCAAGAGACGCGACAATCCCCACTTTATGGTGGCACCGTCCGGATCCGGGGAGGTGCGAAGAAGAAATGCCTGGGCAGGAAGGGATGAGCCGTCGGGCAGAACACTTCGCGAGGGAAACCGCCCTTCAGAGGCTCCAACGTTTGCAGGCGACCTTTCGACACAGTAGAATGCGAACTTGATGTGAAGGATGGTTGAACCGTTGGTTGCCTGCCTTGCTTTCGGGAATTCGCTGGGAGACACCCGCGGCGAAGATGCGGCAGCCACCGATGGATCGGTCCGGGAGACGCAAGCGGTTTCCGGGAAGGCGGGGAGGAACAAGCGGCAATATCGGCAGCCTGTTTGGTACTGTTGGCTGGCCGATAGGCAGCCATCTTTTTACCAGGACTTGCAGTGCGGCGGTTACCATCGCCTCCTGTCCAATTCAACCCGAACACCTGCCTGCCTCGCCGCAGGTCCCGCCTCAGGCAAACTCCGTAACGGTTCAATGGTTTTCGCTCCCCTCCGGAGCGCTGTACTGACGAAAGGAGAGGTATTCCTCGATGACTGGCAAATTGACCCGGCTGTTGATCGTACTACTGGTTGGCGTGATCCTGGTGGGCCTGTCGAGCGTGACAGCCGTTGCTGCGGACGCGCAGGAGGCCCTGGGCTTCGACCCGATTGCCGAGCCTTCCGTAAAGTGGATTCCCGAGCCCTACCAGGTTGAAGACGCCCAGGCCGACAACGCGGCCGGCATGAAGAAATACACGGAGAAGATCGTCAATTCCGACCTGAAATTCGACATGGTCCCGATTCCGGCTGGCAAGTTCCTCATGGGCAGCCCGGAGAGCGAAGAAGGACGCAACGAGGATGAAGGGCCCCAGGTCGAGCTCGAGGTGGAACCGTTCTGGATGATGACGACCGAGGTCACTTGGGACCTCTACGACTTCTGGTCGCAGAAGATCGACATCGAGCGTCGCGGCCACATGAAGTTGGAAACCACGAAGTGGGACAAGATCGGCGATGCCTGTGCCCGACCTACGGCCCCCTATAGCGACATGACGTTCGACATGGGACACGACGGCTACCCGGCGATTTGCATGACCCAGTATGCCGCCAAGATGTTCTGCAAGTGGCTGACGGCGAAGACCGGGCGTTACTATCGTTTGCCGACGGAAGCCGAATGGGAATATGCGTGCCGCGCCGGAACCACGACCGCCTACTCGTTCGGCGAGAACGCCGACGATCTGGACACGTACGGCTGGTTCTTCGATTCCAAGGACTCGCCGGACGGCTACTCGAAGGTCGGGCAGAAGAAGCCCAATCCTTGGGGCCTCTACGACATGCACGGAAACGTGGCCGAGTGGACCCTCGACCAGCTCATCCCCGACTACTACCAACAGATCAAGGACGGCAAGGTCAAGACTCCGTTTGCGATTCCAACGGAGGAATACGGCCGCGTGGTTCGCGGTGGATCCTGGGATGATGACGCTCCCGCCCTTCGCAGTGCGGCGCGGCGCGGCTCGGTCAAGGAATGGAAGATGCAGGACCCCCAGATCCCGCAAAGCATCTGGTATTTGACGGATGCCCTCGGGGTCGGATTCCGGGTCATTCGCCCGTTGCGAACGCCGACCGCTGACGAGGCCAAACTCTACGAGCCGGATCCAGCCGTGATGGCGGAGTACAGGGAAGCCCAAGGCGGAAAAGAGTAGACTGGCAAAGGTTGTGTTCGCCGATGTGTGAGTTCATTGATTTACGATCAACTTTGTGAAACCAGGAGATACTTCGAATGAGCGAACAGTCGAAAACATCGCGTCGTGGATTCCTCAAAGGGACGACGGCTGCGGTCGCCGGGGCGAGCCTCATGGGCGGTCTGAGCACGGTGCGGTCGGCCCACGCCGCCGGCAGCGACATCATCAAGGTGGCCCTGGTGGGCTGCGGCGGACGCGGCACCGGAGCCATCGCGCAGATGATGAACTCCGACAAGGGTGTCAAGCTGGTGGCCGTGGCCGATGCGTTTGCCGATCGCACCGAAAATGCCATCAAGAACATTTCCAAGGAGTTTCCCGGACAGGTCGATGTAGGGGATCGCATCTACACGGGCCTCAAGGCCTACGAGCAGGCGATTGCCAGCGACGCCGATCTGGTGGCCATCGCCACGCCGCCGGGGTTCCGGCCCCAGCAGTACGAGGCCGCCATCGAGGCCGGCAAGCACGTCTTTATGGAGAAACCCTGCTGCGTCGACGGCCCCGGCTACCTGAAGCTGATGCGAGCCAACAAGATGGCCGACGAGAAGAACCTGTTCGTGGCCGTCGGCCTTCAGCGCCGCCACGAGCCCCAGTACATGGAGACCGTCCAGCGGATTCACGACGGCGCCATCGGCAAGGTGATGTTCACTCGCGTGTATTGGAACGGCGGCGGCATCTGGAATCGCAAGCGCGACGAACTGGCCGGACTTCTCCAGCGTGAGCCGACCGAGATGGAGTACCAGGTCTACAACTGGTACCACTTCTGCTGGGTCAGCGGCGACAACATCTGCGAGCAGCACATCCACAACATCGACGTCAGCAACTGGGTCATGAAAGACGCCCATCCCACCGAAGCCAACGGAATGGGGGGATGCACCGCCCGCTATCTTGGCGACTGGAAAGGGACCGGCCAGATCTTCGATCATCATTTCGTTGAATTCACCTATGAAGACGGAACGAAGATGTTCAGCCAGTGCCGACACATGGCCAATACCTGGACTCCCGTCTCGGAAGCTGTCCACGGAACGCTCGGCACCTCCGACTGCGCCGGAACGATCGAAGGCGAGAATGCCTGGAAGTACCGCGGGGAACGCGTGGGCGGGCACCAGCAAGAGCAGACCGACCTGCTGGCTGCCATGCGGGCCGGCAAGCGTTACAACGAGGGCTACGTCGGTGCAAACAGCTCGATGACCGCGGTGCTCGGTCGTCTGGCCAACTACTGCGGCAAGGTCGTTACCTGGGACGACGCCGTCAACAAGGGTGTCACCGAGTTCCCCGAAGTAATGGACTGGAATGCCGAAGCGCCCGTCAAGAAGGACGAGAAGGGCGACTACCCGATCCCGATGCCGGGAGTCTATTCGCCTTTTGCAAGTTGATTATGGTGTGTGGTATTGCCGATGAGTTAGTCAGGCATGAGGCCGGTACACATCGCCCTCTGCCAGGATTCGTCCTGCCGGCAGCCCCAACAGGGCTGCCGGCCTCCACACGTTCTGCGGGGACGCCAGACCGGCAGGCAACGAGGCTTGGATTTGCCCCCCCTAGTTGGAGTATTATTTCCCGGATACTGAAACAAAAATTCGTCTTCGGGAACAAGGACCAGTTGACTTGGTCCGGTTCATCAGCGATGATAACGGAAGCATAAGAGTACTGGGACGGGAGACTAACACGAACGTCCCGGGAGGGTTCTTCGGCAGCGTGGGTTCAGGGCACAAATCTTCAATGAGCGGTTCTTGAGAAAGACGCTTTTCTGTTGAGGTTTTTGTCCCGCATTTCCCAGTCAAGAGCCTATTAATTTAGACCACCGCCTGGTGGTAGGGTTACCCCACTCTACCGCCAACCCCTCTAGCCGGTCGCGTCCCACCCGCGACCGGCTATCTTTTTTTCTTGTCTCCCAGTACCATCAAGTATGGGCCCCACTGCAAACGCTGGAGTCTCAGAGCCGCCGGCGAGCGATCGTGCGTATCAATTGCCCGCAGGAAACTGCTGGTGTCGCCAGGGCTCGGATGTCTCTCTCCCATGGCGATGGTTATCGGTAGTCGGAGCGAAAAGGGCCCCGGCCGCAGTTGGGAACCACCTGGCCTGCGAAGCCTCCGCCCCTGGTCGGGCTATGCTTCCAGGTTGCCAGAGTTGAAGAGATCCGGTTTCCGAACCCACTCAGCCCTTGCCGCCGTTTGCCATGCCGAGTTGTCTCGAAGAATTTGCCGGCAACCTGATGAAGCAGGTCGCCCCGAGTGATCCGGAATTCGCCACCCGCGCGGTCGAACGGCTCATCGATCATGGACGAACGGTCGGTGCAAGCGACCTCCACCTGCAACCGGCCGAACAGCAGATCGAGATCTGTTACCGCATTGACGGTGTGCTCCAGGGGGCCGGTTCCTTTCCTCGCTCCGTGGCACAGAATGTCGTGGCGCGGCTCAAGGTTCTCTCCGGGCTGCTCACCTATCGAACCGACACGCCCCAGGAGGGACGCATTGTCGACCCGGGAAACAGCGCGGAACTGCGAGTGAGCACTTTCCCCACACTGTATGGCGAGAGGGCGGTCGTCCGGTTCTTCGCCTCGTCGAAGCAGTTTCAGTCGCTCGAGGATCTCGGTCTTCCTGCCGACACCCGCGGCCAGATCGAGCGAGTGCTGGGGGAAACGTCGGGGGCCCTGCTGGCAACCGGGCCGGCTGGGAGCGGAAAGACCACCACGGTTTACGCGTGCCTTCGACATCTTGTGGAGGTGTCCACGGCCCGGCGATCGATTGTCTCGATCGAAGATCCAATCGAAGTGGCCGTACCCGGCGTGGCCCAGTCGCAGGTCAATCCGAGTGCCGATCTGGACCTGGCCAAGGGGCTGCGTTATCTGATGCGCCAGGATCCCGAGGTGATCATGGTTGGCGAAATCCGCGATCGCCAGACGGCCGAGTCCGCCATGCAGGCCTCGCTGACCGGGCACCTGCTTCTGAGCACTTTTCACGCGGGGAGCGCTGCAGAGGCAATCAGCCGCCTGTCGGATATGGGAATCGAACCCTACATGCTCCGCAGCGGCCTCCTTGGAATCCTTTCGCAGCGATTGGTTCGACGACTCTGCCCGTGCGCCATGGAAACCGATGATCCCGGTCGGCTGCTTGGGCTTCCCGTTCGGTCGGCGCGGGTCCCCACTGGCTGTCCCCAGTGTGACCACACTGGTTACAGCGGCCGCACGGTATTGGCCGAACTGCTGACCGTGGAGCGGAATGATCTGGGACGGGCGATCTTGTCGCGATCCGACGCCTCGGCGCTTGAACAGTTGGCCGTCGAGTCCGGTATGATTTCGCGCTGGAGCCGGGCGATGACCGCGCTGGAATCGGGAGTTACCAGTCCGGCGGAAATCCGCCGCGTGCTCGGCTTTCAAACACCGGCCTTCCTCGTCAATGGTGGGAAACGATGAGCCGAGTGATCGCCATCGGGGATATCCACGGCTGTTCGGCCGCGCTCGATGCGGTGTTGGCGGAGGCCAAGCCCCAGCGGGGCGACCTCGTCGTGACACTCGGGGACTACATCGATCGAGGTCCCGATACCCGGGGTGTCGTCGATCGCCTTCTGGCGCTCCGGAATGAGGTTCGCCTGACACCGATCCTCGGCAACCACGAGGAACTCCTGCTGACCATTCTCGACGGGCAGCATTACATGCTCGGAGACTGGCTGGCTTTCGGAGGGCTGGCCACGCTCGATTCCTACCACACCGAGAGCCCTGCCGACATTCCTCCGGAACACATCGAGTTCCTCCGCAGTTGCGTGCCCCTTATGGAACTCCCCACCACCTTCTTCGTGCACGCGGGCTACCTGCCTCGCAAACCTCTCAACAAGCAGCCGTCCGAGATTCTGCGTTGGGAACCCCTCCGGGAACGACTCCCCAAACCCCATCGCTCGGGGAAGACCTGTATCTGCGGACACACGGCCCAGAAGTCGGGCGAGATTCTCAATGCCGGGCATGTGGTGTGTATCGACACATGGGTCTACGGCGAAGGCTGGTTGACCGCGATGGACGTGTATTCGGGGCGAACCTGGCAGGCCGATCGGCAGGGACGCCTGCGCACCGGTTAGCCTTGCCATCTGGCCGTCGGCCGCTCGCGACGGATTCTGAACGCCCAGCGGAGGCCGCGGCAGTGGCAGCTCCGCCTGTGGCGTTCGGCCAGGTTCTGACGAGTACCGCGGCGAGTCGGCCTTGGCGTGACAGAGGCCGCGGATGCGGCTAAGATCGTGGTAATCATCCCGCCCCGACACCACGAGCCCGTCTGGCAGGCTCGCAGCCGCCTGGAAGGTAGTTTGCATGAAGAGACCCTCCATTCTGACGTTGAAAGTAGCCCTGCTGACTCTCACCGTGTGCGCCGCGAGGGTCGCAGCTCACGATCAGCCCCAATGGGGCGAGCGGCACACTCGCAACATGGTTTCCGAAGAGACGGGGCTGCCGGACCGGTTCGACCCGAAAAGCGGCGAGAACGTCCGCTGGTCGGTGCCACTGGGTTCGCAGTGCTGGGCGACTCCGGTCATCGCCAACGGCAAGGTACTGCTCGGCACGAACAACGATGAGCGGCGGGACGAGCGCCACCAGGGGGATCGAGGCGTACTGATGTGTTTTGACGAGGCCGACGGCCGCCTTGCCTGGCAGCTCGTGGTGCCCAAGCTGTCGGACGACATCTTCTTCGACTGGCCGCGGGCCGGGATCTGCTCGCCGGCCACGGTGGAAGGAGACCGGGTCTACACGGTCACCAATCGCGACGAGGTGGTATGCCTGGACCTGGACGGCATGGCCGACGGAAACGACGGGCCCTATCGCGAGGAAGGCCGTCACGCGACGCCCGCGGGCGAGCCGATCGTTGAAGCCGGGCCGCTGGACGCCGATATTCTCTGGTTGCTCGATCTGCGAGAGGCGGCCGGTGTGAGGCCGCATGATTCATCCCATTCGTCGATCCTTCTGGATGGCGATTACCTCTACGTAAATACCAGCAATGGCCTGACGAGCAAGCATGATGGGGTGGACAAGCCCGAGGCACCGAGCCTGGTCGTGGTCGACAAGGCGACGGGACGTCTGGCGGCCCGGGACCATGCGGGAATCGGCGACCGCATCTTCCATTGCACATGGTCGTCGCCGGCGCTCGGCACGATCGAGGGCCACCGCCAGGTCTATTTCTGCGGCGGCGACGGCGTGGTCTATGGGTTCGACACGCTGGATCCGCAGGCGTCCGGGTCGGGGGGCGGTGTCGCCCTGCTCGATCCCGTATGGCGTTTTGACTGCGATCCGACGGCTCCGAAAGAGAACGTGCACCAGTACATCCGCAATCGCAAGGTGAGCCCCAGCAACATCAAGAGTATGCCCGTCTTTCATGAAGGCCGGCTTTACATAACCTGCGGCGGCGATATCTGGTGGGGCAAACACGAATCGTGGTTGAAGTGCATCGACGCCGGCGGCTCCGGCGACGTTACCAAGGGGAATCTCCTTTGGTCCTATCGGCTCGGGCAGCATTGCTGTTCCACCCCCGCCGTCTACGAAGGGTTGGTTTACGTGGCCGACTGCGATGGCCAGGTCCACAGCATCGACGCCGCGACCGGCAAGGCCTGCTGGGTTCACGATGCAGGCAAGGAGATCTGGGCCTCCACGCTCGTCGCCGACGGCAAGGTCTACGTCGGCACCCGAGAAGGAGCGTTCTGGATTCTGAAGACGGGCCGCGAGAGACAAGTCCTCAGCTCCGTCAAGTTCGACTCGCCGGTCCACAGCACGGCGGTTGCGGCCAACGGCACGGTTTACGTCGGCACCATGACCCGGCTCTACGCACTTCGCGAGGGCGCACGCAGCCAAGGAGTCAGCGAATGAAACGAATGCTTCTTGCGGCCTTGGTTCTGGGAGGCTATGTCGCAGCGCCGTTCGGCTCTATCGCGGCGGACAATTCCCATCCTGCCGGATCGACCGCCCTCCTGCGCCACTACACGTTCGAATCTGTTTCGCCCGAATCTCCCGTGGCGGAAAGCAGCGGCGGCGAGCCGGAATCGCTCGCTTACGGCGGCAGCGACGCACTGGCGGTCGTGCCGGGGCGATCGCCCGAGCGGAAGGCCGTTCGGATCGACAACGGCGCTTTCCAGGGCAAAGCATTTGCCCTAACCGAACTTGGATCGACCGTTGAGATCTGGTTCCGCAAGAATGGTCAAGGGGCCCAGCGAGGCAATGACGGGCAGACCTGCGGTATGATCTTCAGCCTGGGAAACGGCTACTGGGAAGGAATGCGACTCTGGACGTCGTACCCCGAGCAGCGACTCAGCTTCGAAATCGGTCGCCCGCAACCATCCAGTTCCGTCTCCACCCAGATGAATCTTCCCGTGCCCGACGGGGTGTGGCATCACGTGGCGGTTACCTGGGACCGGACCCGGATGAACATCTACTGGAACGGCCTCCTGACGGCCACGAACGAGTACCGGGGCGAGTGGACCCCCGCATCGTCCCTGCGGATCGGATTCGCCGATTCGGGAATCGGCTCGCTCAAGATGGATGTCGATGAGGTGACCATCTACGGTGAAGCGCTGCCCGCCGAGTTGATTGCCGAGCATGCAGTCGACGGGGCGTCCCTCCCGGGGCCGGGCAAAACCTTGTTCGCCCAGGCCGCCGCGGCGATCCGGGAGAACAACTGGCACGCGGCCGAGGATTGCTACCGATCGGTGGCCGAAGATCCGGGTCTTCCTTCGGCCTGCCGTGCCCTGGGAGCGATGGGTGTAGCCCATGCCCTGTGGCAACAGAACCGGGCCACGGAATCGGCCACCCTTTGGGCGAGACTGTGTGATTCAGCAGGCACACCTGAGAATCTTCGCGAGGCGGCATTGCGGCTCTGTTTCCGGGAGGAACGGGGGGTCGTGCGTGCGGCCGTTTCTGCAGCCGTCTATCGACGACTGCTGGAGCTTGCCGACACCACGCCCCGCCAGAAGGCGATTGTGCGGCTGGCGCTGGCCGAACGCCTGCTGGCCGACGGCAAGGGAGCCGAGGCCCTCGAGGAATACTCGGCCGCGATTGACGGAAAATCTCTCTCGGAACTGGAGACCTGGAACACGCGGCTGCAGATGGCCCACACGCGGCTATCCGCCCGCGAGTATGAGAAGGCGAGGGAGTTGTACAAGAGCCTGGCCAAAGCCGCCGAGGCCCCTCAGGAGGTGCGGAGCCTGGCCTGGCTGTGCATGGGGCACAGCTACGAGCGGCAGGGTGACCTGGCACAGGCGGCCGCGGCGTTTGACGAGGCATCGCGATGCGCGATCGTCCTGCAGCACCATCGGGTCGAGGCGCTGGAGCGAGCGGCTGAATGCCGCCGCCTTGCTGCCGGGATGCCACGGCGAGATCCGACGGCCTGCCGCACCAGGATACCTGCCCCACCGGCGCCGGGAGCCATCTACCACGTGGCCGCCAACGGTGCTGACAGCAACCCCGGGACCGAATCGGAGCCGTTTGCCACCTTGGAGCGCGCCCGTGACGCGATTGCCCAGCTTAAGGCATCGCAAGGGCTTCCGCCGGGAGGCATTGCCGTGCTCGTGCGGGGCGGCAGGTACCGGATGGCTGGCAGCTTCACGCTGACCGAGAAGGATGGCGGGACCGCCGACCGGCCCGTTGTGTACCGAGCCTTCCCGGGCGAAAAACCCGTGTTTACCGGTGGCGCGCTGCTCGCCGGCTTTGCGCCTGTGGATGACGAACAGCTCCGACGGCGTTTGCCGGAGGCAGCCCGGGGTCAGGTGGTCGCGGCAGACCTGAAAGCGCAGGGCATTGACGATCTTGGCAAGATCCTCCCCCGCGGCTACGGCGAGGGCGGATATCCGACCAATCCCTGGGTCGATCTGTACGTGGACGGCCAGCTCATGGAGTTGGCGCGATGGCCCAACGACGGTTTCGCGAAGACCGGCCGTGTGCACGCCGGCAAGATGGGAACCGGCGAGGCCGACAGGCCAGGAGTGTTCGAATACGGCGAGGATCGCCCCGGCCAGTGGCAAACCACCGATGACATCTGGGCCTTCGGCTACTGGGGCTATCTCTGGGCCGGGCGAAGCGTACCGATTGCTTCGATCGATCGGGCGTCGAGACAGATCACGGTCGGCTCCCGGGCTTCGTACGGCTACCGGGAAGGTATGCCCTACTACGTGTTCAATCTTCCGGAAGAACTGGACAAGCCGGGGGAGTGGTACCTGGATCGGTCCTCGGGCAGACTCTGCCTCTTTCCCCTGAAGCCGTTGGACGGCACGACGGTCGAGTTTCCGATTCTCTCCGAGCCCTTCGTCGTCATTCGCAATGCCGAACATGTCACCCTGCGAGGCCTCACGTTTGAACTCGGCCGAACCGAAGGGGCTGTGATCGAGGGAGGCTCAAAGAACCTCCTGGTCGGCTGCACGTTCTGCAAGCTGGGGACGAATGGGGTTGTCATCCTGGGAGGCTCCGACCACGGCGTGCTCGGCTGCGATATCCACACGCTCGGCGCCGGCGGAGTGCGGGTGGCGGGGGGCGATCGGAAGACCCTGACGCCGGGCGGACACTTTGTGGAGAACTGCCACGTCTACGACTTCACCCGCATCGACCGGGTGTATGCTCCGGCGGTTCACATGGACGGTGTGGGCAACCGCATCGCCCACAATCTGTTTCACCACTCCCCCCACCACGCGATGCGAGTGGAAGGCTATGAACACGCGATCGAGTGGAACGAAATCCACAGCGTCGTCTACGAATCGGACGACCAGGCGGGAATCGATATCTACGGCAACCCGGCCTACCGCGGCAACGTGATCCGCTACAACTACTGGCACCACATCGGCAGCGGCCACAACGTGGCGGGGCAGGCCGGAATCCGGCTCGACGATTTCATCAGCAACGTGCTCATTTACGGCAACGTCTTCTATCGCTGTGCGGGGGGCCAGTTCGGCGCTGTCCAGATCCACGGCGGCAAGGACAACGTGGTCGACAACAATCTGTTCATTGGCTGCAAGTTTGCCTTGAGCTTCTCGCCCTGGGGGGAGAAACGATGGCAAGAGCGGCTTGCCGACCTGTCAACGCAGCAGATCGTCGGCAGCGGCGGAGTCGACACCAGCAAGCCGCCCCACAGTACGCGTTACCCCGACCTCGCCAATCTGGAGTCCAACGCTTACCGCAACTTCGTGTGGCGGAACCTGGTGGTCGATTGCGGCCAGTTCAGCGTCCGTGACCGGGGCGTCAACCAACTGGCCGACAATCATGTGCTGTCACGTTATCCTGAATCTGCCGATGTCGAAAAGGGCGACTTCCGTCTGAATGAGAAATCGCCAATCTTCGATCGCTTTGGGTTCCGCCCGATCCCCTTCGAGGAGATAGGACTCTACGAGGATGAGAATCGGGCGACATGGCCGGTGGAACACGCGATTGCGCCGTTCTACGTGGAGGAACACTGACCGCGGGTGGCGACTGCGTGCCGGCCGGAGGGTCTCCGGCAGCCCATCGGCCTCAGTCTGCACCCAGAACCTCCCCCAGAATCCTCGGCTTCCGCCCGAAGGCGAGGCAGAACTCGGCGAACGTCGGCCGGAGCCGCGTTTCCAGTTTCTTCTGGTGATGGAGGGCAATGTCGGCAAGGCGGTGCTCGAGGAAGGGGTTGGCGAAACGTTCCAGCGCAACCCGGGCGAACGATTCTGCGCCGGTCACTCGATCGGCAATCGTGGGCACGATTTCCTCGAAGAGGAGGGCCTCGAGCCAGGGGCGGATCCTATCGTCGGCGACCGCCTGGCGAACCGTCTCGATCCCGAACGGCATGGCCTTGGCCACCAGGGCCGTATGGGCTCCGTTGAGGATCCGCACTTTGCGCAGGTGATAGGGCTCCAGGCAGTCGACCTGTTCGATTGCCTTGTGGGCGGTCAACGGCAGGCCGGCCACATTGCCCTCGAGGAGCCACGAGGTGAACGGTTCGGCCACGGCAAAAAGCGGGTCATCCTTGGCCGCCGGATCGCCAGCGGGTGGAGCCGCCACGATCCGGTCCACAAGCGTGTTGTGCCACGAGCACCCGTCGCACACCCATTCGACAACGCCCGTCTCCAGTTGCCAACGCGCCGCCTGCTCGAGAACCAGTTCGCGCAACCGATCCGCATTCCGCTCGATCAGTTCGCAGGGAAGAATCGCCAGTCCCTCAAGATGGTGCCGGTGACGGGCGGCAAGCAAGGCCAGGAGCTTGGCCGGATAGGAGACAGGAAACATCGTGCGCGAGACGTCTTCGGCAGCCAGGCTGAGCCCGGCCTCCGTCGTGTTCGAAACCACGCAGCGTAGTGTTCGGCTGCAAGCCGCTTCGACGAGAGCATCCCAACTCTGCCTGGCAGGGATTGCCCGGGCGATGCTGCAAATCTTCACGGTGCGGTCCACCGCGGTTCCACGGTCGAGGCCGCGAATCGCGGCATGGAACACGCCCCCACGGGCGTTGATCAATCCAGCACGCTCACTGCGGGTCGACTGAACGGCCACAATACGGCCGGCGGGAATCCCCGTATCGTTGAGATCCTGGACAAACATCCCCATGAAGCATCGAAGAAATCGGCCCGTGCCGAACTGGAGAATCGTCTCTTCCATACGCCGGTCAGACCAATCCTTTCCTGACGGCCCAGATTGCAGCCTGGGTCCGGTCTTCAACCGCAATCTTCTCCAGGAGATTCCGAATGTGTTCCTTCACCGTCTCGTAACTGATCCCCAGCGATTCAGCAATCTCGTGGTTGGTGTGGCCGTCGGTCACCTCGCGAAGCACATCCAGTTCGCGACGCGTCAGCGGCACATCGAGACTGCCCCTTTCGTAGGTCCCCACAGAAACGGCCGCGAGCCGCCGCGTGGTTTCCGCGGACCAGAAGGACTCTCCTGCAGCAGCCCGTGCCACAGCATCCAGGAAGCGCTGGCGGCTGAGATTTCCGACGATGACCTCGTTGACACCGGCATCTCGCGCCTGGGCAAGGAGCAAGGGGGTGTCGCTATCGGTGACCAGAATGACCTGGGTCCGCGACGACGCCTGCCGGATCCGCCGCGCCTGGTCCACACTCTCCTGGGCCGACATGCAAAAAGACAGGATCACGACATCGGCCTGGAGTTCCTGGGCCAGACGGCACACGTCTGCACAAGAGGTCAATTCGGCAACAATCTGGATGTTCGTTCGCTCGACGAACGCACGCATCCCAGACAACGTGATTGGTGACCGATCGACGACAATCAATCGCACCGCCATTTCCTCACCTGTACACTTCGTAGATCGAACAAGGCCTTGCTCGTCGCAAGGTGCGAACCCACCCGTGCCCCATCCAGAACGGCCTGCTTTCGGAGAAGACTACAGAGAAAGAGCAAGCGCCAAAATAGCGAGTCTCACCGATGCCGTCAAGAAATGTCGCAGTCGATTCCAGGCATCCCGGGAGCGCATGGCGGATCTCTTGCCACCTCGAATCGGCTCTGACAGGAAAACCCGGTGGGGGCATAACCACGCGTCGGGCTTCCACACCCCTCAGAATAGGGGCAGCAATCAACTCGCGTTGGGGTCATGAACCGATCAGTATTCCGGCGATCGTGGCCGTCATGTATGCGGCCAGGGTGCCGCCGATCATGGCACGCAGGCCGTATTTGGCGAAATCGGGACGTCGTCGAGGGACGAGAGAACCAATTCCCCCAATTTGAATTGCGATCGAGCCGAAGTTGGCGAAGCCGCAGAGGGCGTACGTGGCAATAACGAATGACCGTGGTGAGAGACTCTCCCTGGCATCGGTCAGACTCTGGTAAGCCAGCATCTCGTTGAATACTGTCTTGGTCCCCAGCATCGCGCCGACACTCGGCGCATCCTGCCAGGGAACGCCCATAATCCACGCCAAGGGAGCACAGATCCAACCGAGCACCAACTGCAGCGTCAGTGGCTGGCCGCAGAGATACTTCGTAGGTAAGAGAAGCCAATTGAGGCCGTGGATCAAGGCAATGAACGCGATCAACATGGCGCCCACGTTGAGAGCCAATTGCAGCCCGCTTGCCGCGCCGCGACAGGCGGCGTCCAGAATGTTGACATCTTCTCTTGGGACCTCGACCTGCACCACGCCCTTGGTGACCGACGCCTCTGTTTCGGGCACCATGATCTTCGCGATCACCAGGGATGCGGGCGCTGACATCAAGGAAGCGGCCACGAGATGCCCCGCGTCCACTCCCCAGGCCGCGTAGACCGCCATGACACCGCCCGCCACGGTGGCCATGCCGCCGGTCATGAGCGCCATGATCTCGCTTCGCGTCATCGTTTCAAGGTAGGGCCGGATGGCCAGCGGCGCTTCGGTCATCCCCACGTAGACATTGGCGGACGCCGCCAGGGATTCCGAGCCGGAAGTATCCATCACCCACACCATCAGGCGAGCCATGATCTTCACGAGCCACTGGAGGATTCCCAGGTGAAACAGGACGGCAGTCACCGAGGAAACAAAGATGATCGTCGGGAGCACGGAGAAGGCGACATAATGCTCCCGGAAGCCTTCACCAAACACGAATCGCCCCCCTTCGTCGGAAAAGCTGACGATCCTGGCCACCAAGATCCGAGCCCATTCAAAGGCCTCTTCCCCGAAGCGGGTCTTCAGGAGCAGCCCGCCCAAGAGGAATTGCAGTACCACGCCGGAGACGATCAGGCGAAAGTTCATACGACGCCGATTCTCTGACATGAGCCAGGCCAGCGCCATCATCACCAAGAGCCCTGCAAAGCTCACAACCCGTTCCATACACGCTTCCTCCCACGGCGCAGCCTCATTTTCCGACCATTCGGCGGCTCCCCAACTCCCGCCCCCGCGAAACGCCATGGTAGTTCGCCGTCCTGCGGAGGGGAAGTGGTTACCTGCCAGTAGCTGCCAGGGTCGACTTGTGCCGGACGGAGCGATGGGTCGGGACTATCGCGTCTGGGAGGATCGTGAGGTTTCTTCCAGTCGCAGCAGGTACCCGAAGAGGGGCTCCGGACAAAAACCAGCGAAATACCGGCGTGGTGCGTTGCCGTTGTCCGATTTGCGACCTAGGTTTCTGTGAGCTTGCCGGTATCGAACACGCAGGAGATGGATCTCGAGTTCACCCGCTGGAGGAGTGGGAGGCCGGTCAGCCCGAACCAGGTACCCCACCGGTGCGGCAGATCCCTGTTGGAGATCGCCACGCACGAAGGTAAAGAACGAACTCATTCTTGTGACAAGCGAGGAGAGGCCCAGTCATGTCCACCGCCACCCAAGAGATTGCCAGCCTGGAAACCGCAACGCGGGAATCGACCGGATCCATGCAATTGGTCAGCTTTCATCTGGCCGACGAGGTCTACGGTATTGAGATCACCAAGGTGCGTGAGATCATCTTGATGTGCGACATCACGCAGGTTCCTCAGACTCCCCACTATGTCAAGGGATTGATCAATCTGCGGAGCACCGTGATCCCGGTCATCGACCTGCGAGCCCGCTTTGGATTGACGGAATCGGAACTGACCAGCGAGAGCCGGATCATGGTCGTGAATGTCGGCGGCAAGACTGTCGGCATCATCGTCGATGGCGTCGACGAAGTGCTGCGGATCTCCAACGACCAGATCGCCCCGGCCCCTCCCACGGTTGCCAGCGTGGGCAACGAGTATCTCAACGGACTGGTCAAACTGGAAGACGCCTTGCTGATTCTCCTGGACATCGACCACCTCCTCGGCGCCGAAGGAACCCAGGCCCTCGACGCCATGTCGGACCTGTCCTAGCCCGGCTCCTGCACCCTTTGAATACGACGGCCAACGGCACTCCGAGATGCCCCTGGTATGTGGGGGTCAACGAGTGCCGTAACTCTTTGCCTTCGCGACTGGATCACGCTAGAATACCGACTTCCCACGATCAGTCCCTCAAGCGGATCAGCAGCGGATGACCAGCACGGCCGACGACGACCATCCACTCATCTTGCGAGCCCGAGTGGGTGACTACGGCGCATTCGAAGCGCTCGTCAAGAAATACGAGCGGCGGATCTTGACGCTGGCCCTGCGGATCGTCGGGCAGCAACACGATGCCGAAGAGGTCGTTCAACAGACGTTCTTGAGCGTGATCGAGCACATCCAGAAGTTTCGCGAAGAGTCGAGTTTCGGAACCTGGCTGACTCGAATCGCCACCAACCATGCCCTGGCCCTTCTTCGCCGACGGGCGACTCGCCGGACCGTCACGTACACGGAACAACGGTCGGACGAGGACTATGGCGGTATTCCCCGCCCGGAGGTGATCGCCGAGTGGACCGAGACTCCCGACCAGATTGCATCGCGCCGTGAGACTCGCCGTCTGGTGGATGAAGCGCTGGAAGAACTCGACGAGAAATACCGCGTGGTCTTCCTGCTTCGCGACGTGGAAGGCCTCTCCACCCAGGAAACCGCAGAAGCCCTTGAGATCTCGCCGAGCAATGTCAAGGTCCGCCTGCTCCGCGCCCGTCTCATGCTGCGGGAACGCCTGACGCGAGCCTTTGGCGACGACAGCAGACGCGTTGTGGCCGGAGATCACGGCCACGAACACACCTAGTCAACCATTGCCGTTTGGACGTTTTGGCCGGCCGGGACGCGGACGATTCTCGAGGCGGCGTCAACCCACGCAGCGGTGCCCGCTGCGTGGTGGAACGCACGGCCAGAACAACCCACGCTAGCCGTTCTTCTTGGCGAAATCGGCCATGAACTGGCAGAGGGTCACAACACCTTCGCGGGGCATGGCATTGTAAATCGAGGCTCGACAACCACCGACGGAGCGATGGCCACCCAGGGCGGTCAATCCCACCTTTTCGCCCTCACTGAGGAACTTCTTCACGAGGTCCTCCGAAGGGAGAATGAAGGGGACATTCATCACGGAGCGGTCGTCCACTTCGGCATGCCCCCTGTAATAGCCACCCGACTGGTCGATCGTACTATAGAGGAGGGCGGCTTTTTCCTTGTTGTGCTCGTACATCTTGTCGAGCCCGCCAATTTCGTTCATCAGCCACTCGGTGACCAGCTTGACCATGTAGATACCGAAGCAGGGGGGAGTGTTGTACAGCGACTTGGCTTCGGCAAATTTCTTGTAGCAGAGCATCGAAGGGAGGTTGGCCGGCGCCCGGTCGAGCAAATCTTCGCGAATGATCACGACCGTGACTCCCGCCGGTCCGGCGTTCTTCTGGGCACAGGCGTAGAGAATTCCATAGCGCTGCACCGGCACCTTGCGGTACAGGAAGTCCGACGAGCTGTCGCAAACGAGCGGCACATCGCCGCATTGAGGCTCTTCCCGAATCTGGATCCCCTGGATCGTCTCGTTCGAGGTGATATGGAGATAAGCCGCATTGGGGTTCAGGTCGAGCTCACTCTGCCGCGGCATCCTGCGGTACTGGCAGTCGGCTCCGTCCCACACAACGCGGGTTTCCCCCTGGGTAGACGCCTCTTTTCTTGCCGTCTTGCCCCAAGTGCCAGCAACAACGTAATCGGCCGACTTACCCGAACCGGCCAGCAGATTCATCGCCGTCATCACGAACTGGAGTTGAGCCCCGCCCTGAACAAACAGAACACGGTAGTTCTCGGGTATCCCCAGCAACGTTCGCAGATTGGCCTCAGCGGCTTCGATGATGGCCGTGAACGTCTTGGAACGATGGCTGATCTCAAGCACGGAACACCCGGCCCCCGGCAGGGTTACCAATTCACGTTGAGCCTGTTCCAGAACGGGCAGCGGCAACACGGCTGGCCCGGGCGAGAAGTTGTAGACGCGATCTGCCATCGTATTCTCTCACAGTAACGGGACTTGCGTCGCAGTCAGTGACGCACCAACGAGAAGTGAATCCTTTAATTTAACCATAGGGAGGGCCTTGTCCAGGGGACAGCCCATGTCGACAACCCAGAGGAGGGGGGATTGTTGCTTCGATACCACGTTCGGAGACGCAGGAACGTCTGGCCGGCTGGCAGGTTGCAAGTCTTCGCACGCAGGGCCATGGCCGGCCTCTTCGGCGCAGCGGGTGCCGGCGGAAGTCCGGCCTTTTGCGGTCTCCCGGCGGGTAGCCCTGAGCATCCTCCCGTGCAGACATCATTGAGAGACATCACACGGTGGCTGGTGGCTGGGATACGGCCATCCCCCCACCTGAGATGGGAATACGGATACCACGGCCGGTTGCATAACGACCCAGGAAGACGATAATTCCGCTTGAACGCGGTCCACGGCGACAGGGGCACCCTCGTTCCAGGAAATCCCGTCTCCGGCCTGGCACCGTGTTCTCATCGCTGGTGCGAGGGGTCATTGGCGAGGTGCGGCCTGGCCACCGCGCCCGTCAGTGCGATTGCCCGAATCCGATTTCCGGGGAGGAATACCGATGCACAGATTCTTTGCTCGTACCTCTCGACCGAACCCCGGGCTGCATCTATGGCGCGAGGGCACGACGTTCAGGCTTTACCTGCGTCCGGTACCCGACTCGACCGGATCGGGTTGGGTCGAGTTTCGCTGCAATCCAGGCACCGAGGTAAGGGAGCGGGTGCGGTTCATGTTGTTCTCGTTCAACGATGACGGCTCGCTCGGCCCCTTTGAGCTGGACGATCACCAGCGAGAGTTTCCGCGGCTCGCCTCCGGGGAATTTCCCGAAGCGGTCTGGTTTTCGGAAGGAGCATCGCGGGTGGTTGTGCAAGACCCCTTGGTGGCCGCGCAGAGTTCCCTGCGGGTCCATCTCGTTTCACAGAAGCGGTTTCGCTCCGGAGAAATGTATCTGTGGGATCCCGTTACCGGCAACAGCCGCCGCATCCCGCAGACCAGCCTGGATGCACTTGGTCCGGTGTTTGATGTCGTGCTCCGACCCCAGGAGGCTTCGTTCTTCAATTTCAAGTTCGTCCGGCAGAACGGTGAGTTCGAGCCGGACTTTGCCAATCGTTGGTGGATCGCCGATGACGGCACGGAGATCTGGATGCACAGTGGCACAGCGGCGATTACGCGTGCCACCCCTGAAACCCGTCGTTTCAGGCTGAACTATCGCCAGGCGTTCAGCAGCCAGGCGACATTGCGGCTGTGGGCCGAGAACGGTGACTACGAAACCGACATCCCCGGTACGCCTGGCAGTGACGGCTGGACCACCTACGAGACACAGCTCTTCGCCCACCTGCCCTACGGCTGCCAGTTCTGGAATGCCGGTCTGCATCGGACAAACCAATGGGAGCACGTGGAGGCGATCCGTAAGCATATCACCCTGGTCGATGATACCGAACGGTGGACGTTGGAAGGGGACTGCCGACTGTTTGATGCCCCCCCATCGCCGAGCGTTCGGCTCAACCTCACGGTGGCCAACGCCGCTCTGAGCCAAATGAACGGCAATCTGTCTGCCCACGTGTGGGTCAATCGGGCCCGCGGACCGCTGGCCGAAAACGTGCCGGTGGACCCGCTCGGACGGGTCTCGCTGCAGGTGTATCCGGACGTGGTAACGTCGATCAAGTTCCACGATTCGAGGGGACGTTGGGAAAACATCGAGCGCCACCCGATCCAGGTTGCTGCCAGCGACTCGCCCGCCAGTCGGTACGTCGTGCTCGATCGCCCACCGCTGCTGAGAAACACTCCGCCGGCCGACATGGTTGCTGACCCGCCGTTCGTCGTCCGTCGACCGGGCGCGTACGAGGAAGGAAACAGTCTGCGCTTCGTGTTGCACGCGCCCCAAGCCGCATCGGTCGACCTGATCGGTCCGTGGACCGATTGGCTGACCGCTCCGATTGCGATGAAGTCCACTCGCGACGGCACGTACTGGTGGGCGAGCGTGCCCGTTGGCAAGCTCCTTTCCGGCCAGACGAACGGTCACGCCGACTACCATGGCATGAAGTATCAGTTCCTTCTGAACCAGGAGACACGAATCCAGGATCCGGCCGCATGCTGGGTGGAGAAATCGAGCGCGAGTGCTGCCTCGCGGCTGGTCCGACAGAGCAGGCACGCCTGGCGTGACGCCCTGTGGCGGCGTCCCGGCTGGGAATCGCTCATCATCTACCAGATCCACCCCAGTCGGCTGACAAGCCGCTTCCCGGCCGAGCGGCCGCTGGTGCGTGTGGCTCGCGAGATCGCCGACAGTACCGGGTATTTCCGCGAACTGGGTGTGACTGCCGTTCAATTGATGCCTCTCAATGAAGTCGGCAGCGACAACTCGTGGGGATACGACCCGGCCTACTTCTATGCGATCGAGAACAACTATTGCGGTGACGACGGACCGGACGATCTGAAGTACCTGGTCGATACGTGCCACCAGCATGGCCTGGCCGTGATACTCGACGTCGTCTTCAATCATGCCGGGGGCATGGACAACATCCTCTGGCAGGTTGCCCGTGAGAGTTTCTTTGACGGCGATACGAGGTGGGGTGCCATGGTCAACTTCGATCATCCCCAGTGCCGGCACTTTTTTGCCCAGAACCTCGTCTATCTGGCCCAGGAGTTCCACATCGACGGATTCCGGCTGGACCACACGGCGACGATCGTCCATTCGGCGGCGTGGGACGCGTGGAGCTGCTACGTGCGCGAGCTCGGATCCGGGGGCGGATGGGAGTTTCTTCAGACGCTCCGCCATGCGGTCGAAACCCAAGTCGGCAGCAACTGCATTCTGATGGCCGAACACCTGCCCAACGAATGGAGCCTCACCGACCTGGGGGGGCCCATGGATTCGCAATGGTGCGACGACTTCCACGACCGTATGGTCGACGCCTGCAGACGTCAGTTCGGCATGTCGAGGCTGGCCGACGCATTCCTGCTCAGCCATACCGCGTGCGACAACTGGTACAAGGTGGTCAATTACCCGGAAAGCCACGACGAAGTGGGCAACGTGCGGGACCGCATCGCCTACGTCGCGGGATACGGGCAAGGGTGGCGAATGTCCAAGGTGGCGGCAGCCGGAACCCTGCTGTCCCGAGGGATCCCCATGTTCTTCATGGGCGCCGAATCGGGCGAGGACCAGCAGTTCCAGTTCGGCAGCGCGCGGAGCCTGGACCTGGACGAGTATCTCTCGAATCCCGACCGGGGCCGGATCCGCGCCTGGTGGCGTGAACTCTGTCGACTGCGGCGGGACCCGAGCATCCAGGGGCCCTCACCGCTTCGGGTATGTGTGGCGGAGGATCAACTCCTGGCATTTACCCGCGGTCAGGGGGACGACTTCTACGTGCTCCTCAACTTCGGCGGATGGTCGGGTGCCCGGAGCCTGTCGAGTCTCAACCTTCCCTGTGGGGAATACTGTGAGCTGTGGAACTCGACATGGCCCGCCTTTGCGATCCAGGCCGAGCACGAAAACGAGCACGCCAACGGCGGCCGCGAGGCGAGACTGCATCGTGACCACTCCCTCCAGGTCCCCGATTACGCGGCCGTGGTCCTCCGGCGGATTTGCTAGTGCTTTGTCTCAGCTAAGAATTGGGGTCGAGACTTCGGAACGACTCGGCGATTGTCGCATGATTCTACGCCATTCACCCCAGGACCAAGTTGTGACAAAGCACTCGTTGGACAAAACCACTTCAGAAACGTACATGCGACGGAAGACGCCGCGGTGGGCCCCTTGGCGGCACAGCAAGCGGGCGACGTAGTGGAAGTCGAAATGGAGGGCGTGGAAGTCCTCCGAAACCGGGTGGCGCGGGAGAGGTGGCTTCACGACTCGACCTGGCCGCCCAGTCAGGACGACACCAGCAGATCGAGTCTGTCGTGGACGCGGTCGACCTCGAACTGGACGGTCTTGAGCAAGGACTCCCTCTCCGCCGGCATGTTCCAGGCGCCCCGCAATTCGATGGACGCGGCGGGGTTGCTCTGGTGGCTGTGGTTCTGGTCATCGTCTTCCCAGCACTGCTTGATTCGGGACATCAAAGAACGAGCCTCGTTGACGTTGGCATCGGCCACGATGTGCCAGCAGGCCGGCCCGGTCTTCAGCACCAGATCGGAACTCCTTACGACCGAATGGAGAATCTCATCGAGTTCGCTGACGACCCACTCCTCGCAGCCATCCGGGAGGTCAATTTCGATCAGAGAGACCGATTGCAGGCTATTGCGAAACCCCTTGGGGCCATCCAGGTATCTCTGCACCAGTCCTCGGAAATCGGCCATGGGGACCGCAAAAGAGAACGTGCTCCCCTGGCCAACCTCGCTGGTGACGGATAGCCGGCCGAGGTTCAAGGCGACCAGTTCCTTGGCAATGTTCAGGCCGAGCCCGACCCCCTCGGTACTGGCCCGGACGTTTGTTCCCACTTGCTGGAACTTCTCGAAGATGACCTGGAGCTTGTCTGGTTCGATGCCGCGGCCGTCGTCGGTCACCCGGATCACAACCTGCGACTCAGCATCGTCTCGTTCCGCATCGACGCACACGTGACCGCCCACGCCCACGAACTTGATGGCATTGACCACCAGATTGACGATCACTCGGCCGATCTTCTGCGCATCGCAATAGACATCCGGCAGGACTTCCGGGCGGGTGATCGTGAGATAGACTCTCCGCGCAACGGCCTTGCGCTCCAGCAGTGGCCGTACACGTTCCAGAATCTCGGCAATCGTGCAGACCGTGCGGCGAACCGTCAGGCGTCCCGCCTCCAGTTTGCTCAGGTCGAGCATGTCGTTGACCATGGAAGTCAGGTCGACGACACAGTCCGAGATGATCCCCAGGTGTTCCTTCTGGTCCTCCGTCACCGGGCCGGCCAGGCCATCGCTGACGATCGCGGCAAACTCCTTGATGGCGCTCAGTGGCGTGCGAAAGTCATGCGAAACGTTGTTCACAAACTCGTAGGCGGTCTGGTTGATCGCGGCGAGTTGCTGGTTTCGCTCGTCGATCAGTTCGTTGACCGCCTTGAGCCGGAGATTCAGCCGGCGGGTGGAATCCTGCATCTTCTTGGCTCGCAGTGCCGCTTCGATCCGTGCCACGAGCACCGCCACGTTGAAGGGCTTAGAGACATAGTCGTGGGCGCCGCATTCCAGCCCTCGAATCACGTCGTTGTCGTCGTTCTTCGCCGTCACCAGGATCACCGGAATGTCGGCCAGTGTCGGAATCTCCTTCAACCGCTGGCACACCTCGAACCCGTTCATGACGGGCATCATCACATCCAGCAGAATGACATCCGGCATCTCCGACGCCGCCAGTTCGAGCGCCTTGATTCCCTCGTTGGTCGACACGACCTTGTAGCCGTGGTCTTCCAAATAGATCTCCAGGAGCTTCACATTGTCGGCAACGTCGTCCACAACGAGGATTTTGGCCTTGACCACGTTTGTGTCTCCCGAGCAGTACTGACAGACACCGAACACTGCGCAAGTATAGATCGCAGCCACGTGGTTACCACGGTATGCCACCGCAACAATGCGGAGCCGGCCTGCCAGGCGGCGCGGCCTCGGACTCGTCCGTGGCAAGGACAACACTGTCCGGGAGATACGGTTCGTGCGGCTATGCCGGCACGGAGAACTCGGCAGAATCCGAACAACAGTAGCTCGATCCGTCCCGCCAATCGCACCTGCGAATTCTATCGGTGGGCGTGTCCCTGCCGATTCGCTATCCGATCGGACTCTCGAGATTGATGAACATTGCGACGGCGGTCCGCAGCAATTCGAATTCGATCGGCTTGGTCAGATAGCCGTCGACTCCCATCTGACGCAACTGGCGTCTCATATGGCCGTTGGGCTGGCCCGTGAGCACGATGATCGGGATGTAGCGCGTTTCCGGCATCCGCTTCAGGCACGCAACCACATCCTCCCCCCCGGTGAGCGGCATGCAGAGATCGGTGATCACCAGGTCGGGTTTTCTTGTGGCCGCCATCCAGATCCCTTGCTCTCCGTGAAAAGCCCGCAGGACCTCGATCTGGTAGGGACGAAATCGGCACGCGATCGCGCTGGAGATGTTCGGATCATCGTCGATTGACAAGATGGTCGCCCGCTTCACGTCGGAGACGGGGTCAGCAACCGAGGCGGAGTGGCAGGAATCCGCGAAGTCGCTCATCAAATTGCTCCTGGTGCTCGTTCCGGATGAAAAGGTCCCACGGGGCGCGCTGCGACGAGTCTACGCCTCGTCGCGGCCCGATCTGGCCGGCATGTGCGGAAGGTCCGAATGAACCGTAGGAACCACGCCTGATCGCACCGTGTGTCTGAAGTATAGCTCATGACCGTCAAGCATCTCCGCTGAGTCTGCGGCCGACGGGTTCAGCCTGGATCCAGAAACTAACGATGGGAGCGGTGACTAACTGGCTTCAGCTCCAGCACTTGCGAACCTGCCGCTCGAGACCGTGATCGCTCGAATGCCGCCAATCGTGTAGCGGAATATGAGGATGATTCCGCAAGGGCCTCATTGCCGGACTCTTCGGACTGAAGCCTCGTTTTTCCCACACCATGACGTACCTTTGTTGTGGAATACTACGGCGCGGCCGTGGATTCCCGCAGACAGATCTATGACGCCCCATCACCTGGAATTTCGTCGTACCACGCCGGGCCAATCAGTTGCGGAAACAGCGACATTGCCGGAGAAAGGACGAGAACATGGACTCTGCCACAAACCGCTCAAAGACTGCGAAGTTGCCGTCAAAGCACGACCAACGCTTCCTTCGGCCGGAAATCGTCGCGGCCGGTGGTCGTTTCGCTTTCGTTTTCCGAGGTTGGAGGACTCTGCCGACGGCCATCATTGCCGCCACCTTGGGCCTGGCAACCGTGTCGACAGCGTCGCAGGAGCCTGCAGGCCAGTCAATCCAAGCGGCGGTCGGGGCGGCGAGGGGCGGCCCTGCCAGCCAGCCGGCAAGTGCCGACTGGGCAAGTGAGCCGATGACTGCCGTGGTCATGATCGCCACGGTGATTGCCTCGATGGTCAGCGGGATGCTGCTGGCATCCTGGCTGCGTCGATCGCGGATGCCGGCCGGTGCTGCCAGGTCGGGAGCCGCAGTCGACCGCGCGAGCCGCACGAAGGCCTCCGCAGACGCAACGTCGCCCGCCTCCGAGTTGGCACCGGGGCCGGCCGCCAAGGAACCTATTGCCCTCCCCGACGGATGCATCGAAACGAAGATTCTCTACATCCACAACGACCCCAGAGGGTTCAGAGCCCTCGAAAAGGAACTGCGCCGATACTGCATCGACCTGATCGAGATGCGCGATGCCGACACGGCCTACATGGCTTGCTTCAACGAGAACCCCAAACTGATCCTGGTCGACTCGGCGTTGCCGGATACGACTCCCAGCGCGGTCCTGGCACGACTCAGCGAACATCCGCTGGCCGCCACCATCCTCACCGTGGTCGTTACCGATGGCAAGTCCCACGAGCTGGCGCACGAGTACCGATCTCTCGACGGCCAACGGAGCCTGCCCAAACCGGTCAACGTGGAAGAACTGCTGAACGAGCTGACCCGTAGCACGGCTCTGTGCGAACGGGCGCCCGGCTGCACGAATCAGTGGAAGCGTTACGCGCAAAGAGCGGACGCGGCCCACGACACGAGCCTGGAAACCGCTCAAGCCGCGTCCGGCACAAGCACCGAGCCGCTCGCCGAGGGAGGGAGCCCATCGCCGTGGCGAGACGGCGAGCCCGAGGAAGCGACCCCTGTCCGCCGGCGTCCGAAAGTCCTCTGCATCGACGACGACCCGCATGTCTCCCAGGCGATCATGATGCGGCTGCGCCCGCTGGGGGTCGACGTGATTCGGGCGTTCGACGGCATGCAGGGCTTCTGGACGGGCCTGGATACGAGGCCCGACGTGATCATTACCGACCTGCGAATGCCCGACGGCGAGGGGAATTACATCTTCGGCCGCTTCCAGGCTCATCCGCTGACCAAGGATGTGCCGGTCATCGTGCTGACGGGCGAGACCAATCCGGCCGTGCGGCGAACGATGCTCAGCCTGGGAGTGGCCGCCTATTTCACCAAACCCTGGAACTTCGACGAGCTTCGCCAGGAACTGGAACGGCACATCGACCTGCACCCCGTCGGCACGGAAGCCCGTTTGGCCGTCCCGACCTGAGAACGAAGCGATCAGGCGCCCGCACGCCCTTCGGAAGGACACGGGGTGACGCGTCGACAGAGGGTTCGCTATCCGTGCCAAGGCCTGAAGGCCGCGCCGAGGCTGCACCGGACGGCTCCCGACCAGAAGCTGCGTGCGCTGCTTCATCACGCCAGCGTCCAGGGAGCACGGTACGGTTTCATTACCAGTGCGTTTGCCTCCTGATCGTCCAGCACCTGTTCCGCCTCGGCATCCCAGCGGATCTTGCGGCCCACTTTCCAGGCGATGTTCATCAGGTGCCCTGGGTTGGTGGAAAAATGGCCCTGCTCAACGTCCGCCGGTGGCCGGCGATCATTGCGGATCGCTTCGAGGAATACCTGCGCGTGCGCCGCCAGACTGTCCAGATGGGTCGAATCGCCCGCAAAGGCGTTACCGACGCTCTCCTCCTTGCCTGGCTTGCCGATCTCGGGCGTGATCGTGTAGCCGCTGCGGTCCAGGAGCATCGAAGCCTCGGTGCCGCAGAACAGCTTGCCGTGGGATCGCTGCTCCCGCCGGCAACCGGAACGGAACGTGTACTGGAGCAGGAATCCCTTCTTCGCCACCGGGCCTGGGCCGTACTCGCAGATCGCTGAAAACGTGTCAGGCCACTCCGTGTTCGTGTCCTCGAAGCACAGCATGCCTCCCGAGGCGGTCGCCGTCTTGGGGGCCGTGACTCCCAGGCACATGTGCACGGTGTCGTAGTGGTGCACACCCCAATCGACCTGCCAGGCCCCCGCATAATCGAAGAACCAGTACCACCGCTCGAATCGGTTAGGGTTGTAGGGATGTTTCTCGGAGGGTCCCAACCAGAAATCCCAATACTCCTGGCCAAATTCCTTGGGCGGGTCGGCGTCGGGTGGAGAACCGAACCCGGGATAGAAGTAGTCGTAGTCCCAGACCTTGACCTCAGAAATCTCGCCCAACCGGCCCGACTGAAGAATCTCGGCGGCCTGCTGATAGTGAGGCCAACTCCGCTGCTGCGTGCCGATCTGAACGATCCGGTTGTGCTTCCGCGCGGCCTGCACCATGGCCCGCCCCTCTCCGATCGAGGTGGCCAGCGGCTTCTCCACATACACGTGCTTGCCCGCCTGGCAGGCGTGGATCGTGCACAAGGCGTGCCAGTGATCGTTGGTGCCCACGATCACCGCGTCGATATCCTTGTTTTCCAGCAGTTTCCGGTAGTCGCGATAGGTGGCGATCGAGTCGTTGCCGGTCGCCTTCACCCCTTGGCCGAGTCGCTCCTCGTTCAGGTCGCACACCGCCACGATCCGCGTGTCGGGGCACTGCATGTGCGCCCGCATCACGCCCCGTCCCTCGCCTCCGCAGCCGATCAGCCCAAGGTTGATCGTGCGGTTGGGACTCGCCTGCGCGGCGGTTGCCGGACGGGTCTTGCTGCCAACCAACGCAACGGCCGCAGTGGCGGTCGCCGCCGTTCCCAGAAACTCACGTCGGGTTGCTTTTGTGCTCATGGCTCGTGCTCTCGCATCGTTTGAAGGAATGACCGCGTACTGACACTGTCGACGATCTGCCGCTGCTCTATGCTCACGGTCGTATGTGGCAAGAAGACACGGAATGTCTTCCGATCCCGCGCACCACTGCCAGGATCATTCCGGAATCACATTACTATCGCTCAACAAGTGACTGTCCCGTGTTTGTTGGGGAAACATCACGGCGGAGCGCGACGGCTACTATGGAATTACCACAGTCATTTGTTGAGCGATCCTCAGCCCATCACTGCTGACCCATCGGACCAAACGCATTCAGCTACCGGACCATCGGCAACCGGCCAGCCGGCACTTCACGGAACGCTCTCTGCCAGGTCCGATCCTGCATCCTCCACGATCACACGAAACCCCACATCATAGACCCTCTGCCACGGCTGGTAGGCCCGGCGGACCGAGGAGCCGGCGTCGCCGGGTCGGTCTGCCCAGGAACCGCCGCGGGCGACCTTGCGCTGCGTACCGCCCTGGTCGTTCCGCCCATCCGCGTCGTTGTAGGGATAGGCACGATAGCTCGAGCGGGTCCATTCGCTCACGTTCCCCACCATGTCGCGCAGTCCCCAGGCGTTGGCTCCGGCCTGACCGACGTAGTCCACCACGAACCACCCGTCACGAAAACGTTCGTCATGGAGCGGGAAATTCATCTCGGGTGGATAGGGATTGCGCCGCTGCAGCGCACTGGGTCCGTCGTATCCCATCTTGTACCACCGCAGGGCCTGATCCGCCAGGTTGGCCTGTGGCCCGAAATCGGTATCCACGGTGCCATAGTAAAACTGTGTCTCGGTGCCCGCTCGGGCCGCCCATTCCCACTGGCTCTCCGTGGGCAGGGTAACGTGGCGACCCGTCTTTTCGCTCATCCAGCGGCAGAACCGTTGTGCCTCCGACCAGGAGACTCGGGCCACCGGCTGATCGGGGTGGTTGGCGATGTGGCCTGGAACGACGCGGTCCAGCGAGTGCATGTCGATGTAACGCGTGTCGTGCTGCGGGTCGAACAAGGCGTACTGGGCGTTTGTGACTTCAGTCGCCGCCATCCAGAAGGGGCGAGGTACTCGCGTGACGCTTCGTGGCCTCTCGTCCGCCGCGCCTTCGAGGCTGCCCATCACAAACTCGCCGGCAGGAATCCAGGCCAACGCCATCGTGACGCCGCCGCCCAGGTCGACGACCTGCCGCGATCCGCCGGGACCGGCCTGCTGCAGCCCGGCAGCTTCGGCGGAGGCCATCGGAAAGCCGGTCGCCTTCAGGCCGTCAGGCTGGACCGGTTGCTCCTCGGGGGGAGGGAGGAACTCGGTCCGGGCTCGCTCGCGAAACGCCGCGGCAGCCGCGTCATGCTCTCCTTCCGGATCATCGTCGTTGTTGGCCAGCGCGATGGCCAGTTCACGCCGGCGCACGCGCTGGTCGCACTGCTGGAACTCGGGCGGATCCCATTTGCCGGCCCGCGGCACGTTCAAGTCGATCCACGAGTAGATCCGGTCCCTCGCTTCGCGGCTCATGTCCTCCAGTTTCAGGCCGTGGTGCCCCTTCTCGAGCATCTGGACGAGCAGGCTCGTCGACGCGTGATACTCCATCGGATAAAGCAGTGCCATGTCGGCTTCCACTCCTGGCCGATGCACGTACGGATGGAGCGTATCGTAGGCGATGTCGGGGTCCTTGAAGCAGGGCCTGCTGCGCGCAGCGACGACCGGTTCGGAATCATGGCAGCCGATACAGTATCTCTCCAGCACAGGATAGACCTCGTGCGCAAACGCAAACGGACGTGGTTCCCCATACCAAGGTGTGAGCCGCTCCGGCGGACGCAGGTGTGCCAAGCCGCGCCGTGTCGGAAGCGTTTCCCTGCGGCTCTCGTGGCAGCCCGTGCAGGAAACCACCTCGCCCGGCCGCCCCACGAGCCAGCTCCGCATGAGCTGCACGGCCCTCCCTTCCTCATCCAGCGGCTGGAGGGAAACCGGCGTATTGGCGGGAATCTCAAACAGTGCCGAGCCGTCCCAAGCACTCGCTTCACATCCCAGCCGGCCTGGGTCCCGACCAGCGGGAATCCCGCCTTGCCGTAATAGCCAAAGTGGTAGGAGAAGACCCTCAGGCGTTTCACGGTGCCGCGCGGCACGCCCCGCAGGCCCGGGCCGCTGTAGACGTCGGCCACGTGAACCCGGGCGGTTTGGGAAGCGCGCTGGACGCTGTCCGCAATCACCGGCGGGCGCGGACGCTCCCTCAGGGGTTGTGGTTCGAACAGCCCGCTCCCCTCCAATTCCGCAACCAAGGTGGCATTGTCAAATACATCGACCAGGTAGATCCCCCACAGGCTCTGCGGGGTGGGCTTCATCGAAACCAGAAAGTACTTGCTGCTGCGCGGCTAGGGGTGCGTAGCGAGCGCGGTGTGTTCCTTGCGATACACGTGGCCAATGATCGCATCGCACACCGTGCCGGCCACGGCCTTGCCGTAGCCCGGGATCAGTTGCAGGAAACCCGTCTGCTCGGCCGGCAGGACATCGGGCGTGACCGCGATCGGTTCACCTTCGACACCCCACTCCTTCGACTTCGGCCGGAAATGGAACGGGTAGGCGCCGGCCAGTCCCGGATCGAGCAGCACCAACCGACCGCAGTCGCCGTGGTCGTGATGGCCGCTGATAACGCCAACCAGCCGGGTCGGATGATCGGGAACCGCCCTGGCAAAACGCAGTGCGGTCGGGAACCAGGAATTGCTTCCGTGCAGGGCCAACTGTCTCGTCCCGTCAGGATTCATCGTCATCCGCCGCCGGGAGAAGTAGTGCGGAATATCGCCGTACTCCCACCGCTGATACAGCACCCTCCCGTCGTTCAGCACGGTCGGGTCGTTGTCGCTGTCCTGGTCGAAGGTCAGTTGCTGAAGTTCCTGGTTCTTCAGGCTCATGAGGTAAAGGCTCGCCACCTGTCCCACTCCGTCCAGACACGGCAGGCCGATATAGCCTCCCGTGGAGCAGAGGACGATGCGGCCATCGGGCAGATAGCACGCGTCGAAAAAATCCAGGTCGGGATAATCGTCGGGGCTCAGTTGCCTGAGCCCGTTGCCGTCGCTGCCGATCTCATAGACTGCCCAGCGGTCGTTCTGGTCGATGCTCGAAAACAACATCCGCTGGCCGGAGTACTCCACGCGGACATCGCGAACAATCTGGTCGCCCGAGGGCCTGTACAGCCGGTCGATGGAGGGCTTGCCGCGCAGGTTGGAGAGCACGGCGATTTCGTTATCCCATCCCTTGCGCGGCAGGGAGGTCTGGTTCTGAAAGTTGTGGGCCACAAAGCCTGCATCGGCGCTTTCAACCGTTCTTGCCCGCCCAGCGCCGAAATTCCGCTTCACGACCAGCAGCTTGTCGAAATCCAGGAGGGGATTAGCCAGCAGAATCGTACGTATGTCGTCCAGAAGCTCGTCGGCCGATTCGGCTCCGTTTGCCTCCCCCTCTGCAAGCAACCTGAGCACGGCCAGGCGGCTGCTCTCGAATCGTACCAGGATCTGGCGATACCTGGCGGCGTCGTACAAGCCGGGAAACTCCTGTTCCATGTCGTCAATTGCCAGTCTCACCGCGCCGGTGTTGATGCCTTCCAGGGCCGCGATCCTGGCCTTCCTCTGTTCCCGTTCCGCGATTCGTCGTCTGCGTTCGCTCCGCTCCGCCTCGCCGAGTCGCGCTCGCTCGAAGCCTTGGGGCATCTCCGACAACGACTTCAGCCGCAGCCCGCAGATGTGGGGAAAGGGACCTGCACACTGGAGCGTGATCGTGTGGACGCCTGCGGAGAAATGGAGCGTGCACTGCTCTTCCCACCTGGCGGACGAAGTTTTCCAGCTCCCTGTGACACCCCCCAGGCCGGTGTGCACCTCCACTCCGTCCACAAGAATGACCACAGGGCGAGCCTGGGCGGCGGCATACAAGGCCGAAAGGGTGCAGTCCCCGTCTGCAGAAAAACGGATATCGTAGTCCACCCAGTTGGGAAGTTCGCCGCCGTTCCAAATGCACGCAGGCCCGTCGGCGTAGGCCCCCCCCGTGAGGCTCACCCGGGGATTGCCGCCATCGAAATCCCGGGCCTCGATCGTGACCGTGGCATCCCCAGCGAGAGTCCCTGCAGGCCATGCTACCAGGAAGGAAACGAGGACCACGATCAGCACGCGTACGGCAAACAGGAATGGGGCGGGCATGATGACGAATTCCCTTCTGTTCCGGATCGAGTCAAGATGCGTCCATCGGCTGGATTGTAGTGGAGTGAGAGTGTCGCTTCAACGTGCAGCCGGCCTCCGGCTTCCGTCCCAGGGACCGCAACCGGGGAGTGAATTCATCTTCGGACCTTCCGCAGGGGGCACACTTGGCACTGCCCCTTCAAACGCCATGGAACGTGACCGCCTCGGAGCGGCTTTCCCTCAGTCGTTATACGTCACGCTCATCACCAGGTCCCGGCACACCAGGCCGGTCGAACGTGCACGTACCGATTTCCAGAGGGCCTCGCCCGTCGTGGGACTGTTGGCCGCACCGAACGATACTTCGTTGCGCGTGTAACCAGACCGCGGTTTGAGCGCGCCCGGGGCGTCGATTGCGAGCTTGCCGTCGATGAATACCTTGAGGTCCGCCTTGTCCAGTTCCACACGATACAGGTGAAAACCGCCGGTCGTGTCGAGTTCATGCTTGAGATTCCTGTTGTGGAAAAGTTCGATACGATCGGGCCACAGGCCGAGCCGTTCGCCGCTCTCGCCGTTGGCCACGATGAGAAAACTGGAGCCGGATTTCACCTGCACCTCGGCCTCGACCACGGCCTTTCCGGCCGGATCGGCGCCCCACGGATGCCGGTAGTACAAATAGTCGCCGGCCCCCTCCCCACGGTCGGCCAAGAGGAGCGCCGCTCCCTGTTTCTGCTCAAGCGTTTGCCTGGAACCGGCGTCGCGCTGCCAGCCATTCCCCGGTTTCTTGTTGCCGTCGAACACGATGCCCCAGGCATGGTCCGTTGAAATCCCGGCGTTGGCTTCGATCTCGACTCGGTTCTTCCCGCATCGCACGGCTGACGTGGGTACGCGATAGTCGACCCAGCCATCCTTGACCGTGCCGCCGGCGAGCTTCGTGCCATTGACCGCCACGGTCAGTTGGTCCGCGCCCGTCGCGCCCGGCGTCTCCAGGTGCAGTTTCACCTCCCCGTGGGCACCGCGAGCCTGGGCGGCGTCCAGATCGTCCCCTACGACCAGATCGACCGCCAGCGGCTCGCCCACTTTGACCTGCCGCGGCTGCGACGGTCCCAACAACTCTGTGGTGCGGTAGTCGAGCCCGCACGCCAGGAACCGTTCCGGCCGGTCGTCGCGCGTGTGGACGAAGTAGAGCTTGTTCTTCGTCACGAGCAAGTCGGGGTCACCCAGTTCCCTCCAGAGGGCCGCATGGGGATCGAAATAGTTGAACAAGTGAATTCCATCGGCGCCCGCCTTCCAGGCGTTCAGTGCTCGTCCCCGGTAGCTTTCGAGGGAGCTGCGACGGAAACGGGTCTCGCCCACGACCCGGGAATCGCTCAGGCACGGATAGACCTGCACTCCGTACTTGTGCCCCAGTTCGACGCTGTACTCCCAGGGGTTGAGGCGGAAGTAGCAGCTGGTGATGAGGATGTCGGCCAGACCTTCCTCCAGCCATTTTTCAAGGTCCAATCCCATGTCGCGCGAGTAGCCCACCGAATCGGGAACACGGATGGAAACGAGTATCGGCCGCCCACGTTCCATGCCGCGTTTTTCGGTCATCTCCCGGATCCGCCAAAGAAGATCCGTCATCATCGCCCGCTCATTGTCGCTCGCCTTGCCGCCCATGGCCGTGCTCTTGAAATAGCACAGGTGGCGGAAGAAGTCGAGTTCCACCCCGTCGACGTCGTAGTTGCTGCAGACCTCTTCCACGTAGCGCAGTGCCAGGTCGCGGATCTCCGGCACTGCATAGTCGACGGAGCTCCATCGCCCGTACGGAGTCCGGTCCACGGGGTTGCCCACCAGCCACTCGGGATGCTCCACCTTGAGCGGCGGGAAGAGGAAGTACGGCTTGTCGGGGCGGTGGGCCGCGTCGTGTGTGTCGTTCATTCGCATCGACCAGAAAACCTCCATGCCATGCAGATGGCCGAAGTCGACAACCGCCTTGAGGCAGTCCGTTCCGCCATCGATCAGGTCGCGGGCCACGTTTCGCGATTCGGGCTGGTAACCGTTCTCCGCCCCCGAGCGGGTCAGCAGGGTTCCGACCTTCGTGTTGTGGGTGAAGTTGCTGAACCCCGCACTGATGGTGCAGTAGGCGAGGGCACCCACATGCGTGCCGGCCAGCGGCGTCGTCCGCATGGCCAGAAAAGCCTCGGTCGTGACCGGCTCCGATCTCGGATAGTACAGAGTGTCACAGCCGTCGTTGTTCATGATGATCCGCCGCGGCCGTTGGGCCAGCTTTCGCCGTTCGACTCGGAGCTGCTGGAGCGAAAGGCTCTCTTCCGCTCCGCGCCCGGCAACCGCGCCGCTCGCGGGCACGATCAGGGCAGCCAACATGAGGACACGCAGGGGAAAGCAGTTCATGGCAGGAATCCTCCTGTACGATTCGCCTCAAAAATTGTTGAGTCCTTCACAAACACCCGCGACCGGCGGGAAGAGACCACCGGCAACTGAGCGGCAGTTCGTACTGGCTACCCTGCCGCTCTGTGAACACCAGGCCAATGCCGGAAGCTCCGGTCAGGAACCGGCTCATCACCGTTTCGAACGGCGATTTTACCCTCTCGACCTGGCCAAATGCAAACCGGCTGGTTGTACCGGGCGGAGGCGGTCGGCGGGCCCGAACGGCGGCCCGAGGTAGTCATACTTCGCTGGACTTCGTATAGTACGTGAGGCGAACGGCACGTGAGCCATCTCGTGTCTGCGGCTTGAACCATCCGATCTGACCTCGGCGCAGAAAACCCAGATGCCCAGCAAGAAGCGATCCCAGAACCTGAAGGAAGACCTGTCGCAGGCGGGAAACGACAACGCCGACGATGGTGCTGAAACCGGCTCTGCCCCCCCCGCGCACGACGGGCGGAAAAGCGTCCCACGCCCGGAAGGCAATTGGCTTGGCGCAGGGGTTCGCGGGATCGGTTCCTTGTGGCTTGGCGTGGTGCTCCTGGTCGTACTCCTCGTGGCCATGGCCTGCGCCACGGTCTTCGAATCCAGCCATGGTGCCGAGCAGGCTCTTGCGCTGTTCTATCGGTCGTGGTGGTTCGAGACCCTGCTGGCTCTGCTGGCGCTCAACATCGCGACAGCGCTGGTGTTGCGGTTCCCTTTCTCCAGGAGCCAGATCGGCTTCGTGGTAACCCACATCTCCATCCTCGTCATTCTGGCCGGTGCGCTGGTGACCGACTGGTTCGGGGTGAACGGGGAGGTAACCGTGGCGGAAGGCGAGACTGTCGAGGAGTTGAGCATCAACCAGGAATCGGTCCTTTTCAGCCGGCGAAGTGATGGAGCCAGGTCCGCGATTGTACTCGACCGGCTCCCCTCCGACGGTCTCCGCGCGGTGGAACGTCCCGACGCATCGGCCCTGACCCTGGACGAGACTGGCATCGAGGTCGTTCGCTACGTGCCCGACAGCCAGGAATCGGAGGAAGTCGTCAACGACAACCCACAGCCTCGGCTCGCGGTCGAACTGTCGCTTACCGTCCCGCGTGAAGCGGGCGAAGGAGCCTCCGCCTGGGTGTTCGCCGACGAGGATGCCACGGTGGCAGGTATCCCGGTGCTGCTCCGCCAGGTCGATCAGGAAGAGCTCGACCGGCTGTCGGCAGCGGAAACAAGTGAACCAGACGCATCGATCGGCTCGATCGTGGTCGAATATGAGGGTTCGACCTACCGGTTCTCGGTAGAGGAATGCCAGAAGCAGGCTGTGGCAATCGGCGATACCGGCTACACGCTCAGAGTGCTGCGTTACATGCCGCACGCCGTGGTCGGGCGTGATAACGCGCTCGAGAATGCGTCCGACCGGCCCGTCAATCCGACAATCGAGGTGGAACTCGTCGGCTCCAAGGGTCCGCTGACCCGCCCTGCTTTTGCCAAGTTTCCGGAGTTCTGGTCGATGCACAGCTCCGCGGCGGGACCGGGCCCAACGGTGAAGTTCATTGCCACCGCCAATGCTGATTTGGACACGCCGATCTCCGTGCTTCGCAGTCCGAATGGCAAAGTCTACGCGCGTTTCGCCCCTGAAGGCCAACCACCGGTCGTCGAGGAGCTGCCCCCCGGTGCATCGATCCAATCGCCCTGGGAAGGCGTCCGATTGACGATGCTCCGGCAACTGGATCATGCCCGTCGCAGTCGGAGTGTTGTTCCGGTCAACCCGATCCGAAAGAACCGGATCCCCGCCGTCGAGCTCCGGGCGACCGCCCCGGCGGGTACGCAGACCTTGTGGCTGCGGAAATACACCCGGAGCGCAATCATGATTGGCGATTCGATCTACGACGTGGTCTACGCCAACCGGCAACTCCCGCTGGGCTTTTCGGTCACCCTTGAGGATTTCGAAATCGGCCACTACCCGGGTACGATGCGCCCTCGTTCGTTCACAAGCCGCATCACGCTCGTCGATCCCGTCTCCGGCCGGCAGATGCACCGCCAGGTCAGCATGAACCATCCCACCCAGTTCGGCGGCTACACGCTCTATCAGTCGAGCTATCGGGAAGACGGCGAGAAGATGGTCAGCGTTCTGAGCGCTGCGAGAGATCCAGGACAGTTCATCGTGTTTCTCGGCTACGTCGGTACCCTTGCCGGAATGCTGCTCGTTCTTGGCCGGCGAGTTCTGAACCAGCGTGGGCGGCACTCCGGGTTTCCGACGCCCGGCGATCCGGAGGCTGCCCGCCCCTAGCATCCTATGCGACACCACCCGTTTGCGTTTTCCCGTCGGCCATGATTTGCGATCCACACCGGCAGATTTGCCTGGCTCGTCTGGAGTAGCTATGCCCCTTCACGTTCTGATCCTGGCCGCCATCGTGACAGCCCAACCTGCTCCGCCGGAACCGCGGCTTCCGGCGTCACTCGACCTGGAACAGATCCGAGCCCTGCCGCTCCAGCACGACGGACGTTGGATGCCGCTGGATACCGTGGCGAGAGACATCGTCGAGACGGTCACCGATAGCGCCTTCTTCAGGGGCCATGACCCCGTGCTCCTGCTTCTGGCATGGACATTTTCTCCCAAGGCATGGAAGGACACACCACTGATCGCCATCCCCCAGGCCGAACTCCGTGCCGAGCTCAAGTTGCCGGAATCGAAGTCGGTTTTTTCCTTTTCGGAGCTGGCCGGCCACGATCCGCTGTTCGAACTGGCCTCCGCGTTTTCCAGGCTCGATTCCGACCGTGCATCCGACCCGCTGGAGAACAAGGTTGCCGAGATCCAGAAGAAACTGACCGTACTCGGCACCGCATTCACCGGGAAGACAATCAAGCCCATTCCCGACCCCGACGACGTGGTCGGCACCTGGCGTCCCGTGCCACCGGCTCTACCGGTCGGCGTCAGCTCTGACATGCAAGCCGTCCACGAGGCCTGGAAAGCCCTCGGCGACGCATTCGTCAGGGACGACGCGGCCGCCTTCTCGGCAGCCGCCTCCCGCCTGGCCTCGCAGTTGGAGGAGCTTCCCGCGGCCCACCGCCCGGACCCGTCGCTGCTGCGCGTCGAACTTCGCTACAACCGGATTCGACCGTTCCGCTCCGCCTGGATCGTATTGCTGACTGGGGCCGTCCTGGCCGCCGCCGCGATCGCTGTTCGCCGCCGTTGGTTCGACGCAGTGGCTGTCGCGGGAATGCTGGTCGGCTTCGCCGTTCTCACCTACGGGCTTTCTCTGCGCTGGAGCATCGCCGGGCGGATCCCGGCCGCCAACATGTTTGAATCGCTTCTGTTTCTGAGCTGGGGGATGGGCGCCTTTGCCCTGGTCTCGGTTTTCCTGTTCCACGACCGGCTGGTGACGCTGAACGCCTCCGCGATGGGCGCTGTCGCTCTCATTCTGGCCGATTGCCTTCCCATGGACCACTACATTCGGCCAATCGCCCCGGTCCTGCTTGACACGGTGTGGATGTCGATCCACGTGCCGGTGATCATGGTCTCTTATTCGGTCCTTGCTATGGCCGTTGTCATTGCCCACGTTGAACTCCTGGCGATCGCCCTGGCGCCCCACAAACGGCAACTGATCTTGGCCATCGACTCGCTGCACTACTCCTATGTCCACGTGGGCGTGATTCTCCTGGCTGCCGGGATCATCACCGGCAGCATATGGGCCGCCTCGTCGTGGGGGCGCTACTGGGGCTGGGACCCCAAGGAAGTGTGGTCATTGGTAGCTCTGCTTGGCTACCTGGCAGTTCTGCATCTGCGGATCGACCGCGTTCGCCCGCCGAAGTGGCTCTACTTCGTTGGAGCCGTACTGATAGCCGGCGTTCTCACGCTGGCCGCACCGATGCTGGCCCCGCTCACCCCAGCCAAACTCCTGGCCCTGGCCGCGACTCTGGCGGCGATGCTGCTCTTCGTGCTCGCCCGCGGCAAACTTGCTACGGCACTGAAGAGCATCTTCGCCTTCTGGCTGATCGTGATGACCTATGTGGGAGTCAACTACGTCCTCAACACCGGCATGCACAGCTACGGCTTCGGCACCGGCGCCGTGGTCCGCTACCTTTACGTGGCCGGCGGAATCGACCTCGGACTGGTGCTGGCCAGCAGCCTCACCGCCCTCTTGCGTCACACTCCCCAGGCCGCCCCAAAGCACGCGTGATCACGGCAAGACACCTCGGCACATCAACGAGGCCTCTCAAGCTCTGGAGCTTCGTCATCTGCCGTGTGATCAAAGGTCACGCGTCCCCGCAGGTGCCGGCTGCTCGCCGGCATGGTCCCTGCCGACCATGCCCCACCAACCACTGCGAGACTTTCTGCCCGATTGCTGCCACGGCGGCAACTCATTGAGGAACCGTCTGGAGCGAAGGGCGTTTCAACCGAAGTCCGCGAAGGGCACACCTCGTGACCCGTGTGCCGCCCACATCGAGATACTCCAGGCATGGAAGCCGTTCGAGGAACTCCAGACCGCGATCGGTTATGGCTGTGTGCGCCGCGTCGAATGATCTCAGCCCCTTCAGGCAGGCCAGTCGCTCAAGGCCACAGTCGGTAATCTTCGTCGTTGACAACGACAGATCTTCGAGGCCCGAGATCTGCCCGAGCAGTCTGCAGCCGGCGTCGGTGATCGCGGTTCGCTGGAGAATGAGGGCTCGGAGGCAGGGCATCTTATGGAAATCGGGCACAACATCGTCGGTGATGCACGTGCCCGTCAGGTTCAGGAACTCGATTGTCCTCACTGCCTCGAGCAACCCGCGGATCTGGTCATTCGTGATCGGAAGAAAGGCCAGATCCACGGCCACGATCGGTTCGCCGGGTTGGCTGGAGTCGCGTCGGAACTTCGTGACGGCCAGCGGGGGCAATCCGGCAACCTTCACGGTCTCCAGTGACTCCGTTTCGCAACCACCTTCGGTCGTCAACAGGGGCGGCGAGTGTTGCCACACCGTCGCCACGAGCGTTGTGGCCACCGCAAGAAAAACCACCGCCGCGACCGCCTGACTCCACCAATCTCCCCCTGCTGTGGGATGAAGTGGTCTGCGCTGCCCGTGCCGCATCGAGACCGCACCGGGCACCGTCGGCTTCTTCCAGCGCAGGTAGCAGTCGATCAGCAGCAGAGCCGCATAGACTCCCCCGACCAAAGAAAGCGAACCGATTGCGATCTGGACGAGAAGCCTCATGGCACGACCTCCTTGAGATGTCTTCCGCTTGGACCAAAGGGCCACAAGAGACATCCACGCTGGTTGGGCCCCCGATCCGGCAACGACACTGGCTGAGCAGACGCCGATTCTCCCCAAGCCTGATCGCGATCAGGGCGAGGAGCACTTCTGCCAATTTCCACCGTTTCGCCCCGAAACTGTGCGTACCTGAGAAGACTATTCGCTCAAACGCTCCCAATCTTGTGACGTTTCCGGAATTAATCGGAGAAAAATGACAAGGCCGCTCAGGGTCTGCACAGAAACGGTTCATGGATCCTGCAGCGGGCTCTGGGCAGGGCTCCGGTTTCCCCTCTTCTGCCGGCAGCGAAACGGCCAGCAAGGCGGCGTGGAGAAAGAGAGCGGGGGCCCGGGCGATGATCGGCCCGGAGAGTCTGCGGCGCGCGCAGAAGGCATGTTGGCACGGGGTTGGGTGTGTGCAATGATGTTGGCTGGGGATTGTCCGCAGAACGACTGTCGACTCCTTCCGCAACCACACTGTCGGCCGTGGTACTTCGCGGAGCATGCGGGACAGATCTTTCTCGAACGATCGTCAGTGTGTTGGCCGGCCAGACATGCTGTCAATGTGTCGAGACACGGCGCGCGACCGGAGCTGAGGATGCGCCGCGCTCGAATCCATCCTGACGAGGTACTGAGATGCCCAGCGTGCTCGTGGTGGATGATTCCGCTGTCGACCGGGTTCTCGTCCGCGGGTTGATCGCCCGCGACGACACCGTGACCGTTACCGCCGTGGCCAACGGTCGGGAAGCCCTGCGGGAAATGGCCGAGGAGACTCCCGACCTGGTGGTAACCGACCTGGTAATGCCGGAGATCGACGGTCTCGAGGTCGTCGAAGAGGTCAAGCGACGCTGGCCCGCGGTGCCCGTGGTGTTGATGACTTCGCGAGGAAACGAGGAGATTGCCTCCGAGGCGCTCAAGCGCGGAGCGGCCGGATACGTTTCCAAAGCCCGTTTGGAGACAGACCTCGGTCACACGGTCCACAACCTCTTGAACATCGCGGCGAGCCGTGCCGACTTCGGCTACGTGATGGGGCGGATGTCCAACGCCAGATTCTCACTCTCCATGGGCAACGACTGGAAGCGGATCAACACGTTTGTCAAGTTCTTCCAGGACGGCGTCGCCCATATGGGCTTGTTCGATGAGACAGACCGCACACGACTCGGGGTCGCCCTGACCGAGGCGTTGCTCAATGCAGTCCTCCACGGCAACCTCGGAGTAAGCTCCGAACTGCGAGAGCAGAGTCTCCACGTGTTCTTCGAGCAGGTCAAGCAGCGTTCCCGCGAGCGACCCTACTGCGACCGCCAGGTGTCAATCGACGCGAGCTGGACCCGGGAACTGTGCGAGTTCACTATCCGCGACGAGGGAGACGGATTCGACGTGTCGTCGCTGCCCGATCCAACGAATCCGGAGAACCTGGTGCGGGCCAGCGGCCGAGGGGTCCTGCTCATGCAGATGTTCATGAGCGAGGTGCACTACAACCAGAAGGGAAACGAGGTGCGGATGGTGAAACGCAAAGAGGCGAGATTGTAGGATCGCTGCACGCCGGCAGCGTGGAACTCCGGCTTGCGGCCGTTTCCCGTTGGGTGGCCAGACGCATTCTCCGTGCAGACAGCAACAGATCTCACGAGGCGATGAACACCGATGGAGCGGTTTCCTTCGGTTCGCCAGTTTGTTCGGACAGGCTCGGGAGAATCGGCGACTCAAGGGACGCCGAGGCTGGACGGACAGCCACAGTGCGGACGCCGATACTGCCGCCAGCCCCCTGAGTCGGGCGGACGCGTCGGAGCAGGAGGAGAGCAACCGCACGGCCGGCTGAAGAAACGGCAAACAGGGTGAGATAGGCGGCGGGACCGGTCCCCAGACTGTAGAGAACCAGTGCACCCAGAGCGGAACCAGCCACCCATGTGGTGGAGTACGCAAGGTTGTAGAACGTCAGCACGCCCGTTCGCTCTCGTTCGGGAATCGACTCGAAGAACATCAAGAAGAAGCCGAGTTCGTAGGCCCCCCATGTGATCCCGGAGACCACCTGCGCAAACAGAAGCCAAACGAAGTTGTCGGAGACGATCCACAGGGCGGCCACGGGGGTGATACCTATCCCGCCAATCCAGAGGAGCTGCATGGCCCCCAGCCGGCGAGCCAGGTTCCCCCACAACGGCAGCGCGAGGACCTTGGCCAGATAGGCCGTAGCGATCAGGAGGACGTAGCCGGTGTAGGAGAGATGAAGCCAGCGGAACATGTAGGGCGTGAAGTAGGGCCCGGCAAATTGAACAGCTCCCTGAACCACCACCAGGTAGAGTACCAATTGGCCACTTCCGGCATGGCAAATCTGATCCCAAACACGTCGGGCCGAAACGACCGGCATGTTGGCGCGGGAGAGGTCCGGTTCACTCTGGATCGTCAGGAGGCCGAAGGAGATGAACCGGGAGATGCCGGCAGCCAGGAAGATCCCAGCGAAGGCAAGAGGTGCGATCCCGTAGCCGTTGGCCCACTGGAGCGTGACGCCGGCTGCGACTAATCCGGCCAGGAGTACGAACTGCGAGACTCTGGTCCGGCCGGCGAAGAAGCTGGCGCGGACCGGACGGGGCACAAGGGCGTCCATCCAGGTGTTCCACGCAGGCCCGGTTGCCAGGCCGGTGCCCCAGTACAGCCCGGCAACCACCAGGATCGCCACGCTGGAGATCGTCCCTGCAATCCCCGCCAACACCAACGGCACAAAGCTTAAAGCCTGGGCCAGGGCGCAGATGACGACCCAGCGTTTGTGAGAGCCGAGCCGGCGGATTGCCAACGGGGAGATTGTCTGCATCAATCCCCCGGCAAGCAGGGGAAGGCTGGCCACCACGCCAGCCGTGATCTCTCCCAGCCCCACGGCCAGGGCGAAGGCCGGCAGGTAGGTTTCACCGAGTCCAACCATGCCGCCATAGGCAGCCCCC
>CAZLWV010000002.1:0-2815 GCA_964563135.1 uncultured Planctomycetaceae bacterium
ACCAGCGCAACATGGCCAAGGGGGAGTCCATGCGGCTCTACTACTCCCCCGACCAGCCCCAGCTCGACGGCACACTCACCCTCAGCGCCAACGTGATGGACCAGAGCGGGGAACCTCTGCAACACGGCGAGGTCACCGCCCGCATCACCGCACCTTCGGGCAAAGCGGTGTCGATCGGCATGGTGTCGTCCGCCGAGCAGTGGGGGGCGTTTTCCGGACGGTTCACAGCCAAGGAGCCCGGCAAGCATGAGGTCCTTCTCGCGTGCAGCCAGACCGGAGCCACCCTGGAAACCTCCTTCTTTGTCCAGGGAATCGCCACCGAACGGGTCGGACGCCCCGCGCGCCCCGAGGTCCTCGATGAAATCGCCCGCGTGACCCGCGGCCAGGTCGTCCCGGCCGACCGGCTCGATCGGGTACTCTCCACGCTGGCCGCCCTTCCCGAACCGGCCCTGTCGGTCCGCCGCGTGCAGCTCTGGAGCCACCCGCTTGTTGCCGGCTTGCTGATCGTTTTGATGACCATTTTCTGGATCGGCAGAAAAGCGATCGGCCTGATCTAGCCTCCACCCAGGAAATACCGCCATGGATCACGACCTGAAAACCGAGTCGCGGAACCTGACACTTGGCGATGCCAGCGTAGTCGACGCACGAGGGGGACCGGGGAAAACGGGGCTTTCTGCGGCCTCGCGATGGGTGGCCGCGAGCATTCTCCGTGCAGTCATCAACAAGTACGAACATCTACGTGTTCATGGTATGAATTTCTGAAACCAAATGCCCCTGACAGAGCCATGACCATCCCTCAACACGCGGAACCGTTGCGTCTTCCGGCGGCGTTGGAAACCCAGTTGCACGGCTTTCGCCGCCGGGTGTGGGCAATCAAGCTGGCCGAAGCGGCCGGCGTGGCCGTCTTCTCGGTGGTGCTGGCCTATCTCTGCGTATTCGCGGTCGACCGCCTCGGGGATACGCCCAGGTGGCTCCGGTTCCTGTTCTTCCTGGGCGCAGTTGGCGGCTGTGGAGTCATTCCCCTTTGCCTCCACCGCTGGATCTGGCGTCGGCGCCGGCTGGAGCAGCTCGCCCGCCTGCTCAGCGAAAAGCTCCCCGGGCTCGGCGATCAGTTGCTGGGCATCATTGAACTGGCCCACAGCGAGGGCGAACAGGCTCGATCCCGCTCCCTGTGCGAGGCGGCGATTCGCAATGTTGCCGACAACGCCCGCCGGCGCGACCTGGCCGACGCAGCTCCCCCTTCGCGCCATCGTACCTGGGCCTGGCTTTCGGCGGTCTCGCTGACTGCGGCGATCGTTCTTTGTATCGTGTTCTCCGCGGCGGCGGCTAATGCCTGGACGCGTTTTCTCACCCCCTGGGCCGCCACGCCTCGATACACCTTTGCTTCCCTGGAGCAGCAGCCGCACGAGATCGTGGTTCCGCACGGCGAGCCTTTCCAGATCGCCGTGCGGCTGGCGGCCGGCTCGCTCTGGCAGCCTCGCCTTGGTCGGGCCCAATTGGACAAGCAGCCCGGCGTCGAGGCGCCCCTGCGGCAGGGAGGCTATCAGTTTGAGCTTCCCGCGCAGATTTCGGAGGGGCGCCTGCGTGTGGCCGTTGGAGACTACCGGCATGTCGCGCGGGTCCAGCCCGTGCTTCGTCCCGAGCTCACCTCCCTTGTTGCCAACGTGACTTTGCCCCAGTACCTCGGGCGTCCGCAGTCCGCAACGGAGGATGTACGCGGCGGCAACATCTCGCTCGTGAAGGGAAGCCGAGCCAGTTTCGTGGCCACTGCCAGCCGCCCGCTCGTGTCGGCATCCGTCGACGGACGGTCCCAATCCCCCGAGGAGGCCGTCATCCGCAGCCCGGCGGCCGAGATCGTCGAAACCCGCCAGGTCGTGTTCCGCTGGCAGGACCGGTTCGGCCTGGCCGGCAAGGAGCCGTTCACCCTCACCGTGACCGCTTCCGACGACGAGGCTCCCACGCTTGCCTGCGAGGATCTACCTCGAGCCAAGGTGGTCCTCGATTCCGAGCAGCTCAACTTCCGCGTCAAGGCGCAGGACGATTTCGGCATCAAGCACATTGGTATCGAGTGGGCTGCGGCCAGGGATGCCGCGGCCAAGGACGTGGTGGTCGAGAGTCCTGCCCAGGGCGATCGCATTTTGGCGGCCGGCGGGTTCGAGAAGGTCACTGTGGATGCCGTGGGCACGTTCTCGGCCCGTTCTCTGGGCATCGAGCCCCAGCCGATCGAGCTGCGGGTCTTCGCCGAAGACTATCTGCCCGGCCGCGAGCGTGTTTACTCCCATACCTGCATCCTCTACGTGCTCAGCCCGGAACAGCACGCCATCTGGATGACCGAGCAGCTCAACAAATGGCACCACCAGTCGCTCGAGGTCCGAGACCGTGAACTGCAATTGCACGAAACCAACAAGCAGTTGCGGGACCTGGCGCCCGGCCAGCTCGGCGAGCCGGAGAACCGCCGCCGTATCGAAGAGCAGGCTGCCGCCGAACGGGCGAACAGCCGCCGTCTGACCGGTCTGACCGACAAGGGGAAAGAGCTGCTCCGCCAGGCAGCGCGCAACCCGCAGTTCGACGCCGGCCATCTGGACCGCTGGGCCGAGATGCTGCAGATTCTCAAAGACATCGCGGCCAACCGCATGCCATCGGTGGCGGACCTGCTGCAGCAGGCTTCCACGGCCCCGGTTGCCCCGTCGGGTAAACTGGCCGATTCGGCCCCCAAGGCAGGCATGACTCGCGCCGGCTCCCCGCCCTCGCAGGAGTCTGCTGACAAGACCACCCCTCCGCCCCCCGCCCCGCCCAGCGCCGCCGCACCCTGCCG
>CAZLWV010000002.1:2825-97550 GCA_964563135.1 uncultured Planctomycetaceae bacterium
CCCCAAAACGCCTTCCCGCCCGGGATTGCGGCTGCCCACCACCACCCTCATCGGCGCCCGATCCAGCGAAGATCCCGCTCCTCCACCCGCGGACGAGATGGTTCAGGATGCCGTCCGCCAGCAGCAGGAACTGCTGGCCGAGTTTGAGAAGATTGTCAACGAACTGAACAACATCCTCGCCAACCTCGAGGGGAGCACGCTCCTGAAGCGGCTCAAGGCCGCCTCTCGGCAGCAGTATCAGGTTGCCGGACGCATCAGTGATCTCCTCGAGGAGTCTTTCGGGTTGGCCGAGTCCGCCATTGCTGCCGACAAACGCCAGCAATACGGCGAGCTGTCTTCGGCTGAGGCCAAGAGCAGCTAGTCTGGAATTTCACGAACTTACGACATGGAGGCCTTCTTCCATCGCCGTAAGTTCGTGAAATTCCAGACTATCCTGGAGGAGATGAAGACGGAAGACGTGGTCGGCAGCCTCCGCCAGCTCGCCGACGATGTGCCCGCGCAGCCCGGCCTCTCGATCGCTCAGTGTGAATACTGGTGGGACACCATGGACCGCTGGGCGGAAGACCTCGTCGATCCGGCTTCCTGCGGCTCCTGCCGCGGCGGCGGCTCCCAGGCCAGTCTGCCGCCGGCGATTGTTCTGGAAGTGCTGCAGATTCTCGAAGCCGAAATCAACCTGCGTGAAGACACCCGTGTTGCCGAGCAGGCCCGTCCCGCCCTGGCCCGCGACCAATACGGCAAGCGAGCCGGGGGACTGGCCTCCACCCAGGATGCTCTCGAGCAGCGTATCGTCGAAGTGACCGGCCAGATTGAGGAGCTGCCGGACGGCCCCGCCGAGTTTGCCAAGGAGATCCAGTTGCTCCAGGCCGTTGCCACCGTCATGAACGAGGCATCGGAGATTCTCGCCAGCCCCGAGACGGGCCCGGCCGCCATCGGCGCCGAAACGGAAGTCATTGAACTGCTCCTCCAGTCGCGCCGCATCAATCCCAAGGGCGGAGGTGGTGGCGGTTCCTCGCCCGGGGGCGGTGGCACGGGGGACACGGTCGATTCTGCGCTGGCTCTGCTCGGGATCGGCGCGAACCCGGGCGAGGTCCTCGAGAACCGCCCCGTCCAGCAGGCCGTTGGCGATTCGGGCCGCTCCCTCCCGGAAGAATTCCGCGCTGGTCTGGACGAGTACTTCAGCCGGCTTGAACATTCACAACCCCCGACGAATTGACACCCTGTGCCGAAAGCGCCAACGTGGCCTCCCACCGTGCGGAGATTACTGACATGGACACGCCATCCGGCAGACTCCCAGATCACGGTTTCCGCTCGCACGCAGTGCCGATGCGGCTGTGCGGCTCGCTGGCGATCGGCCTTCTCTCCATGGCCTTTCAGGCAACCTTCGCCTTCCAGTACGAGGATGCGCCGCCCCAAGAGGTAAGACCTGCCGCCGGAAAGGCCGCCCTGGCCGCCGCGCCTCGTTCGGTCCTGGACATTCTGTCGGAAACGACGGGCAAACAGCCGCCGCCCGCCCCTGCAGCTGCCGCCGGCCCCTTGGCGGCCCCCCGGCCCGGGCGCAGGGCAACGTTCGATGTTCCCCGCGGCTACGAGGATGCCCTTCCCCCAAGGCAAGCCACTGGCGGCGCGCGTCCCGCGGGCGCCAGACCGCCGGCGGCCGCCGACCGCTCGTCGATGCTCGACATCCTGGCCGGCGCCCTCGGAGAACCCGTCGATCCGGCCCTCCAGGCCCTTGAGCAACAGTATCTCCCACGGTTCAAACCGTTGCTCAAGACGGAACTATCATTCCTTCGCCGAGTCTGTCAGCCCGACCAGGAACAGCTCCGCCAAGTCGTCTCCGACGCGCAGAGCCGGCTCCCTGTCGTCGTCCGGCGCTACGCCGCCGCCCAGAACCAGTTCCGGCAGGGTCGAGCAAGAAACACCTCGTCGGCCCCTCCTCAGCCCCGCAATCTCATCCAGCAGGAACTGACCGCCATCGTCAAGGCGCGTCTTCGCCCGGAACAGGCCGCCCGGTACGAAGAAGAACGCGCGCTACAAGCCGCGAGCCGCAAGCGAGCCGTTGTCCTGAACCTGGTTGCCAGGCTCGATGAAGACCTGACCCTTTCCGCCCAGCAACGCGACAAGCTGGTCGAGTTGCTGACGGCCAACTATCAGGACGGCTGGGAACAAACACTTCGCTTTCTCGTGCACAACATCGACCTGGATTTCAATCCGCAGATCCCCGCCAACGTCGTCCTTCCTGTGTTGAACGAGACGCAGAAGACCCTCTGGCAACAGGTCCCTCGCTCCGGCACGGTGTTCATTGACGGGCTCGAATTCTCCTCTCCGGTAACGCAGATCGAAGATGCCCAGATCGAGGCGCTCGAAAATGGTTTCTAGCATGCAAAAGGCTCCTGCCCCTGTGCGACATGGCAGGCGGCCCTGCCGCCTCCTGATCGGCCTGGCGTGCGTGGGTCTGTGGGGTGTTCCTTTTGCCTGGGGGCAGGACGATTGGGAGACGGCCGAAGTTGCCGCCGCGGTGCCGGCGGCGGAAGTGGCGCAGGCCTTGCAGGTCCAGGCTCAGGTGGATCGCTGGCTCTTCGGCAACAAGACCCGTTCCCAGGTGGAACGGAGCATTATGTCTCGCTGCAGCCTGCAACTCGACGGGCTCGAGAGTGTCTGCGATCTTTCCGACGCTCAACGGGCGAAGCTCGAGCTTGCGGCCCGCGGCGACATGCGGCGGTTCTTCCGCCAGTCGGATGAAATCCGCGAGCGGTTTGGCAACGTCGTCCAGGACCAGCAGAAGCTCAGCGAGCTGATGCAGGCTGTCCAGCCGCTCCGCAGCAGGATCGGCTCCTCCTCCTTCTTCGACAGCACCTCGCTGCTCCACAAGGTGCTCCTCCGTACGCTCGAGCCGGAGCAGGCCCGCCGCTACCAGGAGCAGCATCTCCAGCGGCTCCGTTTCCAGTACGAGGCCCGGATCGAGATGACTCTGGTCATGCTGGAAAGCGGTATTCCGCTCCGCCAGGAGCAGAGGCAGCAGTTTGCGGCCCTCCTCCTGAGCGAGACCCAGCCCCCTGCCAGTTTCGGACGGCAGGCCTTCTACGCCGTGCTTTTCAAGGCCAGCCAGGTGGACCAGGCGAAGCTCGAGCCGATTTTCGACGCCGAGCAGTGGCGATCGCTGCGGATGATGCTCGCCCAGGCAGAGAGGATGGAACCATCCCTCAAGGCAAACGGATTCGTCCCGTGATGCAGAATTTGGATCGCTCCATGGAAACTCGCGAACGACAAGACCGGCATCCTCTCCGCAGTCGAGCCGCAATTTCCTTTCGGCCGCAGCCGGCCGGGGAGCCGGCTCGGGGTCGAATCTTCACCCGTCTCCGCCGCTGGACGGGCCGGTTCCTTCTTGGCGTTGTCTGGCTGTCCGTTTCTCATCTTCTTATCTCCTCCGCCGTTGCCCAACTCCCGCTGGCCCACTACGGCGAGACCGTTCCCCGCGACGTCCGCGAAATGTACGATCGGGGTCTTCAGTTTCTGACTCAGAAGCAGACTGCGGGGGGCAATTGGACCGACGGCCAGACCGGCCCGGGAACCACCGGCCTGTGCCTGATGGCCTTCCTTGCCTCGGGCGAAGACCCGAATTTCGGGATTTACAGGAATAACGTCCGGCGGGCGCTGCGAAGCATGATCTCTACCCAGGATAAGAATACCGGCTACATGGGCAACAGCATGTACCATCACGGCTTCGCCATGCTTGCCCTGGCCGAAGCCTACGGCGCGGTTGACGAAAGCGACCTCTGGGAGGGTACCGCCACTGGCGAGCACACCGGCATCGGCGCCGCGCTGGAACTGGCCGTTCGCACGGCAATCACATCGCAGAAGAAGAACCCGCTGGGCGCCTGGCGCTACTCCCCCAATGCAGCCGATGCCGACACCTCGGTCAGCGGCGCCATCCTCGTGGGCCTCCTGGCCGCCCGCAATGCCGGCATCGAGGTTCCCGACACGGCCATCGACAAGGCCGTCTCGTACTACAAGAGCATGACTTCCAGTTCCGGGCAGGTCGGGTACTCCGGCGGCATGGGCGGCATGGGCGAGTCCCTTGCTCGAAGCTCCATCGCTTGCCTCGTCTACTCGCTGGCCCATCGCAAGGACCTTCCGCAGTATACGGCGACGATCCAGTACCTGGTCCGCCAGCCGGAAGCGTCTCGTTCGCCCTACGCGGAGTACACCCTTTACTATCAATCGCAGGCCTTGTTCCAGGGCGATGTCGAGGCCTGGGAGAAATGGAACAAGCTGCTGGTTCGCAAGTTGAAGGCCACCCAGCAGAGCGACGGCAGCTTCCCGGGCCAGTTCGGGGCCTCCTTCGGTACCTCCATGTCGCTACTGGCCTTGGCCCTCAACTACCGCCTCCTCCCCATCTACGAACGATATGCCCAGGGATCCGATGCGCACGCGAGGTCCAGGAACCCGACTCGCCAGTGAGGATAGATCGTCGATGCCACACGAACCCGAATCGCCAGTTCTGAAGTTGTGCTCCCGGCGTGACAACGGTTTTCAGACGCCCCGCAGGGGCCGAAACCTGCCAGCCCAGCGGAATACCCTGGATGGAGACAGCAGGCCATCTCTCGCCCTGGAAAAGCCTAGCAACCGGATCCTGCCGCCGCCGGTCCGGTGGCAGAAGAGGAGTGCAGCGACCGGCAGGCTGATCGCCACCGCAGCGGCGCCGCACGCCCCTGGTTCAACGCGCCGTCGAAGACACCGGCTGGCTTTCGGCTGCTTCCTCGTCTCCCTTGCCTGCCTGCAACTCTGCGCGGCAGAAACGCCCCCGCCTGCCGAGGCGACGGGCACCCTGCAGGTGGCCGGTGGGGATTACGTGGCGGGGCGGCTTGGCGATTCCGCGCAACCCGGCACTCTCGCCTGGCAGGCGAGCGCGTTTGTCAGCCCCTTTCATTTCGACCTGGCGGCCTTGGCCGCCGTCCGCCTCCCTGGCCCGGCCGAGCGGCCGAAACCCCAGGGCGACTACTGCTTCGAACTGCTCGGAGGAGACGTCTTCTTTGGCTCGCTCGCCGAACTCACCGCCGAGGAAGCTCGCATCGAGGTGCCCCCTTTCGGATCGCTCCACCTCCAGCGCAAGTGTCTGCGGAGCATCCTTCGCTTGCGAGACGGCGCCGACCTTGTTCGTGTCGGACCGGTTGGACTGGCGGAAGGCGTCGACCTCACCTACGTGGGGCCGTCTGTCGACAACAAGAACGCGCAGGTCTATTATAAGGGGCCCAACGGGCTGTCCGAATGGGAGCGAGAGCATCCTCACGGAGCCTGGCAGCAGGAAGACGGTTTCCTGACCACCCAGCAGGCCGGAGCCCTGCTGGCTCGCAACTTCGACCTTCCCCCCCAGGCCGCTGTCGAGTTTGAGCTGTCCTGGACCGGCGCCCCCGATTTCGTGCTCGCCCTCGGAGCCGGTCGTCACGGCTACGAGCAGGCCTTTCGACTGGAGGTCTGGGACGACGATCTCGTGCTTCTGCGCGAAACCGATCAGGAAGCCGACATGGTTTCCCTCGGCAAGATCAACACGGGTTCCGGGCGATGTCACCTTCTGGTCTATCTCGACTTCCAGAAGAATCGAGCCATCGTGTTTTCTCCCGAGGGTATGCCCCTCGGAGAATTGGCGGTCTCCGAATCGGCGGCGCGCCCCCAATCCTGCATTCGCCTGGTCAATCTTGGCGGCAAGCTGCGGCTCGAGCAGCTCCGCATTGTGCGTTGGGACGGTACCCCGCCTCGGGAAATCCAGGACGACAGGTCGCGCCTTCAGCGCACCGACGGCGCCGTTGTCTACGGCGAGGTCCAGAGCTTCGACCCCGCCACTTCCGAGTTCCTGGTTGCCGATGGCGAAACGACGCACAGGATCCATGCCGACCAGACCGCCAGCATCGTCATGGCCCGCTCCGAGGTGCCGCCTGCTGGCGGCGTCCGCGTCGTGCTTCACGACGGTACTCGCATCACCGGCCCGTTTGACCGGCTCGCCGATGGCCGCCTGTGTCTCAGCTCTCCGGCCGTCACCGAGCCGCTGGCCATTCCCATTGCCCTGTTCCGGACTCTCGTCGTTCTGGACGGCCGCAAGCCCTCATCTCCCGATTCCGGCAGGGAAGGACGCCTGGTCATGGTCGGCACCAGTATCCATGGCCGTCTCGTCGACGGCACTGGGCAACCTGGGGCCTCCTGTCTTGTTTGGCAGCCCAACGGCAGCACCACGGCCTCTGCCCTGGCCGAGACGGCGGCAGCCCGAATCATCTACCGCACCCCGGTGCCTCCAGCGCGCCGGACTGCTTCGCGAACCTACGTGCGGCAAGGCGGCCGAGTCTTTGTTGTGGAGGGCAACCAGGCAATCGCCGGGCCGGCCGCTGCCCCGGTTTTCGCGCCGCAGCCGGCCGCTGCCGCGCCACGGGCTGCTGCCCGGCAGCCAGCCGCTGCCGCGCCACGAGCTCCTGTCCCGCAGCCAGCCCCGCCCTCGCTTGCCGTGGGCCCTGCAGCCGCGGACCCATTTGCGCCACTCAGACCCGTCGCCCCGCAGCCCGCCCCCCCCGGATTCGTACTGGACGCAATGGTCCGTGTCCTGGCCGGAGACAACCCCCCGGTCGCCCGTCCTCCCATGGCCTACAATCCCTCGGATGCAGGCCAGCCCTACTGGTTCACTCCCGGCATCTACCTGCGGACCGGCGACACGATCCCCTGCACGGTCGAGAAGATCGACGAGCGGGGCGTGACGTTCAAGTCCAGCGTGTTCGACGCCACCTTTGTCCCGCACGAGAAGATCAAGGCCGTCGATCTGGAGAATCGAAGCCAGGCCACGAAGATCGACAAGACGGCCCGCGACCGTCTCCTCATGCTCCCTCGCATGCAGAAAGACGACCCGCCCACCCACCTCATCCGTTCCACCGCCGGCGACTACCTGCGAGCGCGGCTCGTGGGCCTCGACGAGGAAACGCTCACCGCCGAGGTCCGGTTGGACACCCGCAAGCTCCCGCGCCGGCAGATCGCGCGAATCATCTGGCTGGGCGACCAGCCCCAGCCACCCCCCGACGAGCCTGCCGCTGACCGGCCCGGAGCCGCCCGCGTCCAGGCCCTCCGCAGCGACGGGATTCGCGTCACCTTCGTCCCGGCAAAACTCACCGGCTCATCTCTCGAAGGCACCAGCGACATCCTCGGCCCCTGCCGCGTCGACCTTTCCCAAGTCGATCAACTGACCACTGGCTCGGCCATTGAGGAGGCTGCCACGGAATTGCCCTATCAGCGATGGAAACTCCACGATGCCCCTGTTCCCAGATTTGCCCAGTCTGAAGGGCAGGGCGAGGCGGGCACTCAGGGAACCGAATCCGCGCTGGTCGGCAAGCCGGCTCCCGAGTTCGAACTGGAAACGCTCGACGGCTCGAAGTTCCAGCTCCGCCAGGCCCGGGGCAAGGTCGTCGTCGTCGAGTTCTGGGCCACCTGGTGCGGCCCCTGCGTTGATACCCTTCCCCAGATCGTCCGCAGCGTAGACAAACTGAAAGACCAGGGTGTGCTTCTCGTGGCGGTGAACCTCCAGGAGTCGCCCGACGCGATCCACTCCCTTCTCGAGCGTCTGGAAATCAATCCCACGGTGGCCCTGGATCGCGACGGAACGGTTGCCGAGCACTATGCCGCCGTCGCCATCCCCCAGACCGTGATCGTCGACACTGCCGGCAACATTGCCCGCGTCTTTGTCGGCGGCGGGCGGCAGTACGAAGAGCAGCTTCAGCAGGCCCTCCAGGCCGTCCTCCACGCGGCGACTTCCGCCCCCCCAACCGAGGCCTACCCGGCGGCCGAGGAAGAGCCGCAGTAGCCAGGACGATTCGCGCAGCGCGGCCGGACCCAGACGATCGGGGCCGCCGCCCGAGGGCCCCAAACGGTTGAGCTGAGCTCTCATCGCCTGCAGCGACGGCCCATATCTTGTTGTGCGAGGGCAGGGTGCCTCAACATGTTGTGGATGCTGCCGACGCCAGCATTGCCTGATTCAACGGTATTGGCCGCTGGACCGGCCGTCCACTCTCCAACCGTCGAGACGGGGCATGCTGCCCCCCTTGCCGAGGGAATGTACCGTCTGGTATCCTCCACTCCTCCGGCGCTTCAGCTTGTCCGGCCCTCCAGCTCGGCAGTGGCTGCGGGTATGCGGGGGCGCTCTGGGCCATGCTCGCCGGGGACATCACGTCAGAAGTCGATACCGAGTCAGGGAATATGCTTTCTGGTAGCGAGAATTGCCGCAATCCGGGAACAATCTCCTCCTCGCTCCTGCGCCGGGTGCAAGAGAACCGTCCCGAGGGATGGCATCAGGTAGTCCGCCTCTATGCACCTCTGGTGTATTACTGGTGCCTGCGCGAGGGGCTCCAGCCGGCCGACGCTGAAGACATCGTCCAGGAGGTGTTCCGCACCGTGGCTGCCCGTGTTGGCCAGTTTGTCCGCGTCGGGCCCGACGGTTCATTCCGCGGTTGGCTTCGAACCATCGTTCGCAACAAGATCGGCAACTTCCTGAGACAGAGCCATCGGCGTATCCAGTCCGAGAAGGACTTCTGCACCGAGAAAGCACCTCACTGTGCGCTGCCTCCAGCGGCGTCTGACGGGGGCGAGGGGGGCGCTCATCCGGCTGAAACGCATCTGCTCTGCTTGCAGGTCCTCGAACTGGTGCGAACCGAGTTCGAAGAGCAGACCTGGCGCGCGTTCTGGCGGGTCGTGGCCGACGGTGTTCCGGCCGGGTATGTTGCCGACGAGATGGGAATCTCCGTCAATGCAGTCTACCTGGCGAAATCCCGGATCCTCCGCCGCGTGCGGGATGAAATGAGCTGTGATGCAACGTTGCCCGACCCGCGATGAACTTTGCAGCTTTGCCGCCGGCACCCTGGCCGAGGTCGCGGCCATGGCCATTGGCCAGCACCTGGCCGGCTGCACGGCCTGTCTGAAAGCCCTCGAGGAGATCGACAGCGGGACCGACCCGTTCGTCAGTGATCTGCGAGACTCCCTTCGCAATCCGCCCTTGAGCCGGGAGCAGTGTTCCCGGGCAGTCCATCTGGGTCTGGCGGCCGTGGAGCCGCCGGCAGCGGCCGCCTCTCCGGCGGGCCCCTCGATCCGCTGCCCTCAGTGCCGAGTTCGCTTTGAGCTTCCCGCCTCCTCGTGGCAGGAACTAGCTTGCCCTGAGTGTGGGGCACGCTTTGCCTTGGCTGCCGACTCGCCCTTTGAGGACGGCGATCGCCGGATCGCCCATTTTGAAATCCTCCAGCGACTCGGCCAAGGCAGTTTTGGGACCGTCTGGAAAGCCCGCGACACGCAGTTGAACCGCATCGTGGCCCTCAAGGTGGTCCGCCACGGGGCCCCCAACCAGATCGAGCCGCTGCTGCACGAGGCCCGGGCCGCTGCGCACATCCAACACCCCTCGATTGTCGGCATCCACGAGGTGGGTCGGCAAGACGACTTCTTCTACATCGTCAGCGACTACATTGACGGGCAGGACCTGGCTCACTGGCTCGATGGGCAGCCGGTCCCTCCGCGCGAGGCGGCCGGCATGGTGTGCGCCCTGGCCGACGCCCTGCACGCCGCGCATGGCGCGGGCATCATCCATCGCGACCTGAAACCCGGCAATATCCTCGTCGATCGCTCCGGCCGCCCGTATATTGCCGATTTTGGTCTGGCCAAGCACGACCTCAGTGGGATCACGATTGCCGTGGACGGCCATCTGCTGGGCACGCCGGCGTACATGTCTCCCGAACAGGCTCGCGGCCAGGGCGCCGAGGCCGACTCGCGCAGCGACATTTACTCGCTGGGCGTTATTTTCTACGAGATGCTTGCAGGGCGTGCACCCTTTCAGGGCGACGTGCGGATGGTCGTTTCCCAGATCCTCTTGGACGATCCTCCCCTGCTGGCCAGGCTTGTCAGGCGGCTGCCCCGCGATCTGGAAACCATCACCCTCAAATGCATGGAGAAGCAACCGGCGCGCCGGTACCAGTCGGCCGACGAGCTGGCCGACGACCTGCGCCGCTACCTCGACGGTCGACCCATCAAGGCCCGCCCCGTCGGATGGACCGGGGCCGGCTGGCGTTGGTGCAAGCGGCGGCCGGCTGTTGCCGCCCTCCTGGCCATGCTGCTGGTCGTTACGGCCGCTGCGTTCTCGGCGCTCACCCTCGCCCACCTGCAAACTCTCGCCGCGCTCCGCACGGTCCAGGAACAATCCTATTACGAACACATCTCGTCCACGTCGCAGAAATGGCTGGCCAACTCGCCCGGCAACGGGCGGGAGGTTCTCGAGAGCTGCCCGGTGGAAATGCGCCGATTCGAATGGTTCTACCTCCGCCACCTGCTCGATTCGTCGGGAATTACCGTCCCGAGCGTCAACGTGCTCGCCTTCAGCCCCGATGGCAAAGTGATCTGCACCGACCTCTCCGTGGCCCCGGGGCTGCAGTTCTTCGACAGCCTGACCGGCAAGCAGCTTCGCTGCACCATGAGCGGACAGGCCTGGACGCGAAGCCTCGAGTATTCGCCCGATGGCCGGCTGCTGCTGACCGACAATCTGCCCGACGGCCTGCTGTGCCTTCGCAACGCCGACGGCAGCCTCATTCGCACCTTTCCGGGCCATCGGCGAACGGTCCTCCGGGCTCACTTCAGCTCCGATGCCAGCCGCATCATCTCCTGGAGCCGCGACAACACGATTCACGTCTGGGAAACTGCAACCGCCGGGCCGGTCGCAGCCATCGATTTCCAGGCCCGCCGGCTGCGCTGGGTTGCCGTCTCACCGGTGGAAAACCAACTTGCCGCGGCCGTCGGACGCAGCGGCGAGAGTTCCCTGGCCATCTGGGACTCGCTCACCGGCAAAATGCTGGAAGAAATCCCCTTGGAGGGACGGCCCGTTACCGGCCTGGCCTATTCGCCGGACGGCCGCATCCTGGCCGCAGCCGAGCCGCGCGGGCCCATTCGCTTCTGGCAGCTCCATCCTCCCCGCCTGGGCCTGGTGATCGCCGGCCCGGTCAGCGACTATCCGCACCTGGCATTCGATGCTGACGGCAAGCGGATTGCCGCCGAGACCCCCGACGGCACGATCCGCATCTGGGATGCCGACGACGGCGGGGAGCTTCTGGCCCTGCGAGGCAACAATCCGCCTTGCCTCGACCTGGGGTTCAGTCGCGACGGGGGCCGCCTGGCGGCCAGCGGCGACGATCACGTCCTTCACATCTGGGATACAACCAGCGAGCAGGGCACGGCAACCCTGGCTGCAAGCACCAAATCGGTCGTCGATCTTCAGTTCGCCCCACGAAATGCATCCCTTGCGGCGGTCTTCAGGGATGGCTCCGTGGGAGTCTGGAACGTCTCGCCGGCGGCGCAGCGCTGGAGCCTCCCGGCCGATCAGGGGCGAGCCGTCTCGCTCGACTACTCGCACGATGGAAGTCGCCTGGCCATTGCCTGCAACGATGCCTCGGTGCGGATCCTCGATGCAGCCAGCGGCCAGCTCATCTCCCACTTGCTCCACGAGCAGCCAGACCTCCCACCGGCAGAGCCCGGCGACCGCGGCAGTGGTGGTGGGAGCGGCTCAAAAAAACCGGTACGCAGGGTGGTTTTCAGCCCCGACGGCACCCTGGTCGCCGCCGCGGGAGTGGGTGGTCAGGTTCTCGTCTGGGAGACAGCCACCGGCCGTGTCGCTCACACGTTTTCCCTCAAGACGGCCGAAGTCCGTGCCCTGGCATTTCATCCGCACGGCAACCGCCTGGCCGCCGGCACACGCGACAACAGGGCCGTTATCTGGGACCTCCAGACGCATGCGATGGTCTGGGATTCCCACGCCCGACCGCATCCCATATGGGACGTGGCCTTCAGCCCCGACGGCCGGCAACTGGCGGTCGGCTACCAGGATGGCCGCGTGCTGTTGTACGATCCGCTGTCCGGCACTCACAGTCGCACGATGGGAATCGCCGCCCAGCAGTTTCCGGTCCAGGTCGCCTTCTCGCCGGACGGCACACGGATCGCGATCGCGGCCGCCCAGGTCGGCCTCACCCTCTGGGAGGCGCCGTCGGGGCGCCACGTGCTCGATCTTCGCCGCAGCCCCAGTCTCACTGGTGCCGTCGCCTTCGACCCCAGCGGACGCATCCTTGCCGGTGGCCGCACCGATGGCACCATCATCTTCTGGCTCGCCGACCCCTGACCGGCCGCTTCCCGGGCCGCAACGTGTCCGATCACCGCTGTAGAGGGCGGCGATTACCACCGTGACGAGGGGCACCACGTTGTTTTCTCCCCGTCAGCACTTCTGCCAAAAAATTGGTGACAGACCCTGGAAATCTTGGATTAGCACGGGCTACCAGCCACTGAACGAGCTGCCTAGCCATCCGGGGGGGGTGGCAACGAGAGAGAACGCGGCGATTCCGCAAGATCTCCGTCGCGGTTCCTGGGCCAGCAGCATGATGATGGGCCGCGACAGAAGCGTTGTTGGGATCACCAGGAGCGAGGTTTTCGGAAGCTTGGGGACGCGAGAACGGGCCAAAACGTCCCGCAGGGCCTCTTACAGGAAACACTCGCTTTTGGATCTGCTCCGGCGACAACCGCGCCGGCCGCGTCCTCTGGCTTGGCCTCAGTCAGCGAGTGCGGACGATCCAGGGCTGCTCTGGCGACAGGTCTATCGCCGCCGGACGAGCCCCAAAGGCCGGGATGCGGGGCAGGCATCCCGGCCTGTTTTCTTTTCTTGCCGCCCCGATCCGGCCCGGCCGATGATCGGAACGGTTGACAGCCAGAACGCCGGCCTGAACTTACAGATCTTTTACAGCGGCGTGACAACGATTTGACCACTCATTTGGGGACATCGCATAAGATTCGGGCGTGTGGTCGCCGGCAGCGGCGAGCTGTTGCCCATCAGACAAAGGAGAATTGCGATGTGCAGATCGGTGAAGTTGGGGTGTGCGGTGTTGATGCTGGCCTTGACGGCGGCCCCCTCGTGGCTGCCGGCCGGCCAGATCAGGCTCGACGTGTCGATGGCCCAGCCCACGCTGTTGGCCGAGAAGAAACAGACGACCTTTGTCAAGGTGGGGCTGACCGGGTTCAGGATGTCGTCGAAAGCCGACCGAACGCCGGTCAACGTGTCGTTCGTGTTGGACAAATCGGGTTCGATGTCGGGCACGAAGATCGCCAAGGCCAAGGAGGCCGCGAACTGGGCGGTGCGGCGTCTCGATCGGGAGGACATCGTTTCCGTGGTGGTCTACGACTCGACGGTGAACGTATTGGTGCCGGCCACCAAGCTGACCGACAAGGACGCGGTATGCCAGAAAATTTGCGAAATCAACTCCGGCGGATCGACGGCCTTGTTTGCCGGCGTGAGCAAAGGGGCGGCTGAACTGCGGAAGTTCATCGATCGCAACCGCATCAACCGTGTGATCCTGCTCTCCGATGGACTGGCCAACATCGGCCCGCAGTCTCCCAGTGAATTGGGCGAATTGGGTTCTGCGCTGATCGAGGAAGGCATCTCGGTCTCGACCATGGGATTGGGTCTGGGTTACAATGAAGACCTGATGGTCCAACTCGCCCAGCGGAGCGACGGAAACCACTTCTTCATCGAGCGGGCCGAGGACCTGGCCAAGGTTTTCAATTTCGAGTTTGACGACGTGTTGTCGGTCGTGGCCCAGGAAGTAGCCATCACGATCAACGTCGGCCCCGAGGTTCGGCCCGTGCGAGTGCTGGGCCGGGAAGCAGAGATCAACGGCCGGCAGGTGATCGTGCAAATGAACCAACTCTACCAAGAGCAGGAGAAGTACGTGATCCTGGAGGTGGAACTGCCGCCGACCCAGGCGGGCCGAACTCGCCGGATTGCCGAGGTCGACGTGACCTATGCCAACATGCAGACAAAAGCCACCGACCGGCTCAGCAGCACGGTCGGTGTGAACTTCGACATGTCGGAAGAGGTGGTCGAGGCGAAGACCAACGGGGCGGTCATGGCCGAGTGTGTCCTGCAGATAGCCAACGAGCAGAACAAGCTGGCCACGGCATTGCGCGACAAGGGAGACGTGGAAGGGGCCCGCAAGGTTCTGCAAGACAACGCGAGCTACCTGTCCAGGAACGCCGCCATGTACGGATCGGAGAAGCTCCGGCAGCGCGCCGCGGACAACGATGGACAATCCCGCCTTCTCGACGAACAGGAGTGGGCAGGCAGCCGGAAGAGAATGCGTTATGGCCAGAACGCCGATACGACCCAACAATTCGGCGGCTTTGATTCCAGTAGCGGGGCGGGCAAGCGTTAGCATTGGATGCGGCCCGTAGCCGTGGTTGCGATGAGGGCCGAGCCGCGAGACTCGCCTTCAAGGGACCGACATGTGGAATGGCGGTCAGGAAAGCAGTGCAGCGACCAGTCGTTGTTTTTCCCGGGAAACCGGCCTCCCGGTGGTCGGCCTGGTTGCGTGGTTTGTCTGAGGGGCAACAGGCTTCGGCACGTATTTCGTGCCTCGGCCCATCGTGTGAATACTGCATACCTGCCTCAATCACAGAGAGTCCTTGGCCAGTAGACAAATCGTCCTTTTCTCGCTCATCGTGTGTCTGCCGCTGGCGATGCTGGCATGGCTGGGATCGCGGCTTGCACGCCAGGAGCAGACGACGGCCCGGCAGCGTTTGACGGGCCTGGCCCTGGAGCGGCTCGAAGACGTCGACCTGGTGGTCAGCAAACACTTTCGGCAACGGGAGCGAGAACTGCTCCAGTGGACCGAACTGGACAGCTACGATCCGGACCGGCTACGCCAGATCGTTCGCAGCCGGCCCGGCATCGGTCAACTGTTCGTGCTCGGTCCGGACGGCATGCTGCTCCATCCCGATCCGGCCGGCACGCTCAACGCCTCCGAACGCGAGTTCCTGCTGCAGGCCCAGCGGGCCCTCGACGACAAGGAGTTGATCCGCAGCGCAGGTGCTGACGAGAACGACGTCGTGCCTGCAGCCTACGGCTGGCACGTTCGATATTGGGGGCCGGGGCTGAATCTCATCTTCTACCATCGCCTGGAATCGGGAAATGTCGTCGGCGTCCATGTGCCCAGATCGATGTGGATCGCCGACCTGATCGCCGAGCTGCCCGACACTGCCCCGCCAGTCAGCTCTCGGCACGGCTCGGAAGCGCGCATCCGCCTGGTCGACTCCAGTGGGGAGGTGGTCTACCAGTGGGGACCTTTTGAACCCGATGAAGCGGCCGAGGCTCTTGCCGCGATGCCGCTCAGCAGCCCGCTCTCCGCATGGCGGCTGGAGTACTTCGTGGATGAGCATCAGTTCGCGGCGGTCGGCCGCAGCGCCTACTGGAGCCTCTTCTCCAGCCTGGCAGCGATCGGACTGGGGCTGATCGTGGTGGCCGCATACTTCTATCGCGAGTATGCCCGCGAGGTGCGCGAGGCGGTCCAGCGAGTGAACTTTGTCAACCAGGTGTCTCATGAACTGAAGACGCCGCTGACCAATATCCGCATGTACGCCGAGCTGCTCGAAGCCGACTTGGAACTGATCGATCCCAACGAGGCCGCCACGCCCCGGGGCCATCTGGAAGTGATCGTGGCCGAGAGCCAGCGGCTCAGCCGTTTGATCGGCAACGTGCTCACCTTTGCGCGTCAGGGACGCAATCAGGTCACGCTGCGCAAGACGACCGGTCGGGTCGATGAGGTGATCGCTGCCGTGGTGGAGCGTTTTCGGCCGGCTCTCGAGCAGAAGGCGGTTGAGGTTATTCTCGACCTGCAGGCCAAGGCCCTGGTGAATCTCGATGCCGACGCCTTGGAGCAGATCCTGGGGAATCTGATCAACAACGTGGAGAAGTATGCCGCCGGCGGCGGGCACATGGAAATCGTCAGCCGGCAGGACGGCTCGCAAACCGCCATCGTGGTTGCCGATCGGGGCCCCGGCATCCCGGCGGGCTCGCGGGACAAGATCTTCCGGGCGTTCTACAGGGTCTCCGATCGCATCGAGGGGCCCACGGGCACCGGCATCGGTCTGTCGATAGCACGCAAACTGGCCCGCATGCACGGCGGCGACGTGGTTCTCCTGCCCTGTGCCACTAACCTCAGAGATCGTCACGTCTCTCACGAAGATTCGCGACCAACGGGAGCAGACCATTTCAGCGCGAGCGGTAGCTCGCTTTGGCCGGCGGCCCTGCCGCCCGGTGAAAACGGGGCCCGCTTCCAAGTCATCCTCGACACCCCAAGAGCGGAAAGCGAAGGTGCCGTTTGAAGGTTCTGCTGGCCGAAGACGATCGGTTTACTCGCGAGGGCCTAGCGGAGGTGCTTCGCAGCGAAGGCTACCGGGTGCTCCAGGCCGAGGACGGCGAGACGGCCTTGGAGTTGTTCCAGGCGGAACTGCCCGACTTCGTCTGCCTCGACATCATGATGCCGAAGCTCAGCGGATACGATACCTGCAAGAAGATGCGTGCGGCGCGGCCGCTGGTTCCGATCATCTTCATCAGTGCCAGGTCGGAAGAGATCGACAAGGTGATCGGGCTGGAACTGGGTGCCGACGATTTCATCGTCAAGCCCTTCGGCGTGAAGGAAGTGGTGGCCCGCATCCGGGCGGTCACGCGGCGATGCTGGGCGGCGGCGGAACCGGCAGGCCTTGACTCGTTCCGAATGGGCGACTTGGAGGTCTTTCCCCGCGAGCTTCGCGCCCGCCGGGGCAAGGTGGCGATCGAGTTGAGCCTGCGCGACGTGAAGCTGCTGGAACTGTTCTATCGCCGCCGCGGCGAGGTTCTGAACCGCAACACGATCTTCAACCATTGCTGGGGGGAAGACTACCTGCCCAACAGCCGCACGCTCGACCAGCACATCTCGCAATTGCGCAAACGAATCGAGATCTCACCCAAGCAGCCCACGCTGATTCGCACGGTCCACGGTGCCGGGTATCGATTCGAGGGCTGACGGGATTCTTGCAGGGTTGCGCCAGCGACAGCCGCGGAAAGGTCGTTTCCTGGCACTCCGAGAAATTCCAGCGGCACACACCCGTGCAGGAACGAGGGGCTGAGAACGCTCCGGCAGCCGAAAGCGCGTGGATGCCACCTGCTGCTGCCGCGATTGCCAAAGCCTGGGGCAGCGGGCGCGGGAACTCGGCAGCGATAGGAGACGCGTTTTGACGGGGACATCGCGGTTCGCGGAATTCCGTCGGTGATCCGCGGAATTCTGCGGGATCGTGGGCACGGCGGGGGCTGGCCGGCGGCGGAGTGGGAGTCGTAAATGTCAATCTGGTAACTGGTTGTGTGGAATCGAGGTGGTCGGTCCCTGTTTGGCACATTCATTGCTAGCAATTGCCGCGACCAACACGCATGTGACGCCGTGTTGTGAGAGAAAATCACAAGCCACCAGGGCCTGACGTTAGAAGCCGGAGGGAGTTGATGACCACCCAACAGGCCGACAAGCTCGGTTCCGAGTTCTTGAAGGAAGTGATCGACGGGACCCCGGGCGGTGAACGGATCGTTCACTGTCTGCAGTGCGGGAGTTGCGGCGGCAGTTGCCCGAGCGGGGCCGACATGCAGCACACGCCGCGGACCCTGTTTGCCTTGATCACCGCGAACAAACGCGAGGAAGTGCTCACGTCGAACACGATGTGGTGCTGTGTTTCGTGCTATTTCTGCACGACCCGGTGCCCGCAGAACATTCCGATCACCGACATTCTGTACCAGCTCAAGCGGATGGCGATCGCCGAGAACAAGGCGACCGGGAGCGATGCCCCGGCGCTGGCCAAGACCTTCACGGACTACGTGGACAAGTACGGCCGAGCCTACGAGTTGGGTCTGGCGAGCCGGTTCTACCTGCTCAACAAGCCGTTCGCGATGCTGAAGATGGGTCCGATGGGCATTGGGATGTTCAGCCGGGGCCGCATGGCGCTGGTTCCGACGAAGATCAAACGCATGGACCAACTGAAAGCCATCATCAAGAAAGCCCGAGAGATTGGGAGGGAATCGTGAAATACGCGTACTATCCTGGCTGCTCGATGGAAGTGAACGGCGCCGCCTACGACATGTCGATGCGCGGAGTCGCGAAGATCCTCGGGATCGAGTTTGCCGAAATCGACGACTGGAACTGCTGCGGGGCGACCGAGTACTTCTCGCAGGATGAACTGACGGCTGCATCGGTGGTGGCGAGGAACCTGGCGATTGCCAGTTGCGGCGCCGGTCAGCTTGTGGCCTCCTGCGCCGCCTGCTACTGCAACCTGGCGAAGGTCGACAAGCTGATGACCGATGAGCCGGAAATGGGCGAGAAGATCAACCGGGCCCTGGCGGCCGGCGACCTGAAATACAAGGCGGGGAGCGTCAAGGTCCGCTATCTGCTCGACGTGCTCGTCCGCGACATTGGCGAGGAGAAGATCAAGGAGAAGGTGGTCCGCCCGCTCAAGGGCCTGCGGGTCGCCCCGTACTACGGCTGCCAGGCGGTTCGTCCGATTTCGGCGGGCGACTGCACCGAGTATCCGATGCAGATGGACACGCTGTTCGAGTGGCTGGGCGCCGAGGTGGTGGATTACCCGGTGAAGGCTCACTGCTGCGGCGGACACATGCCGCAGATCAGCGAAGAGCAGGCCTTCGAACTGCAACGGCGGCTGCTGCAGAGCGCGGTCGACTACAAGGCCGACATGATCCTCTGCATGTGCCCGATGTGCCAGTTGAATCTCGATGCGTACCAGCCGCGAGTGAACGGCATGTTCGGCACGAATTTCAAGATGCCGATCATCTACTTCACGCAACTGGTCGGGGTCGCGTTCGGGATGGACCCGAAGGCGGCCGGTTTTGGCAAGGAGCTTGTGGCAGGGTTGCCGGTGCTCAAGAAGAAGCTGGAGGCCGTGTCTGCTTAGGACACCCTGAGAGAATATTCAGTGGAGGACGACCATGGCCGAGAGAGTCGGCGTTTACATTTGTCACTGCGGCAGCAACATTGCCGGGACGGTCGACGTTGAAGAGGTCGCCAAGTGGGCGGGCGAGACCATCCAAGACGTTGTCGTGGCGAAAGACTATAAGTTCATGTGTTCCTCCCTCGGCCAGGCGATGATCGAGGAGGATATCAAGAAGGAGAAGCTCACCCGCGTTGTCGTGGGGGCGTGCTCTCCGCACCTGCACGAGAAGACGTTCCGCACGGCGTGCAAGAACGCGGGTCTGAACCCGTACCTGTTCGACATGACGAACCTCCGCGAGCACGTCTCGTGGGTCTGCAACGACAAGGCGGCGGGCACCGCGAAGGCCAAGGCGCTGATTGCCGGTTCGGCGGAACGGGTGAAGTACCAGCAGCCGCTGGAGCCGAGCTACGTGAACGTTCACCCGGCCACGCTGGTCGTGGGAGGGGGCATCACCGGCCTGCAGGCGGCGCTGGAGCTGGCCGACGCGGGCCATCCGGTGTATCTGGTGGAACGGAGCCCCTCGGTGGGCGGCCACATGGCCCAGTTCGACAAGACGTTTCCGACCCTCGACTGCTCGGCGTGCATTCTGACGCCGAAGATGTCGGAGGCCGGCCAGCACGAAAACATCACCATGCTGACCTACTCCGAGCTGGAGGAGGTGAGCGGGTCGGTGGGCAAGTTCAAGGTTAAGATCCGCAAGAAGGCTCGCTACGTGGTCGAGAAAGACTGCACGGGCTGCGGAATTTGCATGGAGAAGTGCCCGCGCAAGATCGTGGACGAGGATTTCGAGGCGGGGATCGGGTACCGGAAGGCGATCTACACGCCGTTTCCCCAGGCGGTGCCGCGGACCCCGGTGATCGACGTGCAGAACTGCACCTACTTCCAGCGGGGCAAGTGCAAGGTCTGCTCGAAGGTTTGTCCGACGAACGCGATCGACTACGAGCAGCAGGACGAGATCATCGAGATCGAGGTGGGCAACATCATTCTGGCCACCGGCTGGAAGCTGTTCGACCTGAAGAAGATTCCCCAGTACGGCTACGGGCGGCTGGCGAACGTATTCACGAACATGGAGTTTGAACGATTGTGCAACGCGGCCGGCCCGACGGGCGGCAAGATCGTGCTGCGCGACGGCAAGACGGAGCCGAAGTCGGTGGCGATCATCCACTGCGTGGGGAGCCGCGATGTGAAGTACAACGCCCACTGCTCGGCCGTGTGCTGCATGGCGGCGCTCAAGTTTGGGCACCTGATTCTGGAGAAGACCAAGGCCGAGGTGTACTCGTTCTACATCGACATGCGGACGAACCAGAAGGCCTATGAGGAGTTCTATCAACGGCTGCTCGAAGAGGGCATGCACTTCGTGCGCGGCAAGGTGGCCGAGGTGACCGACGCGGCGCGGAATCCTGACGAGCAGGGCAAGCTGATCGTGCAGTGCGAAGACACGCTGCTGGGCAAGCAGCGGCGGATCCCAGTCGACATGGTGGTGCTGATGGGCGCCATCGAGCCCCAGGCGGACGCCAAGGAACTGGGCCTGAAGTGCGGCATCTCGTGCAGCATGGCGGGTTGGTACACCGAGCGTCATCCGAAGCTGGACCCGGTGGCCACGATGACCGAGGGCGTGTTTGTGGCCGGCACCTGCCAGGGGGCGAAGGACATTCCGGCCTGCGTGGCCCAGGGGGCCGCGGCGGCCGCCCGGGTGCAGGGAATGATCACCAAGGGCAAGGTGATGATCGAGCCGATCGTGGCGTCGATCAACGAAGAGGCCTGCTCGGGATGCCGGATCTGCAACAATCTCTGCCCCTACAATGCGATCGAGTTCGACGCGGTGAAGGGAACCAGCCACGTGGTCAGCTCGATGTGCAAGGGCTGCGGCACCTGCGTGGCGGCCTGCCCGGCGGGCGTGATCACGGGGGCCCACTTCAACAACCAGCAGATATTCGCCCAGATCGGCGGCGTTCTCTGGGACGCCAAGCCGGCGGGTGGAAACGGCGGGGCTGCGGCCAAAGCCTCCGAGTCCCAGCCGGTTGCATCCTGAGGCCACTGACGAGACGAGCACACTGCCCAGAGCGGGGCAAGCCCGCAACCCAACCTTCGCAAGATCCTGCGTGCACGATGCGCACAAATCCAGAACCAAGACTCTAAAAGGTTTTGAGAATGAATAACGAGAACTTTGAACCAAAGATCGTGGGGTTCATGTGCAACTGGTGCTCCTACCGGGCCGCCGACCTGGCGGGCTCGGCGCGCATCAAGTACCCGCCCAACGTGCGCATCATTCGCGTGATGTGCAGCGGCCGGATGGATCCCGCCTTCGTCACCAAGGCGCTCTCGCTGGGGGCCGACGGCGTGATGCTGGCCGGCTGCCATCCGGGGGAGTGCCACTACATCGACCAGAACTACAAGGCGATGCGGCGCTACCACATGCTCAAGCACATGCTGGCCGCCATGGGCGTGGAAGACGAGCGGGTCCGCCTGTTCTGGCGTTCGGCGGCCGAGGGGGAGCAGCTTGCCGAGGCCATCACGGAGTTCGTGGCGGACATCAAGAAGCTCGGTCCGCTCAACTGGCCCGGTAACTGGGAAGAGAGCGACGAGCGTCTGGAAGCGCTGGAAGCGATCGTCAAAGAGCACGCAGAGGTGATGGAGGTGCAGTCATGAGCGAAGGCAAGGCAAAAGGCAAGCTGGCGGTCTACTGGGCTGCTTCGTGCGGCGGCTGCGATATCTCCACGCTCGGGATCGATACCAAGATCCTGGATGTTGCCGAGCACTTCGACATCGTCATGTGGCCCTGTGCCGCCGACGGCAAGGTGCACGATATCGAGAAGATGGCCGACGGCGAGATCGACGTCTGCCTGTTCAACGGTGGTATCCGCACCAGCGAGCAGGAGTACATGGCTCGGCTCCTGCGGCAGAAGGCGAAGGTCCTGGTGGCGTTTGGTTCGTGTGCTTCCGAGGGTTGCATTCCCGGACTGGGCAACATGAACGACAAGGCGAGCTGCTTCCAGACCGTGTATCACGACAGCCCTTCGCTCGATAATCCGAAAGGGATCGAGCCCCAGCCGGAGACCGAGATGCCGGAGGGCAAGCTCCATTTGCCGGTCTACTACGACACCTTGAAGACGCTCAATCAGACCGTGCCGGTCGACTACTTCCTTCCGGGCTGCCCGCCGGAATCCGACCGGATCTGGGACGCGATCGTGGCGATCCTGGAAAGCAAGCTTCCGGCGCCGGGTTCCACGATCGGGTCGAACACGACCGTTTGCGACGAGTGCCCCCGCAAGCGGGAGGAGAAGAAGATCAAGAAATTCTACCGGACTTGGGAAATCGAGGTGGATCCGGACCGCTGCCTGCTGGAGCAAGGCCTTCTGTGCGCCGGGATCGCCACACGAGCAGGCTGCGGCGCCCTATGCCCGCAGGTCAATTCGCCCTGCATCGGTTGCTACGGTCCCAACAACGGTGTCGAGGACCACGGGATGCAGTTACTGAGTGCGGTGGCCTCCGTGATTGACTCGGAGAATCCCGACGAGATCAATGCGATCATCAAGGAGGGCATTCCCGATCCGGTCGGCAGCTTCTATCGGTTCAGCCTGGCCCAGAGCAATCTGCGGCGCAAGAACAAGGCAGGAGTATAAACGATGAAACGAATCTCGATCGATCCCATTACCAGGCTGGAAGGCCACGGCAAGATCGACATCTTCCTCAACGAGGAAGGCGACGTGGCCAATTGTTATTTGCAGATTCCGGAATTGCGAGGCTTCGAAAAGTTCTGCGTGGGACGTGCGGCGGAGGATATGCCGAACCTGACGAACCGGATTTGCGGCGTGTGCCCCGAGGCGCACCATATGGCGGCCACCAAGGCGCTGGACAAGGTTTGGGGCGTCGATCCGCCCCCGGCCGCCAAGAAACTCCGGGAGATGTTCTACAACATCTTCTTCGCCACCGACCACACGACGCACTTCTACGCCCTGGGCGGTCCCGACTTTGTGGTTGGTCCCGATGCACCGCCGGCGGAGCGGAATGTGCTGGGCGTGATCAAGAAGGTGGGCATGGACGTGGGGGGCAAGGTGCTGAAGATGCGCCGCGACGGCCACGCCCTGATCAAGATGCTCGGCGGGCGGCCGGTCCACCCCAACTGGGGCCTGCCCGGCGGCGTCAGCCGCGGCATCAACGAGGAGCAACGCAAGGAGATCGAGGCCCGCGGGCGGGAAGCGATCGAGTTTGCCAAGTTCTCCCTGCAGGTCTTCGACGACATCGTGTTGAAGAACAGCGCCTACGTCGACCTCATTACCGGCGGCGTCTACACCCACCAGACGTACAACATGGGTACGGTCGACGAGAACAACAAGGTCAACTTCTATGACGGCAAGATCCGCGTGGTCGGGCCGGATGGAAAGGAGCTGGTCAAGTACGACGCGAAGGACTACCAGAAGCACATTGCCGAACGCGTAGAGCCCTGGTCGTACCTCAAGTTCCCCTATCTCAAGGCCGTCGGCTGGAAGGGTTTTGTGGACGGGAAGGATTCCGGGGTCTACAAGGCAACGCCACTGTCGCGTTTGAACGCGGCCGACGGCATGGCGACCCCGCTGGCCCAGGAGCAGTACGAGAAGATGTACTCGACCCTGGGGGGTAAGCCGGTACATCACACGCTGGCGACCCACTGGGCCAGGCTGGTCGAGCTGCTCTACGCGACCGAGCGCTGGGTGCAGTTGGCCACCGACCCGGAAATCACCAGCGACAAGTTCCGCACCTTGCCGACGGAAACGCCCCGCGAGGGAGTCGGCTGCGTCGAGGCCCCGCGGGGGACCCTGACCCATCACTATGTGACCGACGAACGCGGCATCCTCACGAACGTGAACCTGATCGTGGGCACGACGAACAACAATGCCCCGATCTGCATGTCGGTGAAGAAGGCGGCCGAGGGTCTGATCAAGAAGGGCAAGGTTTCCGAGGGGCTGCTGAACATGGTCGAGATGGCGTTCCGGGCCTACGATCCGTGCTTTGGCTGCGCCACCCACAGCCTGCCCGGCCAGATGCCGCTGGAAATACGTCTCCGCAATCCCGAGGGAGAGGTGATCGAGAAGCTCTCCCAGTATGTGGACTGACGGGCAAGCTCACGTAGAATTGGCCGGGCGATCGGCTGAGAATGGTCGCCCGGCCTTTTTTGTCGAGTAACCCCGTCGGGGAGAGCCGGGACGGAACGCCTGGTTCCGAGCCAGCGCCCGAACGTGGAAGCGTGGTCGACGAGAGGGCGGCGCGGGCCCGGCGAATCGCTTCCGCTTGGGAGCGGCGCGGGTCCCGCGAGCGCTTCAGGCCGGTCTGATCCTCGGGTTGTGTTTCGGGCTGTCATACCCCCGGCGACGGGCGTCATGGGCTCGTCGGCCGCTTTGCACAACTGTCCTGAACCCTGAATTTCGACCCTGACAACTGAATGAAGACTCTCATTCTCGGCCTCGGAAACTGGATCGTCGCCGACGACAGCGTGGGTCTGCACGTGGCGGCGCGGCTGCGGGAACTCCTGGCGGATCGCGACGACGTGGATGTGGGTGAAGACTACTGGGGCGGGCTGCGACTGATGGAACGGCTCGAGGGTTACGATCGGGCGATCGTGATCGATGCGATCGTCACCGGGGCGGAGCCGGGTACGATCCACCTTCTCACTCCGGACGCGATTCCGACCCAGCGGAGCAGTTCGGCTCACGACGTGAACCTGCCGACGGCCCTGGCCTTCGGCCGCCAGGCGGGTGTGAGCCTGCCGGCGGACAAGGACATCCAGCTTGTCGGCATCGAGGCGCAGGATATATTGACGTTTACGGAGGAGTGCACCCCCGCCGTGGCGGCATCGATCCCCAAGGCCGTCGAGGAGGTGCTCAAGTTGTTGACAACCGGGAAGGCAGGGGACCAAAGGGAAACGTTGCCCGCTCCGGTCCCAAGGGCATCGGGTCACAAAGGAGACGGACATGATATCGCCTGAATCGCTGCGTCGGTACCATTACTTCGCCAACATCGGTGAGGCAAGCCTGAAGGCTTTGGCGATGATCGCCGAAGAGAAGGACGTTCCGGCGGGAACGGAGATGTTTCGCGAGGGGGACCCGGCCAACACGCTGCACGTCATCACGCAAGGAGAGGTCGAGATCCGCTACGTGCTGGGCACAGGAGAAGAGCGGACGGTCGACACGCTCGTGGGTGGAGAGCTTCTTTGCTGGTCGGCCCTGATCGAGCCCTACAAGGCCACGGCCATCGGTACAACCGTGAAGGATACCCACTTGATCTGCCTCGACGCCAAGAAGGTTCGCGAACTGTGCGAGGCGGAACCGCTGCTCGGTTTCCAGCTCACCAAGGCGATTGCCAAGCTGCTGGCCCAGCGGCTGGAGAGCGCCCGGGTCCAGTTGGCGGCGGTGGACTGAGCCGGCGGCTGCCCGATGCACGAAGTATCGATCGTTGAAGCTCTGATCGAGCAAGTGGAAGTGGAAGTCTCGCGAGCCGGGGCATCAGGCCGGGTGACCCGGCTCGGCTTGTCGATCGGGCGTCTTTCGGGGGTCCAGGCCGACTCGATCCGGTTTGCCTTCGACCTGCTCTCCCCCGGCACGCTGCTGGAAGGGGCGAGGCTGGAAATCGAGGAGCCCCGCGCTATCTGCCTCTGCGCGGCGTGCGGCGCGAGCACAGAACTCGAGGAGCTTTGGCTTCATTGTCCGGTCTGCGGCAGCCCGGATATCCGGGTTCAAGGCGGTCAGGAGATGCTCCTGGAGACGATCGACATCGACGAGGAGACAGCCGACCCTTGTCGCGGTGCGGGAAATCCGCAAGAATCAGGGGGTTAGGGAGTTTCTCGACCTCACGAGCAGGCCAGCATGATGAAAATTGTTGCCGCGAAGAAGATCCTCAAAGCCAACGATCAATTGGCGGAGGAGAATCGTCGCCGTCTGAACGCGGCGGGGGTGTTCGGCGTCAATATCGTCGGATCACCGGGCTGCGGGAAGACCACCTTTCTGGAGAACCTGTTCTCCCAGTTGGGCAAGGGCATAGCCCCGGCGGTGATCGAGGGGGATATTGCCAGTTCGATCGACGCCGAGCGGATCGACGCCCTGGGGGTGCCGGTGGTGCAGATCAACACGGACGGGGCCTGCCACCTGGATGCGATGATGGTGCAGGCGGCCGCAGACAATTTTGACCTGCAGGCGGTCGACGTGCTGATGATCGAGAATGTGGGCAACCTTGTCTGTACGGCCGGATTCGACCTGGGGGAGCACCTGCGGATCGTGCTCCTGAGCGTTCCCGAGGGAGATGACAAGATTGCCAAGTATCCGGCCATCTTCCGGGGTTCTCACGCCCTGGCGATCACCAAGATCGAGCTGTTGCCCCACTGCGATTTTGAAGGGGCCCGGGTGCGTTCGGACATGAAAGCCCTCGCACCCGAGGCCGGCGTGTTCGAGATCTCCGCCAGGACGGGAACCGGGATGCCCGAGATTGCCGCCTGGCTGAAAGAGCGGATGCAGGGGCGGTGATACTCGTCATCGACAATTACGACAGCTTTGTCCATAACCTTGCCCGTTACTTCCAGCGGCTGGGGGCGGAACCGCTGGTGGTTCGAAATACGGAGATCGACGTCGATGCGATCGGCTGCCTGGCACCGGAGGCGATCGTGCTGTCCCCCGGTCCATGCACGCCCCGCGAGGCGGGCTGTTCGCTCGAGGTGGTTCGATCGCTCGGCGGACACATTCCGATGCTCGGCGTGTGCCTGGGGCACCAGGTGATTGCCGAGGCCTTTGGCGGTCGAATCGTGCGGGCCCGGGAGGCGGTGCATGGTCGCAGCGCGTCGGTCTACCACGATGGGCGGGGTGTTTTTGCCGGGCTGCCGAGTCCCTTGATCGGTTGCCGGTATCACTCGCTCTCTGTCGACCCGGGAACGCTTCCGGACTGTCTGGAGGTGTCTGCCGGTGCCGAGGACGGCACGATCATGGCGATCCGGCACAAGACACTACCGATCGTGGGATTGCAGTTCCATCCGGAATCGATCCTGACGGAATACGGCTACGACCTGCTGGCGGCATTTCTTCACCAGTCGGGGCTGCCCGTGCGGACTCCGATTCCGGACCGGCGTTCGGAATGGGCTGTCGGCTGAGGGCCTCTTTCCAGAACCGCCCAAGCAGCCTCGCGCTCAGCGGCATTGCCGGCCGGGGCAGGATTCGGCGGACCGGCTCAGCGGGCCATTGCCGTTCACGTTATCCAGTCGAGGGCCACATCGAGCACTACGGCCGAGTGGGTAAGCGCACCGACACTGATCCGATCCACGCCGCTTTCGGCGATGGCCCGGATCGTGTCGAGGTTGACGCCGCCGGACGCCTCCAGTTCGACCGACCGGTTGATGCGGTCGCGCCGCTGGACGGCCTGGCGGAGCAATTCCGGTCCCATGTTGTCCAGCAGCACGATGTCAGGTCCCGCCGGCAAGACCTCGTCGAGCTGCTCAAGGGTGTCGACCTCGATTTCCACGATCGAGGAACCGGCATCGGCGGAGGTCCGCTTGCTGGAGAAATAGCGGCGGGCTTGCTCGACCGCTTCGGCGGGAGTGAAGCGAGGGCGGCCGCTATCGGCCTGGGCCCCGAGGGCGAGATGGTTGTCCTTGATCAGGATGGCCTCAAACAGCCCGAGCCTGTGGTTGAAACCTCCACCGCAGCGAACGGCATACTTTTCCAGACGCCGCAGTCCGGGAGTGGTTTTCCGGGTGTCGTAGATCCGCGCCCCCGTGCCGGCCACCGCGTCGACATACCGGCCCGTCAGGGTGGCCACGCCAGACAGGCGGCCGAGGAGGTTGAGGGCCGACCGTTCCGCGGTGAGAAGCCGTTGGGCGGGGCCGTGGACCTCCGCGAGGGCCTGGCCCACTTTGACTTGGGCCCCGTCTTCAGAGCATGCCTTCCATCTGATGGCTGGGTCGAACCGAGCGAATACGAGTTCGGCCGCCTTGAGGCCGGCAATCACACCCGGTTGGCGGGCTACAACCGCGGCCCGTCCGGGAGCGTTGTCGGGAACGAGTGCCAGGGATGTGCAATCGCCTTCGTCGCCGAGATCCTCCTGGAGCATCCGCCCGACGAGGTCGCGCAGTTCGTTCTCGGCGGTCCGATCCCACTGGATCTGGTGAAACTCTTTGGCCACAGACGCGGTCTCCGGCTGGGTAGATGTCGTCAAACCGACTATGCTGAAGCATAACCGAAACGGGTGGGGATCGGAAAGTGAGGTGGCATGTGTCCAGTACAAACGAGAACGATGGCGAGGGGCTGCGTCCTTTTCTTCTGCGCCGCCGAGACCAGTGCTGTCTTGCGGGGATGTCACTGGTTGGGGCGCTGGCCCTTGGCGTCTGGTGGTGGCAGAGCGGCGGCCTGGCCGGTCGACTCATCGAGTGGGATCGGTTGCCCCGGCGTACGAGCCGTTTTGAGGTGAATATCAACACGGCGGCCTGGCCGGAACTGATGGAGCTCCCGGAAATCGGGGAATCGCTTGCGCGCCGAATTGTCGACGATCGCCAGGCCAAGGGACCATTCCAATCGCCCGAGGATCTGCTGCGGGTACGGGGGATCGGGGAGAAGACGCTGGAACTCATGCGGCCTTACCTGAGCGCCGAGTCGTGGTCCACCGAGCCGCAGAGGTGATGCTGGCGGCAGGAACTGCACGTCGGAGGGGATCGTAAGCCCCCTTTGCCGGACAGGGCTGGGTGGGCATACAATGATTGGCTTGGCCGCCCTCGTCCGTCAGCATGCGTGTGGAAGCTGGATGCCTCGATGGGGTGGGGATGGTACCTGATCTTGACGCCGCAGTGCGCACGGGGCGCGAGGGAGAGAGTCGATCGTGTTTGAACTGGTGAGTCCTTTCGAGCCGGCCGGCGACCAGCCCCAGGCGATCGAAGCCCTGACCGAGGGGTTGCGGCAGAAGAAGAAGTTCCAGACGCTTGTGGGCGTCACCGGGTCGGGGAAGACCTTCACCATGGCCAATGTGATCCAGCGCCTGCAGCGTCCTGCGCTGGTTCTCTCCCACAACAAGACGCTCTCGGCCCAGCTTTATGCGGAGTTTCGCGAGTTCTTTCCGAACAATGCGGTCGCCTACTTCGTCAGCTACTACGACTATTACCAGCCGGAAGCGTATATTCCCCAGCGCGACATCTACATCGAGAAGGACGCGTCGATCAACGAGGAGATCGATCGGCTGCGGCTGGCGGCCACAAGCGCGCTGATGAGCCGGCGCGACGTGATCATTGTGGCCAGTGTTTCCTGCATTTACGGCCTGGGGTCTCCCGACGACTACCGGGAGATGATGGTGTCGCTGCGGACGGGGCAGGAAGCGGAGCGGGATCGGATGCTCGCCCGGTTGGTCGACATCCAGTACGAACGAAACGACGTGGCGTTCGAGCGGGGCAAGTTTCGGGTTCGCGGCGACTGCGTCGAAGTTTTTCCGTCGTACGAAGAGTTTGCCGTGCGCATCGAATTCTGGGGGGACGAGGTGGAGCAACTCTCCCGCATCAACCCGACCAGCGGTGAGGTGCTCAGCCGCCAGGAGGAGCTCTACATCTATCCGGCCAAGCATTTCGTACTCCCCGATGAACGCGTGAAGCGGGCCGTGGAAGAGATTCACCAGGAATTGGCCGAGAGGCTCGACCAGCTTCGCAAGCAGGGAAAACTGCTGGAAGCACAGCGTTTGAGCGCCCGAACGCGTTTTGACCTGGAAATGCTGCAGGAGGTAGGTTACTGCCCGGGGATCGAGAATTATAGCCGTCCGCTGTCGGGGCGTCCGCCGGGGTCGCCGCCGGATACGCTGTTCAGTTTCTTCCCGGACGATTACCTGCTGTTCGTCGACGAGTCGCACGTGACGGTTCCGCAGGTGCGGGCGATGCATTCCGGGGATCAGAGCCGGAAGTCGACCCTGGTCGAGCATGGATTCCGGCTGCCGAGCGCGCTGGACAATCGGCCGCTCAAGTTTGACGAGTGGGAGCAGCGGATCCATCAGGTGGTCTTCGTGTCGGCGACTCCGGGGCCCTACGAGCTGGACAGGTCGAAGGGAGCGATCGTGGAGCAGTTGATCCGGCCGACGGGCCTGCTGGATCCGCTTGTGGAGGTGGTTCCCGCCCGTGGGCAAGTGGCCCATCTTCTGGAGCAGATCCGTCAGCGGGCCGAGGCGGGGGAGCGCGTGCTGGTGACCACGCTGACCAAGCGCATGGCGGAGGACCTGGCCGACTACTTCGGCAAGCAGGACGTTCGCTGCAAGTGGCTGCACAGCGAGCTCGACGCGTTTGAGCGGGTGGAGCTCCTGCGCGACCTGCGCGAGGGGCATTTCGACGTGCTCGTGGGGGTCAACCTGCTCCGCGAGGGGCTGGACCTGCCGGAGGTCTCGCTGGTGGCCATCCTGGATGCCGACAAGGAGGGATTCCTGCGGAGCGAGACGTCGCTGATGCAGACCATCGGGCGTTCGGCCCGCAACGTGAACGCCAAGGTGATTCTCTATGCCGACACGATGACCGACTCGATGCAGCGGGCCATCGAGGAGACCCGTCGGCGGCGTGCGATGCAGCAGGAGTACAATGAGCAACACGGAATCACCCCGGAGACGATCCGCAAGAGCATTCGAAGAGGGATCGAAGCTGAGGCGGCGGCCCATGCCAGCTCCAACGCCGCCGTGGGACGGGACGACGAAGCCCGATTCATCACGGAAGAGTACCTGGACGAGCTGGAGCAGGAGATGCTTGCCGCGGCCGAGGCGCTGGAGTTTGAACGGGCCGCGGCGCTGAGAGACCGTATCCAGCAGATGCGCGGTCAGATCGGGAAACGCACGGACGAAGCCGAAATCGATCACGCAACCCGCTCACACCGCGGACGTCGTCGCAAGAGCGGCGGATCCCGTATTCCCAAGCCGGAGAAGCCTTGAGAGCCGGTGGCTGGTGAGCGTCAGGGATGTGGGGGTTGACCTGGGCGGGCGACCTCTGCGTCCAAGAAACGCCCAACGGCGTGAATCGGACGAGCCAATCCGCGCCGTTGGAGAGCAAGCTTGATCGCGTGTGAGCGACGGGGGTTACTTCGCAGCATCGCCAGCGGGGGCAGCGGGAGCGGCACCCTCGGCACCCTCGGCGGCGGCACCTTCGGGGGCGGCAGCGGGGGTGGAGGAACCACCGGCGGGCGCGTCGGCTTTCTTGGCGCAGCCGAGGGAGAATCCGCAAAGGGCGACGGTCAGCAGCATGAGGGCGAAGAACTTCTTCATCACAATTGCCTTTCTCGAGAAACGGTTTCAGAAGTGCCGGCACCTTCGATTCCGGCCGGCTCTGTGGATAGTTGATCCGCGAGTGCGTCCAATTATTCCATGGAAATTCCGAAATAGTGGACGGACGGGGCTGAAACCCGCTCAAGCGGGGAGTGGGTGGCGAGCCGTGGTTCCCTAAGTTCACATTTTTCGCTAATTTGGTGGAAATCGTCAGGTTTTTCCCGGGTTGCCGGGAATATTGCCTGCGGCGGGAGTCTCTCACTTGGTGGGAAGCGTTGGCATGGGCGGAGATCGGGCACAACCGGAAATCACGCAGCTCGTTCTGGATCACCATCGGGAGATCTATGCATATGCCTACCGGCTGTGCGGTTCGATCGCGGATGCGGAAGACCTGAGCCAATCGGTCTTCCTGACGGCACACGAGAAACTGGAGCAATTGCGCAATTCGGGAAATGTGCGAGGGTGGCTATTCGCCATCCTGCGAAGCCATTTTCTCAAGCTTTGCCGAAAGAGGCGGCCGATTCCGGCGGCGGCCCTTGAGATGAATTTTGACGAACTTGTCGGTCGGGTGGATGCGCCGGTCGATTTCGACCGGGAGGCGCTCGAGGATGCGTTGGCCGGTCTGCCGGAAAACCATCGCATGGTGCTGGTGATGTTTTATTTCGAGCAGTGCAGCTATCAAGAGATTGCCGAGCAACTCGAGATGCCGATGGGCACGGTCATGAGTCGGCTGGCGCGAGCAAAGGCCCGGCTGCGGGCGGAGTTGACACGTCGGGAGCAGGGCCAGTCGACTCCTGTCAGTCCTCCGACGGGTAAAGGGTGACGCCATGGATGAACGTCGCATTTGGACTGAGGAACAAATGGAGACGCTGGAGGCGCTTCGATCGAAGGACGAGGCGGCGAGCCAACCAGGGTTTGCCTCGATGGCCGAGGCGTTGGCAAGAGACCCTGGGCTGGCGCAGCGGCTCGATGCGATCCTCGCATGGGACGCACGTCTGGTCGAGGCCATGAGGGATGTGCCTGTTCCGCCGGGGCTGGCCGAGCAGATTCTTCAGGGGCTGGAAGATGCGGGTGAGCGTCCGACGCGGACGGCGGGTGGGGTGGCTGGTCGTTCATGGCGGAGGCGGCGGTTTGCGTGGGCCGCGGTCGCGGCAGGGATTGGGGTGGCGGCGGTCGTGATTGCGGCCGTCATGCTGAACCGACTGCCCACGATGAGTCCGGAATGGCTTCGTTCCGTGGCCCGCGACCGATCTGTGGTCACTCGAGGAACCCCGCCAACCGGGGCGACGGCGGAGAGTCCTCCAGACCGTTTCCCTTACAGCACCGATCTGTTGTTCCCTGACGGCGTGCAGTGGCGCCGGGTGGCGGATTTTGACCGTGCTGAGGCGGTGGCCTACGACATCCCCATGCGGCCGGGGCAGAAAGCGACGCTGTATGTCGTTCGGTGCCGATCCGATGCCCCTCTTCCGACAAGGGTGCCGGGCACTCCACAAATGCGGACCCAGGGCCTTGCCGTTTCCGCGTGGCAGGGGGCAGGTGTTGTGTACGTGCTGGTTGTGGAGGGGGATGAGGCGGATTACGGCAGGATTCTCAAGTCGCGGGCACAAGGTCTGGCCTGAAGTCGAAGTTTCCTGTTTTGCCCGCTCTCGCCAGTTTTGCGGCTTCGCGGAACGCTTTGCCCATTCGGAAGATTCTTTCTAATCCCGAAGTTGGATTCTAGCCGAATCCGGTTGTGAGCGAGTCAGCTCCCGCATCGCTTGTGTTGGTTGCGCGGAGCAGGAAATAACCGTGGGATACAGCAAGGGAATCGAGGGGAGAGTCTGCCCATGAGATGGCTGCCAATCGCAGTAGCGCTGCTGGTCGTTCTGATGGCGATACCCGCCCAGGCGCAGGCGCCGGCGCCGGCGCAGAACAATAACGAGTCGACCATGCGTTTCAGTGGAGGTATCACTCCAGGCGAGGTCACGGCAACCCCGGAGATGTGGTTCTATCAGGAACAGATGAACCGGCGGGACGATCCGAAGGAAGCCGTCCGGAGAAAGGCGGAATTCCGCACCTCGCAGCGGGAGGCGCGTCTGGCCTCGCGACGGTGGTTTGGGATATCGCTTATGCGTCCCACGACGAGCACCGCGATCATGGACGGCGAGGGTGCGGCGGTGTGGACGGGCAACGACCCGTGGTATCCGTATCGCTGGTCGGGCCGCACGCCGGCCGTGGTGGTCAATCGCACGGACGCGTCGCGGACGACCTACTGAACGGGCGTTGCCGGAGGCTGGATCGGAGAATCGTGAATCGCTCTCGCGCAGGCGGGAGAGAACCCACCAATTGGTGGAGCCTCGCAGTCAGGATTCTGCCGGGGCCGGGACCTGGAAGAGAAGAGCAACAACGGGCCGGTGTGCTTCCTTGATGGGAAGAGCCCCGGCCCGTTGCGTTTTTCGGCCGGAGAGACTCCGGCCAGCCGCTTTGCATCCCGAGTGGGCGCGTGTTATGCTGGTCGCTGATCAAGGCGGGCTGCTCCCTCAAGAGGGGGCCGGCCGCCATCGCGAAGCAGGAGCCGTCTGTGACCGAGAAGTCCGCCAAGTCGAGAAAGTGGTTGTTTGCCGCAATCAAGTTGCTGATTGTGGGCATCGTGCTCTGGGCCGTGGGCGACACGCTTCTGAGCGGTGTGGTGAAACTCTGGCAGAACGGCTGGGAGATGCACTGGGGCTGGATTTTCCTGGCCGGAGTGATCTACGTGGTCGGGCTGCTGCCTGCCGGGCTGTTCTGGTGGCGGGTGTTGCGGGTGCTCGGCCAGCGGACGCGGTTCTGGGAAACCATGCGGGCCTACTACATTGGCCACCTGGGGAAGTACGTGCCGGGGAAGGCCATGGTAGTGGTGCTCCGTGCGGCACTTCTCAGAACGGGCGGCGCGCGGGCCTCGGTGGCGGCGGCGGCCGTGTTCTTCGAGACCCTGACGATGATGGCGGTGGGTGCTTTCTGGTCGGCGGCCATCCTGGCGGTCTGGTTCCGCGGACACTGGATGCTGTGTGCGGTGGCGATCGGCCTGATGCTGGCAGCGGGCGTTCCCACGATTCCGCCGCTGTTTCGACGCCTGGCCAGGATGGCTCGGGTTGCCAAATCGGACCTGGAAACGCAGAAGAAGCTGGACGATATCGGCTTCGGTACGCTGGCCACGGGCTGGGTGATGATGACCCTTTCCTGGGCGCTTCTGGCCATGAGCCTGTGGGCCACGCTCAAGGCGATGGGAATCGAGGGCACCAATCTGGTGATCGACTTCCCTCGCTACCTGGCGTCGGTTTCGCTGGCCATGGTGGCCGGATTTCTGTCGCTGATTCCCGGGGGGCTTTTTGTTCGCGACGGGATTCTGGCGGAGCTTATCGAGCCCTATTTCCAGCAGCTTGGCACACCGCTTCCCGCCAACGTGACGGCGGGATTGAGCGCCGTCCTGCTGCGGATCGTGTGGCTGGTGGGGGAACTGATTGTAGCGGTGGTTCTCTACTTTGGGTTTCGGCCGCGTGGGCCGATCGAGCCTGAATGAGGTCGTGAAACGGCGTATCCTTGTAGTTGCTTTCCCTGTCTGAAATGGGGCGCTCACCCGGTGTCGTGAAAGGTCCAACCGCCAGGCTTTGCGTTCCTGGCCCAGGAGATGCGGCATGTTATCGATCGTGATTCCCGTCTACAACGAAGAGGAAAGCCTCGAGAAACTGCATGAGCAGATCGATGCGGTGGGAAAGGCAAACGATTACCAACTGGACATCGTGTTTGTCGACGACGGTTCGAGCGATGGTTCGTGGGGCGTGATCCGATCGCTTGCCGACAAGGATCCGCGGGTGCGGGCGATTCGGTTCCGCCGGAATTTCGGCAAGGCGGCGGCGCTCAATGCGGGATTCACCCTGGCGAGAGGCGAGATGGTGATGACCCTGGACGCCGACCTGCAGGACGACCCGGCGGAAATCCCGGCGTTTCTGGAGAAGATGAACGAGGGATATGATGTGGTCAGCGGATGGAAGAAACGCCGCCATGATCCCTGGCACAAGGTGGGGCCGTCGCGAGTATTCAACTGGATGGTGAGCAAGCTGACGGGCGTGGAACTTCACGACCACAATTGCGGCATGAAGTGCTACCGGCGGCAGATCTTCGACGAGGTGACGCTGTACGGCGAACTGCACCGGTTCGTGCCGGTCCTTGCTGCCGCGCGGGGCTACCGGGTGAGCGAAAGAGTGGTGCAGCACCGGGCGCGGGAGTTCGGGCGGTCGAAGTACGGCGTGACCCGGATCGTCAAGGGCTTCCTTGACCTGCTGACGGTGAAGTTTCTCACCGGGTTCGGCCAGCGCCCCCAACACATCCTGGGCACGATCGGGCTGCTGTCGTTCTTCCTGGGCGGGTTCGGCATGCTGTACCTGGCCGCGTACTGGGTCGTGGGGCAGATCTGGCCGGGGCTGGACCTTATGCCTCTCCACCAGCGGCCGGCGGTGATCTACTCGGTGGGGCTGCTGCTGCTCGGGGCGCAGTTCATGACGGTCGGGTTCCTGGGGGAATTGGTGATCGCCTACAATCAGAGGAGCGAGCGAAACTACTCGATTGCCGAGACGATCGAACCGGAGAAGAAGAACGACTGACGGAGGGGCATCCTGGGAGCGAGTGGAGCCGATGAACGAGCAGCCGAGAGATGACCGCGAAACATTGCGGAAGAGCGTGTATGCCCTGCTGATCGCGATGGGGGTTGGAGCCGTCCTGGGGCGGGTGCTTGCCGTAGACGACGTGTCGGGGGCGCGTCTGACGCTCTATCTGCAGAGCGAGATCCAGCCGCGTCTCCGATCGAAAAGAGCGGACCTGGAAGCCAGGGGGCTGCCCTCGGAGCGGATCGACGCGGAGCTGGCCCGCACCCGGGGGACTTTGTTGCGGAGGGCGGGGATCCAGCGGCCGTTTCTGAGCGCCAACGACCGCAGCCGCTGGTGCACCCTGCGGGCCCTGGTGGAACGCGACATGTGGGTAGCCGCCGAGGTACAGACGCCGCAGGGCGGGAAACGATACTGCTGGGTGCCCTACGCGATCAACAAAGTGCTTGCAGAACCGGGATGGGATACCATCGACATGGTGAAGCACTCGCTTCCCTCTCACGGTCCTTCCGGCGAGGCGTATCTGTACTCGAGCAAGCCACCGCTGCTTCCCACGCTGATGGCCATCCCCTACTGGGTGCTGCACAAGCTGACCGGGGCGACCTTGGGCAGCCATCCCTATGCGATGGGGCGTACGCTTCTGGTGATCTTCAACGTCATCCCGCTGCTGGTCTACTTCGTGCTGGTCGCCAGGCTGGTCGAACGTTTTGGAACGTCGGACTGGGGGCGGATCTTCGTGATGGCGGCGGCCGTGTTTGGGACATTCCTGACCACCTTTGCGGTGACCGCCAACAATCACCTGCCGGGGGCAGTCAGTGCCCTGGTGGCGCTCTACGCGGCGGTTCGCATCTGGTTCGACGGCGAGCGCCGGTTGCGCTACTTCGCGGTGGCCGGACTGATGGCCACGTTTGTGGTGGCCTGCGAGCTACCGGGGGCAGCCCTGACGGCGGCTCTCGGCGGGGCGCTGCTGTGGAAGGCGCCAAAACAGACGCTGTTGGCCGGAGTTCCGGCCGCGATTCTGGTGACGGCGGGGTTTTTCGGCACGAACTGGGCCGCCCACGAAACTCTCCGCCCGGCCTACACGCAAACGGATTGGTACGACTACGAGTATCAGCGGCATCCCGACGAGAACCCCGTGCCCTCCTATTGGCGAGACCGGAAAGGGGTGGACCAGGGCGAGCCGTCGGAGTGGATCTACGCGCTGCATGCCCTGGTCGGGCACCACGGGATCTTCTCGCTGACGCCGATCTGGATCCTGGCGGCCTTCGGGACGGGCATCTGGCTGATCTCGCCTGTTGACCCCCGGTTGCGGCAGATGGCGATCCTGGTCACCGCCGTGACGGTTGTGTGCCTGTACTTCTATCTGTTCATGCAGCCCCAGGAGAACCGGAACTACGGCGGGATGACGGCCGGACTGAGGTGGGCCTTCTGGTTCGCCCCGCTGTGGCTGGTTTGCATGCTGCCGGCGGCGGATCGCTGCGCGGAGCGTCGATGGTCCCGCGGCCTGGCGCTCGTGCTGCTGGGCATGTCGGTCCTGTCGGTAACCTACCCCACCTGGAATCCCTGGAGCCATCCGTGGCTGTTCAATTTCATGGCCTACGTGACAGGGGGATAGGAGATCACCGCAGGATGCCGAGTCTCCGCCGGGCGGCGACGGGCACGATCGGTCATTTTGTCATGCTCTGAGAGGATTCTGTCCATGGAGAAGAAGACAGTTCGCACCGGCATCGTGGGCTCCGGCTTTTCGTCGACGTTTCACTTCGAGGCGCTCCGGAAGGTCTACGGCACGAACATCGATGTCATTGGGGTGTTTACCAAAGATGCCGACGGTGGGAAGACGTATGCCGAGAATCGGGGCATCCGGGCCTTCGGCAGTCTCGATGCGCTCCTGGACGAGGTGGACGCCGTGCATGTCTGCGTTCCCCCGATGGCCCATGAGCGGACGACGGTTGCCGCTCTGGAGAGAGACAAGTTCGTGGTGTGCGAGAAACCACTGACTGGCTACTTCGGTGACGGCTCCGGCGATTTCCATTGGGACAAGGCCGACATGGAGGTGGTCCTGGAATCGGCCCTGGGCAGCGTCGGACGCATCCTGGATGCGGAGAAGAAGAGCAAGGGGCGGCTGCTGTATGCGGAGAACTGGGTCTACGCGCCCGCGGTGCAGAAGGAGCGGGAGATTCTCGAAAAAACGGGGGGGCAGATCCTCTGGATCCACGGCGAGGAGGCCCACAGCGGCTCCCACTCAGTGGACTACGCCTACACAGCCCGCTGCGGCGGCGGGGTGCTCATCGGCAAGGGCTGCCACCCGCTGACCGCGGCTCTGTATCTGAAACGGGTCGAAGGGCATGTGCGCGACGGCCAACCGATCCATCCCAAGAGGGTAACCGCCAGGACGCATGCGATCACCCGCACGCCCGGTTTCCGCGACGAGGGGCACATCCGCAAGGACTACTACGATATCGACGACTTCGCCATGATCCACGTTGAGTTTGACGACGGGACGATTGCCACGCTGGTGAGCAGCGACATCGTTCTGGGAGGTATCCACAACTGGCTGGAGATCTGCGCCAATAACCATCGCACCCTGTGCAACATCAACCCCAATACGGCGATGCAGACCTACAATCCGGTGGAAACCAACTTTCGCGACATCTATGTGGTTGAGAAGATCGGCACCAAGCAGGGCTGGGCCTGCACGTCGCCGGACGAGGACTGGTTCACCGGCTATCCCCAGGAAATGGAGGCCTTCTACCGCACGATTGCCTACGGCGAAAAGCCGGAGAGCGACAGCCACCTGGCCGCCGATGCCATATCCACGATCTACAGTGCCTACCTCTCGGCCCGCCGCAACGGCGCCGCCGTGGATGTTCGCGTGTATTGAGAAAGAAGCAGGCAGATCGTGACGTTTCCGTTCGGAGGGCTCACGATTTCTCGTGTTTCGACTCCAGAATGGCCCGTGGGAAGGAAGAGAATATGAAGTCTTCGTGTTGCCTTGCCATTGCTGCATTCCTTCTTTGGGCACTCACGGCGTATTCTGCGGAACCGGCTGTCGGCGCCGAGCCCGTGCTGGGGATTGCCGGGGTGGGTGAGCCTTTGAGCCTGCAGATTGCGGTGCCCGAGGGCCAGGCTTTGGCCTGCGGCGGGCAACTCGCCCTGGTGGAGGCCGGGTATCCCGATTACCGGCCGATGGCCCAGGCCGTGCCCCTGGCGGCCGCGGAAGGACTTCCGGCCGAGGGCAAGACGGCCATCGTGGCCACGATTGTCCCGGGAGAACGGGTCGGCAGGGACCGGCGTTTCAAACTCACGGCGGCGGAGAAGCCCACGGCGGCCGCGGCGGAGATGAGACTGGTCGAACTGAACGACAAGTCCGTGCAGGTCAACGACGGCGAGGCCCCGGTCCTGGTCTACAACTTTGGTGTGATTACCCGGGAAGATCTCCCCGAGAGCGAGCACCGCCGCAGCCGGGCCTGCTACATCCACCCGGTTTACGGTCTCGATGGCGAGGTCCTGACCGACGACTTTCCCCGCGACCACTACCATCACCACGGCATCTTCTGGACATGGCCCCACGTGAGCGTCGACGGTGTGGAGCACGACCTCTGGGCGGGTGCGACGATCCGTCAGCAGTTCGCCGGATGGCTCGCCCGCCAGTCGGGCCCGGTCGCCGCGGTGCTCGGTGTGGAGAACGGCTGGTTCGCAGGAGACAAGAAGGTGATGATCGAGCGGGTCTGGCTCCGGGTCTATCATGCGGCCGAAGGGGCCCGGGCCGTCGACATCGACCTGGTGCTGACCGCCACCGACAAACCGGTGACGCTGCTGGGCGCCGAAGGGAAGAGCTATGGCGGCCTGACGGTGCGTTTCTGCCCGCCGGTTCCGCGCGATCCGGCCACGGTGATCACCGTGGCCAGCGGCCCCGTTGCGGGCGACCTGACGACGACAATCCTCCGCTGGGCCGACTTTACGGCCAGGTTCGACGGCCGCGACGCTGCCAGCGGCGCGGCGATTTTCATCGCCCCGGATCACCCCGATTACCCTCCCGAGTGGCTCCTGCGCTACTATGGCCCGCTCTGCGTAGGCTGGCCCGGTGTGTCGCCCCGGACACTCCAGCCAGGCAAGCCGGTGCGGATGAGCTACCGGTTCTGGATTCACAAAGAAGCAGTCGGGACGGCCGAGTTGAACCGGGCCTATTCGGCGTATCTGGCGGGGTTGAATGCACGATGGTTGGAGTAGGGTATGGCGGGCCGTGAGTACGGAGCGCCGGTGCCTGCTTCCGTCCCGATCCGCCTATGAGATTCCGCCGCGTTTGTCCACTTGGCGTAAGGAAGACACCGAATGAACTCGGACACAAGAGGTTTTCGCTGGGGGATCTGGGCGGTCGTGTTCTTTGTGCTGGCTGTCTCGGTGCCAGGGTGGTATATCCAGATGCGGTTGATCGAGAAGCTCGGCCGGCTGGAAAGGCGGGTGACGGAACTGGAGTCGCGCTATGAAGTCGGCGGGCAAGGACCGGATTCTGCCGTACCGGTCGAGGAGACTGGCGCCGAGTCGCAGGCTCCGAAGGGCGTCGAGAACGGCCGGTGACTGGTTGACGGGTTGCGGGAAGAAAGAAGGGCTGCCAAGGCGGCCCCCTCTCCCCCGAATTCTCTCGACGATACTACTTGGGGGGCCGGCCCCAGGGTTGCGGGGCAGCTGCTGGAACCGACCCGGAGGATTCTGCCGCTGCCAGTATTGCCTGCCCGTGGGAGGCCTTCTTGGCGGTTTTGGGACAGACCGTCAGCGGACATCCGCATCGATCAGCATATTCGTGTTGTTGCCGATCGCCAGGAGCGGAGCGTAAGGATCGTTGATCTCGCAGGCGGCCTGGCGTCCAGGATACCAGACCAGGCGGAGAAAGACTCCCCAGCTCTCCCGCTCCTGGCCGGTGGTACCGCCGTCCTTCGGGGCGAGGTAGGTGAAGGAGTTCTCCAGGGCCCAGGAGGTGCCGAGGGGCACTGTGGCATCGGCCCCGAAAACTCCGTCGCCGTGACTTGTGAAACCTCCCCAGATCCGCCCGATTCCGCCGCCGGTGAAGTAGCGGCGATAGAAGACCGAGTAGATGTCCATGGGTGCCAACTCGACCTCGGTGATCACTTGATTGACCAGGGGGATGACCATTCGGTCGTTGTTGGCACCAAACGCGCCGAAGAAACCGTAGTCGTGACATCCGGGCTGGGCAAGAGCGACCTCGGTGCGGATCTGGCCGGTGGTGGCGTTGTCGCGGTAGTTGTCACGCATGAGGTCGTATACCACGCCCCACTGAAGGCCGTCACACAGGGCTCGATGGAAGATGCCCGAGGTGTAGAAGACCTGGTCCCGGTGGTCGGCAGAAAAAATGTCGATCACCTGATCGCCCGTGAAGTTGCTGTGGACGACATTGACGCCGACCTGGTAGCCGATGCCCCAGCTTTCACAGAAGGGGGAACTCCAAACCATGCCGTAGTCGAAGCCAAAATTGCCGTTTCGCCCCAGGTCGGTCGGGCCTTTGAATCCGTGGACCCCAGCCGAGTAGTTCAGATTCGTGACCAGATGAACAAAGGCGGCACCGAGAGGGCAACAACTGAGGCAACCGCCAGGCCCGCCGCACGCCCCCCCCTGCCCGCATCCGGTCGAACCGCAGGCAAGCCCTTCGCCGCAGGCAGTCGGACCGCACAACGAGCAGGAATCGCACGACATTTCAGCTCCGCCAGCCTCGCCGCCTTCATTGAGGACGGACGGCCCGAGTTCCAGCGGTTCCGTCTCGGTCATCAACGGGATCGACGTGGTTTGCGAGACCGTCTGGGCGGCGAACTGACCGGCCCGATAGGGGGACCAGGTGGACTGTCGTTGAGGTACGGCTGCAGGACTTTCGAGGACACGGTATTTCCAGACCGTCCGCGAGCCGCCGGTGCCGGCCAGGGTTTCTGCGGAAGCCACTCCACCCATCGCCACCGAGAGCATCATGGTCCATGCCATGCAGGTGACATTCCGTGTCAACCGTCTCATTTCGGACACCTTTGTTTGGGGGGTATTCGCCACGCTATGGTGTGCATTTGGGCTTTGGCAGCGACATTATCGGAAAGTCTGAGCTGAAACTTCCGGAATAATCGGAGAATCTCACGAAATCGGAAAAATTACCTCAATCTACGCAGAATGCAGCAACTGCCTTCCTGCATCCCAGTGGTGGGAGGCGCTGCTGGGAAGGATGCATCGAAGCGACGCTCTGAGCAGATGACGGGAGGCGAGGTGGCGGAATGGGCTGCGATTGTCCGCCAGCCGGGCTGCTGCGGAATGCCTGCGGCGAGGCCCAAGCGGCGGGTGCCTGGCGAACGAGCCCGGCCCAAGTCAGCTCCGGATCTGAGGAACGTCGGGCACCAGCTTCCGGATCCGGTCGACGAACCTATCGGCCGGGTTGCGGTAGGCGTGGGTGAGCCAGTACCGGTGGCCCTGCTGGTCGTGAAGGTACCAGCGGTGGGAATCGTTGTCTTCTGCCTGTTCGATGCGGACCAGGTCCTTCAACTTCAATCGAAAGGAATCGCCGCGGGTTTTCAGAGGGCAGACGCATTCAATCAGTTCTTCATCGAGAATGCAGACGAAGGTCTCATTGCGACGAATTTTGGCCATCGCTGCCCAGGCGACGAGCAGCCCGATCAGGGCCTCGGCGACCAGAAAACCCATTGCGAACAGGCGGTTTTCCGGCCACATCGCGGGATACATGAATATCTGAAAGCAGCCGACGACGATGACGGTCAGTCCGAGCCAGAGGAGCAGGGAGATGCCTTCGGCCAGAGTGCTCTTGGAGTGTTTGAGTGTGTGCATGAAAACCGGGACGGAGGCGGAAGCGGCATCTGGGGCCGAGGGGGTGATACGCTGAGAAACGACCGGGCGTTTGGGGATATCCAGCAAACGGGCTCGGGCCCTTGGCGGGCCACGATTCTTCTCTTAAACCTGAGGATACCGCGGTGTGGCCGGGGGATGCAAATGGCGGTGCGAACGATTCTGGGTACGGGTGTTGGCAACCGTGGGAGAGTCGGGAGACCTGCCACGGGTGGGGTTTGGTGTTCCCCCGGTCCGCTTGACGAGAGCTGTTCCGGTCGTGTATCAATACGGAATTCGGCACCACCCCATTCTGCCGATCTTGCGGCAGCGCGCTGAGCAGGCAAGCGGCAGAGGCGGCATGGCGACGGACGCAGAGCCCGCTCGTTCAGGGCGAGCTCAGTTGCTGCCAGAATCGACAGCCGCGTGCGTGCACGAGGTGGAGGATCCAGGCCGACGCGCGGCTGGGTTACCCGAATGGTTGCCAGGGAGACCTGTCGACTGGTCGATATCCGTTTGTGGTTTTTCGGGGCGGCGTGTGCTGCGACCGTCCGGAGGAGGTGATCTCCGTGCAAGAGATTCGTGCCGTGCAAGAGATACGTGAGCAGTTTCAGGCGGATCTTGCGGCGGTCAGTTCGGCCCAGGAGGTGGAAGATGTGCGGATCAAGTACCTGGGGCGCAAGGGTCTGATCACCACGCTGGCCAAGAATACCGACTTCAAGAAACTCAGCGAGGAGGAGAAACGCAGCTTTGGCCAGCAGCTCAACGAATTGAAGACACTGGCCAGCGAGAAGGTGGCGGAGGCGGCCAGCACGGCCAAGTTGGGGCAGGCCGCGAAGAGGGGGGCCGCGTTGGACCTTACTCTCCCCGGGACGGGACACTCGCTGGGCTCGCTCCATCCGATCACGCTGGTGCAGATGGAACTGGAAGACATCTTCCAGGGCATGGGATTCATGGTCCTGACCGGGCCGGACGTGGAGACGGAGCACTACAATTTCGACGCTCTGAACATTCCAGCGGACCATCCGGCCCGCGACATGCAGGACACGTTCTGGCTGGAGAACGGGATGTTGATGAAGACCCACACGTCGGCCAACCAGGTGCGGACGCTGGAGAAATTCGGTGCGCCGGTGCGGGCGATCTTCCCGGGCCGCTGTTTCCGCTACGAGGCCATGGACCCGAGCCACGAGACGACCTTTTACCAGTGCGAGGGGCTCGTTGTCGACCGCAACATCTCCGTGGCGAATCTGATCGCGACGATGAAGGCCCTGCTGGGCGAGATCTTCCATCGTGACGTGGCCGTACGATTGCGCCCCGGCTTCTTCCCGTTCGTTGAACCGGGGTTTGAACTCGATCTGCAATGCCTCCTGTGCGGCGGCAAGAAGTGCTCCACCTGCGGTGACGGATGGCTCGAATTGATCCCCTGCGGGCTGGTCCATCCCCGCGTGCTCCAGTTCGGCGGGATCGACACCAGCAAGTACAGCGGATTCGCCTTTGGCCTGGGGCTTACCCGGCTGGCCATGATGAAGTACGGCATCCAGGATATTCGCCGCTTCAACTCGGGCGACATTCGCTTCTGTTCCCAGTTTCCTGCGGCAGTTTGACGGCCGTTTTCCTCGGAGTTCTCTTGTGAAAATCTCGCTCGACTGGATATCCGATTTCGTCGACCTTTCCGATCTGGATCCGGAGACCATTGCCGACCGGTTGACCCTGGCGACGGCGGAGGTGGAGGGTTTTGAGGTGATCGGCCGCTCGCTCGGCGGCGTGCTCGTGGCCGAAGTTGTTTCCGTCCGGTCGATCGCCAGTCCGCAGGAAGCGGCCGCGGGCAAGTCGCTGGCGGTCGTCGAGGTGGATTGCGGCGGGAAACGGTATCAGACAGTGTGCGGGGCCCCCAACGTCCGCAAAGGGATGAAAGCCGCCTTTGCCCCGGCTGGAGCGGTGCTGGCGGAGAACACAAGGATCGAAGCCGGCGAGCTTCGCGGCCACAAGAGCGAGGGTGTGCTGTGCTCGGCAGCGGAACTGGGAATGAGCCAATGGCACGAGGAGCTTCTGGAACTGCCTCAGGAGATCGACGCGGGGACGCCCCTGGCCGATCTTATTCCCGCCGAGGATGTGCTCATCGAGGTCGACAACAAGAGCCTCACCCATCGTCCGGACCTGTGGGGCCACTACGGATTCGCGAGGGAGCTGGCGGCCATCTTCCGACGCCCGCTCAAGCCACTGCCGATGGTCGATCTGGCGGCTTACGACGATCTGCCGGAGTATCCCCTGTCGGTGGACGATTTTGAGAACTGCCCCTGCTACGGGTGCATCGAGCTGGAGTGCAAGGCGACGATTGCCTCACCCGTCGTCATGCAGCGGCGCCTGCATGCCCTGGGGCAGCGAACGATGAACCTCTCGATCGACGTGACGAATTATGCGATGCTCGAGCTGGGCCAGCCGACACACGCCTTCGACGGCGACCGGATCACTGCGATACGGGTGGCCCCCATGGGCAAGGAAGGGACGTTTACGACCCTTGACGGGCAAGATCGGAAGATGTTGCCCGAGGATCTGCTCATCTGGGACGCCGAAAAACCCGTGGCCCTGGCGGGCGTGATGGGGGGGCTGAACAGCGAGGTGGGGGAATCGACGACGAAGCTGTTGCTGGAATGCGCCAATTTCAAGGCGTCCCGCATTCGGCGAACGTCGGTCCGTTTCGATCTGAGAACGGAGGCCGCCCAGCGTTTTGAGAAGACCCAGCCGCCGGTGAACGTGAAACGAGGAATCGCGAGAATTCTCAAGCTGATCGAAGAGGCGGGGGCCGAGCCGAAAGTCACAAGCCGGATGACCCTGGCGGGCGATCTCAAGGAGGGCTATCGTACGGTGGAACTGGCGCCGGGAAGCCTTGCGGCGATGGCCGGGGCGGAGATTCCCGACGACGAGGTGCTGGGGATCCTGCGCCGACTGGAGTTCAAGGCCGAGCTGGCCGCCGACGGCACGCTCAAGGTGGGCGTGCCACCTCATCGCAGCGAGAAGGATATATCGATTCCCCAGGATATTGCCGAAGAGGTACTTCGCGTTTACGGCTACGGCAGGATCGAGCCGCGGATGCCCAAGATGCCCCTGAAGCCGCTGTTGGCCAACAAGACCCTCCGGACCGAGCACAAGGCGCGCCGGCTGCTGGCGGCAGGCCACCACTTTGCGGAAGTGCACACGTACGGCTGGACAGACGACAACTGGATTGCCAGGCTCGGGTTCGAGCCGCAGAGTCCGCTCATGTTTGCCAACCCCATTGCCCAGCAGTATCGCCGGTTACGTACGACTCTGGTGCCAAATCTTCTGGCGCTGGTGGACGTGAACCGAACGCATCGCGACGCATTCCGACTGTTCGAATTGGGACGGGTGTACGAGGCGGCGAAGGACGGCTGCCGCGAAGGGCTTCGTCTCGGGGGGATCAGCTATCAGCAATCGCCACAGCCGCCGGTGGAGGAGCATCTGCGCGGCATCAAGGGGGCGATCGAGGATCTGGGACGGATGATCGGTGGCAAGCCACTTTCCTTTGTCCCGGCCGGCGGTGTGGCACTGCCGTGGCAGATACCCGGCTATTGGGTGGCGATCCAGTGCGGCGGAGAAACCGTCGGTGGTCTCGGGGCTCTGGCCGGCAAGGTTTTGGAGGCGGTGGCTCCGAGCGGCGGGCAAGTGGTGTGGTTCGAGATCGAGTTCGACCGGCTGGACGGGCCGATCTTCCCCGTGGTCGAGTACGAGGCCCCTCCCCGCTACCCCGGCTCGTGGCAGGATTTTTCGCTCGTCTGGGATCTGGAACAGGGCTTCGCGGCGTTGGAGGGAATCCTGGCCGAGTTCAGCCATCCGCTGGTCACCGAAAGAGAGTTCGTGACTTCCTACAAGGGAAAGGGGCTTCCTCCGGGCAAGGCGAGCTATTCCTACCGCTTCTGGATCGGCGCGGAAGACCACACGCTTTCGAGCGAGGAGATCGAAGGCTTCCGGAAAGCGTTCTTGGATTTCCTTGGCCAACGCGAGATTGCCCTGCGATAGGCAGGATAGGAGCCTCTGTCCGAACGGGGGAATCTCCCCGCCGGCGCGGACGGGCACGACCGGCGGTTCTGCGATCGACTGAAAAGAACACCTCGGCGGCCGGGGCAACCGAGGTGCGAAGGGGTGTGTTCTTACGAGGGATGATCGCGGCGCTTGAAACGGGAGCAAGCGATCGGCGTCGAAATCACGTCTGGCCAAACGGGAACCGCTTGCAGGCCGGGGCCTGGAACCAGTTGCCGACGAAGCGATCAACCGCCCTTCTTCAAGGGAACCGTGATCTCGTTGGGGCCTTCGGCCAAGTCAACCTTGATATCGCTCATCTCGTTCCAGTACTTGTCCGGAACCGTGGTGTCAATCGAAACGGGAGCCGCCTCCTCGCTATTGGTAGCGGACGCCTTGGGAGCCAGATAAACGGTGTATTTGCCCACCGGAAGCGGTTCGGCGATCGAGAAGGTCCCGTCCGACTGAATATCGGCCGAACCGGCCTGGCCGCTGTCGACACCGAGCAATACGACCGAGGCATTGGAATAGGGCTGATCGTCCAAAGTCACTTTGCCCTTGACGGTACCGGTTGGAATCTTCTTGCTGCATCCGACCGATGTGACCGCCACGAGGATCAGCAGAAGCAGATACTGACGAACCACGCGACACAGATTGCTGTTGCCCATAAGGGAATGTCCTTTCTCTCGGTAGCGTTTGATGTGAGTTGGCACTTCCGCTGAGGCCAATCGGAGAGCTGCACTCTCTGATTGACCTGGGAGAACGGGCGATCAGAGCGAACTCTGAATCGGCTCTCCATCCAGACGACATGCCAATCGCTTCAGATCGGTGAAGTCGATGGTCTCGGAGACGAAATGGACACTCCCGTCGGTCATGAGGGCCTGAACCCCTCCGGGATGCATCGAATTGAGGGGTGTGTTGTTGCGGTACATGGCATCCGTTGCGCCGACCTGGCAAATGTTTGCATTGGGAGCGAAGCGGACGCAGGTGGTGCCGGCTTGCCAAAGGTCGCTGCAGCCCGATGGATGGCCGACGGGACGCGGATGCCGCGAGCCGTACCATCCGCCGTAGTAATTGGCAGATCGATTTCCGCCGTAGGAGGTGCAGGCGTCTACCACACGGATGACGCCGGATTGCTCTCCCACGAGCATCGTATTGGAGGTTCCATCACGGCAGTCCGCAATATCGAAACACTGGTTGGCGGCGAGCATTCCATTATTGCACGACCAGCCGTGCCCGCAATCCTGGGTACCTACGTTGGCATCGATTCCAGGAACGGGCCTAGCGGCACCCTGGATACCGGCGTAATTGATGTTTTGAGTGGTTCCGGCCGGGTTGTTGTGGCCTTCCGAGAGCGGCTTGAAAGCGCTCGAGGGGCAGGCATAGATGGGAACAATCAGCCCACGGAGAACCTCATTGCCGAGAAGGGCGTTGGTGTTGGCGGCCATGAACGAAGACGAATAGGTGAACGACAACTGATCGTGGACCGGTCCCTGTTCGGCGAACGGCAGGATCAGGGCCCGCCAGTTCGAGCCGTTGGAAGGCCATGCCTCCCGCAGGTTGAACGACCCGAGAGGAAACGTCTTGTGGGTGTCGTGGTAGTTGTGCAAGGCAATCCCGATCTGCTTCAGGTTATTGGAACACTGCGAGCGCCTTGCCGCTTCGCGTGCGGCCTGGACGGCCGGGAGTAACAGCGCGATCAAGATGCCGATGATCGCAATCACGACGAGCAGTTCGACCAGGGTGAAACCCCTGGCATGGATGCGTCGAGCCATCCATAATCAACCCCCTAAGTGAACGGATCAAGGAACGGTACAAATACATATCGCCAAGCCTGCCGCGTAACCCTAACGCCGGACGCGTGAGTTTCTAACGGCGATGTTAGCAACGTCGCGCGTATTATAACAGCCTCAGACTCCAGGTCAAGGTTTTTCGAGGCCCCCCCCACGAAAGGCGAGAGGCCGCCGGGAGGCCTTTGTCGCGGAGGCGGCCGCTGGGAAGTGTGCATCGGGCGGGCACGGCGGCGAGGGGAATCGAGCCCCGGGTCAGAGGGGCGTCCCTGTGCCTTCTCGCAGCACGCAGGGGCGGTTGGGCTCGAGCGGGCCAAAGACCTCAGGCTTGCCGCCGCTCCAGCGAACCTCGACGCGAACCGGCGATCGATTCTGGCCGAGTCCGAAGTGGAGGCGTTTTCCCCAATCGCTCTGATAGCCCCGCCCGCTGTGGACTTCGGCGATCTGCTGCAATGAACCGGAGAGGACCCGAACGCGAGCCCCCACACCGCCGCGGTTGCTCCGGGTCCCTTCAAGCTGCAACTGGATCCAGTGGTTGACCGGCTGCGAGTCGTTTCTGAGCACGGTGGGCAGTTCGCGCGAGTTGAGGACCACGATGTCCTGATCGCCGTCGTTGTCGAGGTCTCCGAAGGCGGCGCCGCGGCTGCTGTACTCGACCGCCATGCCGTCGCCGGCCGATTCCGTCACATTCAGGAGCTTTCCGCCCCGGTTCTCGAACAGCAGGTTCTTTGCCCGGGCCGTGTCGTCGCGGAGTTCGATGTTGTCGTCGAGGTCGCCGCAGGCAACGAACAGATCGAGGTCTCCGTCGTTGTCAAAATCGACGAATCCCTGGCCCCAGGTCACATAGGGAAGCGTTGCCTGGAGATCGCCGACCAGGCGGGTCACGTCGTCGAAACACCCATCCCCAAGGTTGTGGTAGATGGTCGCCAATTCATGGCGGTACGAAGTGACACAGAAATCCGGGTGGCCGTCGTTATCGTAGTCGCCGCATTCGACACCCATGCTGCCATGGGGGATTCCTCCAAGATCGTAGGCGAATCCGGCCAGGACTCCAACCTCGGAGAACCGTCCTGCCCCGTCGTTCTGAAACAGGGAATTGGCCATGACATCGTTGCCCACGAAGACATCGGTGTCGCCGTCGTTGTCGTAGTCGGCGCAGGTCATGCCCATGCCGGTCCCGGCACAGTCGCCGATTCCTGAGTCGGCGGTGACGTCGGTGAAGGTGCCGTCTCCATTGTTGCGGTAGAGCGTGTCGGGATCAGGAGAGTAGTCCAGGGGGCTGGGATAGCACGGCACGCCCTTGACGGTGTGCGGGACGTGCGTCTGGTAGGAGAACTGGACGTAGTTGGCCACGTAGAGGTCGAGGTCTCCATCTCCCTCGATGTCGAGAAACGACACGCCGGCACCGACCCGGTTTCCGTTGCCGACGCCCGCCTCTGCGGTCACGTCGGAGAAGGTGCCGTTGCCGTTGTTTCGATAGAGAATGTTGGGGCCGAAGTTGTTCAGATACAGATCCAGGTCCCCGTCGTTGTCGTAGTCGCCGGTAGCGACCCCGAGTCCGTGTCCGGTGTCACCCACGCCCGCCTCGCTGGTCACATCGGTGAAGTGCCACTGGCCGTCGTTGCGGTACAGCGCGTTGGCCGGTGGTTTGCTGTAACTGGTTCCGGGAAGTGCGCCGCCGTTGAGGAAGTAGATATCCTCGTCTCCGTCTCCGTCGTAGTCGAAGAGTGCCATTCCCGCGCAGACGTATTCCACGATGTAACGTTGTCCGCTGCTGCCGTCGCAGTGACGAAACGTGATCCCGGTCGAGCCGGTCACGTCGGCAAGGCGAATCGCGGATTCGGGCTCCGGGTTTGCGGCACACGCGGCAGCGAGAAGAAATGCGAGGATCATGGAGCATTCTTTGCAGCAAGTCGGTTTTGCAGTTGCCGGAGCATCTGCTGGCAGTCAGCGCGGCCGGGAGCGAGTGTGGCGACTCGTTCCATGGCGGCTACCGCCGCGGAGAGGTCTCCGTTTCGTTCGGAGGCCGCGGCCAGGAGCAGCAGGTTTTCGGTCGTCGGCTCCAATCGGGCGGCGGAAGCGGCCAGTTCTGCGATCCGTTCGGGATTGCGGCCTGCCCGCAGGTAGAGCCTGGCCAGGGAGGCATGGCCGTCGGCACATTGGGGCTGCTTGTCGAGGACCGTCTGCAGGTCTTTTTCCGCATCCTCCCACTTGCCCTGAAGGGTCTCAAGGCGGCCGACCTCGAGAAGGTAAGCCGGGTTGTCCGGCTCGATCTCTGCGAGCTGGCGGAGGAAAGAGACGGCATCACCGAGTCTTCCATCTTGCTGGCAGAACCAGGCAACGGCCTGCCGGCACTCCACGGCGTGGGGGTCGAGCAGGGCGGCACGCCGCCAGTGGCGTTCCGCCTGGACCAGGTCGCCTCGCGAGTGGCAAAGACGTCCGGCGTTGGAATGCATGCCGGCCAGTTCGACCCGCATCTCTTCCACGTCGTCGTAATGACTTCGCTGGTCCACACGGATGGCACGTTCGCCGGCCCGCAATTCCTCGAACTGCTTCATATGCCGGGCGGCTGCCTCGGAATCGCCCAGCCGCTTACAGGCGGTTGCCAGACCGAAATGGGCGTTGGCGTGCATGGGGTGACGGGCGATGACGGCCTGGTAGTTGCGCCTTGCCTCGGCATAATTCCTTGCCTGGAGGTGAGCCATCCCCAGCAGAAACAGTGCTTCGATGGGGGCCGGAGAGGCTTGGGCATCTCGTTTCAACAGCTCGATCGCTTCATCGAGCCGTCCCTGATCGACGAGCACGGTTGCCAGCCGGATCCGCGTTCCTAGCCCGCTGGGAGCGTCGCCGAAGACCTCCAATGCCTTCCGGTATCTGGAAATCGCCTCCTCAGGACTGCCGCGTTTGGATGCCAGTATGCCCAGGCCGTCGTGGGCGTAAGCGTAGTTGGGGTCGAGGGCGAGACATTGCTCCCAGAGCTTGCCAGCCGCCTCGGCATCGCCGAGCCAGAGGTACATTCTGGCGGTAATCTCCATCGCGTCCGGCTGGTCGGGAAACCTGGCGGCCAGTTCCTCTGCGGCCTTGCGGGTCTCTGAGACCACGTCCGAGGCGGTGGCCGGAATGGGATCAGGCGAGGGGCTGTTTGAGCCGCTGGAGGAAGCTGTGACGGTCTGGTCCTTGTTGTGGCCGACGTCTTGCTGTCCGTCCGCTGAACCTGGCGGGAAGAGGGCTTCCAGCGGAATAACCGGCTGGTGCGTAGGCGGTGACGGAGACGCGAGCGCCTGGTCGGCCAGACGGGAGACATGCGAATCCTGGGCGGGCGGACGGTTGCAGCCGATGGGGACGGCAACCGACAGGCAGATGGCCAGAAGGAGAAAACCGCGTCCCGCCGGTCGATGAGCCGATACGGGGGGAATTGCCAGCACCTCGTCAGGGCACTCCGCAGCCGCAAATGTGGCGGAACGGGCGTGCTTGGTATGCATGCGGGATGGGTAGATGGAAAAGGGCAGCCGGAAGAAAAAACCCTCGTCGGCGAGACGAGTCAAACTCATCTCGCCGAAACGAGGGGTACACGGTCTTCGATGCTCCGCAGTTCTGCAGATGCCGAAATGGGAGCTGCTGTGATCTTGAAAGGGCGTGCAGCCCCGTGAACGTCTACTGGTGAACGTTCACAGCCTCGCCGCCCTTCATGCTGCCCATGGCACCCCAGACGCCGTAGGGGCTGGGTTTCGTGCCCAGAGCACGAGCTTCCGCCGAGGCCAAGTTGCCGGTGTCGATCGTTTCACTGACGAAACGGACCGATCCGTCGCACATACCCGCGTTGACGCCGCCGGGATGGTAGCTCTGCGGGGGATACAGGCCCCAGGTCCACTCACCCTTGGACTGGGAAATGAGTACGCCGTTGGGCGGGAGCACCGTGTTGAAGCCGGTGCACATCGGGTAACCCGATGCCCAGCTTTCGCCAATTCGCTGATGGCTGTCGGCCGGAGTGCACAAGAGCGTGCCGTTGGGGCCCTGGAAAGCCATGGCCTGCCCCGGGTTGGTCGCCAGGCTGTCGCCACCATTCATGCAGTAGCTGCCGTAGATGTTGTTTCTGGTGGTATACACCACGCGCTCGCTGATACCGATCGTGTTGCTGGTTCCGTCGACGAGCTCAGCCAACGGCACGCAGCGGCCGGTCGTGTAGGGACCGCGGATGTTACTGCCGGGGCTCACGACGCTGTTGATGAGGTCGCCTCGGCTGTAAACGTAGTTGACGGTCCCGATCGAGCCGTTGTTGGGATGGTTGTTTTTGGCACTTCCGTCCGAAGGGCACATCACAGCGCTAAGCTTGATTTGGTACGGAGGATAGGATCCCCAGTTGACCCACGGACCACCGGGAGGATACGTGACTCCATCGGGAGCAGTGATCGAACTCCACATCTGGTCCCACAAGGGTCCCTGCTCGATGAAAGGCAGGCTATGGTAGATGGGGCTGGCCGCATTGCAGGTGCCGGTGTTCGAGTTCCAGGCACAGCCCGGCGGGTTGGTGCCCATCGCCCCGGGCGGGAGGGCCTTGTGGGTGTCTTCGTACGTGAGTGCCGCCAACGACAACTGCTTGATGTTGTTGGTGCACTGCGACCGCCTGGCTGCTTCGCGGGCCGCCTGAACGGCGGGCAGCAACAGTGCGATCAGGATACCAATGATGGCAATTACCACCAATAGTTCCACCAGGGTGAAACCGCGCGATGAACCGCGCTTCCGAGAAGGTAGTATCATAAGACTCATCCCCCAGAAAAAAGAACAACTCTTTATGCCCAAACAGGGGCGAAAAACACAGACATGGAAGAGAAACAACACACAGCCAGTTTTCGGTGTCGGTTGGGCAAATCAGACAAGCAGCCCTCTCGACACTGGCATTTATAGCACTCCGATCTGGTCAATACAACAGGCAGATACGGGGGTTCCTAGTCACCCAAAGGAGTGGTTTTCTTATTTGGAGGTCAGTTCGAAATTGAACTCGGTCTGGCCTCCCTTGGCCACGTCGGCCTTGAAGCCGGAAGTCGCCGAGTCCTTATACTTCTCGGGCAGGAGTTCCTTGAAGGTCGCTTCGGCCGGTCCGCCCGCCCCTTGGGCGTCCATGACGGCTTTTGTGGCCTCTTCGTCGGTCATTCCGGGCTTAATGACGTCGCTCGCAGCCCCCCCTTCGGTTTTGGAAATCTTGACCAGATAGCTTCCCGCGAGGGCGCCGTCCTCGGGGTTGCGGGTGGTGAGTTTGTAGACCCCGTTGCTATCGGTCTTTCCGCTTGCAGCCATCCCGCCCGTCGCAGCCGGTTCGAAGGTGACCATGGCCCCCTCCACGGCAGTTCCGTCCAGCGTGACCTTTCCAGAGATCGGCACGGTATCCAGCTTTTCTTTGGGTTGAGCACATCCCAGCACGACCAGCAGCATCAATCCGAATCCAACAGTCCCTCTTTGTCGCAGCATGTTCGACCCCCGTTCTTCCAGGAAGAGAAAAATGGGCAGGGCCCTTACGAGCTGTGCCCGCCAAAAGATGCAGTCAAACGCTCCAGCGTTTACGGCTCACAAAATAGACGCGCCAGGCACGCCGTGTCAATCCCCCCCGGGACTCGCGTTTGGCTATTCCGGCCGGGCGGCGCGGTCTCTGGGGGCCGGTCCGTTCCGCACGACTTGTCAGGGGGCGGGCTGCTGGCCAGGCTCAATCGGAACGGCCGGCCTGGCAGCGCGGATCGACCGATCGTGATTTGTCCAGGACCTGTCGGGCTGCCGGCGCAGCGACAGGCAGAAGTGGACCAGGTCCACCATTTCCGTGGCGGTCAGACCGGTACAGGCCGGATGCGGCGTGCCCGGCATGCCCAGCAGAATCCGCAGATAGACGGCCTGCGGATCCTCTCCACCTTTGAGCGGTTCGCAGGCCAGGTCCCGGGAGCTGGTCAGTCGTCCCTCGTCGTCCACCAGCAGCGTGTTGCCCGGGCCGCGCCCATCCTGGCCGTGGCAGTGAATGCATCCCATCCGGTCGTAGACTTGTCGGCCGCGAGTGGCACTGTCAGGGCCAGGCGGCCCGATGGCCGGGATCTCGGCCGGCTCCCCCTCGCTGGTCAGTGACTGGAGGGTCTCGAGGATTTCCTGCTCCTGAAGCGGCTGATCGTCGCCGCCCATGGCGGCAACGATCTGTTCGCGAAGCCCCTCGTGGTAGAAGCGGATTACTTCCCGGGCAAGCCCGGCAATTGCGTCTGTGCCCAGGTTCTCGAAGGGGGGCATAGAACTGCCCGGCATACCGCGAGAGATCGTCAGTTCCAGATCCTGGAGGGAGGGAACGCCGTTGAGTGTGCGGATGAGACGAAAGCTCCCCGAGCGAAGACTCTTCGGCCGCGGATACAGATGGCGTGCAGCCCGCCCGTTGCCGTCGCCGTTTTCGCCATGGCATGCCGAGCAATGGCGGGCATAGAGCGCCGCGTCGGATTCGGGTTTCTGCTCGAGCGGGTTCTGTGCGGAACTTGCCAGGGGTTTGGACAAGAGGTCTGCCAGGCGGCCGGCAGCACGGGGATCGGTGGGATTGACCTCGAGGCGTGCCCGGAGGTCATTGGTCTGCTGGATGCGGTCGTAGACGGCATTGAGCTGGGCGAAGACCTTCCCTGCACTGTAGGCATTCCCCTCGAGGGAGTCGGCCGTGGCGTACGACGTGACGTCTGCCAGCAGCGTTTCGGCGCCACGGACGTTCCCTTCGACGGCCATGGTCGGCACGGAGTCGAGTGCCGAGCGGCAGGCGTCGCGAGTGCTGAGCCGGGCGCTGCGAAATCTGGCCCGCGCCCCCTCGTAGTCTCCGGTCTCCAGGGCGATTTCTCCCAATTCCCAGACCGCGTCGGGCGAGAGGTCGTCTCGCGACGCAAGCGTCGCCGTAACCTTTTTCGCGTCACCCGCCCTTCCGAGTCTTCGCAGAAGGCGGGCGAGGCTCAGGATCGTGGTTTCGTCGGCCGGGGATCGCCGAGCCAGTTCGACGCGGTGGGCCAGCGCTCTATGGAGATCTCCCTGTTCCTCCAACAACTGTGCCAGTGCGGTGCGGGCCCGCTCATTGGCGGGCTGGCGTGCGAGGGCTGTTTCAAGGCAATTGCGGGCCAGTGTCGGGTTGCCTGCCGATGCCCAGAAGACGCCCTGCATGAACGCCACGGTCGGGTCCTCCGGGGCGTCTTTCTCCCACGCCTCGAGGAATCGCTGTGCTCGCTGGCCGTCGCCGCGCAAAAGGCAGCCGAAAATGAATGCGCCATACGCGTCGTTGGCAGATGTCCCAGCCTCGACCATGGCGACCAGTTGGGCCTCGGCGTCCGGGGGGATGTTCCCCGCTTGAAGGTCCGCCAGCTTCGACTCCCTTTCAATCAGCGTCGGAGGGGCATCCTTCTGCCTTGCCGATCGGATTGCGTCATCAAAACGGTCCTGTTGCCGCCGCTGCCGGTAGCACGACGCACGAACAAGGTCGGCTCGTCCGTCGCCAGGTGCGAAGCGGGCCGACCATGCCAGCCGGTCGAGTGCGGCCGTCAACTCGCCCCGGTCGAGCAAGCGGATCGCTGCTCGACGGGCCCACCAAGCCTGAAGATCGCGCACGGCGAACAGGGCGGCTGCCAGCACCAGAATCAGGGTGCCGAGAACAAGCATTCTCGCCCACCACCGCTTGGGAGAATGCGTTTGGGAGGCATCGTTGTGGAAGGACTCGAACGACATTCACTTGCTCAACGGGTGAGTCATCGACGGGCCTGGCCGTATGGTGTCATTCTAAGACGCCGCTGCAGTAGGAGCGAGTACCCGGCGGCGACCGGGGGCGGAGCAGCGGCAGCGTTGATTGCCGGCCGGTGTGACAATTGCTCGCGGTTCTGCCGTTCTGCCGCCCGGCCTTCCGCCATCGACACGCCTCTGGAAATCCCGTACCATGAAGCGGTTCAGGGGAGAAACGCGGTGCATGGGTTGTTTTCTGCGGCTGGAGGGAACCGCGGCTCCCTCCCTTGATCTTCAGGTACTCCGTGGCATGTTTTCAAGGCAAGCACAGCAGTGTGCTCCGTTCCGCAGGGCACTGATTTTCGGCACCGGAGCGGCTTTGCTCGCGGCAGGCCTGGCGGTATGGATCTTCGTGAGGGGCGGGGCTCATCCGGCCGCTCTGCCACCTGTTTCGACCGTATCCGGCGAGCGGTCTCTCACGGCGGAAACCGAGGCGGCGATCGCCGCGTTCTGTGGGGATTGCCACGCACTGCCACGACCGGAGAGCTTTCCTCGCAGTCGATGGCATGACGAAGTCCGGTTGGGCTACGAGGCCTACGGACGATCGGGGCGCAGCGATCTGTCGCCGCCTCCCGTCGAAGACGTTGTGGCTTACTATCGTTCGCGGGCTCCCGAAGAACTCGAGTTTCCCGCACCGGAAGCGGTCGACGCGCAGCTCCGATCGAGCTTCCGTCTCGAGCAACTGGATTGGGGGCAGGCCAACTACGTTCTGCCGGCGATTTCCTTTCTGCGCTGGGGTTCGTTCGGCCTGGGGCCAGGACCGTGTCTGCTCTGCTGCGACATGCGCGATGGCAGCGTCAGTTCGCTCGAGTTGCAGGGAGCATCGCGGCGCCGGGAGGTGCTGGCCGAATTTGACCACCCGTGCCATCTCGAGCCATGCGATCTTGACGGCGACGGAGTGACCGAACTGGTCGTCGCGGAGCTTGGCAGCTTCTATCCGTCGGACCACGATCGTGGCCGTGTCATCTGGCTGCGGCGCGACGTGGCAACAGGTCCGTTCACGCCAGTCACGCTGGCGTCCGGTCTGGGACGTGTGGCCGATGTCCGTTCGATCGACGCCGACGGTGACGGCGACCAGGACCTGATCGTGGCCGAGTTCGGCCATTTCCGGACCGGCAATATCACCCTGCTTCGAAATGCTGCCGATCAGGGAGAACCTCCGGCGTTTGTTGCGGAAGAAATCGACCCGCGGCCAGGCACGATCCATGTTCCCATTCATGATTTTGACGCGGACGGTCGGCCGGACTTCGTGGCCCTCGTGAGTCAGGAATACGAGGCGATCGACATCTTTCTCAACCAGGGCAACGGCCGGTTTCAGCTTCGGAACCTTTGGGCAGGGCCGGACCTCACTTTCGGCTCGTCCGGGATCGAGCTGGCGGATCTCGATGAGGACGGCGATATGGATATCGTCTACACCAATGGAGACGCTTTTGACAATTCCTCGGCAAACCCGGCGCACGGGCTCCAGTGGCTCGAAAACGCCGGGAACCTCAGGTTCAGCTACCATCGTCTGGTTGATCTTCCCGGTGCTTATCGGGCTCTGCCCGCAGATTTCGACGGTGACGGCGACCTTGACATCATCGCGGTCGCCTTTCTCCCCCCGCGGGTCACACCTGAAAGCCTCCGCGGGCCCGCTGTGACGTCTGTACTCGTCGTGGAGCAGACGGTGCGTGGAGAGTTTGTTCGTCATACTCTGGAGACTGGGCTCGCCAACCATGCCACACTTGAGACCGGCGATTTTGACGCCGACGGCGATGTTGATTTCGTTGTCGGCACCCATCTGTTTCCGCATGGGGTGACCCCCGGAAAACCCACGCCGCCGCGGCTCACGATCTGGTGGAATCAGCGAAGTTCTCCGGGGCGTTGATCGGGCTCGGAAAATCCGACGGTTGGATGGTTGATCGCAGTCTGTGACACACCCGAGCAGTCGACATGCCGCAGCGATGCTATCTGAACAGGAACTAGCCCCGATTCTGGCCAGATACCCCGCGATCGGGCCTGTGAAGGAATCTCGCCCTCTCGGTGGCGCCGGCGGGTTCAGCGGTGCGAGGTTCTGGCAACTGGAGACGTCCCTGGGGCTTTTCTGCCTGCGGCGCTGGCCCGTCGAGTATCCCCAGGCCGACGATCTGGAGTTTATCCACCGGGTGTTGCAGCATGTTGCCCGAGGCGGTTTCACACTCGCGGCGGTTCCCGTCGAGAACTCTGCCGGTGGCACCTGCATCGCCCATGCGGATTATCTGTGGGAAGTTGCGCCCTGGATGCCTGGTGTGGCGGATCTTGCCCAGCGGCCGACCGAAGCAAGGCTTGCGGCGGCGATGCAGTGTGTGGCCCGGTTTCACCGAGCTGCGGAGAATTTTCGCTGGGTCAAGGCGGTACCGGCCAGGCCTGCCTGTCCGTCGGAAGGGTCTTCTCCCGCCATTGCCAAACGCAGAAGTGTCCTTCGAGTCTGGATGTTTGGCCGGACTCGGCAACTGGAGACCGCGGCAAGGCGAGGGGCCGTCTGGCCCGAGATGCAGCAGCAAGCGGAGAGGCTTCTGCGATTGGTCCCGAAGTGGGCGCCGTCCGTTGCGGAGAGTCTTGCCTGTTTTGACAGATGCCCGGTGCCGCTTCAGCCCTGCATCCGGGATGTCTGGCACGACCACCTGTTGTTCCAGGGAGACGAAGTGTCCGGACTGATCGATTTCGGCTCGATGGGAGTGGACAACGTCGCCTGTGATGTGGCACGGCTCCTGGGAAGCCTTGCCGCGGGGCGCTCGGATCGGTGGCGGAGCGGACTGGACGCGTACCAGCGTCTGCGTGGACTTTCGGAAGTGGAGACAGGGCTGGTCTATGCCCTTGATCGAAGCGGCGTATTTCTGGGGGCCCTCAACTGGGCGGCGTGGACCCTGCTGGAAGGTAGGGTCTTCGAGGAACCCCGGGCCGTCCTGCAGCGTATGAATGCCTTGCTCGAGCGGCTCGAAACCGAGACTCCGGCGACGCCGGCCGAAGGAACGCTTTTGCTGTAACCCCCGGTTGAGTGGGCGCATCCAACCAGCAACGGACCTGTTCTTGCAGGTCCAAGCTGGTACGAATAGGACAATTCCGGCAATAATTGGGGATCCTTCGGGAAACAACCGCTGCTGCCCGATGGTGGCCATTCCGATCTGCCAAGAAGTCTTGCAGAGAAGGCCAGCCGGTTGCGACTCGAAACCGTCCCAGGCGATCGATTCCATTCCCAGTAACCCGTTCCAGGGAGGGGACGAAGTGACCATGCATCCGATGAGATACCGAAGTTTCTGGACACTGCTGCTCCTGACGGCCCTGTGGACGCTCCAGGCCGTGCCGGCCCGGGCGCAACTGCGACTGGGGATTGGGGGCGGTTCGGCTGCCAAGCTCAGGGTTTCCGCTCAGTACACCGAAGCCACTGCCAGTGCTCCCCGGCGACTGTTCGTGGTGGCGAGCATCGAGCCGGACTGGCACATCTACTCGATCACCCAGACCGGGGAAGGGCCGATTGCATCGGCGATCAAGCTGGACGAGGGGCAAGGCGTGAAGCTTCTTGGGCCGTTTCAGGTGTATCCCGCCCCCGACAAAAAAAAGGAAGAACTGTTCGACGGCCTGTTGGTCGAGACGCATCACGGCAAGGTAGTCTGGCACGCGCCGATCGAGTTGGCGCCGGGTGTCGACGCGGGGGCCTTGAGAATCAGGGGAGAACTCTGGGCGCAGGCTTGCTCCGATACGGCGTGTATCGCGCCGCAGGGCTATCCGTTCCTAGCCACACCCGGCCCAGGGGAGGAGGTCCCCGCGGAACAACTCCGCCTGCTCTCGCCGGCAGGCCCCGAGACGCCGGGGGGCCCTGCCCAGCGGTCACCGACGCCGCCATCGCCTGGTCCTCCCGTGGAGCAACCCAGCGGTGCTGAGGTCCACGCGCCGGCGGCCCCGTCTCCTGGCCAAGGGGCCGAACGCAACTCGGAAGAGCCCAGGTGGTATCCCTACACGAACCTGGAGGACTTCGGCGCCATCGTGGGCACGAAGGGAATGATGTTCAGCGCCGACGAAGTGTCGGCCAATCTGAAGAAGAAACAGGAAAGCAGATCACTGCCTTATGTCCTGCTGGGGGCTTTCGTTGGGGGCTTGATCCTGAACCTCATGCCTTGCGTGCTGCCGGTGATTGGCCTGAAAGTCCTGTCGTTCGTCACGCAGGCCGGCGAAAGCCGCGGTCGGGTGTTCATACTGAACGTGGTGTATTCGGCGGGCATCGTGGCCGTGTTTCTGCTCTTGGCGGGGCTGGCGGTCGGCCTGGGGCTAGGGTGGGGCCAACTCTTCACCTACGGCGCGTTCAACGTCGTCATGACGGCTGTCGTGTTTGCGATGGGGCTGAGTTTTCTTGGGTTATGGGAGATTCCGATCCCCGGTTTTGTGGGATCGGGCAAGTCGGCGCGGATCCAGCAGCAGGAGGGGCTTGGGGCCGCCTTTCTCAAGGGCGTGATCACCACCGTCCTGGCAACGCCGTGCACGGGACCCTTCATGGCCTCCGCGCTCACCTGGGCCGTGGCCCAGCCGCCGGGTATCGTGTTTGCCGTTTTCCTGGCCATCGGCCTGGGGATGTCGAGCCCCTATCTGCTCATCGGGGCGTTTCCCGAGCTGATCCGCTTCCTCCCGAAGCCGGGGGCGTGGATGGACACGTTCAAGCAGATCATGGGCTTCTTCCTGCTGGGAACGGTCGTCTTCCTGTTCAGTTTCCTCCACTGGCCCTACGTGGTGCCAACGATCGGCCTCCTGTTTGCCATCTGGGCTGGCCTGTGGTGGTTCAATCGCACGCCGCTGACGGCGCCGGCCGGCGACAAGTGGCGGGCATGGCTGGAGGCCTCGGCGCTGGTGGCGGTTGCCTGGCTGGTGCTGTTCCCCGGGCTCGATGGGATCCTTCCGGGGCGTCTGGGATTTCATGGACTCTACGAGGAAATGAACGATCGGTTCGTAACCCTCGTCGGCCACAACAGGCCTGCCGGTGCCGCCGTTCCCAGCGAGCCGCGTACGGTGCTGGTCGATTTCACGGCCGATTGGTGCACGAGCTGCAAGGCGTTCGAGAAGGCCGTCCTCCAGGATCCCGAGGTCGTTGAAGCTTTCAGGAGGGACCGGGTTGTTCTGCTCAAGGCCGACAACACCGACGGAGATCCCGAGGTGAAGCGGTTTCTGCAGGTGCTCCTGAGCGACCAGGTACCGGTGATTGCCGTTTTCTCTCCCGACAATCCCAACGACCCGATCGTCTTTCTCGGCGGTTATACCAAGAAGGGCATCCTCGACGCCCTGGACAAGGCCCGTCCGCGCGGGTAGATGCAGGCCGGTTGCCCAGACTGGGTTGCGTGATTCCCAGACTGGGCCCTCTCCCGGAAGCCGCCTCCTGAAGGGTGGTGGCGGAGGGCTGGATCTCCTGGAATCGTGCAAGTCTATTCAGGCTGGTCGAGCGGCACGCCGAATTGCAGCGAGGGAACGGCCTCCTTTTCAGTCGGCCTGCGGCATCCGTGGATCTGGTGCCGCTTCAGCGAGCCGGGCCGTCCTGCAGCTGGCGCTGAAAATGCCGGAACACCTCCTCCATGGGCGTGAACCGGAATCCCGTGAACTGGAGGAACTTGGATGGATTGAGGGAGATGTCACCGGGACGCTCGTCGAGAAAACCGAATCGACGGGCCTCCATCTCCACAATATTGCCGTAGTCGATGCGGAGGGTATGGAGAAACTCTGCCAGGAGTTCCCCGCGGGTATACGACCTTGGCTGGCAGAGGTTGAACAGTCCGGCCGCCTGCCGATCGAGGAGCGCCAGGAGTCCGGCCGTGATGTCGCCCTGGCAAGTCGGGCAGGTCCTCTGGTCGGAGATCGTCCGAATGGTTTCCTGTCTCTGGACCATCCGATACCAGTCGCCCAGGAGTCCGTTTTCGTGCGGGCTGGCCGAGAAGACCTTGCTGATGCGGACAATCAGTGCCTGCGGATACGTCTCCAGGATATGGGTCTCCATGGCGGCCTTCTGCCGGCCGTATTCGGTGTTGGGCGAGGGGGGATCCGTTTCCGAGTAGTGGCCCTTCTTCCCGTCGTAGACATAGTCGGTGGAGAAGAACACAGGCCGGACATTCTTCTGGCTCAGCAGAGCCAGCAACCGGCGTGTGCCCTCGAGGTTGAGCCTTGCCGACCCGGCCGTGTCCTGTTTGCAGCGGTCGATATCGGCCACCGCGCTGAGGATGATCCCAAGGCCGAACGGGCTCAGATCGATATCTTTAAGCGGATCGGCTTCGGTCAGATCGCAGCGCACGAGCCCCGGCTGGGGATGGGTTGCATAGGTGCCCTGTACAGACCAGCCCTCTCTCTGCATTCGATCGATGAGAGCCCTTCCGATGTTGCCCGAAGCGCCGAACAGAATAGCGCTCTTGTTCGAATCGATCCCTTCGGTCATAGTTCGAGTCCTTTATCGGCCAGCAGCCCGAGACCGGTCCGGTCGTTTGTCCTTCTTTTCGCCGTGCAATTCCCGCTCCCCCCGAGTCCGCATGGCCGGCACATGGGGATCTCGCTGCACGCATGGATCGTGCACGTGCGGCAGCGGGCACTGGTCGATGTCTGCATGGAAAATGTTTCCGGCCAGCCAACAAGAGACCGCAAAGAGCCGGGCATCCGCCGGTCGCCCTCGTGCATGGACGGCACAGGCGTCAAATCAGGGGAATTTTTCTGACACCCCCATTGACGAAACCGAATCTTTCGTAATGATTAAAACCTCCACGACGCTACTGATTCCTGTCTTGGGTGGTAGCCGGCCTGATTCGAGACGGTCAGGTCTTCTTTCAGTCGTTGGCGTTGGCAGAAGGAATCTGTCGACGCGGTCCGCTTTTTTGGGGATTGATCTGGGTGATTAGAACGCTATCGCTACGTGACAAAGCAGAGGCTCGAATTCGTGCGGCAACCTACGGCGCAGTGAAAGGAGCGGATTGCGAGTTTTCCGAAGGTGTCCTCGTGCTGCGAGGAAAGGTCCGCAATTTCTACGCGAAACAGTTGGCTCAAGAGGCAGTCGGCCAGCTACCGGGCGTAGTGGATATCATCAATCAGATCGAGGTGGTCTCCGCCGATCAGGGGTGCTGATGCGGCAGGCAGCGCTCGACCAGTTTGCCTAGTCCGCCCAAGCAACACCTTTCTGGCCTTCTTCGACGCGCCCGATGGTCCAGTTCTCCAGTCCCATGTCGGCGAGCTGGTGGCGGATGCTTTCGGCGTAGTAGGAGCTGGTGATCAGCGCCATGCCTACGCCCATGTTGAAGACCCGATCCATTTCGCTGCGCTCGATATCGCCGAGTCGCTGAAGCCAAGTGAAAACGGGCGGGATGGGCCAACTGCCGCGCTGGATGATGACGCGGGTCCCTTCGGGCACGATCCGTTCGATGTTCTCGTGCAACCCGCCGCCCGTAATATGCGCGATTCCATGGATCACCGACTTGACCCGATAGTGGGTCATTACAGCGCGCACCGGGCGTACGTAGATATGTGTGGGAACCAGCAGAGCGCGGCCGACGGTGGTTCCCAACTCCGGTACGTGGTCGGTTACCTTGAGTCCTGCGATGTCGAACACGACTCGGCGGACAAGGCTGAATCCGTTGGAATGGACACCACTGGAGGCAATTCCAATGACAACGTCTCCCGGCACGATGGCTGAACCGTCGATCACGTCGGCCTTCTCAGCCGCCCCCACACAGAAACCGGCCATATCGTAGTCGTCGTCGCCGTATACGTCGGGGAGTATGGCTGTTTCCCCGCCGACCAAAGCGCAGTCGCTCTGAATGCATCCATCCGTAATCCCTTCAACGAGACTCTCCAAAAGAGGGGGGTTGTCTTTGGGCAGGGCGACGTAGTCCAGGAAGAAAAGGGGTTCTGCTCCGCAGCAGATGGCATCGTTGACACACATGGCCACCAGATCGATGCCAACGGTATTGTGGATCCCCATCGCGGAGGCAATCTTCAACTTTGTGCCCACTCCGTCGGTGCATGCGATCAGGACGGGTGATTTGTAGTGGCGGGCGAAGAGAGCTCCCGGGAAATCGAGCTGAAAGAGGCCCGCAAAACCCCCCTCCAACTTGATCACTCGGGGGGTATGCGTCCGCGAAATGAGCCGCGGCAACCGAGACATGGCGTCTTCGTACTTGTCCAAGTCCACGCCGGCGTCTTTGTAAGTTGCTTTCGCCATTGCCTTTCCGATCGCTTGTCGACAGTCCGCCCACGCAGGGCTCCACCCGGCTTGCCTGCCAGGACTGTGTCTGGATGTCCCAAAAGGGGCTTCGCCTACCATTTCAGAAGCACGTATTTTAGAGAGAAGGCAACGGAAAACCAACGGGTCCGAACCGTTCTGAGTCTGCTGAGAACGTGTGGCAGAAAAATACTTACCAGAAAACGCGAACTATCTTGCCGATCCGCCCGTAATGAAAGCTGTCGGACACGACAAGCACCTCCGTCAGCCTGCGGACCGCTCCCCCATCCGGCGGCTGTCGGCTCAAACCTCCTGTTGTGCAATCTCCCCCCAGCGGATGACGAGCCTCCCCCTTGTTCGTCATCCGCTTTCTTTTTGCGCGCTCTTCTGCCGGGTCGTCTGGATGATCCGCTTGCGGCTGCTTAGGATTCTGGTCTGCCGGCCTCGATTTCCCGCAATTGACACGCGGGAGCCGAATTGACAGACTACTAAGCTCCACGAAAGCAGCCGTTTTCGTGTGGTCTATTCGGAACAACGTACGAAGGAGAGCTGGACGATGTCGAAGAGACTGTTCCTCCTGGTGGTGGCCATCGCTGTGATCTCCGCCGCCGGTTGGTTGCAGGCGGCAGAGGTTCCCCAAACACCGGCGTTTTCCACCCTGGTACCGGTTACGGACCTGGTTGGCCAGGTGGAGTCCTATGTGAAGGAGCTGGAGGAATGCGTGGAGAACGAGGCAGATTTTGCCGACTATGCCGAGAAGATCCAGCGATGCGCCCACAGTCTGGCAGCAGTGGCGCTCGCCATGGGACTTCACGATGAACGGACCCCTTTGCAGAAGGCCGCTCCTGCCGTGATCAAGGCATGCCAGCAACTGTCGGTGGCAAAGGACTATGCTGCAGCCAAGGCGGGCGTCGACGGGGTGAAGGCCGCCCTGGCGGCTAGTGGTGATCCTGCTGCCCTCAAGTGGAGCAAGGTGGCCAGTCTCCGACCCCTGATGGTGGAGGTCCCCCTGATCAACATTCGCATGAAGCGTTACATACGGCGTTTCGAGAAAGGAGCCCCTCTTCTGGCCAGCGAGTCTGCGGCGATCGTTGCCATAAGCCAAGCGAGCCTGGCCAACGCCGACGAGACGGAGGCCCCTGACAAGGTGTCCGAGTGGCACAAGTACTGTGTTCAGATGCGCAACGCGGCCGGAGCACTCAACAAGGCGGCTCACACCAAGGATGAGCAGGCGGCCAATGCCGCGATGGAGGCTCTTCAGAAGAGTTGCGAGGATTGCCACGCTGTCTTCCACAAGACGGCCACGACCACGGAGTGACCAGGCACCGGCAAATCGCTTTCCGGCGGCACTGCAGAGGATGCTCGAGGGGGCTGCGTCGTAGCCACTGAAGTGGTGTCGGGGCGACCCGTGGTGGGTGATACGTTGCGCAGCGGTTGCTCAGGCTGCTGGTTCTGTGGGGTGCCGCATGGCCGCGGGGGCAGGGCGAACAGCCGGTCTGGTCCAGTTCGGGTCCTGCGCCGAGCCCCAGTCTGACGAGGAATGGGGGCTGTGGCGGCCTGCGCTGCGGATGCCGCAGGTGCTTGCGATTGCTGCGCGGGTGGCAGTTCTGCGCGGCGAATAGGCCCACTTCCAACGGTGCATCCGTTGCAGCCCGTCGCCGGAGATAGGCGATCCCTGCGATCGGGCACAATGGGTTTAGGGAAACGGCCCCATGGTGGAGTTCAGAAAATTCGATTTGCGGAAACTTGGTTGAATTTGGGGCCGTATTCTGTTCGCAAGAGCTTCGGCCGATTCTTTTTGCGCCAATTCTTCCGTATCCCCGACGCGGTAGTCCGCGACTCGATTTATCCAGCGGGTGTGGTCGAAGTAAAGGATCTAGCCAGGACTACCGCGGGACCGGGCTGCACTCAGACGCTTCGTCTGGGGGAGCACACGTCTGATTCTTCGGGAGTTGCATGGGGTGGAGGACCGGTTCTCCCAGACCTGCAGACTGCCGAGATCGCCGCCCCAACTTGCGCGATATGCCCGGCCCGGCAACAGTTTCCTCGATTCGGTAACCGCTAGATTCCTATCTGTTTAACGCACCATGGCTTTCGATCTCAATCAGTGGTATCCGGGCAATTTAGCCTTTCCCGCTCCAAGGTCCATCGATCCGGCCCTCGTTTTCGAACGTCTGCCGACCCTCAAGTTCACGCATCCACTACCGTATGGCGCGATCGTACACGACGACGGCGTACAGTTTGTGGTGATGAGTCGCTCAGCAACGGCAATGCGGGTTCTGGTCTACAACGACGTGAACGATCCCGATCCCTACGAGCTCATCGATTTTGACCGGGATCTGAATCGGTGGGGAGACATTTGGAGCGTGTTCGTACCGGGAATGGTTCCGGGCCAGCTCTATCACTTCCAGGCCGATGGCCCGTGGGACCCGGACGTGGGGCACCGATTCGACGGGCACGCCCGTCTGATCGACCCCTACGCCAAGGCGCTGGCGGGCTGCTTCCTGCCGGCTACCGACGGGATCATTCGACCGCCCAAGTGCGTGGTGATCGACGACGAGTTCGACTGGAAGGGGGATCGCCATCTCCGGCGCGACCTGTCCGAGACGATCATTTACGAGATGCACGTCCGCGGTTACACGAAATCGCGTTCCTCCGGAGTGAAGCACCCGGGAACCTATCTGGGACTGATCGAGAAGATTCCCTACCTGCGGTCGTTGGGGATCACGGCGGTGGAGTTGATGCCGGTGCACGAATTTCCGATCAACGACTGCATCGGGCAGACTCCGGAACGACCCAACTACTGGGGCTACGATCCGATGGTGTTCTTCGCGCCCCATCGGGGCTACGCAGTGAGCGAGGAACCCGGCGCCCAGGTGCGGGAGTTCAAGGAAATGGTGCTGGCCATGCACCAAGCGGGGATCGAGGTGATCCTGGACGTGGTGTTCAACCACACCTGCGAGGGCAACGAGCATGGCCCGACGATCAGTTTCAAGGGGCTGGAGAACCAGGTCTACTACATGCTGCAGGATGGCGGCAAGTACTACCGCAACTATTCCGGCTGCGGGAACACCGTCAATGGAAATCACCCCATCGTGCGCGAGATGATCTTCAATTGTCTCCGCCACTGGGTCCACAACTACCACATTGATGGTTTCCGCTTCGACCTGGCATCGATTTTGAGCCGCGATCGGGCGGGGAACCTGGTGGCCAACCCCCCGGTGATCGAGGCGATTGCCGAGGACCCGCTCCTGGCGGATACGAAGATCATCGCCGAGGCGTGGGATGCCGCGGGCGGCTACCAGGTGGGCACGTTCGGGTGTCTGCGCTGGGCCGAGTGGAACGGGCGCTATCGCGACGATGTGCGCAAGTTCTGGCGCGGCGACCTCGGCATGACCGGATCCCTGGCCACAAGGCTGGCCGGTTCCAGCGACCTCTACGAGCCGGGAGGGCGCCGGCCCGTGAACAGCATCAACTTCATCACGTCGCACGACGGATTCACGATGAACGATCTGGTCAGCTACAACCAGAAGCACAACGAGGCGAACCTGGAAGAGAACCGGGACGGCGACAACAACAACGAGAGCTGCAACTACGGTCACGAAGGGCCCACGCGGAAGCGGGAAGTCTGTGCCGTCCGCAGCCGCCAGATCCGGAACTTCTTCGCCACCCTGCTTCTCAGCCAGGGAGTGCCAATGATCGCTGCCGGCGATGAGTTTCGCCGCACGCAGGGGGGCAACAACAACGCCTACTGCCAGGACAATCCCATTTCGTGGCTCGACTGGCGACACCATCGGAAGAACGAGGGGCTGGTGCGGTTCGTCCGCAGCCTGATCGCGTACCGCAGATCGCAACGCAATGTCCGCCAGCCCAAGTTTCTTACAGGCCGGCCCTTCCGCGAAGGGGGGCTGCCTGACGTGAGCTGGTTCGGGGTCGACGGCGGGCCTGCCAGTTGGGCCGAGGAGACCCGCAGCCTTATCTGCGTGCTCAGTGCGGCCCCGCTTGCCCCGGGGGCTGCAGGTCCGGGCTATCACCTGATGATGATGTGCCACGGCGCCCCGCACGACCAGCAGTTCATCGTTCCTCCGTCCCTCCTGGGGCTCCCATGGCGGAGGTTCATCGACACGGCCGCCCGCGAGCCCAACGATGTTTTTCCCGCCCTCGACGGTCCCGGACTACCTCAGCCTGCCAAGTTCATCCTTCCCGGTCACACCATGCTTTGCTACGTCGCGCCCGACTGGATGTGAAAACCGACCTCAATGCTGCGGCCGCGATTGCCTCGGTCCAGGATCCACCCGGCCCGCCACTGCCGCGGAAAGCTGCAATACGCCCCACAATTGGTGAATGGTGGAGGAGCTGGTCATGGTCGGCTCGTGTCTGGCATCTCTCCTTGCGGCCACGGTCTTCCTGGTTTCTGGCGGACCGGCCGAAGAGCCTGGGCAACTGCGATCCCATGGCGACTCCGCCTGTTGGCTCTGGGCGGGCAGCGTGTTCTGGCCGCCTGCCGCGGCATGTCGAATCCGGTGCTGGGCGGCAAGACCGTTCAGCTCCGCTGGTCGGACGACGGGGCGCGGACCTGGGGCCCGCCGCAGCAACTCACGTGGGTCTTCGGCCAGGCCCATGCCGACCTGGCTCGCCTGGTCAGCGATACAATCGTTGCCGTCTATGAGAATCGCTACCCGGTAACGGAGCCGGATATCCGCGCCCACATCAGCCACGATCTCGGCAAGACCTGGGAGCCAAGGCTCTACATGCTGGCCGACGGCGTCGGATACGCCAGCAGCGTTGGACTGGCCGATGGCACGATCGTGACCGTGACCGGCGACGGCCAGACGACCGATGGCAAACCGGTCGGACGCGGCTATACGCTGCAGGCCATCCGCTGGAAACCGACCTTAGAGCCGGAATAACGCCTTGGAGCGTACCGCAGATCGACAACCCTCCGGAGCTCTCCAGGCCCGCTATGGGGCGGGCTGCTTTCAGGACGGGCCGGCGATGAAGCCGTTCGTGCCGGCCGTGTTGCGATCGTGGACGGAGAAGAGAGATCTGCAGGCAAACGGGACCGGCACCGGATGGCCCAGGTGGCCGGAATTGCCTGGCAAACGCAGTCGATGGTGGCTGGCTCTTCGGTTCGGCGGGCGGTATAAGGTGAGAGGCAGCGTTTCGTCCGGGACTGTGAAAGGTGGTGAACTGTGAGCATCCATCGGCGAAGATTCCTCGCAGCCGGTTGGACCGGCGGTACAGCAGCGACCGGGGACCGGTTTACCTTTCCTGCCGAGTCGGAGCCAACGGATCTGAACGATGCCAGGCTGGATGCGGTGCCTGATCGGCGCTATCGAGCAAGAGCTGTGTGCCAACGCCGTCGCGATCCAGTCCGTCGAGTTGCCGCACCACGGAGGTGTCTTTCCATGCCGGGTCTGGCCCAAGGACGGTGCGGGGGGATACTGGTGGCTCACGATACAAGAACGTCTGCGTGAAGGAGTGGAATGATGACGTGGGTGAGAATGGGCTTTCTGTGCGCCGCAGCAGTTCTTGCGGCCGGTCCAGATAGGGCGGGCGGTCAGGATTGGCCGGAGTGGTGCGGGCAACCCTCGCGCAACATGGCTGCCAAGAGTGGTCAGCGACTGCCGGAGTGGGCGGACTGCGCTTCTGACGACGATACTGACGAGGTGAAATTACCAGCGACCAAGAATGTCAAGTGGTTTGCCCGGCTCGGTCGTCTGACCACGGGCAGCCCAGTGGTGAGTCAGGGCAGAGTGTTCATTGGCACCACGTGGAAAGACGGCAAGGAGGCTTGCTTTCTATGTCTTGACGAACAGACAGGAAGGCCCCTGGGTACCTTCCTCTGTCCCCGGCCCGGCAGGGAGAATCTGGAGAACTGGGCGATCAGCTCAACTCCGACGATTGACGGCGATCGACTGTACTTTGTGAGCCCCCACCAGGAAGTCTTCTGCGTTGACCTGAATGTTCTTCTGGGCAGAGGCGGAGATGGGCGAGGGAAGGACGAGCCGCAGAGGCCCACAGAAGACAAGAGCTCTCTCGAACAACTGGCCGTGAAGAGCATTCTCTGGCGATACGATCTGTTCGAGAAGCTCAAGGCATATTATCACCACACGGCAAGTTCCTCGGTTCTGGTCCACGGAGACTATGTCTATGTCTGCACCGGTAACGGACGCTCCTGGATCCCGGGGAGGATCCCGTTCAGCCCGCTGACCCCCAGCCTGGTAGTGTTCCACAAGAGGACGGGACAACTGGTGGCTCGCGACGACGAGCAGATCGGGGAGCAGCTCTACCGCGGACAATATGCATCTCCGTCCGCTGGCGTGGTGAATGGACGGACTCAGATCGTGTTTGCCACAGGAAACGGCGTCTGCTTTGGCTTTGAACCCGTTGACCCCGCAGCTGAAATCGCCTCCGACCGTTGGACGACCACGAGCCTGCGTGGTCCCATCGTGCACTTCATCGACGTGGAGGGGAAGGATACCGGCGGACTGTCCGCATTGGAATACGCCCAGTCCGTGGGTCTTCTTTCCAACATGCCCAAGCCGGCTCTTCCTCTGGAGTTCCGCTTCTCGCGGCAAGTTCCGGCCATGACGCCCATCGACACCATTCCGACGGCGACCGTGCCTAACGTGCCGCTGCTGAAGAAGATCTGGTGGTGCGACTGCATTCCCGCGGGCTACAAGAAACTGCCGTTTTTCCCCCGGCAGATCAAGGGGGATGGTCTCGGGCATCCGTGCGATATCATCGGCACGCCGGTCTGCTGGAACAACCGGGTGTACGTGGCGATTGGCGGCGATCCAAATCACGGCGGAAGAGACAGCAAGGGAAGCGTCGTGTGCATTGACGCAACCGGGACGGGCGACCTCACGGAGAAAGGCAAGATCTGGTCCTACAACGATCTGAACCAGAGCGTCTCCACCGTGGCGGTGGCCGACGGCCTGGTGTTTGTTGCTGACACGGCGCACATGGTCCATTGCCTGGATGCAGAGAGCGGCGAGTGCTACTGGACGTACTGCACGCACAAAGGCGGAACGTGTTTCAGTTCGCCGCTGGTGGCGGATGGGAAGCTGTATCTCGGGAAGACCATTCTGTCGGCGGGCAAGAAGCTGCAGGCGCTGGGCGGCATCCAGAACAGTCAGAGCACCGCCTACAGCAGCCATTGTGTCGCCAATGGAGTGGTGCTGGCCGTGATCGGCAGTCATCTCTGGGCGCTGTGCGACCAGGGAGACCGGAAGCCGACCGGCGCGGAGGTTGCTGCCGAACCCGCCCGACCGGTGGGCGGCCGGGAGCCTGCGGGAAACGTGGCTGCCATGCCGGATACATCCGTGGTGTCGACGGGTGCAAGGGACGCGATCCTGAGAAACTGGCCGAGTCTGCGGGGACCGTTCGGACACGGGATTGCGCGGCAGGCTACGCCGCCGATCGACTTTGATACGGCCGCCGGGAAAAACGTGCGCTGGAAGGCGCCCATTCCCAGGCCGGGCGCGAGTTCCCCGGTCGTGTGGGAGGGGCGGGTGTTTCTGACCGGTGCCGACGAGCAGGCCCGCGAGATCTACTGTTTCGACGCGGCCAACGGAAAGATGCTCTGGCGGCAGACGGCCGAACAGCCGCCGAAAATGCCCGAGGTGAGTGAGCCGTTCGGCCATGCGGCGGCGACAGGCGCGACGGACGGGAAGCTCTTCTTTGCGATCTTTTCGACGGGCGACCTGCTGGCGGTCGACATGGACGGAGCGATTGCCTGGACACGTGCGTTCGGCGCTGCGAAGACCAGCGATGGCTATGCCTCGTCGCTCATGGTCTCCAGGCACCTCTTCGTGCAGATGGACGACGGCGACATAGCGAGCCTCTACGCCCTCGACCCCGCGACGGGGAAGACGGTCTGGGAGAAGAAGCGAACGGTGAGGGAATCGTGGGCTTCGCCGATCGTCGTCGACTCGGGCGGTCGCGAAATCGTGGTGCTTGCCGAGAACCCCACGGCGAGTGCCTACGACGCCAGCACGGGCGAGGTGGTTATTTCCACGAAATGTCTTGGAGGCCAGGTGGCGCCTTCGCCGGCCTATGCCAAGGGGACGGTGCTGGTGGCCAACGATCAGGCAAAGCTCTCGGCCATATCGCTGGCCTCCGGCGCGGTCACATGGAGCGGCGAGGACGACCTTCCGGATGTGGCGAGCCCGTTGGCAACGGAGGACCTTGTTTTCACCGCCAGCTCCTCCGGCGTGGTGAACTGCTATGAGCTCGGCACGGGGCGGAAACTGTGGACCCACGAGTTCGACGAGTCCTTCTATCCTTCGCCGATCCTCGCCGAAGGCCGCGTCTACGCCGTCGACAACGGTGGTACGATGCACGTCTTCCGGGCATCGAAGTCGTTCCAGCCGGTCGCCGATTCACGACTGGGCGAAGAATCGGTGGCCACACCGGCCTTCGCCGGCGACGCGATATTCATCCGCGGCAAGGAGAACCTGTACTGTCTGGGGGCGAAACGGCCGTGACCGGCAACGATTCTGCCTGCGGTCGACCGGACGCAGAGTCCGAGTGTCGAGGAAATGACCGCCTCGATCGAGGAACTGGCCAGGTCGGCCCACTTGGCTGCACTCCCCAGTGTCTGGGCCGCCGTGTGGCCCTTCACGGCGGTCCAGGCCACTGTCGTGGGAAAAACCCCAGCGAACGACTCTCACAACCGCCTGCATATGCAGGCCGATTGGCAATCGATCGGCACGATGCAACTGTTCGTTTTTGTCTGGGTGACGAGACTTTCGGCGTCGAACCTTCGAGTCGATCGCGTTCTCAGGGCCGAAGAAGCCGGATGTCTTGTCGGCAGCAACCAGGTCAGAACTCCCGCTGCGGGTTCGTGCCGGGTTGGGGGAGTGGGTACTTCTCACGGTCGCCCAGCGGCAACGGAGCCGGCGAATCCATCGTCAGCTTGTCGAGCCCCGGGGCGAACTCGTGATCGTGGTTGAGGGCCTCGTCCCAGGTGACAACGCGTCCGGTGTGGACGGCCATCCGCCCCATGATCTGGACCAGGCTGGCTTCCGCACCGCGCTTCGCCTCGTTGTGCGGCTTGTCCTGGCGGATCGCCTCGATCAGGTGGTCCCATTCCAGTTGGTAGGGGTCGGGTTCGGGTTGTGGGAAGGCCCACACCAGGTCGCTGTCGACGAAGTTGTGCCCCTTGTAGATGCGGCACTTGGCTGGCGTGTGCATGAAGGTGGAGATGACGGCCGACCCTTTCGTTCCGTGGGCGGAACTGGCGAACTTGCCGAAGCAACCATTCATGTTGCGGGCGTTCATGAAGAGGTTCGTGCCGTCGGCGAACGTGTATTCCACGGAGTAGTGGTCGAAGTTCTGGTCGACCATTCCCTCCCGGTAGCAGCGGCCGCCGGAGCCCTGGGCCGAAACCGGCCAGGCGCCTTTCATCCAGCAGCACTCGTCGATGTTGTGGCTCGTGTAGTCGTGCACCAGGCCGCCGCTGGCCCACATGAAGCTGAGATAGTTTCGGACTTGGTAGAGCAGCTCGCTCAGATCGTCCGGCTTGGGGCCGCAGAAACCGGCGGGAGCCACCAGACGGTAGGTCTTCATGTAGGTGATGTCGCCGATCTGGCCCGACTGGATCCGATCGAGAAGTTCCCAACGGGCCTTGCAGTGGCGGCACATCAGGCCCACGCCGACCTTCAGGTTCTTCTTCTCCGACTGCTCGGCCAGAGCCAGCATCTTGCGGGTGCTGGGGCCGTCGACCGTGGTCGGCTTCTCCATGAAAACGTGGATCCCCTTCTCGATCGCGAGGCCGAAATGTACCCACCGGAAGGCGCAGGGTGTTGTGAGCAGCACGACGTCGCCCGGGCGCAGGCAGTCCATTGCATGCCGGTAGGCGTCGAAGCCGAGGAACCGCCGCTCCTGCGGCACGTCGACCTGAGCGCCGAACAGCTTCTGCAGGTTCTGATGACTGGTTGTCAGACGCTGCTCGAATACGTCTGCCATGGCCACCAGCTTGATCGGGCCGCTCTTGGTCGACAGCGCGTCGGCCGCCGCGCCCGTTCCTCGGCCGCCGCAACCGACCAGGGCCAACTGGATGGTGTTGTCCTCGGCGGCGTGGACGCGAGGAACCACAGCGGTTGCGAGCAGGGAGGCGGCTGCAACCCGGCTGCTGTGACTCAAGAACTCGCGTCGCGAGGTTCCAGACTTGTTGGAACGGGTCATCTCATGGCTCCTGTGAAATCGAGGTAACGCGGTTGTCAGGTGGATTAGCAGGAAAGGTCGGCGGGGGATGGAGGTCGGGTTGATGGAAACCTGTTTGAGACGCTAAAAAAAAGCGCCGTTGCACATTCCTTCCCATGGTGGGGGGGGAATGAAGAGGCCTGGAAGATCGGCATTCCTGAGCCGCAAGGCCGACTTCTCACTGCCGGCTCCCGGCAGTCCCAACCGGCCTGCCCATGGCCACCAGATTAAGCGACTCCCCCATTCGTTGCCAGCCATCCACCCGCTGTTGGGGTGCCGGTGCCGTGCCGTACTCATGGAATGTGGCTGTGGTGACGATCGCGATGTCCGTCGTCATTCCGTCCGGATCTTGACCTTCTCCCTTGCATTGAAAGACGAAGCAGAGGAAGCCCTGCTGACGCCGTCGCTCGACTGGGGCGGATGGGAAGTTCACCATTGCAGTCCGCCGGCCGATCCGCAGCGTTACAGGGAAGTCGATGGCGTGCTCATGACTCATGCCTTCAACCGGGCCTACACGGTGGGTGCCCCCGAGACGTTTAAAGCCTTCCGCGGACCGGCGGGGCTGGCCATTGTGCGTCACTACGCGCTCAACGAGCACATGATGTTCGATCGGGAGGACAAAGAGCAAGTCGGCTACTTCGTTGCCGACGTGGAACGTGCCGGTCCCTGTTGCATGCTGGGAGAGACCCGAGCGATGGCCAACGGGGATCCCCGCTGTATCGGCTACCTGGTCGGCAACAATTTCGCCCCCGGGTTTCCCGAGTCGAATGGACCAGCGTTTTCCGTTTTTCGATTTGCCTGAACTTGTGTCGCGACACTGTCAAGACATCCAGTTCACGACTCACGGTTTCTTCGCCGCATCGCCGGGTATCTCCGGCCGAACCGGTTCTGGCGAGAAGGGCACGAACTGGAAGGAGTACAGGTCCGCATCGCGGAGCACAAACCGCAGTCGCACCGGCTTGCCGGCTACTGGCCGCACGTCGCCCCCCTTCTGCCATCGCACCACCAGCGCCGGATCGTCGCCGAACAACTCGCGGCAGTCGGCCAGGGTGTAGCCGGGAACAGGCTGGCCGGCTGCGTCCTGGATCTCCACCTGGATGCCCCCCGCGCCCGAAGTCGATGCGTTGAGCGCGAGATTGCCGCCGTCGAACACCAATGGTCTGGTGAGCAGTTCGCCGCCGGCGGCGGAAGCCTGCAGCGAGACGAAGCCGTCGAGCCGCAATGCCAGTCTCCGGAAACTCACATCGGTCCCTTGCCAGTAGTCTTCCGAAGTGAAGAGCGACAGCTCGTTGGGCGCATTGCCGAGGGTCGAACGCGTTTCTACTATGCCCCAGAAGACGAGATTGTCGCCATACACCCAGGAACCCTGGCTCAGCGGCCCCGGGCGCAGGAAGGCCTCATTCCAGCGGTGGAACAGCACGCCGTCGCGGCTGGTCATGAGCAGCCCATCGGTGATCGCCGTCCCGTAACGGGGGCTCGCCTTGGCTCGGGCCAGTCGTTCTTCCAGTCCCGGCAGATCCATCATCGATTCCGACCAACCCCGATCGGTATACCGCATCGGGAATCCCACAAAGATGTGCGGTGCCCGGTAGTAAGGCAGGATCTGGTTGGTGTAGAGCTGCTGGGGAGGCGAATCGACGTACTGGAGATCGGCCTGCCCCTCGAACGTCTGGAAATCCTTGGAGGTCGCGGTGCGGATGGCCCGGATCCCCGCCGGTTTCCACGTGGTGCCGTCGGCCACGCCTTCGGTGAAGATTCGCCAGTAGGCACGATACTCCTTGCGGACCGGATCCCAGAAGGCCAGGTTTTCTGAATCGAACGCTCCCTCGGTAATGCGGGGCTTGTCGCTGGCCACGCTGAAGTGGATGCCGTCGGGCGAGTGGAGCAGGTACAGCCCGTGAGGCTTGCCGACGATGACACACTTGTAGCGCGCGTCGGGCGGGCAATCGGGGTTGGCGTCTTTGAATACGGAGGTGTGGGCCGGATCCCCCTTGATCGCCGAGACGCTCTCGGGTGTGAGGATGATGTTGTTCTGTTTGGAGCCGTTGAACTCAAACAGCCCCAGTTCCGGCCGCCGCCAATGGATGCCGTCGTTGCTCTCGGCATAGCACAGGAACCAGGGATGTTCCGGAAGAGACTCGGCCGGCTTGCCCCCATGCCGGTAGTGGCCGCCATGGTAGTACATGCGGTACAACTGGCCGTCCTGAAACACGCTCGGATACCCGCAGGCATTTCCTTCCCAGGGGGCGTCAGTCCGGAGGACGATCTCCCGAGGTTCCGGCCGGTGGAGCGTGAGCCGAGCCTCGCCTGAGATCTTCTCCACAAGAAACTCGTCGACCAGCAGTTCGCGACGACTGCCAATGGCGATGGCCGACTCAGGCTCGGCGCTGTTTCCTACCCCCACCGCAGTCAACAACAAGATAGCCAGCAAGGTCCTCATAGCCCATCTCCCGACTCTGTGAAGAACCAACGATGCTTCCTTGCAGACCATTTTCCGCCATATACATACCACGTCCCTCGCATCGCTGCCAGCCCGCCGCCCCGTGGCCCCTGCTGCCTGACACCAGACCCTGATGCTCCAGCGATACGGCAACGAGCAGACCTTGTTTCCATGCGAAGACGAACACAACCACGGATAGCACCTCCGGGTGGAGAGCACAAGAAACAGCGAGAATCTGCGGGCGGTTCGATTGGTGGCCCCGCGAAAGTTTTGCCACCGGTTCTTGAGACCCGTCGGAGTCCAAGGTAAGCTCTTCATTGTTGCGATGGAGGAGCGCCTTCCTTGACTGGGTGGTAGTCTCGTTGAAGTTGCGTTTCCAGCCCGATGGTGCGCATGGGATACCGGTCAGTTCTCCCATGGTCCTGCACAGACATTTTAGTAGTGTTCGAACAGTCCAGTCATCGCCATCCTATTCCGTTGTGATGCGCGCCCAACGCGGCGCCAGGATCTGCAAATGAAGAAAATGCTTATGCTCCGCGCAGGACTCAAGGTTGCCTGTTCAGGTGTTTTGCTCTGGCTCTTGCTTCCGGCCCTGCTCTGCAGTGCGGAACTCCAGGTCGGGGCGGCGTCGGTCGACATCACGCCCACCAAGAACGTTGCCCTCTGGGGGCAGTTCGGCCTGCGGCTCTCCACCAAACCCGATACGCCGCTGACTGCCAACGCTGTTGCCCTCCAGTCCGGCGAGGCCAAGATCACGCTGGTCTCTCTCGACCTCCTCCAGCTTCCGGAAGTTGTCGTCCAGGCGATCCGCGACGCGGTGGCCCGCAAAGACGGCTCCATCCCGGTGGAGAGCATCGTGCTGACCGCCACCCACACCCATACCGCACCCGTGCTCGAGCCGGGAACGCCCGGCATTCCGGTCAACCCGGAAACGATGACCGTCGAAGAGACGATCTCCTTTCTGGCCGACAAGATCAGCGACGGCATTGTTGCTGCCTGGAAGAACCTCGCCCCCGGGAAGATGTCGTACGGGCTCGACCGGAACAGCATCGGCTTCGGACGCCGCGCGGTGTATGCCGACGGCACGGCCAAGATGTACGGCAACACGAACCAGCCGGACTTCGTGAATCTGGAAGGCATGGACGATGATGACGTGGGTTCCATTTTCTTCTACGACGCCCAGGATAAGCTCAAGGCGATCGCTGTCAACGTCGCCTGCCCCTCGCAGGTAGTCGAACACCTATCGGCGGTCAACGCCGACTACTGGCTTCCGGTTCGTAACCTTCTCAAGGCTCGCTATGGCGAAGGGGTCGTCGTTCTCGGCTGGGGGGCCGCGGCAGGCGACATGTCCCCTCGGCCGTTGCTTCACAAGGCGGCCAACGCCAGGATGCGGGCCCTGCGCGGCATCAACGAGCTGGAGGAAGTGGCCCGGCGGATCGACATCTCGGTGAGCCAGACCTTCGATGCCGCGCAGAAAGAGAAGTTCTCCGACCCCGTGCTGAAGCACGCGGCCGTCACCCTCCGGTTGCCCCTCTCCAAGATTTCCGAGGCCCAGTACCGGGAGGCCAAGGCAGCCTACGACGACGTTATGGCCCAGGTCGAAAAGGATCCGGCTTCCGCCTCGCGAGTGGCCTTCATGGCCAGGGACTGGCACCACGGCGTCATGGAGCGCTACGAGCAGTTGCAGAAGGATCCCGGCGCCACCTATCCCGTGGAGATCCACGTGGTGCGGATTGGCGACGTGGTCATCTGCTCCAACCCCTTCGAGTTGTATTGCGAATATGGAATTCGTATCAAGGCTCGTTCTCCCGCGACGCAAACGTTCATCCTGCAGATGTCGGGGTTCGGCAGCTACCTGCCGACCGCGCGGGCCCAGGCTGCCGGGCACTACTCGGCCGTTCCGCAGAGCAACATCATCGGGCCGGAGGGCGGCCAGATGCTCGTGGACAAGACGGTTGATGTCATCAACGAACTGTGGAAATAGACCGGTTTTCGGACGCTCCAATGCGTCCTTCACACCTTGAACCACGCGAGAATCACCATGAACCACAAACTCACCCGGCGCGGTTTTCTTGCCGGAAGTCTTGCCGCCTCCGCGGCCAGTCCGCTTGTTGTTCCGTCTGCCGTCCTGGGAAAGGAGGGCCAACTTCCTCCCAGTGAACGGATCACCATTGCCGTCTTCGGCGTCGGTAATCGCGGCCGGCATTCGCTCAATGCGATGCGTCCCCTTCCCGATCACCAGGTCGTGGCCATTGCTGAGGCTCGGCGCGACCGCGGCGAGAGCGCCTGCCAGATGACCGAGGAGTTCTACGCCCAGCGGCTGGGGACAGGTTCCTACAGCGGATGCAAGCTTTACAGCGATTTCCGCGAGATCCTTGCCCGCGACGATATCGATGCCGTGTGGGGAACCGTTCCCGACCACTGGCACGGTTGCCTCTACAGCCGCGTCATCGAATCGGGCAAGGACATCTATGGCGAAAAGCCTCTCTCTCGCTGGATCGCCCAGGGCGTGAAGTTGAAGCAGCTCGTCCGGCAGCACGGCACCATCTTCCAGGTCGGCCTCCAGCAACGCAGCGATCCCAAGTTCCGCCTGGCCTGCAACCTCGCCCGGAATGGCTACCTGGGCAAGGTTTCCGAGGTCCAGGTAGCCGTCCCCGGCGGAACGGTCATTCCCGCCGTCCCACCCTGCGATCCGCCGGAAGGTTTTGACTGGGATCTGTGGACCGGCCCCGCCCCATTGTTCCCCTTCGACCCGCGAAGGGTCGAATGGCTGGGCCTCTACATGATCTCCCACTACTGTGCTGGCTTCATTACCAACTGGGGCGTCCATCACCTCGACATCGCGGGCTGGGGCCTGCCCGAGATCTTCGAAAAACCATTCGAGGTATCCGGCCGCGGCATCCTCCCCGACAGCGGCATGGCCGACACCTGGATCGCCTGGCAGATGCAGATGCAGTACGAGAGCGGACTGGTAATGAACTTCTGCAATACCGGCAATCCGTATGAGCAGGGAACGCGCTTCATCGGCGATGAGGGCTGGGTCCACGTCAATCGTGCCGGAATCAAGGCCAGCGACGAAAAGCTCCTCCAGGTTGTCTTGAAGGACAGCGATACCCACCTCCATGAGAGCCCGGCCTGGAACGATCCCTACACGGCCCACACGGCCGACTTCTTCCGTTCGATGCGGACGAGAAAGGAACCGGTCTGCCCGCTCCCCCAGGGCCACTACGCTACGACCCTCGGCAACGTCTCCGATATCTCCCTGCGTCTGGGGCGAAAGCTTAAATGGGATCCTCAGAATGACTGCTTCATCGGGGACGACGAAGCCAATGCGCTCCTCAGCCGTGCCGAGCGCAGCCCATGGACCGTGTGAGCCATGGCGAATGAGACGCCGTCGTTGTTCGCCGTGCGAAGAAGCGTCCCGAACAAACGCCTTTCTCCAACCAACCGGACTTACCAATTCAACCGTTAACGAGTCGATAGCCATGAAACGTGCATGTTTGATTCTCGTGCTCTCCCTGGGTATCAGTTCGCTGGTGCTGGCCGACGACTGGGCAACCACAGGGAAGGGGGGCAGCGCAGGCAACCTGACCGCCGAACAGGCTGAGGCTGCATGGGCAGAAATGGCCAAGTACGAAGCCGGCCAGGACCAGAAATCGCTTCTGGCGATGAACTGGGTTGTGATTAACGCCATGAAGGATGCCAGTACGCGAGCGGCCACAGCCGCCCGGTTGGTCAAGGTACTCCAGGATCCGGCCACGACTCCTGCCGCCCGTCAGTACATCTGCGCCCAACTGTTCCAGGTCGGCACCGAAGCCGAGGTTGCGGCCGTCGCTCCCTTGGTTCTCGATCCCGCCACCTCCGACATGGCTCGCCTGTTCCTGGAGAGAGTCAAGTCCGATGCCTCGATCGCCGCCCTGCGCGGCGCGCTGGACAAGCTCAAGGGTCGTCCCCTGACGGGCGTGGTCAATTCCCTCTCGATCATGGGCGACGAGGCCTCGGTTGACAAGATCATTGCCTTGACGAAAGACGAAGATCCCATGGTGGCCCTGGCAGCCTGGCGGGCGCTTGGCAACTATGGCAGCGACGCTGTGGCGGGCTTCTTCATCGATTGCCTGAAGAAGGCGGAAAAAGCCTCCGCGCCGATGGAATCCGCGGCCGTGCGGACTGCCATTCTGCTGGGTTCGGCGGACAGGCAGGACAAGGCCATGGAGATCTATCGACTTCTGGCCGACGGCAAGCGATCCGTCGGTCCCCGTCAGGCGGGATTCCAGGCCGTGTTTGCCGCCACTCCCGACGACCAGAAGGCCTCGCTCATCGCCCAGTGGTCGAAATCGGCCGACGTGGTTCAACAGAAGATCGTCATTTCGCAACTGACTGTCTTGAGCGACGAGGCGCTTGAGCGTACGCTTCGCGAGGAAGGGATCGGCAAGAAGGTCGAAATTGCCCTCATGGAGGAACTGGCTGCCAGACAGGGAGAGAAGATGCTTCCCGCCATGCTCGAGGCCGTCAACAGCCCCGACCCAGCCAAGGTGCAGATGGCGCTGCGATTTCTCGGTTCTGTCGGCGATCCCCAGGTGATTCCCGTTCTGATCAAGGCCTTGAACTTCGACGAAGACAGCCGGAGGATCGCCGCCGACGCCCTTGCCCAGCGAACCAAAGAGGATGTCGGTCCCGCGCTGCTCGAAGCGCTCAACAAGCAGGTCGAGATTCGCGAGCAGGTCGTCGAGATCCTCTCGAAGCTCAAGTACTACGAAGCCATCGACCCTCTGACCCGCCTGGCCCGCAACAGCGATCCGGCCGTATACGAAGGAGCCGTTGAAGGTCTGCGGGCCATCTGCGACCCCGATGAAACCGACCTCAAACGCATGCTGGCCCTCTACCTTGAGGTTCCGGCAGGCGCGCAGCGCGATTTTGTGGAACGGGCGGTCGCCTTCATCTGCGAGAAGAACTCGAAGGCCGGCGATCGTGCGACGATCCTTCTTGGTTTGGTGGGCAGCCATCCCGACAAGGACCAGGCCGCCTTCCAGGCTGTCGTGCTCCCGCTTCTCGGTCGGCTCGGAACGGAGGCTGTCTATGCCAAGATCGAACCGCTCCTCCGTTCTCCGCAGGCAGAGCTGTCTGCCGCCGCCGTTCGTGCCCTCTGCAACTGGCCGACGGCGGAACACGCCGCGGCCCTCTGGGAACTGGCCACGAAGTCCGACTCGAAGGCGTATCGCTCCCAGGCCTTAAGGGCCTATATCCGCGTGGTGACCCTTCCCAGCGACCGGCCGGAGGCCAAGACCCTCGAGATGCTGCAAAACGCCATGAAACTGGCCGACAGCAACGACAACAAGAACCTCGCCCTTTCGCGTGCCGCCTCCGTGCGGACCCTGGAGACGGTCGACTGGGTCGCCAGTTACCTTGACGACCCCGATCTCGCGCAGGCCGCCTGCCGCGTGATCGTGGAACTGGCCCATCACCGTTTCCTCCGCCAGCCCAATAAGGCCCATTTCGAACCCATCCTGCGAAAGGTCGAGGCGACTGCCGAAGACAAGAACATTGCCGATCTGGCCGCCAAGGCCCGCATGGGCATGTAGATCGCGTCTGAAGCCGCAACCAGAGAACCATGCAAGAGCCGATCCTGCGGCCGCCCTTGCGCACTGACGGCGCAAGCGTCAATCAGACTCCTGACGCTGCCCGCAGTCTCCGCCCGCGGGACAGCTCCTTGGCAGTTCTTGGATAGAGCTTGACATCCAGTCGAAGACGCCGGCAAATGCAGGAGAACCTGCGTCTCCGGCGTCACCTTTCGCAACCTCAGTTCAGCCCATCATCACCACTCCCATGAAAACTCCCGTTCTTCTTGCCCCACTGCTGGGGGCCTTGGCCCTGTGCCCCGCCTTCGCCCAGGAACAGAACCCCGCTTTCAAGACCCGCGTTGCCGGGCGTGAGGCCGCGGCAAAGCTCGATTGGCAGATCGCCGTGGCGGCCTACACCTTCCGCCATTTCACATTCTTCGAAACCATCGATCGAGTGGCCGCACTTGGCATCGAGCAGGTCGAAGGATTCAACTTCCAGAAGATCGGCTCCGACATTCCGGGGACCCTCAATCCCCTGAACATGTCGGCCGACGATCTCAGGAAGGTTCGCGACAAGCTCGAGAAGTCCGGCGTCAGGCTGGTCGCCCTTTACTACGGGAGTTTCCCGACCGACGAGGCCCAGTGCCGGGCGGTGTTCGAGAAGAGCAAGCAGTTGGGTGTGAAGTACTTTGTAAGCGAGCCCAAGCCGGAACTCCTGCCGATGCTCGACAAGCTCGCCCAGGAATATGACATGATCGTGGGCCTCCACGGCCACGACAAGAAGAGCTCCCCCACCACCTGGCATCCGGAACTCGTCGCCAAGCAGTGCCAGCCCTTCTCGTCGGCCATCGGTGCCTTCAGCGATACGGGCCACTGGATCCGCTCCGGGCTGAATCCCTCCGAGGGTGTCGAAATCCTCAAGGACCGGATCGTCGGCTTTGAGATCCACGATCTGCACGCCTCCGACGCCACAGGTAACGATGTTCCGCTGGGAACCGGAGTCGGCAGGCTGTCCCAGATGCTCGAGGCCGTCGCCAGGGTCAAGACGGGCCCGGTTCTCTTGAGCATCGAGTGCAGTTTCAATCCGGAAGATCCTTCCGACGGCGTGAGGAAGAGCATTGAATTCCTGGATGGCCAGGCCAGACGTCTGGCAGGTACCAAACCATGACATTAGTATCGCTCAATCGATGACTGTCCCGTGTCTGTTGGGGGAACATCACGGCGGAGCGTGATGGCTGCTATGGAATTGTGCCAGTCATTGATCGAGCGATCCTCAGCCGCCGGGCGTTGGACGGCGCGTCGGTTGACAGAGACAACAAGGAACCTGGGCCATGAGCATCATGCGTTGCGTTCTCACTTCAGCATTGGGGTTGATCCTTCTCAACGCACAGTCACACGCTGGTGCGGCAACGCTCTACGTGGGCGCCGGCAGTTGCGACATCACTCCTGATATGCCATCGTTTCTCGCCGGCCAGTTCTCGCCTCGCGTTTCGACAGGTGTTGAATACCCGCTGACAGCCAACATCCTGGCACTGGAATCTCGGGAAGGCGACCGGCCGGTCGATTCGGCGATCATCATCAGCGTCGATACGGCTGCCGTCCGCGCCAGTTTCTTGCTGCCGATCCGCCAGGCCGTGGCGGAACAACTGCCCGAGTTCGACATTGCGAAGCTCATGGTTGGTGCAACCCACACCCATTCCGCACCTCCCAGCAAGGACGGCCATTTCAAGCAGCAGGAAGGGGTCCAGGTCCCGTCCGAGTACGTGAAGTTCGCCGTCTCCCGAATCGGGCCAGCGGCCAGACAGGCCTGGGAGGGGCGAAAGCCGGCCAGGTTCTCCTATGGCTTGGGACATGCGGTCGTGGCCTATAACCGGCGGGCGGTCTACGCGGATGGCACCGCCGTCATGTACGGAAAGACCAACGACCCCAACTTCCGCGCCGTCGAAGGCATGGAAGACCACGATGTGAATTCCATGTTCTTCTGGGACACGGGCGACAAGCTGCTGGCAATGATCGTCAACGTTTCCTGCCCCTCGCAAGAGGTTGAAAGCAACCACCTCCTCTCCTCCGACTACTGGGGAGCAACCCGAAAGCTGCTCCACGACAGGTATGGTCAGGAGGTGACGATCGTGGGCCTGTGCGGAGCGGCCGGCGACCAGTCTCCTCACCTTCGCTATCGACAGGCGGCCGACGATCGGATGAGGAGCCTCCGCGGACTTGACCGTCTCCAGGAGATTGCCCGTCGAATTGTCCAGGGAGTCGACGAGACCTACGAGGTCGTCGGAAAAGCCAAGCAGGACGACGCCATCCTGAAGCACCAACATGCGATTGTCAGGCTTCCGCAGCGTATCGTGACGGAAGCGGAATACCAGGCGTGCAAAGCCGAAGCTGAACGTTTGAAAGCCAATCCCGGCGATGGTCGCGGAAACTGGAACGCCCGAGTGGTTGCCCGCCACGAGAAGCTGAAGACCGATCCACATCCGGTTCTTGCCACCCCCGTGAATGTCCTGCGGATCGGCGAGACGGTAATCTGCACGAACCAGTTCGAGCTGTATACGGATTTCGCCATCCGAATCAAGGCCCGTTCGAAGGCGGTCCAGACGTTTGTGGTGCAGTTGGCCAACGGAGCTGGAGAGCCCCAACCGCCCGACGATGTACCGCAGGAAGACAAGGACGACTGGCACTATGCATCCGGCGGGACGTATCTTCCCTCCGAGCGGGCTGTCCAGGGAGGCGGTTACGGCGCCGTGATCCAGAGCAATGTGGTCGGACCGGAAGGCGGCCAGATGCTTGTGGAAGAGACGCTCAAAATGGTCAACGCGATGTTTTGAAGATCTCACGTCGTGTCGCACCGGCTTGGAGCGATGTCGAGGTGTCCGGTTACTTTCCATTGACCTCTGCCCGGCGAATGAACCGAGGCCGGCCGGCGGGAGGCCGGCAAGTGGGCCAAACAGGTTGACTGGCCGGGCTACTCTCCACGTAAACATCAACAATTCCAGAAAAGCGAGGCCTGTCATGAATGCCCTGCCGCGTATTCTGCTTTCATTCTCACTCATTGCCGTGGCCCTTGACGGATCGCATGCCAACTCCGCCACGCTCTACGTTGGCGCTGTCTCTTGCGACATCACCCCGGATCAGCCCGTGTTCCTCTCCGGACAATTCAACGCCCGTGTTTCCAAGGGCGTGTCCTGTCCCATCACGGCCAACATTCTGACCCTGGAGTCACGCGAGGGGGACAAGGCCCTCGAGCAGGCGGTCGTGATCAGCATGGACACGGTCGCGATTCGAAACACGTTCCACGAGGTATTCAAGGAGGAGATGGCCAAGTCCCTGCCGGAAGTCGATTTTGCCAAGGTGATCATTGCAGCAACGCACACCCACTCCGCTCCCTGCCAGACGGACGGCCAGTACGAGTCAGATAACCCAGACGTTATGCAGCCGTCGAAGTACAACGCCTTTGCAGCAAAGAAGATTGCGGCGGCCGCGGCCGAAGCATGGAAGAATCGCCAGCCGGCGAAGCTTTCTTACGGCCTCGGGCACGCGGTGGTTGCGTACAATCGCCGAGCGGTCTACGCCGATGGCACGGCCGTGATGTACGGCAAGACGAACGCCCCCAACTTCCGCGCGATCGAGGGAGTGGAAGACCACGACGTGGGCAGCATGTTCTTCTGGAACAGCAGTGACAAGCTCCTGGCAATGCTCGTCAACGTTTCCTGCCCGTCGCAGGAGGTCGAGCACAGCGACACGGTCGACGCCGACTACTGGGGCGAGGTCCGCAAAGGTCTGAAGAAGGTGCACGGAGAAGAGGTGGTCATCGTCGGCCTGTGCGGAGCGGCGGGCGACCTCTCGCCGCACCTGCGTTACCGGGAGGCCGCAGACGACCGCATGAGGGAACTGCGAAAGCTGAGCCGCAACGAGGAGATCGCCCGTCGCGTGATTCACGGCGTTGAAGAAGTCTACGAGGTGGTCAAAGACGCCAGTTCGGCCGACGTCGTAATGAAGCACCAGTCCAAGGTTCTCGAACTGCCCGAACGGATTGTTACCGAGGCGGAGTACAAGTCGTGCAAGGCCGAGGCCGAAAGGCTGCTGAAGCGTGCGGAAGAGACCGGCGACAGCAGCGCACGGGGAATGGGGAACTGGAATTCCCGCATCGCCGCCCGTTACGAGAAACTCGCCGAAAATCCGCGCCCCATGTTTGCCACGCCGGTGAACGTGCTGCGGATCGGCGATACGGTCCTCTGTACCAACCAGTTTGAACTCTACACTGATTTCGGCATCCAGATGAAGGCCCGGAGCAAGGCCAACCTGACCTTCGTGGTCCAACTGGCCAACGGCGGGGGAAGCTATCTCCCTTCCGAGCGGGCCGTCAAGGGGGGCGGCTACGGCGCCGTGATCCAGAGCAATACGGTCGGCCCTGAAGGCGGCCAGTTGCTCGTGGAGGAAACGCTGAAAATGATCGACGGCATGTGGTGAGCTGCGCGGCGGATGGGATCGCGTCTGGCCACGGCGTCATTCTGCCGGGGCGCCGGTGATTTCAGCCAGCAGCTTGAAGAAACCTCGCTTTCGCGGCGAACCGATGGACCAATCGACCGGTACGCTCTGATACCCGGCCTCGAAGGGTTCACCCTCCTGGCGAAAATCAAAATAGCCCCAACTGGCATACTCGCCGATGGCCGCGGTGAAGTTGTTGGCCGGCTTATCGAAATCGAAATGGTCATCTTCGTTGAAGAGGATCGGCTTGCTCGTGTAACCGGGAACCTGACGGGTGCGCTGGACCATCTCCCTGATCTTGGCAGGGTCCTTGACGCCGTTTCCGTGGATGAGGATGAAGTCGGCCGTGCGGACAACGTTTTCGCCAGGAATAGTCCCGCCGCCATAGGAGGTGCTGACCAGCAGGCGACGCCCGTTGCGGGAAGTTCCCTTGACCCGCTCAATGAGTTCGTGAACGCGGGGCGGTTGGAGGATCTGGTGGTCATAGCGGACATTGCACTCGTTGTTGACCTCAACCATAACATTGCTCCAGCCGTTATCGAGGATCCAGCGGGTGGCGTTGTCCAGGGCGCGGACGACGGCCGCTTCATCCAGGATGCGTTCATCTTGACCGAAGTAGAAATAACCGAGGATGACCACCATTCCCTGGCGATCCGCAGCACGGATGATACGTGCCAGGCGCGCCATGTAGGCTTCCCGCAAGGAGCCATCCGGGGCAATCGCGGAGTTGATCCACGGCTGCGACCTGGAATAGCCCGTGGGTGAACCACCTTGGAGATTGATCGTGAATGCGAGCAACCCATGAGCGCGCCAGGTGGGCATCGCGGCAATGAACTCGCGGGTGTTACGCTCCGGATCCCAGCGGCCGGTGTCGGGGTAGGCCCACCGGGTTGCCGTGTCGGGGTTCAGGTCGTCAAAGACTCCCTGAACCATCCGGGAGTTCAACAGCAGCCCCTCGACCGGCTTGCCTTGCCAGGTACGGCCTTCGTAAGTGGGCTTACCGCTGATCAGGAAACGGTCGCCGTCGATACTGATGGTAGTGCAGTGCTGCCCAGGCTCTGCGGCTGCCTCCGCGGCTGGTGTCGGGAGTTCCCCTGCTCTGAGATTCAGCGTCACACCGCCAAGGGCGGCCAGCAGAAGGCCGGAACTGGCAATCGCCCTGACAAAGGATCCGTGGAGGGCATCGCGGCTGACAGCGGGGAACATGGCTTCGGGCTCCAGGGAGTGTCTGCAGATTCTCCTCCGTTGCCGCGCCCGGCGGAGAAACGGGGGATGTCCTTGTACGATTCCAGTGCCTTAGCTTTAATGAATCGATTCGGCGTTGGCAACCCTGCCGCCAGTGCAGGCCGTGCGTTGTGGCGGCGTCGATCGCCCTGCAAGGGCTCGCGTGCGGGGGGGCGCCAGACTCGCAACTCCCAGGAAAGAACCCAACCCATGCCCCGTTTTGAGTACGTGTACGTCCTGAACGTGATGTCGGATGACCATCCCGGCATCGTGGCTGCCGTGAGCAATGCGGTGGAGGATCTTGGCGGCAATATCGATTCCTGCAGCCAAACCGTTCTGGGCGGTTTTTTCACCCTGATCATGATCGTGAGCCTGCCGGAGCCGATCGAGGCCGACTCGCTCGCAGCTCGGATCCGAGGCACCGAATCGCTGGGCGGCGAATACCAGGTCGTGGCCCGCAAGGCGCTTGTCCGCGAAAAGCGGCGGCCCAGCGGCCCCACCGAACGATTTGTGATCACGGCCTTCGGCAAGGATCAGCCGGGAATCGTCCGGCGTTTCAGCCAGTACCTGGCGGGCAAGGATATCAACATTGTCGACCTCTACGGCGATCGGAAGGAAGAAGACTTCGTTCTCATTGGCCAGCTCGAACTGTCCGAGCAGTGGGACATCCGCATGCTCCAGGCCGACCTGGAACAGATGGGGACCGAGCTGGGGTTCACCGTGAAACTGCAGCACGAAAACGTGTTCGTTGCCACCAATCAACTGCGGCTGACCGCCCCCGGATAAGGCAAACATGCTACGCACCGACGAAATCCTCTCCACAATTGAAATGCTGCACGCCGAGCATCTCGACGTGCGTGCGGTGACCTTGGCCCTGAACGTGGAGGACTGCGCCGCCCCCAGCGTCGACCATCTCTGCCGCAAGCTCCACAGCAAGATCACGTCCCGGGCCAACAGGCTGGTTGAGATCTGCGATCGGGTGGGCGTGAAATACGGTATCCCGGTGATCAACAAACGGATCGCCCTCTCGCCCGTTTCGACGCTGCTGGCCGGCCACGGCCAGGCAGGCGCCCTTCAGGCGGCCAAAACGCTCGACAAGGCGGCCGCCGAATGCCGCGTTGATTTCGTCGGCGGCTTCTCCGCCCTGGTTCAGAAGGGGATCAGTCAGGGGGACGACGTGGTCATGAACTCCCTGCCCGAGGTGCTTTCCAAGACCCGGCAGGTGTGTTCCTCAATCAACGTGGCTTCCCGCAAGGCGGGCATCAACATGGATGCGGTGGGCCGTGTGGGTCATCTGTTGCGGAAGATTGCCGAGGCGACCGCCGACCAGCAGGGGTTCGGCTGCGCGAAGTTGGTGGTCTTTGCGAATATCCCCGAAGACAATCCCTTCATGGCCGGGGCCTACATGGGGGCCGGCGAACCGGAGGCAACCGTCAATATCGGTGTTTCGGGCCCGGGCGTCGTGTGCAGCGCCTTGAAACGCCGGCTGGCCCAGGATGCCGGGCTGACGTTGGGCGAGTTGGCCGAGGAGATCAAACTCACCAGCTTCCGGGTAACGCGGGTGGGCGAGTTGATCGGCCGTGAGGTGGCGGCAGAGCTCGGTGTGGCCTTCGGCATAGTTGATCTTTCCCTGGCCCCCACGCCCGAGGTGGGCGACAGTATCGGTGAAATCCTGGAAATCCTGGGCCTCGATTGCGTTGGCGCGCCTGGTTCGACGGCCGCGGTTGCCTTGCTCAACGACGCCGTCAAGAAAGGGGGGCTGTTTGCTTCCAGCTCCGTCGGCGGCCTCAGCGGGGCCTTCATTCCCGTCAGCGAAGATGCCACGCTGGCCCGCGCGGTCGGCAAGGGGCAACTGGTGTTGGAGAAGCTGGAAGCCATGACGAGCGTGTGCTCGGTCGGCCTGGATATGATCGCTGTCCCGGGTGACACCCCCGCCGAGACGCTTGCCGCTATCATTGCCGACGAGATGGCGATTGGTGTGATCAACAACAAGACAACCGCCGTGCGGATCATTCCCGTTCCTGGAGCCAAAGCCGGCGACGTGGTCAACTTTGGCGGCCTTTTCGGCTCGACGCCTATCCTGGAGATCCGCAATTCGGGGGCCAGCAACCGTTTTGTCCGCCACGGTGGGCGAATCCCCGCTCCGCTGCAGTCGCTGGGCAATTGACGGCGCGATTCCGATCCGTCGGCTTCTGACGGGCTACAGCGAGGCCGACCGGCGCTTGACCAGCGTTACGGCACTGCCCGTCGAATCGTACGACACCTCGTCCATGAACGAGCGCATCAGCAGGACTCCGCGACCGGCCGCCTTCTCGAGGTTGGCCGGATCGGTCGGGTCTGGGAGCGTGTTGGGATCGAAGCCAGGCCCTTCGTCTCGAATGACGAACCGGGCCTCACTGCGAGAGAAGGTCGAATCAACGTGGATCCGGCGGTGGGAGTAAGGCTCGCACTCCCGCCGCTCCGCCAGGAGGGCGTAGTAGGCATCGTCGTCAACGCCGCGAAGTTCAGAGCCCACCTCCAAGTTGCCATGGCACAGGGCGTTGACCAGCGATTCTTCCAGGGCGATACCGATCCGCATGCGGTCCGATTCATCCCAGAGTTCCAGCCGCTCTGCCAGGTCCAGAAGGTGGGCGACCAACGGGGGGATCAGCTTGTTGTCGTTGTCGAGTTCAAACTTGCAGTGTGTTTCGGTCATGCAGCCCATCAGCCGAGTGACGGTCTGTGCGTGGCTGGCAATCTCGAGAACCTGGTGAACCGTGTCAAGAAGACGTTGAGAAAGGACTCGCTTGGGAACATAGCTGGCCGCTCCTCGCTGGAGCGCCTGGACACAGATCTCCTCATTTCCCGCCGAGGTCATCAGGATCACGGGAATGGCCGGGTAGGTACTGCGGACCATGGACACCAGATCCAACCCGTCCATCTCCGGCATGACCAGATCCGTCAACACAAGATCGGGCAACTCCTCCCTGATTTTCGCAAGGCCATCGGCCCCATGGACTGCATAGCGAATGGAGAGATCGGGATCTTTCTCCAGGAGCCCCCCCGCCAGCCGGCGATCGACTGCCGAGTCGTCGACCACAAGAATATTCGTCATTCGTACTTGCTCCCACGTGAGCCCACCCAAGCGAGGCATGTGCCCACTGCGTTCGTTCTAGGAGTTGTTGCCTTCCAAATAGTCTAACAAGAGAGGGGGTAATGTTTCCATGAGGGCCCTCAGATTTGCGATCCCCTCCGCTGCGTTACTCAGATCCCCCTCCATTCCTCGCTTCTCCAGATCGAACGCCAAGTCGAATCCACGTTGGAAGCAGAAATATCGCATCGATGCCTTGATGGTATGGGCCGCACGACGAAACGCGGCCGCATCTGCCTGCCTGTACGATTCTTCGAGGGCGGCCAGATTCCGAGGGGCCTCTTCCAGATAGGCGCAGATCAGCTCCCTAAGAAGGAGCCGATCCCCTCCGACCGTGGCCAGGGCGCCTTCGGGTTGAAACTGAATCGGATCCGGGGAGGCTGAAACGGTCTCCTGCGGAGCAGACTCGGGGCAATTGTCCTTGTCCGCAGGCGGCCTTTCCTCGGCGGCCGGCGGAGAGGTGCTGGCGACATCCGGACTGTGACCGGGCGGCAGAACGCTCTGAATCACCTCGAAGAGACGGCGCAGATGGATCGGTTTGGAGACATAGCCATCCATGCCTGCGGCCAGACAACGTTCCTCGTCTCCACGCATGGCATGCGCGGTCATGGCGATAATCGGCGTGCGACGCTGGCCGGTCTCACGCTGCCGGATCGAGGCGGTGGCTGCCAGCCCGTCCATTTCCGGCATCTGTACGTCCATGAGGATCAGGTCATACTGGCCAGTCTCCCATTGGGAAACGACCTCCTTTCCAGTGCTGACGATGACCGGCGTGTGCCCGTGGCGTTCGAGGATGCCTCGAATCAGTTTCTGCCCCATCAGGCTGTCTTCAGCCACCAGGATCTTCAGGGGCGGCAGCAATTGAGGGACCTGGCGGTCGTGGGAAAAAGCCGGATCCTCAGGTGAGCCCTGGCCGATCCGCGTCAGCAAAACGTTGAACAGTTCCGATCTCTTGAGCGGCTTGCTCAGATAGGAGGCGACCCCCATTTGCTCGCAGCGGGCGATGTCGCCTGGACGGTCTTTCGACGTGAGCATCATGACGATGTGGCCGGCGAATCCGCGATCGCGGATGATTGCCTCGGCCAGCGAGAACCCGTCAGGATCAGGGAGGGTGGAATCTATCAGGACGACATCGTAGGAATGTCCTTCATCCGATGCCGCGTGGATGGCGGCGATGGCTTCTGGAGCGTTGGCAGCGCCGCTGGCCGCGACATGCCAGCTCTCGAGAACTTCCAGGAGAACGCGGCGATTCGTCTGGTTGTCATCGACGACCAGGACGGACACAGCGCCGACATTGCCGAGGCCGACGGGCGGTTGCCGCTCCTTGATCCGGTCGAAAGGGAGGCTGACTCGGAAATGACTGCCGTGCCCCACCTCGCTCACGACCGAGATGGTGCCCCCCATCAGCTCCGCGAGTCTGTGCGTGATGGCCAGTCCGAGGCCTGTGCCGCCAAACTGACGAGTTGTACTGGTATCGGCTTGCTCGAAGGCCTCAAAGATGGCAGCCAGTTTTCCCTCCGCGATCCCGATTCCCGTGTCGGTGACCCCCAATTCGATCCAGGTCTTCCCGTCGTCGTCGCGGAGGCGAAGGACGTCGAGCATGACTTCGCCACTCTGGGTGAACTTGATTGCATTGCCCACGAGGTTGACCAGTATCTGGCGCAGTCGCGTACTGTCGCCGATCACCCGCCGGGGCACGTTCTCGGCCACCCGGTAGACGAGCTCCAGGGATTTCTCGTGGGCGCGGACAGCCAGGAACTTCATCGTGTTGCCAAGGGCATCGCACAGATCGAAGGGTTCGCTGCGGATATCGAGCTTTCCGGCCTCGATCTTGGAGAAATCAAGGATGTCGTTGATCACGGTAACGAGCGCCTCTCCCGATTCGCGGACAACACTGAGGTACTCCCGTTGCCTGGGTGACAAGCGGTCGGCAAGAACCAACTCGGTCATTCCGAGAATCGCATTCATGGGCGTGCGAATCTCGTGACTCATGTTGGCGAGGAATGCGCTCTTGGCGCGGTTTGCGCTTTCGGCGGCCTCCTTGGCCTGTTCCAGGGCCGCTTCCGCCTCTCGCCGCGCCGTGACGTCCCAGAAGATGGCCTGGGTACCGATGATCTTGCCGGCCGCATCGAACACAGGCGACTTCATCACATGCACGTAACGGGTGTTTCCATCCTGCTGGTTCTGTTCTTCGGCCTCGAAAAGCTCACCGGTCTGGAAAACGAGGCGGTCATCGGCGCGGTACTTCTCCGCCAGGTCATGGGGATAGAAATCGAAATCGCTCTTGCCGACGATTTCATCGAAGGTCTTTCCCAGCAACTGGCAGAAAGACCGATTCGCGAAAGTGAACTGGCCGCTCTTGTCCTTACGCAGAACGTGAACCGGGAGGCTCTCGACGAGGGAAGAGTAGAGCGCTTCCGAGTCTCGCAAGCCCTGAGCGGCACGTTCCCGCTCCTGAATCTCCAGGCCGAGTTGAAGGTTGGCCGACCGCAATTCAGCCGTCCGCTTGACGACCAGCCTTTCCACCTTCTCCGCCCGACTGAGGATATCGTTAAGATACAGCAGGAGAATGCAGGTAACCAGGAGCGACGCGATCACGCTCACCAGCGGCAACGGGCGGTAGAGCCTTGCGCCATAGGCTTCCGTGGGGGTGCAGACAATGAACCATTGGCAACCGGGGACCTTCACGGGCGCGCCGAACCCCGGAAGTTCTCCTTCGATGAGCCGCGGGTCTTTCAGCGGCTGAAACGGCGTATCGCGCGAGGGCGATTCGCACACGTAGGTCCAGGAGCTTCCCACCGGCTGCATGTAGTCGAACACCTGCACGTCGATGCCCAGATTCGACGCCAGGCCAATGGCCCGTTGCATGAGCGCGTCCATTCGGAAGACGCCTACATAGAAACCGGCAAGATTCTCGCGTCGCTGCTCTTCTGTGTCATGGAGTGCCTGCCGCTTGTAGACCGGCATGAACGCAAACACGTTCTGCCCTGCCGATTCCTCGTCGTCGTAGAGGTAGACGCTCGACGCGATGGTACGGTATCCGCTGTTTCTGGCGGCCAGCATCGCCGCATGCAGTTCCTCGATCTCGCCGACGTCGTGGCCCTGCTTGAGGAACCGATAGTTCGAGGGAACCAGGTACTCGACGGGAAAACGCTCCTGGAGAACACCGCCAGCCTCAGCGCCACCCGGCCTGGCCTTGTCGGAGGGCGACGGGACCTTGGATGTGTCGCCGGGCCCGGCCGGCGAAGTGTCGCGTTTTGCCCACGCCAGCGCCGCAATGCCCGACTGTTCCCGCAAGAACGCGTCGGTGAAGGCAAAGAACTCGGAACGTTCCACGTTGCGTTACCGCCGACTCTTCAAGAGCAGTGCGCTATC
>CAZLWV010000002.1:97560-112527 GCA_964563135.1 uncultured Planctomycetaceae bacterium
AACTCGGAACGTTCCACGTGGCGCGAGCCTGCAAAGAACGCCCCCAAAGCCTCCAGGGCGGCGAGATTGGCCGCCAGCTCCCTCTCGATGGCGCTGATCCGAAGCTGCGCGTCGAAGCGGAACTGGGCGTCGATCCATTGGGTCTCTTGGCGGTGCAATGTGATGTACAGCGTCGCCGAGACCGCGCAGCCCAACAGCGCCACGGCAGCCAGAGCCAAGCGTCGTGAACGCCTTGACCACTTCTGCTTTGTTGCGTCGCCAAACTCGTCTTGCACGTGCGTCTCGATATGCGGCCCCCCCATCCTTCGGGACTCCATACTAGCACGGCAACCATGGGTGTCAAGAATTCTTGTTTCGATCCAAGTCGCTGTCGAGGCAGGATTCCGCAGGTGCAGGAGGCTTGAGCCGGTCACCCCTGCCCGACATCCTTGCAGGCGGTTGGCCGGGCTCCTATGATTTCGGCGTGGCTCGCCCTGCCGCATCGGTATCCGGGGCCATGGGCCATGTGGTCGAAGGAATCGATGCAAGCCGATGAGAATGAACCTGAGTGAGCAGCCGGTTTCGAGGCGAAAGACGGCCGTCGTGACGGGAGCCTCGGCCGGCCTGGGCACTGCTTTCGCACGCAAGCTTGCAGAACGTGGTTACGATCTGGTGCTCGTTGCCCGTCGCGAGGAACGTCTGGCGAATCTCGGAGCTGAACTGGTGGGGCGGTTCGGGGGCTCGGTCACGCCGGTCAGCATCGATCTGTCCGACGATCTCGCTGTGGGAAGGCTGGTGGCGATGATCGGCGACCGCGACGACGTGGAGATCCTCGTCAACAATGCGGGTTTCGGGGTCCAGGGGCCGTTCCACAAGGCCGACATCAGCAAGCACGTGGCGATGGTCCGTGTCCATGTCCTGGCCACTGTGCGTCTTACGCACGCGGTATTGCCCCAGATGATCGCTCGAAATCGTGGTTACGTGATCAATGTTTCTTCGCTGGCCAGTTTCCTGACGGCACCGGGGGCCGTGTCGTACTGCGCCACCAAACGGTACCTGAATTCCTTCTCCCAGTCAGTCCAGGCGGAACTGCAAAACACGGCGATCCGGATTCAGGCCCTTTGTCCCGGTTTCACGTACACGGAATTCCACGATGTTCCGGATGCCAAGATGGACCGCAGCCTCGTGCCGAAATGGATGTGGATGCCAGCCGACCGGGTCGTGGAGATCTCGCTGCGGGCCATGCAGCGCCGGAAGGTGATCTGTGTGCCGGGGCTGGTCAATCGGATCCTGGCCGCGGCCATCCGGAGCCACGTGTTTGACCCCTTGATTCGGGGAGCCTACGGCAGGTATCTCAAAGAGGGGACATGAGGGGACATGAGGGGACATGAGGAAAAGAGGGCAGCCGAGCGGGGAGCCGTTGAGCATGGGGGCAGGGTGCATCGCCGCTTCGGCCCGTAATTGACCGGCAGGCGGGAATATGCTAAGAATACAGGCTTGTGATACATGATATTCCCCTCAGCAGAGGGGATATTCTGGCGAGTTCGGTTCTCTCCATGTCGTGTCAGAGCAGGTTCAATCCACAACGTGGGGACGGCCGAATCTACTGAAGTGAGAACAACCCGGATTCTGCTTGAGAAGGAGTGTTACGTGCCTGGTAGTGAACGACGGAGAGAGTTGCGGCGACGACGGCATCGCCTGAAGAAGATGGTTCAGTTCAACCGTAAATTGCAGAAGGCCAACGTTTCGGAACGTACCGAAATCGCCGAGAAGATCCGCAATTTGACGCCCGGCGCCGAATTCATTATCGCGAACCTCGGACTCGGCGAGGCGCAGTAGCCGCGAGCGGGGCTCGGCTCTTTTTTTCGCTGGGCCGTTGAAATGCCGTGCGGCGTCCGGAACCTGCAGAAAGCGGCCCGGTAGCGGTGGGACGACCGCTACCGGAGGCCGCAAACGTCATTTCTTGGGTGTTGGGGTTCCGCGTTTTTCGAAGCAGTCGAAGCTGAATGTGTTGCCGTCCGAATCGACGCGGACATGGTGGCCTTCAGAGAGTTCTTTCTTGAGAAGCTCCACGGCCAACGGGTTCTGCACGCTCTGCTGGATCACCCGTTTCAGTGGCCGAGCGCCGAAAGTGGGATCGTAGCCCTTCTCCGCGATTGCATCCAGCGCGGCATCGGTCATCTCCAGGCTGACTCCATGCTGCTGGAGTTGGGCTTCGAGGTGCCCGACTTGCAGCGTCACGATCCTGCGGATTTCCTCTCGCTTGAGGGGATGGAAGAGGATCGTTTCGTCGATCCGATTGAGGAATTCCGGCAGGAATCGAGTGCCGAGGATGTCGTTGATTGCCTCGCGCATTTCCTGCAAGGAACCGCCCTCACGCGTGATCTCCTGGATTATCTGGCTTCCAATGTTGGAGGTCATGACCAGGATCGTGTTGGTGAAATCGACGGTGTGCCCCTGGTTGTCCGTCAGGCGTCCATCATCGAGCACCTGGAGCAGAATATTGAAGACGTCGCGGTGGGCCTTCTCGATCTCGTCCAGGAGGATCACGCAATAGGGACGCCGCCGGACCGCTTCGGTAAGCCTTCCCCCCTCTTCATACCCGATATATCCCGGAGGCGCTCCGATCAGGCGGCTGACGGTATGGCGTTCCATGAATTCGCTCATATCGAGGCGGACCATGGCGTCCTCATTGTCGAACATGACCTCGGCCAGGGCCTTGCACAGTTCCGTCTTGCCGACGCCGGTGGGGCCGAGAAACAGAAAGGATCCAATCGGGCGCTTCGGGTCCTGCAATCCTGCGCGGCTTCGCCGCACGGCATTGGCCACGGCCTGCACCGCCTCATCCTGCCCCACGACCCGCTGATGGAGCCGTTCCTCCATGACCAGGAGCTTGGCACGTTCCGTTTCCATCATGCGGCTGACGGGAATGCGGGTCCAGGCGCTGACCACTTCGGCGATCTCCTCGGGGCCGACGACTTGTCGGAGGAGACGCCGTGTGTCGCCAGTCTGCTGTCCAGATTCCAGTCGGTCCAGTTGGGCGGCAAGGACTTCGCGCTGCTTGGCGAGTTTCCCCAAACGCTGATAATCTTCCTCCGGGGGCCGCTCGCCGCGGGAAGTTTTTTCCATGATTCCGGCTTCGAGGAGCCGGTATTCGGGGTCAACCGCTGCCAACTGCTTCCGCACCTGGTGGACGTCGCCCAAACCGCTCTTCTCTTTTTCCCACTCGGCCCGCAGTCCGTCGAGCTTGTTGCGCAGATCCTGCATCTCCTTCTCGACCTCGGCCAGCCGCTCCCTGGCATGGGGCTCGGTTTCCTCGGCGAGCTGACGTTGGGCGAGCTCAAGCTGAACAAGCCGCCTCTGCACCTCGTCGATCTCGGCGGGCACGCTTTCCAGCTCCATGGCCAGTCGGCTCGTGGCCTCATCCATGAGGTCGATCGCCTTGTCGGGAAGGAACCGGTCGGTGATGTAGCGTTCCGATAGATGGGCCGCCGCCACGAGGGCGGAGTCCTTGATCTTGACGCCCTTGTGATGGGCTTCGTAGCGCGGTTTGAGTCCCCGGAGGATGGCAATGGTGTCCTCCACCGAAGGCTCGCTCACCAGCACCGGCTGGAAACGCCGTTCGAGGGCCGCGTCCTTCTCAATATGCTTGCGATACTCGTCGAGCGTTGTGGCACCCACGCAGCGAAGGACCCCGCGAGCCAAGGCGGGCTTCAACAGGTTGGACGCGTCGCTCCCGCCTTCTGCACTTCCCGCCCCGACCACCGTGTGGAGTTCGTCGATGAACATGATGACGTTGCCTTCGGCATCCTGGACTTCGCGGAGGACCGCCTTGAGCCGCTCCTCGAACTCGCCACGGTACTTGGTTCCGGCGATCAGGGCCCCGAGGTCCAAGGCAATCACTCGCTTGTTCTTCAGGCTCTGGGGCACGTCGCCCTCGACGATGCGGAGCGCCAGCCCTTCCGCAATGGCTGTCTTGCCCACGCCTGGCTCGCCGATGAGCACGGGGTTGTTTTTCGTGCGCCGGGCGAGAACCTGGATCACGCGGCGGATTTCCTGGTCGCGGCCGATTACCGGATCGAGTTTGCCCCGCCGCGCCTGCTCCACAAGGTCGATTCCGTATTTCTCCAGGGCTTGAAACTTGGCCTCCGGGTTCTGGTCCGTCACTCGGGCGCTCCCACGGATTCGCTTGAGGGCTCTGAGGATGTCGCTCTCTTCGATGGCGTTCAGGTCGAGGATCCGTTTGGCCTTGGAATCGACTTTGGCCAGGGCGAGGAAGAGGTGTTCCGCGGAGACATAATCATCCTTCATCCGGTCGGCTTCGAGCTGGGCTCCCTCAAAGACCCGCCCAAGCGAAGAACCGGGGTGGGGTGGTCCACCTCCCGAAGACTTGGGAAAACGTCCCAATTCTGCCTCGACCATGCTTTCCAGTTGCGGAAGCTGGACGCCAATCTGGTCGAGGATGGGCATCACGACACCGTCGCCTTCTTGCAGCAATGCCGCCAGCAGGTGAAGCGGATCGATTTCAGGGTTTCCGCGGTTCGCAGCGAGTCCTTGAGCGGAGGACACGGCCTCCTGGGCCTTGATCGTGAGTTTGTCAAATCGGAATGTCATAGCGTTCACCTCGTTTCCCTGTCCGAAAAGAGGGGCCAAAACTCATCCGACACGAAGCCGAGAACCGGCTGTGGCGGAGGAATCTTGGCCCCTCGTGCAGGGGCGTGCATACCCGACCAGGCCGTCGATGGGGACGAAGGCGGCATGGGCGGAGCAGCACAAAAGGGGATGTAGCCGATCAGTCGTTCTTGACCTCGAATTCTGCGTCGATCGCATCGTCATCACCGCCGGAGGGGCCCCGCTCCGAGGGCCCGCCGGGAGCTGCTCCCGAAGCGGCACCCGCGGTAGCCTGGGCTCCCGCCTGTTCGTAGAGGACTTTGCTGAAGGCGTGCGAGGCCTGTTCGAGTTCGGCCAGTGCCGACTTGATCGTGTCGGGGTTGTCGGCCTTCATTGCGTCGCGTGTCTTTTCCACGGCCTTCTTCAGGGCGACCTTGTCGCTGTCGCGCATTTTCGCGTCGTGCTCCTTCATGAGCTTTTCGAGCTCGAAGCACATCGAGTCGGCCCGGTTACGCAGTTCGGCCAATTCTCGTTTCTTCTTGTCCTCGGCCGCGTGGGCTTCAGCGTCCTTTGTCATCTTCTCGATGTCGGCGTCCGACAGTCCGGAAGACTGTTCGATGCGGACTTTCTGCTCCTTTTGTGTTCCCAGATCCTTGGCCGAAACGTTCAGGATGCCGTTGGCGTCGAGGTCGAAAGTCACCTCGATTTGCGGAATCCCGCGGGGTGCTGGTGGGATGCCTTCCAGGTTGAACTGAGCGAGCAGGCGGTTGTCGTTGGCCATTTCCCGTTCACCCTGGAAGACCCGCACGGTCACGGCCGTCTGGTTATCGTCGGCAGTGCTGAAGATCTGCTTCTTCTCTGTGGGGATCGTTGTGTTGCGTTCGACGAGTTTGGTCATGACGCCGCCGAGGGTTTCGATGCCCAGGGAGAGCGGAGTCACGTCCAGCAGGAGGATATCCTGCACTTCGCCCGCGAGTACGCCTCCCTGAATCGCGGCTCCCACGGCCACCACTTCGTCAGGGTTCACGCCCTTGTGCGGTTCCTTGCCGAACATCGTGCGGACGAGGTCCTGGACCTTGGGAATCCTGGTGGAGCCTCCCACGAGCACGACCTCGTCGATTTCGCTGGGCGACATGCGAGCATCCGCCAGAGCCTTCTGCACGGGCTGCCGGCAGCGTTCCACCAGAGGGTCGATCAGTTGCTCGAACTTCGATCGCGAGATATTCATCTGAAGGTGCTTCGGACCGGTCGAGTCGACCGTAATGAACGGCAGGTTGATATCCGTGGACTGAGCCGAACTCAACTCCTTTTTCGCTTTCTCGCATGCTTCCTGGAGTCGCTGCAGGGCCATCATGTCCTTGCGCAGATCGATCCCCTGTTCCTTCTTGAACTCGTCGGCCACATAGTTGATGAGGAGCTGGTCGATGTCGTCGCCGCCGAGGTGCGTATCCCCGTTGGTGCTGATGACGCGGAAGACGCCGTCGGCCACCTCAAGGATCGAGATGTCGAACGTGCCGCCTCCGAAATCGAACACGGCAATCTTCTCGGCCTTCTTCTTGTCCAGTCCGTAAGCCAGGGAAGCGGCGGTCGGTTCATTGATGATTCGAGCCACCTCGAGGCCGGCGATCTGTCCGGCGTCTTTGGTTGCCTGGCGCTGTGCGTCGTTGAAATAGGCCGGCACCGTGATCACGGCCTTGTTCACCTTGTGTCCCAGATACGCCTCGGCGGATTCCTTCAGCTTTCGCAGCGTCTTGGCGGAGATCTCCGGCGGGGTGTACTCCTTGTCGTCGACTTTGACCTTGACGTAGTCTTCGGATCCGCCGACGACGGCATAGGGAACCATCTTCTCTTCCGCGGCGACCTCACTGTGCCGACGGCCCATGAATCGTTTCACCGAGTAGACCGTCCTCCGCGGGTTTGTCACGGCCTGACGCCGGGCCGGCTCCCCCACGAGAGTGTCACCTTTATCGGTAAACGCAACAACGCTGGGGGTCGTTCGATTCCCCTCAGGGTTCGGGATGACCTTGGCTTCTTTGCCTTCCATCACCGCCACAACGGAATTGGTTGTTCCGAGGTCAATTCCGATGATCTTCTCGCCATGTGCCATTGGTCTGCTCCTTTCGGTCTATGTAAGTGGGTACCGCGAAGGCCGCTACCAAAACCGCCGTTTGCCGACATCGATTCCTTTGGCGAGCCGCCTCCGGGCTCCAGAGCCTCGCGGGAGACGCAATCCAGAACAGGCCAGCGTCTCTGCACGTTTTGTTTTGGTATGGTGGGCGATTGCGTTCCGCCTGTCACCGCAGTCCGCAATCCGTGAAGCCAATGATTACGCAAAGTCCGTGCCGACACCTAGGATCAATAGGTCCGGCACCGCAAGTGCTTATATAGTAATGAGTTGCGATGCCGCATTTCTGCGGCGGTTAAACGCCTGTTCACAATTGCCGATGTTGATCTGCCATTTTGACACGGCCATCCCCCCGCAAACAGGGTCTCTGCCAGTTTGGCACCCGTACGTATCTTGGTGGGTTCCGGACCGTCTCGCGGGTTGACAGATTCGCGGACTGGGGGGTACAAGGGTTGCGTCTATCATCACCCCGACCAAATCGGGCAAGAGATCGTCTCCCTTTCACCGCGGGAATTGCCGAATGGCCAAGGCAAAGAAACGGGTTGGGCCTGCCAGTGAGCCGGACCCACGCGCCAAACCGACCAAGAAGACAGCCTCGAGTTCCCCGACCATTGAGGAACTGATCAGCCAGCTTTCCGAACAAGACCGGGAGTTGGTGCAGCTTCTCAATGAACGGGCGCGAACCCTGGTGAAGATTGCCAAAGGCCGGAAACGGCAGGACAAGCGCCGCTGGTTTTCGCGGAAGAAGCCGAGCGCATCAACAAAGCGGCTGCCAGTGGGCACGGGCCGCTCGCTCGCGACGCGGTTCAAGCCGCCTTGCGGGAGGTCGTCAGCGGCTGCCGATCCCTGGTCCGAGAGCTGCGGGTGGCGTTTCTCGGCCCCCTGTACACCTACAGTCATCTGGCGGCAATATCGCATTTCGGGCAGTCGGTCGATTTTGCCCCCGTCGGCAGCATCGCGGCCGTGTTCGAGGAAGTGAACCGTGGTCAGGCGGATTTCGGCCTGGTGCCGATCGAGAATTTGACGGATGGGCGGATTGCCGACACTCTCGATATGTTCATCCGTCTGCCGGTGCGGATCTGCGGCGAGGTGGAACTGGAGATCCAGCATTTTTTGCTGGGCAAGTGCTCGCGCAACGAAATCCACGAGGTCTACAGCAAGCAGCAGCCACTGAGCCAGTGCCGGAACTGGATCGCCCGTCACGTGCCCTCGGCGCGTACTATCGAGGTTACCAGCACAGCCACGGCGGCCCAGCTCGCCCTGGAAAAACCGGGTGCGGCAGCCATCGCCAGCCTGCAGGCCGGCATGCACTATGGTCTGAACGTGATCGCTGAGCGCATCGAGGACAACCCCAACAACACCACGCGATTTGCCGTGATCGGGGACCACACCGCGGAACCGACCGGCAACGACCGTACGGCCTTGCTGATGCAGACGGAACACCGTTTTGGGGCCTTGGCGGACGTGCTCGGCATCTTCAAGCGGAACAAACTGAACCTGACATGGATCGAGTCGTTCCCGGTCCCGGACTCGCCCCGGACGTACCTCTTCTTTGTTGAGGTCGAGGGGCACCAGACGGAGGGACCGGTCGTCCATTGCCTCAAGGCCCTGGAATCCAGGACTCTGCGTCTGGAGATTCTCGGTTCCTTTCCCGCGGCCAGGCGGGCCGGGTGATCGGCTGGGAACCGCGAGGCCAACCGAAATCATCTCGCGCAGCATGACAATTCAAGCCGGTGGAGCGACTCGGCCGGTTGAGCGGTCCGGCGTGGTCTCGAGGCTGGCCCTCCAGTCGTTTCGCAAAACGACCGCATTGCGTCCGTTTGCCCCCATTTTTGGCAGGGTAGGTCAGTCAGCGCCGGTGGCTCGGGCAACCTCCAGATCGGCGGAGTCGGCGCTTTTGCCCCGAGAACGGTCCAGTTTGAGCCCCGAAAGAGACGCGGCTGGCCTGCTGATTTGCTGGCCGAACTCCCGAATCAGGACTTGCAGTCGGCGACAATCTGGGGACAATGACGGTTTCCACACATTTGGGGACCGGTCGACAAGTCCGCCAGCCCTCCACGGCTCTCTCCGCCCGGGGCCGACTATCGACGAGACAACGTCCATTTTTCACAGGAAAGGTGCATCGCAGAATGATCGGCAGAATCAGACGCTCACTAAGAACCAGTCAGGCGAAGATAGCCTATCTAGCCCTCGCCGCCGTGTTGTTTCTGGGGGTCTATCTCCTGACCCCTGCCCTGGCCGGCGAAAGCAGCACCGAAGCCTCCGCCAGCCACGCAGGCGAAGGCAAATTTGAATTCTTTGAACCCCTGTTCAACACCGCAAAGTACAATCTCCTGGAGCGGGCGGGCCTGATTCTGGTTCTGATCATTGCGATCGTTGGCCTGCTCTATGCCTTGATGCTTCGTCATCAGGTTCTGAAGGCCCCCCAAGGCACCAAGAAGATGCAGGAGATTGCCGACGCGGTCCGTGAGGGGGCAAACGCGTACCTCGGCGCCCAATTCCGCAAGATTGGGCCACTGATCGTGATCATCACGATTGCCCTGTACTTCACCAAGTACCAGACCCCTGTGTTCGCCTATGGCCGGGCCGTTGCGTTCCTTGTGGGGGCATTGTTCAGTTGGTGCGTCGGATTCGTGGGCATGCGTTTGGCAACCGCGGGCAACCTGCGGGTTGCCACCGCGGCCCGCAACAGCTACGGCGAAGCCATGCAGCTCGGTTACCGCACCGGCACCGTGGCCGGCATGCTCACCGACGGCCTCGGCCTGCTCGGCGGTACGTGCATCTTCCTGATTTACGGCGAACAGGCCTATGAGGCCCTGTTGGGCTTCGGCTTCGGCGGTACGCTGCTGGCGCTCTTCATGCGGGTTGGCGGTGGTATCTACACGAAAGCAGCCGATGTGGGCGCGGACCTCGTGGGAAAGGTTGAGGCCGACATTCCTGAAGACGATCCCCGCAATGCGGCGACCATTGCCGACAACGTGGGCGACAACGTCGGCGACTGTGCCGGTATGGCGGCCGACATCTTCGAGTCGTACGAAGTGACGATTGTGGCGGCGATGATTCTCGGTATGGCCAGCTTCGGCCATAAAGGCGTGATCTTCCCGCTGCTCGTCCGAGGGATCGGCGTGCTCGGTTCGATCATCAGCACCTACACCGTCAAGGCCGGCCCCAACGATACCTCCGACACCGCCCTGCACAGCGTGCACCGCGGTTTCTGGATCGGATCGGTCATCTCGGTGGTCGGTTTCGTGGTACTCGGTATGGCCTATCTCCGTTTCGACCCGGAGTACTTCGTCCAGTATCCCCAGGCGAAGGGCGGATTTGAACTCAGCGCTCAGAACCAAGTTGTTGATACCTGGTACATGTTCCTGGGTGCCGATGTGCGCCCGATTCTTACCTGCTTCATCGGTATTGTGCTGGCGATCATGTTGAACAAGCTCACCAGCTACTACACGCACACCAGCCATCCCCCGGTGAAAAGCCTGGCCCGTGCCTGCCAGACCGGACATGCCACCAACATCATCCAGGGTTTTGCCGTGGGCTACGAATCGGCGGTGATGATCACCCTGGTTCTGGCGGCGGCCATTGCCCTGTCGGTCTTCTGCTACACGGGCACTTCCGCCGTGTTCATCGCCTACGGCGTGGCCATGGCCGGCATCGGCATGCTTACCTTGACCGGCAACACGATCTCGATGGACGTGTTCGGACCTGTGGCCGACAATGCCAACGGCATCGGCGAGATGGGCTACGAAAAGGAAGAGATGGGCGAGGAAGCCTACAAACGCGCTCGCCAGATCCTGGCCGACCTCGATGCGGTGGGCAACACCACCAAGGCCGAGACGAAGGGCATCGCCATCGGCTCGGCGGTCATTGCGGCCGTCTCCATGTTTGCGAGCTTCATTGCCACCCTGGCGATGGGCTCCGAAGAGAAGATCATGGAAATGTCGCAGGCCCAGTACGAGAAGTATTCGGCACTGTTGACGGTGGCCGATCCCAAGGTGCTCATCGGCCTGTTGATCGGCGGCGTCGTGCCGTGGTTGTTCAGCTCGATGCTGATCCGAGCGGTCGGCCGCGCGGCGTTCTACATCATCAAGGAATGCCGCGTCCAGTTCCGCGACAAGGAGATCTGGGCTGGCACGAAGAAGCCCGATTACGGGCGGGTCGTGAACCTGTGCACCAGTGCCGCCCAGAGCGAGTTGATCGGGCCGGCCCTGCTGGCGGTGGTCAGCCCGATGCTCGTCGGCCTCCTGCTCGGCCCGTTTGCCCTCGGCGGATTTCTGGCCGGCATGATCGTGTCGGGCGTGATGCTCGGCGTATTCATGGCCAATGCCGGTGGCGCTTGGGACAATGCCAAGAAGATGATCGAGGATGAACCCCGTGATCCGGAACGGAACCTCGGCAAGGGTTCGGAGAAACACAAGGCGGCGGTTACCGGCGATACGGTAGGCGACCCCCTGAAGGATACCGCCGGTCCTGCCATCAACCCGATGGTGAAGGTCATGAACATGGTGGCGATGCTGTCGCTCACCAGCGTGGTGCTGGCCTTCAACATGGCGGGCGATGCCAACCCCAACACCGGCGCCGAACCGCAAGCGGCTGTCGGATTCCTGCTGGTAGTGGCTTTCATCGGGCTGGTTATCTGGGCGGTCCGCAATTCCAAGAAGGAAACCGCCGAGATGCAGGAAGTCGATGCGGAACTGGGCAGCGGCAAGTAGTCCGCGGTCCTGACGAAGGGCCGCAGACGCCTTCGAGTCTCACATGCATTGGGGCACAGTCTCTCGACTGTGCCCCTTTTCAATTCCTCACTGCCAGGCTCGCCGATCGTTCCACTGCTGCAGTTCGTGCGCTGCTGCCAGAGCGGGTCTTCTGAGTCGGCCAGAACGGTCTACCGACTCTGAACCATGCTCCGAGGACACGCGGAAACGATCCCTCACCGGCATCGCAACGACCCGATCCGTCGGCTTGCTCGCCGAGCCCCTCGCTACTGGTCGCAACCGCTCTGCGAGGCTGATTTCGAAGAGCGTTTCGTCGCTTGGAGAGTCTCGCGACCGACGCGAGCAGGCCGGTGACCCAGCGGTGCCCCCATTGGCTGGCTACTCTGCCGCCCTGAGGGATACGTTTCTGCCCTGCCCAACTCATCTCTGCCGGCGCAGGGTCCCCAGGACGCTCCTGGCCACCGCGATCTGGGCCTGGAGATCTGCCAGCCCGTCGCGTTCCTTCTGGACGACTGCGGCGGGGGCACGTTCGACGAAGGTGGCGTTGGAGAGTTTCTTTTCTTTGCCTTCGATGAGCTTTTCGAGCCTGGCCACTTCATCCTGTTTGCGGGCGATCTCGGCGTCGACGTCGATTAGGTCGGCCAGGTCGATGAAGACTTCCACGCCGGTCAGGTTGACGCTGGCACTGAGGGGAGGAGGTGCCGTGCTGGGGCCCCACGCCGTCGCGCGAGCCGCTGCCATCGACACGAAATAGGGCTCCATCGGCCGAACGAGGTCGGCATAGGATTGCTCGCAGCGAACGGAGAATTCGATCTCCTTCTTGGGGGGGACGTTCTGCCGGCTGCGGATTTCGCGGACGGCCTTGAGTACGTCCTGAAAACGGGCGAACTGGGCCTCGATCTGCTTATCCTGGCGGGCGGTCTCCACCTCGGGCCATGGGGCAATCATGATGCTCGGCTCGGCCTGACGGAGCTGGGCGATTCCGCGCCGCGGAGCGATCTTGCCGAGCATCTGCCAGACCTCTTCGGTGAGGAACGGGATCATCGGGTGCAGGAGCCGCAGGAGTGTGTCGAGCGTATGTGCCAACACTCGCTGGGCTACCGGCCGAGACTTCTCCTCCTGCAAGCGGGCCTTGACCATCTCGACGAAAAAGCTGCAGAACTCGTCCCAGGCAAATTCGTAGAGCGTGCGGGCCGCGTCGGAGTACCGGTAGCCCGCCAAGGCGTCCGTCACCTGGCCGGTTACCGTGGCAAGACGGCTGAGGATCCAGCGATCTTCGACCGTGAGATGAGCTTCCGCCACCAGGCCCGGCTCGTAGCCCTCAAGATTCATTAAGGCGAATCGCGAGGCGTTCCACAACTTGTTGCAGAAATTGCGGGCACGCTCGAACCGGTCGCTCACAACGGCTCCGCGAGGAAGGGCTTTGTCTTCAGGTTTCTCCGCCCACTGGGTCGAGAAGTCGCCGCCACACTGCTTGCACTTGATGCGCGGCTGCGTGCGGTTCTTCTTCGTCTGCTCGATGAGCGTCTGGCAATGAGGGCACTCGAATTCCACCGGCATGCGGACATCCTGCGATTCGGTGGTCATGTCGGCCAGGCCGAACCGCATGGAATCGGCACCGAACTTCTCCATCACGTCGACCGGGTCGACACCGTTGCCCTTGGACTTCGACATTCCTTCGCCGTAGCCGTCAAGGATCTTGGGATGGATATAGACGTCGCTGAAGGGAACCTGGCCGCAATTGTGCTGCCCGGCCAGCACCATGCGGGCGACCCAGAGCGAGATGATGTCTCGGCTCGTGATCAGCACGCTCGTCGGGTAGTAATATCTGAGGTCCTTGTTGTCTTCCGGCCATCCAAGGGTCGAATGGGGCCACAGGGCAGAACTGAACCATGTATCCAGCACGTCCTGCTCGCGTGTCAGCGTGTGGCCGGGTACGGCATTGTCGGGAAGGTCGGCTTCCTGGGCGCAGATCAGCCACTGGTCATGTTCCGCATCGCGATACCAGACCACGTCGTCGCGCCCTGCAAAGGCAGTCTCCAGGTCCTTGTCGCTGGCGGTCGAGCAGTACCAGATCGGAATCTGGTGGCCCCACCACAACTGACGGCTGACCGGCCAGTCGCGTTTCTCGCTGAGCCAGTCGAGGTAAGTCTTCGCGTAGCGTTCGGGGATGATTCGCACGCGTCCGTCCGTCACCGCATCCATGGCAGTCTGGGCGAGGCGATCCATCTTGACGAACCATTGATCGGCCAGGTACGGCTCGATCGGTGTCTTCGAGCGGTCCGAATGGGCCAGCTCGATGATGCGGTCTTCGACCTCCACCATCAGCCCCAGTTTCTCCAGGTCGGCCACAACCACCTCGCGGGCCTCGAGAACCGTCATCCCCTGGTAGGGACCGGCATTGGCATTGAGCGTGCCGTCCGGGTTGAGAATGTTGACCATGGGCAGGTCACGCCGCAATGCGACCTCATAGTCGTTGGGATCGTGAGCGGGGGTGATCTTCACGCAGCCGCTTCCCAATTCCGGCTTGGCCCATTCGTCGGCCACGAGCGGGATCTCGCGATTCAGAAGCGGCAGCATGAGCTTCCGGCCGGTCTTCGCCATATCGCGGAGCTGGATCAACAGCGGCAGGTGGGTCTTGCGCCGGTGCTCGGCGTCGCCCAGTTCCTTCTCCAGGTCCGGTCTTTCTTTTGCCGGTGCCGAGGCTATGCGATCTTTGAGCCCGGCGATCACGCCTTCCAGGGTCGTTTCGGGATCGGGATGAACGGCCACGGCCGTGTCGCCGAGCATGGTCTCCGGACGCGTGGTCGCAATGGTCACATGGGTCGGCTCACCCGGTTTCGGATCAATGACCGGGTAGCGGAAGTGCCAGAAGTGACCGGGCACCGTCTCGTGAAACACCTCATCATCCGCCACGGCAGTCTGGAGGTGGGTATCCCAGTTGACGAGCCGATTGCCGCGGTAGATCAGCTTCTCCCTGAAGAGGCTGAAAAAAGTGTGCCGCACGGCCCGGGCGCAGACGGGATCGAGGGTGAACCGCGTGCGCTTCCAATCGCAACTGCAACCCATCTCCTTGAGTTGGCCGAGAATCCGCTTCTCGTAAGCGTCCTTCCACTGCCAGATCCGCTTGACGAGACCTTCTCGCCCGAGTTGGTGGCGGGTCCTTTTTTCTTCCAGAAAGAGCCGTTTTTCAACCACCGCCTGGGTGGCGATTCCGGCGTGGTCCGTGCCGGGCATCCAGAGAGTCTCGTAGCCCTGCATGCGCTTCTGGCGGATGAGAATGTCCTGAAGGGTGTTGTTCAGGGCATGGCCGAGGTGGAGCGCGCCGGTCACATTGGGAGGAGGGATGACGATCGTATACGGCTTGCGATCCGCGCAAGGCTCGCTGTGAAAGTAGCCCTGCTTCTCCCAAAAGGGATACCAGCGTTTCTGGGCGGCGGCGTGATCGTACTGTTTGGGCAGGTCGTTGAGGAAACTGTCGGCCATGGCACTAATGGTGAGTGATTCCGTTGAGTTCGTGTTTTTCGTCCTTGCAGA
>CAZLWV010000002.1:112537-141363 GCA_964563135.1 uncultured Planctomycetaceae bacterium
TCGTAGCTGTCGACCAGGGCGATCCAGCTTGCTTCGATCACGTTCTCGCTGACGCCGACGGTACCCCAGACGTCGCTTTCGTCGCGGCTTTCGATGACCACGCGGACTCCAGCCGCCGTGGCGGCCTCGGAGTTGATTACCCGCACTTTATAGTCCACCAGGTGCATCTTTGCCAGGGCAGGAAAACTGCCGTTGAGCGCCTTGCGGATGGCAGCATCCAGGGCATTGATGGGACCGTCACCTTCGGCGACCTCATGGCGGATTTCGCCACCCACCCGCAGCTTGACCGTTGCCTCGGTGGTCGTCTGCCCATCGCCGGAGGTTTCCACATTGACGTGGTAGTTGATCCGCTCGAAATGGGGCTGAAACGTTCCGGCACACTCGCGGACGAGCAGATCGAAAGACCCTTCCGCGGCCTCGAACTGGTAACCCGCGTGCTCCTTGGAGACGACTTTTGCCAGGATCTTGTCCATCAGCTTCTTGTCGTGCTCGATGTTGTATTTCGTGGTCATGGCCACGATGTTCGACCGTCCCGACAATTCACTCACCAGGATGCGGCGTTCGTTTCCCACCAATTCGGGCGAGATGTGTTCGTAGCTCCTGGTGTCGCGGGCGATGGCGCTGACGTGCATTCCGCCCTTGTGAGCGAAGGCGCTCTTGCCGACGAACGGCTGATGGGACGGAAAGTTCATGTTGACCATCTCGTACACGTAGCGGGACAACTCCGTCAGATGGCTGGCAGCATCGGGCAGAAGCAGATCGTAGCCCCGCTTCTTGATCGCCAGATTGGCGATCGTGCTGATCAGATCGGCGTTTCCGCACCGTTCGCCGAACCCGTTGATGGTCCCCTGGACCTGGGTCGCGCCGGCAGCGATCCCCGCCAGCGAGTTGGCCACGGCCAGATCGCAGTCGTTGTGGCAGTGGACCCCGACCCTGCACGGCATCACCCGAACAACCGCGGCGGTGATCTCGGCAATCTCCTCGGGCATCGAGCCGCCGTTGGTATCGCACAGGACCACCGTGGATGCGCCGGCCCGGGCCGCTGTTCGGACGGCCTCGAGCGAGTATTGCGGGTCCGCCTTGTAGCCGTCGAAGAAGTGCTCCGCGTCGAAAATCACCTCGCGCCCGGCCTGCCGCAGGTAGGCCACCGATTCCGAGATCATGGCGAAGTTCTCTTCGAGCGTCGCGCGGATGATCTCAGTGACCTGGTAGGCCGACGACTTGCCGACGATCGTGATTGTCTTGGCGCCGGAGTCGAGCAAGGCTTTTATCCCGGTGTCGGCCTCCACTGCTGTCCCCCGCCGCCGGGTCATGCCGAATGCCGTTACGGTGGTGTGTTTGAGATCGATATCGGAGACGCGGTGAAAGAACTCGCAGTCCTTGTCGTTGGATCCGGGGTAGCCCCCCTCCACGTAGTCGAAGCCGAGACTGTCAAGACGCTGGGTCAGGAGCAACTTGTCATGAAGCGAGAAGCTGATCCCCTCCGACTGGGCTCCATCGCGGAGAGTCGTATCGTAGATGTGGAGGCGACTCATGGATTGGCTATTGACTCCATCAGAAACAAAAAAACCCTCAGGCCGCTTCTGGCCTCAGGGCTGTCTTGGATCGGTTCTGGTCCGTTCGTAGCCCCTATGGCCCTCGGTCAGCAATCGCCACGATAATGACCCCCACACCGCATGGGGCGGGATCAAGAACCGGTCGTATTGCGCTAGGGACATTGGGGTACATGCCGAAGCCCGATGTTTGGGGGGCAAGCAGACAAAAACTTAAAGATATGGGGGATTGGCTTCTGTGTCAACTCGAATCGGCGGCTCGTGCCCTCACGTAGAGGGGTGTCGTATGCCACGGTTTGCCTGCGCTTGAGCGAGGACGGGCCTGCGGCCAACCAACGCAAGACCGCAGACAGCCGGGTTTCCGTTGGCCGCCCTGGAACATTGACTGCACAGGTGTTTACAAACAGACACACGACCAGACGCGGGGTTCGCGGCACCGTCGTGGGCACCGCCATGGGAAGCACGTCCGCTCTATGCGGATTCGGCCTGCCAGTCTTCCCCCTCTACGGAGTCTCCTTCGTCATACTCCTCGGGCATGTCGTCCTCGTCGACCTCCAGGTCCTCGTCGGGGTCATCAGCATATTCTTCCTCGGCGAAGTCCTCTGCCTCGTTGCCCGCGTCGTCGTCATATTCGTCGTCGTCCCAGGCCTCTTCGTCGGTGTCGGCCGCGTCTTCATCCACCGCATCCTTTTCCCAAGGCGGCTCCTCCAACGAGCCCGTTTCTTCTTCGTCGTCTTCAGCGGTCTCGACGAAATCGGGGCTCGGGGAGCTAAAGGTGATCTTGCTGGCCCGAGCCGGTTTGGTAGACGAGGAGGAGGACGTGAGGGACGGGGCGCTGCCACCGCGCATGGATTCCCAGTCCTCGACCGTCAGCAGGATCTCACGAGCCTGGCTGCCGTTGTACGGGCCGACGATTCCGTCTTCTTCCATGTAGTCAATAAGCCGGGCGGCACGGCCGTAGCCGATTCCCAGGGCCCGCTGAAGGAGCGAAACACTTCCGCGTCCCTCGCGAACGACGACATCCACCGCTCCTTCGTAGAGGTCGTCTCGCTTTGTCAACGTGGGCGAATCGGATCCGTCCTCGGTCTTGAGCTGAACCAGTTCGCGGACGAACTGAGGCTCGGTCGTGGCCACGGCATCGATGACTTTGCCGATCTCATCGTCGCTCAGGTAGGTGCCCTGGCCGCGAATCAGGGCGCTGGTGCCGGGTCGCAGGAAGAGCATATCGCCGTTGCCGAGCAGCTTGTCGGCTCCCATTTCGTCGAGGACGACGCGGCTGTCGGTACGGCTGGAGACCTCGAAGGCAATTCGGGCCGGCAAGTTCGACTTGATCAGGCCGGTGATCACGTCGACGGTCGGCTTCTGGGTGGCCAGTACGAGGTGGATACCGACGGCACGGCTCTTCTGGGCGAGACGGATGATGTGGGTCTCGACTTCTTTGGCGGAGGTCATCATCAAGTCGGCCATTTCGTCGGCGACAATGACGATGTAAGGCATGTGCTTGGGAATCTCTTGCCACTCTTCGTCGGACTCCGGATCGATCCGGTCGCGAAGCTCTTCTTCACCGAGTTGGTTGTAGACACTCAGATGCCGCACGCCCGCACGGGCGAGCAACTGATAACGTTCTTCCATCTTTTCCACGGCCCAGGCCAGAATGGCCTCGGCCTTGCGCATGTCGGTCACCACCGGATGCATCAGATGGGGAATCTTCTTGTAGGGACTCAGCTCGACCATCTTGGGGTCAATCAGCAGCATACGGACCTCGTCCGGACGCCGGGCCATAAGGATCGACACGATGATCGAGTTGAGGCAGACGCTTTTGCCGGTGCCGGTGCGGCCGGCGATCAGCAGGTGAGGCAGCGTTGCCAGGTCGACAGCAAGCGAGTTGCCGGACACGTCTTTTCCCAGGAAGATCGGGATCCGCATGGCCTGGGCTTTGCCGTTGGTCTCCTCGATCACCTCGCGGAGCCGCACAAGCTGGCGTTCCGTGTTCGGCACTTCGATGCCAACGGTGTTCTTGCCGGGAATCGGGGCCACGATTCGGACACTGGGTACCCGCAGGGCGATCGCCAGGTCGTCGGCGAGGCTCGTGATCTTGCTGAGCCGCAGTCCGGCCTCCAACTCCACTTCAAACTGGGAGATTACCGGCCCGGTCTGGATTTCGACGACACGGACATTGAAGCCGAAATTGGCGAACGTCTTCTCGAGCAGTTTTGCCTGCCGACGGACTTCTTTCTCGTGGTTGGCAAAATTGAAGGGCTCGCTTTCCAGCAGCAGGTCGATCGACGGCAGTTCGTAATCGGCCGCCCCGTCCGTGTTGGCGGCTGCCTCGATTTCCTCGATCATCTCCTCCCGCTTCGACTTTCGCGGCTTGCGGATTCGCAGCGCCGACATGAATCCGCCAGACTCCGCCGGCTCTTCGGCACTCTCTTTCTCGTCGGCATCCGGTGGGCTGTCGTCGATTGCGGCAATGCCCGGTTCCTCGTCGTCTTCGTTGTTCTGGCCGGGTTTTACAACGGCGGGGCCATCGTCCGTATCGAGATCCTCTTCGTCGCACTCGTCTTCGTCGTCCTCACAGGACCTTGCCCGCCGTGAACTGACGGTTCGCGAAGCAACCCGGCCCGCCCAGAGCACAGGTTGCAGAGATTTCCACATGGGGATGAGAACAAACCACACGAACATGCGCAGGAGCACATAGTCGGTGGCAAGAAACAGCCCGACGCAGATCGAGGTCACCACCAGGATGTAGGCGCCGACACTGGCAAAGTGCATCTCCAGCAATCCCCGCCCGATGGCGCCCAGATAGCCCCCCGAACCGATCACCGGGCCGGGCAGAGCGTCGGGAATCGCAAGTTGAGCCAATGTGCACACGCCGGCAAGTGCCAGAAGCCAGCCGAACAGGCGCAGCAGAGGATCGGTCACCTGGTACCGCGCCAGCAATACCGCCGTCAGAACCGCGAAGGACGCGAGAACGAAGTAGGCTCCGATTCCCAAGCCCGCGAACAAGAAATGGCTGACCAAGGCGCCCGACTGGCCACAGAGATTGGCCGTCGTTTCCGACGGGGGGTACACTAGGTCTGTGGGGGGGTCGGCGGGATCGAAGCTGAACAGTCCGGCGGCCAGAAAGACCGTCAGGGCCAGCAGCCCGAGAGCAAGGAGATCGATTTTCAGGTCGCGTTCGTCAAACATCGCTGCGCGCTTCGGTTCCGGCCATGGGGTGACTGCGTCTTCCTGCACATTGGCCGCCCAGGCGCATCCGTGACCTGGTACATGGACTCATCCATTGCATCGACCAGTGGCCACGCCCGAAAACAGCCAGCGGCCGGATACTGATGCTGCTTGCCTGCCAGGAGTGATGCGAGCGACCCGCAGACCAGTTACAGCCGGCACGACGCGACCAGTCAAACCGGGAAGAAACCACAGAAAGGGGCCATTGCAGGCGGAACGATCGTTGCAGCCGGTCCCATTGCCTCCAGACAGCCCCCCCGTTCTCCCGTGCAGGTGCCCGGTGCCCCTCCTGTGGAGAAGACGAGAGCCGGCCCGGCTGCATTTGCCCGGTTGGAGCAACTGGATCGTGTCTGAGCCTCCAACCCCCTTCCCACAAGGCCGATGCTCCCCAAGAGCCCACTTCCGGCGAACTGGTGGGCCTGAGGCTTCGTTTCACTGGGTCGGGAAGTTCCGCTTCGCTCGGAGCTCATCGATCCCTTGCCCTGTGAGGATTCCCACCAGTCGGCCGGACTCGTCGAGGGCCACGATGTCGGCCAGCGGATCAAGGCCTTGCGGCCGCCGAATCGTCTGCCCGTTCTGAATTCGCCGCACAGCCTGTTCATCCAGGGTGAGCTTCTTCAGGTGGGAAACAGCCACTGCCGGCGGCTGCATCCGAGCCAGCCAGCCATCGCCGGTGAGAGAAGCTGGGTTGGCAGCCTCCTGGAGACGGAATGGACCGATGGCCGTTCGCTCCAGGGCCGACATGACCGCCGCCGTACCCAGCGACTGAGCGAGATCCCGGCCAAGCGAGCGCACGTAGGTCCCGCTGCCACACTCGATCGAGAGTCTCATTTTCGGGTAATCGTACCCATCAAGAGCGATTCGGTGGATGACGATCTCGCGAGGCGAGAGGTCGGCATGCTGCCCCTGGCGAGCAAGGCTGTAGGCCCGCCGGCCATCGACTTTAAGGGCCGAGAACTCGGGTGGACGCTGGAGGATCGTGCCCGTGAACTGGGAGAACGCACCGCGAATTGCATCTTCCGTCGGCACCGGAGGTGCATCCAGGAACGTCACGGCACCCTCCAAATCTTCCGTGTCGCTGTAACGGCCGAGGAGGAATTCGGCTTGATACGTCTTGGGCATCTGCTGAACGTAATGGATCAGGCGGGTCGCGGGACCAACGGCTACCACAAGCACGCCGCATGCCAGCGGATCCAGAGTGCCGGCGTGGCCGACCTTCGTCTTCCGCCCGGCGAGACGCTGGACGGTGTTGACCACGTCCCGCGACGTCTTTCCAGCCGGCTTGTTGAGATTGAGAAACCCGCCCTCGCTCACGTCGGATCTGCCTGTGAAAGCATTCGCCACCCTGGAAACCGGGTCTGATCGTGCAACTCTCAGTTTACCAAACCGCTCGCGGGTACCAAGGCCCCCAGGGCGGCAAGGCCGCCAACGAAAGTACCGACCGGAGACTGGTCGCAAGCTGCCGCTCGGTTGCCGGCGGACCGCTCCCGTTGGTTGCGGGTTCCTGTAAAAGACTTAGTATCGCTCAGCAAATGACTGTCCAGAGTCTGTTGGGGGAACATCACGGCGGAGCGTGATGGTGGCTGTGGAATTGCGACAGCCATTCATGGAGCGATCCTCAACAGTCTCTGAGGTCAGTCTGCAGAACAACTTTGCCAGCCAGGCTTCCGGCATCGTCGCCCCGGCTTCTGGCTTCCGTCTCACGATCAGGGCGGCCGAAACCCGGCTCGGACTCTGTGCCGGGAGTGTTCCGCCCGCGGTGATTCGCGACGCCAGCGTAGCCCAGGCGGGTGACTGGTGGCCCATAGTGGGGAGCGTTACCATGATAGGTAGTCGAATGCCGTCAACCGATGCCCCCTTCGGGTCTTGCCATGGCAAAACCGAACCTCGAACCGCAGCCGGAACAGATGGGGCCGTATCGTATCATTCGGACTCTTGGCCGCGGCGGGATGGGAGTGGTCTATCATGGAATCCACGTCGAAACGGAGGAGGCGGTTGCCATTAAAGTCCTGGCGGCCGCATTCACCTGCCACGAGGGGCTGCGGCAACGATTCGAGGGAGAAATCGATACCCTTCGGAAACTGAAACACCCTCACATCGTGCGGCTCATCGGCTACGGCGAACAGGACGGGCGTCTCTTCTTCTCGATGGAATACGTCGACGGACGAAGCCTGGAACAGGAATTGATCGCAGGCCGCCGATTCAACTGGACGGAGGTTGCCGATATCGGCATCGCCGTCTGCACGGCGCTGAAGCATGCACACGATCGCGGGATCATCCACCGCGACATCAAGCCGGCGAATCTTCTGCTCGATGTGACCGGAACCATCAAGCTGTCGGATTTCGGGATAGCTAAGCTGTTTGGGCAGACGGGTTTGACGGCGGCGGGAAACGTACTGGGAACGGCCGACTACATGGCTCCGGAGCAGGCCGATGCCCGAGCGGTGGGTCCACATGCCGATCTGTACAGTCTCGGCTGCGTTCTCTACACACTCTTGGCCGGACGGCCGCCGCTGGTGGCCGATTCTTTCGTCGAAATGCTGCGGAAGCAGCGGACGGAAATCCCACTACCGGTTCGCCGCTACGCGTCCGATGTTCCAGCCGAGTTCGAGGCGATTCTCCAGGAGCTGCTTGCCAAGGAACCTGCCAAGCGCATTCGCAACGCCACGATTCTTGCCAGGCGGCTGGCCTCGATGGTCTATGGGATGGCAACCCAGCAGGGAGCGGGCAAGGTTCCGCAAGCGAGTGTCGTCCTGACCGACGAGGATCGCGACTTTGCATTCGCCCCGACGCTCGGAAGCACTCCGAGACCGTCGGACAGCGTCAAGACGCCAGGAACGATGCTCGACGAACGACCCGATCCGACCCATCCAACCCGCATGGCGGCGTCCGGCGAGCGGATGTCCGGTTCCGAGCCGACGGTGGTGAACGCCGTGGGACGAGAAGAAGAGGTCCCTGTCGGCGCTGGGGGCAATCGAGCTCAGTTCACTACGGTCGACGATGCGGAACTGGACCGCGTGTACGAGGAGCCCGAAACGCCGCCATGGATTTCCTGGCAAACGTGGGTGCTTGTGGCCGCAACCGCGGCCGTCGGGCTCTCGGTGTGGTACATGCTTCAGCCCCCATCGGCCGATCGACTCTTCGAGAAGATCCAGAAAGAGACGGCGGACAAGTCGATCGAATCGTACCGGGTGGCGAGACCGGCGATCCTCGAATTCCTGGAACGCTACTCCGACGATCCTCGTTGCGGGAATCTGCGGGAGATAGAAACGTCTCTGGAGCTCGACCGGCTGGAGACTTCTTTCGAACGCCAGACTGCCGGGCGAGGCGATGTCGAGCGCCTGTTGCCGATCGAACGTGCATACCTTGAAGCGCTCAATTATGCGCGAGTCGATCCTGAACTGGGGCTCCTCCGGTGGGAGGCGCTGATTGCGCTCTACGACAATCGAACCACATCCGACGAGGCTTTCGACACGACCGGTCCAACTGGAAAGTGCCTGGAACTGGCAAGGCGGCGGGTCAAGCAGATGAAACGGACGATGGAATGGTCGACCGTCGACGATCTCCACCTGATCGAATTGCAGCTCGACCGCGCCGACGGACTTGAAAGCCGAGATCCCCAACGCGCCAGGAAGATGCGCGAAGCCGTCTTGACACTCTACAGCCACAAGCCCTGGGCGGCCCCGGCCGTCCAGCGGGCGAAGGAGAAACTCGGCCAGGATATTCCCGCAGGGCAGTTGAAATGATCCGCCTGCCTGGGGTTCGACTCGACGGAACAGCCCCATAACCGGTTCCATGCGGATGTTTCCCGGCAGGCAATGGTTTTTTCGCCGGTCCCGGGACGCGCTTGTTGCAGGCAAGCGGCGTACGGTCACGATCTCAGATGAACAGGAAGGAGATGACGAATATGACTCACGAATCATGCGGTGGGCACGGCGGTTTCCCCAGCACACGAATGCGGAGGCTCCGCTATCATCCAGCAGTGCGGAGCCTGGTCCGTGATGTGACGCTTACCCCGGCCAATCTCATTCTGCCGTTGTTCGTTCGGTCCGGTGAGAATGTCCGCCAGCCGATTCTGGCCATGCCGGGGCACGATCAGATCACTCCCGACCTGCTGCCGGCCGAGGGAAGGGAGATTGCCGACCTGGGGATAGGCGGCGTAATCCTGTTCGGGATTCCGGCCGCCAAGGATGCTGACGGGAGCGACGCAACCAGCGATTCGGGGATCATTGCCCAGGCGGTGCGCCGTCTCAAGGATGCCGTGCCGGGACTGCTGGTGATCACCGATGTGTGCTTCTGCGAATTCACGGACCACGGCCATTGCGGGGCGCTGGTCGAACGGCAGGGGCGTATCGACGTTGACAACGACAAGACCCTCGACATGCTCGTCCGTCAGGTTCTGGTTCACGCCCGGGCCGGGGCCGACATGGTAGCTCCCAGCGGGATGATGGACGGCATGATCGGCGCGATCCGCCACGGGCTCGACTCCGCCGGCTACGAGCATATTCCGATCATGAGCTACGCAGCCAAGTATGCCAGCGGTTTCTACGGCCCCTTCCGCGAAGCCGCCGAGAGTGCACCGAAGTTCGGCGATCGCCGCAGTTACCAGATGGATCCGGCCAGTGCCGTCGGCCAGGCTTTGCGGGAAGTGGAACTCGATCTGGCTGAGGGGGCTGATCTGGTGATGGTCAAACCGGCGATGGCCTACCTCGACGTCGTCTATGCCGTAGCCCAGAAACATCCAGGAGTGCCCCTTGCCACCTACAACGTCTCAGGCGAATACAGCATGGTCAAGGCGGCGGCCGAGCGGGGTTGGATCAACGAACAGACCGTTGCCATGGAAAGCCTGATCGCCATGCGGCCAAAATGAGAAATGTGCTGGAAATTACGGGGTTTCCGTGAAACTCCACACTTGTCCCGAGGTCCTGGGCAAAAGATGTTGCGAGGTGGACCAACGGCAAGAGCTGAGCGGCTCCCTTCCTGGGTTGGATCACCGAGTTCGAGGCGGGCAAACGGCCGCTGGTGGAGAAACGGGACATTGCGGCGGCGGACATGCTCGCCTAGGGAGCGGCTGGCGGCTGCAATTCCGCAAAGACGACCTGGCGCTGTTGGCGATCGATGCCCACCAGGCCGCCGGTTGCTGGATCGTCGGCGATCCCCTGCCCCGGGAACGGGGAAGGGAGGGTCTCCACGAACTCGAGCACATTTCCATCATCCGGGATGCGGAGGTGGTGGATTTCGCGGGCGTCGTGTCCGGTGGCCAGGATCGAGTCGCCGCGCCAGAGGCCACCGGAGATGCTGGCGGTGCCCATCCGCGCGATGACCTCGGGCGGATACAGCCAACGCCGCTCCTCCAGCCAATGGTCGTCAAATCGGGCGAGGTAGGTTCGCGGGTTGTCCTGGCCATAGTAGGCAAAGGTGCACCACCAACGGTTGTCGTGGCGAACGACCCAGGTCAGGCTCCCCTCGGAGGCTCCGAAATCCTTGAAGGTTGCCAACTCCATCGACTCCAGATCGAGAACCTTGATTTCGCTGTGCTCAGGGATCTGGGGATAGTTGGAATGGGCGCAGTAGAGTTTTCCCTCCCAGATGAAGCCGCTGTTGAGGTGCCTGGCCTTGCCGCGGCTCTCGGCCAGACGTTTGCCGGTGGCGCGGTCGTATTTGGCGATCAGGCGGCTGCTGATGGCGAAAACAAAGTCCTTGGTGGCTGCGGCCGCCTGATGCGCCTCGGATGCCGGCAGAACGGTCTTCTTGTGCCAGCCGTGTGACGGGCGGGCTGGATTGGCGTCGGACTGGGCGGATGATGCTCGACCGGCTGTCGAAGCAGCCAGAAGGACTGCGATGGCAGTCGTCCACAGGCTGGCGTGAATCGAGTGTTTCATGGGGAGTCCTACCCGGCGACCTTCTTGAGGACCTCAAGGGCCGAGGCAGTGAGGGTCTGGCTGGCGGTGGGAAGGAATGGCGGATTGTCGAGGATCTTGGGTACCACGAGGGCCGCGTATTCGCCCGCTGCGTAGGCTTTCACGTCCGGGCTGTACCCGGTCATTCCGTCGGCATAGCCGACGACGAGCGTATCCGCCAGGGGAGAATCGCGACGGATCCCGAGGCCGTAGTAGCTGTAGAGTTCGGCGGGGTGGAAGACCAGTCCCACCTCGCCCAAGCGGATTGCAGTCAGGGTGGCGGGCATATGCGACTGGCTGAGGTCCTTCTTGCTGGCGCTGGCGAACCAGGCCGCGGCGAGCGGTGAGGGCAAGGCCTGCTGCAGTGGCGCCCGCGGCGGTGCTACAGAGAAAACTGCGTCGGGAAATCGGTTGACGAGAAGATCGTGCCATGACGGGTGTTCCTCTGCTCAGGAGTGCAAGGTCAATTGCCGCCGCAGGAAGTGCCTGCAGCCGGTTTCACGCAGGACTTCATCCTATTCTGCAGCAACGTGACGGCCGATTTTCGGTCGCTCCCGCGCTGCGATACCGTGGGCTTTCATGCAAAACGAGCCCCTGTTGGAGCGTGCTGATTGGACGGGGTGTCACGATGAAGTCGGCGCTGAACGCTGAGAACCTGGAGTCTTGGAAGCCAGGACAACCTGCTACTTCAAGTAAGGGCGGATGATCTCGGCGAAGAGCTTGTAGGCCTCGGCGTTGAAGTGCAGCCCGTCGGGTTTGAACAGTTCCGCCCGCGGCTTGCCGTCCGCTCCGAGTGTGGCCTCGGCGGAGTCGATGTAGACAAGGTTCTTGTGTGTTTTGATGTACTCCGCGATCAGCTCGTTGCCCTTTTCTTCGAGGTCCCAGTTCTTCAGTCGGGCGATCGAAGGGGTCATGGGCCAGAAGGCGATCCGCGTTTCGGGCAGCCTGGCGTGCACCTTTTCGGCGAACGCTTTGAAGTCGGCCGCCACCATTTCGGGAGTCTTGCCCGCGTTGATGTCGTTGCCGCCCGAGCGGAGCACGATCATCCGCGGCTTGTAGGGGATGACGATCCGGTCGGCGTAGAAGACGCAGTCGGCAATGTGGGAACCACCGAACCCGCGGTTGATCACCTTGTACTCCGGAAAATCCTTGGCCAGGGTCTTCCAACCCACGATATTCGAGGCCCCGGTGAAAAGGATTGCGTTCTCGGGGGGCATCTGCGCCTTGTCGGCCTCTTCGAAGGCCTGGATTGCCGACTCGAATCGCTCGCTCTTGGGCCAGCGGGAGGCTTCCTGCTGTTCGGCGGCGGCCAGTTGCCAAGCCAGTGACACGAGCAGCAGGCAGGCAAGGGCGACACGAAGCCATGTCCCGGAGAGGAAGTCTGCATTCATGATCTGATCTCCTGTATTTCCGCAAAGCCCGGTTGAACGAGGCCCCTGGCGTTCCACGAGCATTTGCCGAACGTGGTGCATAACACCCGGGCCGCCCATCTCCGTCTGCCGGATGCCTGGCATCGGCAGGGGAGTCGGCATGTGGCCCAGCGGATCGGATTGTCTCGGTCCAGGTCCCCGATTCTTGATTGCCTGCCAACACGGTGTCAACCGGACAGTGCGTCAATCGTACAAGATTCTCGGCGGGCCGAGTGGCCGGCGGCGCGTGGGCTGAAGAGTCCCCGGCAAGCGTTCACAGCCCGGTCGGGGACTCGTGCATGGTTCGGCTCCTGGACGTTGCTTCACGGCAAACCGTTGGCCAAAAACACGGATCTGTCCCCCTCGCCCCCGGACCGTGGCCGGTTGCGTCCCCGGCGTTGCAGCCGAGAAAGAGGTAGCCCCCCCCTGGCTAGCTATTTCAGTATCGGCCGATGAATAACTCGCCGATCTTCGCGTCCGTGAAATCGAAATTGGGAAGCTGTCTTTCGGTCTTTCCTAGAGCTCTATCACAGCCTAATTTGGGGGGGCAATGGCGTAGACTCACGCGACAATCGCCGAGTTGTTCCGCAGTCTCGACCCCAATTCTTAGCTGAGACAAAGCACTGGGCTCCAGTCCGCGGCGCGGCTCCCCGGAGAAAGGACGCCGGGTGTGGTTTTCCGGGCTCGGCACCCCAAATACCGCAGGTCGACCGACGAACAAGATGTGTTATCCCAAGCGGGCACGCGACTGTCCTATTTGCTGGAGAATGACCATGGTGGAGTTACTCTCGCGGCTTTCTGGCTCCGACCTGACGGCCGTGCTGATCATTGTGCCGGTCGTCGTCGTGGTGGGAATTATCGGGCTTGCGGCACTGATCGCCGCCGCCATCCAGAAGCACCGTGACCGGGAGATCGCCGCTGCGGTGGTTGCCGAAATGCTCGACCGCAATATGGCTCCCGAGGAGATCATCGCCGTGCTCAAGGCGATGGGCCTGGAAGGCACATCGCAGCATCCCGGGTTCCCCTCGCGGCGAGCGAGCAGGGGAGGCGAGAAACAGCCCGCGCCGGTCTGAACGGCCAACGAACTGCCCTGGGCCACTCTACGTCGGGTTTCGACTGACCGGATCGCAAACGCCGCCTCCTGAAAGGGCGGTTGAGGCTTGTCAGTCGCTGCGGGGCATCCCGCGATCTTGAACAGCCTCTGAGTCGTTTCGGCGACGGCGGCCGGAAAAGTCCAAAAAACCGGAAAATAGCCCCCAGTCCGCGCAATCGTTTGCCGATACCCAGATTATCGACTGATGGTGTCCCGGGACGGGTTGCGTCGATAGGCCGACTCGGACCGACACCGCGAGGTTCAAGAGAATGAGTTTGAGGCACGAAATGCGACCGTGGTGTCTTCTGCTTGCGATGGTGGTTGCCGTGACGGTGTCGGCGGGGATGGTTCGGGGCGACGACCTGGAACTTGCCCAGGTGATCGCAGGCAAGCTGCGGACAAGCGGCCAGCTTCGAGACTACGACATTCGCGTGAAAGTCGACAAGGGAACCGCCTGGTTGCGGGGGCGAGTGGCCAACGAGAGGCAGTTGAACGCTGCCCTGGCCCTCGCGGCGGAGACGCAAGGTGTGGAGCAAGTTGCCAACGGACTGACCGTCTGGAACGAGCCTGAACGGCGCCGTGTTCGGGCTCCCATCGCATCACGACAACCGATCGGTCCAACAGTCGAGCAGGTCCGCCTTGCCCCGCCGCCCGCCACATCAGGTCCCGAAGCGGGTGTTGCACCGGCACCGATCGCTGCGATTCAGACGCCCGTGTCGCCGTCCGTGCTCCAGCAGCCGGTTGATCCCCAGCGGCTCCCGAGCAGCGTGGTTGACGAGGCCGCGATGCTCCTCGGAAGCCTGCCCCCCGAAGGTCCCGCCCCGCCGGTGCGGAGTCTGGAGTATGCCACGAGCCTCGAAGTGCTCCCCACCACAGTCCAGAAGGCCAGCTACTGCCCCTCCGCAGGCCAGATGCACGTGATGGATCCCCACACGTTGGCTACTCTCACGGGTGCCGCCGAACCGATGCTCCTTCCGGAAGACTGCGGCGCGTCGGCGGGTGAAGCCTACGCCAGCGACGGGGCCGATGCTTTTCCGACTCCTCCGCCCGTGGCGGGCGAAGACCGGTCTCTTTCTTCTGCTTCTGACAGTCCGAGCATCACCCAAGTTGGTGAGGAGCCGGCGCTACTCCAACTGCTCCCCGAGCCCACTCGCCGCACATGGGCAGGCACATTCAGCCAGCGGGGTGTGCCGACGATGCGGGCTGTGGTGACCGATCAGCCGTGAGTTTCTGACTCGGCGCGGGCCTGCAACTGGGCGAATGCAGGGAGTCTGGGTTTGAGAAGTGGCATCGCAAGCTCGGCTGCCACCCGATCTTCTTGTGGTGCCATGGGTTGCGTCGAGCGGCGGGGTTACTTCCTGCGATCGCGTCTGCAGCTCAAGCCTGCTGGCGGTGCCTGCCAGCCTCTTGCCGTCCTGGTATTCTGGGTGAGATTCTGAAATCTGCCCCGGGAAGAAACGCCTTCGGTGGCGTCTTCTTTGTAGACACCCGATGAACCCAGCGGCGCGGCGATGATCGGATCGGAAGTCCTCACAAGCCTTTACGATGAACACGGTGCCGCGTTGGTTCTCTATGCACGGCAGTGGACGGCTTGGCCTGAGGACGTGGTCCAGGAGGCCTTGATTCAGCTTTTCAGGCAACAGACGCTTCCTTCAGATCCGGTGGCCTGGCTCTTCCGCGTGGTTCGCAACGGTGCCATCAGTCAGGCGAGACAGCAGTCTCGGCGGCGCAACCGGGAGTCGGCCAGGGCCGAGCCACGCGGCTGGTGGTTCTGCGATTCATCCGAGGGACGCCTCGCGGCGGAGGAAGCCACAGAAGCATTGAGCCAACTTCTCCCGGAACAACGGGAGACGGTGATCGCCCGGCTCTGGGGTGGACTTTCCTTCGAACAGGTGGGCCGGTTGACCGGAGTGTCCACCAGCACAGCCCACCGCCGCTACGAAGCCGGCTTGGCCGCCTTGCGCAAGCTCATAACCGGGGCAGAGCCGAGAAGCACGCCAGTGCCGGAACATTGAATTGTTTGCCGGAGAAGCGACCTGGCGAGATCCCGTCTCGACATGTCAACAAGCCGCGATCATAGGACCGCAAAGGAGCGTCGGATGGCCAATCAATACGAGAACCTGCCAGATCGAAAACTCTCGCCCGAACTGCAGGCCTTCGAGGCTCAATTGGCATCGCTTGTGCCAAGCACGGGCTGCCTTCAGCGAGACCGCCTCCTTTTCGAAGCGGGCAGAGCGGCGGCCGAGGCGGAACGCCGAAGGCCGGCAGCCGCGCTGCAGTGGGCCCGGTCTGCCGCTTCAATCCTGATCACCTCCGCTGCCACCTTTCTCCTGACGGCTTTTGTGTTACGACCGGCGCCGGTGGCAGTCACGGGCTCGTCGGACACGTCACAGTTGTCCCAGAATCGCTCTATCGATACACCGCAGCCACTGACGGCTCCCAGTGTAGGTGAACCAGGTCCCGTATCCGACGTTCAGGCGGAGAACTCCTTTCGGGCGTTGCTTGCGACGTTTCTGTTCAGAGCCGACCGGGCCAATGGGGAGACCAGCGCCTCCTATTTCCGGCAGCGCGACAGGCTGCTCGCATTGGGAGGGGATCGCGTTCCCGAACCGAAGAAGACCGCCTTTGTGCAAGGTACTCGTCAAAACATCCGGGTGTCGTATATGGAACTTCTGGGCGAACTGACGTCGGAGAGACATGGATTGGCACCCGACGACGGCGCCGCAGACCCACGAAAACCCTCAAAGCAAGGAACCGACCTATGAGTTGGAACCGCATACAGCGTTTCGCACGGTTGTTTGTGCTGCTCTCTTTCGCCGTAGGGCTTGGTGATGCGCGCGATGTCGTCGCCGCCGAAAACGTCGATGACGGGACGATGGAAGTCCGCAAGGTAACCATTCGCCCGGCCCCGGAACCGACTCCGGCACTGAAGTATCAGCTCCTGCCCCCCTTGCCGGACCGGACATCCGGCAACGCCGCGGTGCTCTACAACCGGATTCTCGTCCAGTTGCCCAACGCAATGAACGAGGAAACGTCGAAACAGGTGGCCAGATGGGCGAGCACCGATCTTGCCATCGCGGATCTGCCGCTCGATGAGGTTCGGAATACGCTGCAGCCTCTCCAATCGGCGATGGGCGAGCTGGCCATTGCGGCGCGGCGAGAGTCTTGCCAATGGGACATACCATTCCAGGAAGGGCGAAATCCGTTTGGGTTGCTCCTCCCCGAACTCCAGCAACAGCGGCAACTTGCCCGAATTCTCCTGGTCAACATCCGCCTGGCAATCCGCGAGGGGCGAACCGACGAGGCGATCCGGATGCTGCAAACGGGCTTTGCCTTTGCCCGCGATGTGGGCAACGGCCCCACCCTGATTCACGGACTGGTCGGCGCCGCCATCTGCGGAATCATGACCGCCGAAGTGGAGGAACTTGTCCAGCAAGCGGACGCACCCAATCTGTACTGGGCCCTGACGGTTCTGCCGCGCCCACTCGTCGACCTGCGGAGGGGACTCGAAACGGAAATGCACGTGCTCGACCTCTGGGTTCCCGCTCTCCGAGAAATCGAAAGCACGGGGAACGATCCGGTCTTCTGGGAAGCAAAGCTCGAGATGATCGCAAACGGCGTTCGCGAGTTCACGGGCGAAACGGAGCCCGAAGCCGGCTATCGCGCCTTGCTGACCCTGCTTGCGCTCAAGGGATATCCCAAGGCGGTTGAGTACATGGTATCCCATGGCCATTCGAAGGACGAAGTGGCGACGATGCACCCGGCACGCGTGCTGTTGATCGCCACTTTCAACATGTACCGGGAGCAGCGCGACGGGTCGTTCAAATGGCTCTATTTGCCCTACCACGAGGGTCGGGAAGGACTCGCTGCGTGGGAAAGCCGGTTCCAGCGCGATGTCGCTGGCCAAGAAGTTTTTCCCCTGGCCAGCATGATCCTGCCGGCCGTCGGCGCCGCGAAACTTGCGGCGGCTCGGCAGCACCGATCCCTGGAGGTTGCCAGGCTGATCGAAGCCATTCGTCTCTACGCCTCGATTCATGAGGGCCGACTGCCCGGCATTCTCAACGAGATCACCGAGGTACCCGTTCCGACCGACCCGCTCTGGGGAAAGCCCTTCGAGCTGACCGCCGACGGCGATACGATCGTGATCCAGTCGGCACCGGTTCCAACCCAGGGCGCCCGGAGATTCGGTCTGCGTGTCGAAGTTCGGCTTGCCAAGTGAGAAGTCGTAGCTCCGAATCCCGAAATACCCGTTTGTGAGAAACCGAGAATACCATGAAAGCCTACCCGTGCATTTCTGCCATCGTTCTGGCCGCAGCGGCTACCTCGCTCTGCGGAGCCGCTCAGAAGACCCCGCCGGACCAGATCGCCGCCACACTCGCGCCTCTGCTTGACGAGCAAGCTCTGGTGGTTGGCCACCTCGATTGCGAAGGACTTGATGTCGGCGCATCGATGAAGGCGATCGCAGGCCTGCTGGACAAGCAGGCGGCAATCGCCGAACAGATCACCAGCCCCCACATCTCCTCGATCCTGGCACTGCAGAAAACTGGTGCTCGCGACTTGTACTTCCTGCTTAGCGTTGCCGACCTTCCGATCGCGACCGGGGCGTTCTTCGTGCCGGTACCCGAGAACGTCCAGGCCGAGTCGATCGCGAACATCTTCCGGCCGTTCAAGGAATTTCAGGTCGACCAGGTCGGCTCCAACGTCGTCTTCGGCGACCACAAGACAGTTCCTCGCCTGAAGAACGTCAGCCCGGTACCAAGGGCACACCTGGTCGACGCCCTCGCCGCGGTCAGCGATGCTCCCCTGAAGATCGTACTGACTCTCCCCGCCTACTTCCGCCCGGTCATCGAGCAGACTCTTCCCGAGCTGCCCGAAGTGGTCGGTGGCGGTCCCAGCACGGTTCTGACCGCGGGCATCCAGTGGGTCGCGATCGGAATTGCCGTGGAGCAGCAGCCGGGCATCCGCGTCGTGGTCCAGTCCGAGTCGCCGGAGGCTGCTGCCGCCCTGGCCGAGAGATTCAGCGAGGCATGCGGACTCCTGCGCAAGAATGAGAAAGCCCGCACGGACCTTCCCGCGATTGACCAGGTCATCCCGCTGCTCGAACCGGCGGTCGAGAACGACCGCGTGGTGCTCACCCTCAGCGTGGAAAACGGCAGGCTGCCCAAACTGCTCGAATCCCTCCTGCCGAAATGATCCGCCGCGGCTTCTAATTTCTATATCTCCTTGTTGCCATGTCCTTTGCGACATTCCCGACAAGCCGGCGAACCTGTCGTTGCCGGCGTGCGTATCAAAGACCGTCGACGCCTGGTTGGAGCAAGCCATCTGGACCGCCGCTCCGACCGGGCTCGACGATCATCTGACGAGACCTCCTGGCGGAAAGAGAACGGGGCTGTGCTGGCCTGTCCATCAAGGCGGTGCAGCCCTCGCTTCTCCGTCGGAGCGGGTCTTGTGCTCGGAAGCACACAGCTTTTCACGGAAGATACGCGATGAGTTCCAACGTCGATCAATTCCTTCAAGAGTGTCCCGTCTGCGGCCGGTCTCTTCAGGTCTCCTCCGACCTGGCCGGGCGCTGGGTCACTTGCCATCACTGCCGCGGCCGATTTCTCGCTTCCTCTTCGGCCGGCATTTCTCTCTCGCCAACCACAAGCGCGTCCTTCTTGCTACGGCGCGCCGAGGAACTGATCAGGATCGCGTCGCGCCGAGGCAAGGTGTGTGCCGCCGGGACTGTGGATAAGTCTGTGCGAAGGCCAGATGCTGCGGGGCCTCGGTTGCAGAGCATTGCTCTTCTCGAAGGGCAATCGCTCTGGCGCGACCTCCGAGGCTTCTGCTGATTGGCCGTCAGCACGTGCCTCGTCTCTCTTGCTGCCGCAAGGGCGAGCCGATGCTCTGTGTGGTCCTCCCACGGAACATCGCGCTCGCCCTTGTGTGCTTGGGAGGTAATGGCGGTGGGTTGCGTATGCGAGCGTGGAGGCTCGCGATCGGCTGATGGGCAGGCCGGAAGTCGGGCTTCCCGCTATCCCTTCGGCTGTACCGCGCTGGCGGCAGGTTTGGTGTCGGTTGTGCTGGGGGGCCAGGGCTTCGGGCCTTCGACCTGCATGGCGGCAACCGCGCGGAGCCCCGAGGCCAGTTCCACCGCTTCGACTTCCCATTGGCCCGGAGAGTCGTTGTTTGCGATGTCGAGCGTCAATTCCAGCCGCCCGTCGATCGCGGCGTAGGGCCCGCTGAACTCGGCGGGGCGCCCTGCGGAATCGCGGATTGTCACCTGCAGCGGCACCACGGCAGCGATCGGCTGACCGGACTGGTCCACGACCTCCACGACCCACCGGGCCTGTGTGCCCCGCGCAACCGACTCAGGGCCTGTCAAGCGAACTTGGCCGACGGCCTGGTCGGACACCATCAGCATGGCCCCGTCGCAGGGGCCGAGGCGGATGTCGAAACCAGTTTGCCCGGACGTCTGCGTGGCACTGACGCTGCAGTGGTTCACAAGATCGTACACGTGTCCGCCGGAGCGGGCCAGGGTAACGCGGGTTTGTTCCGCCAGGCCGTTTTCCATGACCAGGCCGTGATGCCCCACATAGTCACCGTACTGGCGTCGATCATTGACCAGGAAAACGTAGTCGGTCTTCTGGTAGCGCCGCAGATAGGGGATGACCTCGGGACTGGAGGTATCCACTTGTCGCTTGTAGCGGCTGTCGAGCTGCAGGCGGAGGTCGGCTGCCAACTTCTGGATGGCGGTCTTGTCGGCATCGGCCCGCCCGGTCCGGTCGCAAACTGCGAGAGTGATATCGGGCTTGATCGCCGGGCAGGTACGCACGTCGCCGACGATCAAGCCTCCGGTCTTCTGGAACTGGAGGATCCGACGAACTACCGTGTCGGTGAGCACGTCGCAATCCGGCATCACGAGCACCCGGAAGCGGTCCAGGCCGCCAGCGGCGATTGTTTCGTCGAACACGACTTCCGGCTGGAGCTTGGCGTACGACAGGGCGTGGTAAACATCGCCTGCCCAGCCGCCGCACCAGCCGTAGGTGCCTCGACGGGCGAACATCTCTGCGGAAAACGATTCCAGGAAGGCGACGTCGCTCTGGGGGGCCGGTACGCTGAGCAGGGTCGGCCCGAGTGGTTGGACGACCTGCGTGATCAGCCGGTTCAATTCGTGCCGGGTGTCCGGATGCGTGAATCGATATCCACCGGTTGAATCGGTAGGAACGAGAGACTGCCAGCCGTGGTACATGATGCCCTTGATCGGGCGGGCGATCTTGGTCCAGAAGGCTTCCCGGAGGTGCATCGGCGCGATGGTGATGAACGGCGCATCAGGCTGTTCCTGCTCCCATGGGGCGACATAGCCGGGCGTCGGCTTGCCGGGCACAGGTTCGGGGGCTGTGCGACTGCGGTACCAGATGATCTGGGTCATCTTCATGACCTGTTGTCCCTTGGGCCCGCCACGAGCCATGGCCAGCAGTTCGTCGGTGGCCAGACCGATGCGGATCGGATCGGGATAGGAATACGTCCACTGGGAGAGATAGTCAACGCTGCCCCCGGAGCCGTAGATGCTCGCCACGCGGACCGCCGGATCGTGGAAGGTCCAGAAGCCGTCGCGTCCCGCCGTTTTCAGGCCGCGGACAAGGGCAGAGTTCAAGTCGTTCCAGCCATCCCCGTGTTTCCAGTACCACTGGAAGTACTTCAGGATCGGATCGTCGTCGGCGATCACTCGATTCTCGGGAAAACCGGTCAGCCGCTCATAGGCAATGCCTCGGGAACTGCCGACCTCAGCGGGAATCTCGGCGCCGCTGACCTTTCGGTAAGCTGCCCGATCGTGCTCGTGGAAGCAGGGATTCGCATGGTCGCGGACCTCCGTGTGGATCAGGGCCGCTCCGAAGGCCGGATGATCGCCATAACTCCTGGCCATGCTTGTTCCGACGTTCTCGCAGTACGTCTGCAGTTCGGGAAACAGACCGCAGATGCCTTCGGTGGTGAGGGGGTTGCCGTCGCGACCGATACGGCGGAACTGTTCCTTGGATTGCATTGCGGCGCCGGGAGACAAGCTGGCGATCAGGGTCATTCCCTTGGAGAGGGCTTCGTCGAGGGATGCCCGGTTGCGACGCACGCCTTCCTCATCGCCGGGCGCCGTAGGGCCACCCGCCTCCCAGATACGGTCGTAATCGGCCCCAAGTCCCAGCCCGTGAGTGAATCCGATCTCCTTGGCCCGATCGAGGTCGCCGGCGATGCCGCCCCACATCACGATCGGCATTTGCTTCGGCAAGGGACGCGGCACGATGCGAACGGTGACCTTCTCGGTCGTATCGATCGGCTCGGGGGCCTCGGCACGCAGTTGCACGGAGAGCGTATAGTCTCCCGGCCGGAGGGCGGTATCCAGGGGATATGCCAGATCGATCGACTTGCCCGCGTCGAGGAGAGGAATCTGCCTGTCCAGCGGTGATGCGCCAGCGAACTCGATTCTTGCCTGCGCGCCCGGCAGCGTTTGGCGGCAAAGGTTCGTGATGCGAAATAACTGTGTCGCCTCATGCTCCATGCGGACGAAGCATGACCGGTCGGAGATCCGAGCCACCGCCATCGCGCGAAACTCGAGCACGCCCTGGCAGATCCGCACCTGGTCGATCAGCCCCGGAAAACCGTGGTAGTAGCTGCCGTTGCGGTCGCCGATCGTCAGGGGCTGGCTCCCGGGTGACACCGGCCCACAACCGGCGTTCTTCTGCGAGCCGCAAGGCACCCCATTCCAGTAGAAGCAGCCGGTGCCTTGGCCATCGTAGGTAAAGGCGAGATGGGTCCAGGCACCGGTTGCGAGCGTGAGCGGGTCAGAGTGCCAGTTGGCCGAATGCGTTCCGAAGCCGAGGCACGCGCGGAGCGTTCGGGAGCCGTCCGTCGAAGGTGCGCCGAGGATCAACTGGTAGTCGGTGTCGGCAACGTATTTCTTGTCGAGCAGGAACGACTCGGGATACTCGGCGCTGAGTTCCGCGGAAGGGGAGATCCACATCTCGATTGTGAAGGCGTCGGGAGGCGACAGTGCCGGCCCGTCGGGACAGCGCGCGCAATGGGGGTCGTCCACGACCGGCCATCCGGGCCTGGAAAGCAGGGCGCCGCCGAATCTTCCCTGCGGCTGAAGCTCCGCACCTTGAAGGGCCAGAAGGTGTCCGCCCGGTGACACGTCTCGCAACGGCTGTTCACCGTCGAATGTCCACAGGGCCACGACATGTTTGCCGGTCGCATCGTCCCCCTGGTACGTCTGGTGCCACGGCTCGCGAAGGCGGACGGGCGATTCGGCAGCAATCGAATCCAGACGCGTCGCTACGATCACCAAGAGAACGCCAGCCATCCACTTCACAGGTTCCATTTTCGAATCCTCATTTCTTCCAGATATCGACCGCAACCGTATTCTTCTGGGGCATCCCAGGAGTGCTTCGCCCTTCGGCGACATAGCGCTCGAGCAACTCCGTGAGCCGTTTGACGACCTCGGGATGCTCCACCTGGAGGTTCTTTTCTTCCGCCGGATCGGTCTCCATATCGTAAAGTTGCACGGCAGGCAAGCCTTGCTTGACGGCCTGCGGGTCGCGGGGAACGCTCCAGCCGCCGCTGCCCGCGCACAACTCCAGTTTCCACCGGCCTTGGCGGATCGAGAACCTGCCGTTGATCGAGTGATGCACCACGGCCTCGCGCACGGGGGCCTGGGCCTTGCCCAGCAGGATCGGCAGCAGACTGACGCTGTCTTCCGCGGCGTTGTCGGGAAGCTCGGTGGCTGTGACCGCGGCGCATGTGGCGAAGAAATCGACCAGGCTCACCAGTTGGTCGCTTGTCGAACCGGCCTCTACCCGTCCCGGCCAGCGAACCACGAAAGGCACACGATGCCCGCCGTCCCAGATGTCGGCCTTGTGGCCCCGATAGATGTAGCTTGGGTCATGTCCCTTCTCGGCCAGGGCAGGAAAGTCTGCCTGGGGCGAGCAACCGTTGTCGCTGGTGAAGAACACGAGTGTCTTGTCGGCCACACCGCTGGCGTCCAGGGCGTCGAGAACCTGGCCCACGCAGTCGTCGGTCTGCATGACGAAGTCGGCATAGGGATTCAGCCCGCTCTTGCCTTGCCACAGAGGCGACGGTGCGATTGGCGTGTGGGGTGAAGCCAAGGGGAGGTAGAGAAAGAACGGCTTGCCGGAACTGGCCCGCTTGCCGATGTACTCGACGGCCTTGCGGGTCAGATCGGGCAGCACGCTCATGGCGTCGAACCCTGCCGCCGCAGGCCCGCGCCGGGTGGTCGACTCTCTGCCCGGCATCATTGGAAATGAGTTGTCGACCGTGGGAACGATCGTCACCCGATCGTTTTCGATGTAGGTGTAGGGAACCATGTCGAGCGAAGCGGCAATGCCGAAGAAGTGGTCGAAGCCCACGCTGTTGGGTCCGCCGGTGATCGGCTGGGTGAACTGGACTCGCCAGCCTTCGATTCCCTTCTCGATCGTGTCGGCAAATCGATCGGAATCGGGTCTTCGGGGCCAGTTCATTCCAAGGTGCCACTTGCCGATGCAGGCTGTGTGGTAGCCTTTCTGACGCAGCATTTCCGCCACGGTGAGCCGGCCCGGTTCGATGAGTCGCTCTGACAGGCCGCCCAGGACGCCTGCCTGCAGACGTGACCGCCAGTTGTAACGTCCTGTCAGAATACTGTAGCGAGTTGGAGTGCAAACGGAGGATGTCGTGTGGGCGTCGGTGAACCGCATTCCCTCCGCCGCCAGACGATCGACTCGTGGTGTGGGGATCTTGCACTGGGGATTGTTGCAGGCCACATCGCCATAGCCGAGGTCGTCGCAGAGGATGAAGAGGATATTGGGCTGCTCAGGTTCTGCCGCGGCCGTCGCCCTTGATTCGGCGGACACCAGGAAGACCGCCAGGATCGCCGCCGATACACAAGTTCTGATGGTTCTCATGCCAGGCAACTCTCACGTTGGTTTGTCCGGTTCATTTCGACCGTTTTTGCAGATCACGGTCGCTCAATACTCTCGGATGGATTGTCGCAACATCGCCGAGCGTGCGAAAACGGGTCCTGGACAAGGAGTTCAAGACGAGAGAGCCGGCATTGGCACCGTCAACGAGGTGTCTCCGGTTTTCCTTCGTCCTCATTCGTCTCCAGCACGTCGCGAAACAGCGCCTTCAACTCCTCCAGGTGCCCGCCCGTCGCGGTGTGGATGATCAGCGCCCGCCCTGTGCCCGCACTCTCCACCCTTCGCACCCCGAACCCAACCCCCCGGAGCCGTTTCCGCACCTGCGAAGGTCCCAGCCGCACATACAAACGTTCCCCTTTGATTTCGATCATGGTGCGGGGCTTCGTGTTATCGGACAGGACGGTCGGATCGGCTGCCGGGCGATGATACTTGGTGAGCGCGACTCAGCTGCCGGAGAGCACGCCTGACCGGCACCGGTGATCATCCACGGAGATCCACCCGTTGTCAACGCCCGGACCAGGTCCGACAATCTCTCCGGACAATTCCGTTCGCTTGCCGGCCGCGATGGGCCAGATGGGCAGCGGGGGGCTCCGCCGCCGACGTCGCCTGCAACGTTGACGCACCAAATCGCGATCTTGTCGCCCGGGGGGAGGCACGGGTGCTGCGGCAACCAGGCTGGTGCTGGCGGACCGGAAAGAGACGACGGCCGACTCGGACGACGGCCCCGTCGCGTAGCCTGCATGGGCGACCACTCGGTACGAACCCGGCTGCCTCGAAAGACGCGTTCTGTCGCCCGTGTCCAAGCTGGCTGGAGGCTATTCTGCCGTTGGCTGGAAAGATCATCTCGATGACAGGTTGCGGCTGGAGTCCGGCTTCGAGTAGGCTGGTGCTCGGCTGCGACGCGTGATTTGCCGTCGAGAAGGACCGCAGATTCGCGGCGATGCACTGTCCGCCGGTCCTGCCGGGTTACCCATTTCTGCCGACCGATCTTGAACGATTGCCTCCCATGATCCGGACTTTCCGAACAATCGTTGTCGTTCTTCTCCTGCTTGGCCTGGCTCTTCCATCGGCCTTGGCCGACGATTGGCCCCAGTGGCGAGGGCCCGAGCGGGACGGCGTCTGGCGCGAGTGCGGCATTGTCGACAGGCTCCCTGCCGAACCCGCTTACCGTTGGCGAACGCCTCTGGGGGGCGGGTTTGCCGGTCCGGCTGTCGCGGAGGGGCGGGTTCTTGTCATGGACCGCCTTCTTGGCAAGGATCAGAAAGACCCGGTCAATGCCTGGAATGTCACCGATCCAGTCGAAGGGGGCGAGCGGGTTCTCTGTCTGGACCAGGCAACCGGCAGAATCCTCTGGGAAAACAAATACCCATGCCGCTACCAGATCAGCTATCCTTCAGGACCGCGGACGACCCCCACGGTCTTCGACGGGCGGGTTTATACGGTTGGGGCGATGGGCGACCTTCGTTGCCTCGAGGTCTCCTCAGGGAATGTGCTCTGGTCGAAGAACTACGTGGGGGACTTCGGCACGAAAATCAATCCCTGGGGAATGGCCTCCGCACCGGTGATCGACGGAGACCGGGTCATCGTCCTGGCTGGCGGGGCCAAGGGGGCCTGTGTCGTTGCCCTCGATCGGGTTTCGGGAAAGGAGATCTGGCGGAGTCTCGAGGCCGAAGATCCCGGCTACAGTTCTCCCATCATCATCGAGGCCGGCGGCGTCCGGCAGCTCATCGTCTGGAACTCGCTGGGAGTCTACTCCCTCGATCCGGCTTCCGGCAGGGTCTACTGGGGCCACTCTTACGAAACCAAAATGGCCCACTCGGTCTCGACGCCGATCTACGATGCCCAGCGGCGGCTCCTTTTCGTCTCGTCGTTCTTCCAGGGCCCTCGCATGCTCCAACTGGGCACCGCTCGTCCAGAGGCCACGCTCCTCTGGCGAGGCCACAGCGAGAGCGAGCTGCCGCAGAACACCGACAAGATCCACTGCCTCATTTCCACCCCGGCATTTTTCGACGGCCACCTGTTCGGCGTCGACAGCTACGGCATGTTGCGATGCCTGGAGCTCAGCCAGGGCAACCGCGTCTGGGAAACGCTCGAGGCAACCGGGGAGGCCCGCTGGTCGAACGCGTTCCTTATCCGCCACGAGGACCGGTTCTTCCTGTTCAACGAACACGGCGATCTGATCCTCGCGAGCCTCAGGCCTGACGGCTATCACGAGCTTTCCCGGTTGAAGCTTCTCGAACCGACGCTCACGATGCAGCGCCGCCAGGTGGTCTGGTCCCATCCGGCGTTTGCCGGCCGCTGTGTCTTTGCACGGAACGACCGGGAAATCGTTTGTATGGATCTGGCGTCTGCCCCCCGGGAAAGGTAACCTGAGTTGGAATCCAAGCGTTATCGCTCCCGTGGAAGACGAAGCAGTGTCGCTGGCCTCCTGGCAAACCGGGTTTCTGCCGGCGAATCTTTCTGTGCATTGTCTTCCCGCAGTTGAACAGCCTGCGATTCTCCCGATGCTGCCCACCCGGCGGCTGGGGATGATACCCATCCGGCACTCCCGTGGGATTGCCCACGCTTCACGGTCAGTTTCCAACGCGTCCTTGACAGGGGGCTCATCGTGCCCGAATCGTCGATTCATCCCAGCGTTCGCGAACTCCTGCTATCGGAAAAGTTCTGCTACGGCGCCGAAGTGGTCACCACACGCGGGTTCGCGCCTCCGGAAGGGCCAAACCAAATGCGTGAATTTGCCGAGACCCTTCTGGCCGATCCGCGGATTGGCTACATCTCGATCACCGACAGCCCCGGCGGCGCCCCGATGATCCCACCCGACTGGCTTGCCGGTATGCTGGCCGACGAGCGCGGCCGGATCGTTCTCCACCTGACCTGCAAGGACATGAACCGCAACGGGCTGGAGTCAACCGCCTGGCGCTATGCCTCGATGGGATACGAGAACGTGCTGGCTCTCACCGGCGACTTGCCGACGACCGGCATTGGAGGCGCCGCCCGTGGTGTGTTTGACATTGACTCGCTGGCACTCCTGCAACTGCTGCGATCGATGAACGAGGGGCTTGTGATTCCCGGCCGTCGCGGGGAGCCCCAAAGGCTGCCAGCCACCCGGTTCTTCCTTGGCTGCGCCGTTTCGCCGTTCAAATTTCACGAGCGGGAACTGCTGCCCCAGTATTTCAAGCTGTTGCGGAAGATCAGGGCCGGTGCCCAGTGGGTCATCCCGCAACTGGGCTATGACATGCGCAAGTTCAACGAGATCAAGCTCCTTCTGGCGGCCCGCGGGATGGAAGTACCGGTGGTCGGAAATGTCTACCTTCTGAACAAGACCGTCGCCAAGATGTTCAACAGCGGCAAGCTGGCCGGCTGTGTTGTCAGCGATTCGCTGATGGACGATGTCAACAAGTACTCCTCCGGGGAGGACAAGGGGCGGCGGTTCTTCCGCGAACTGGCCGCCAGGCAGCTTGCCGTATTCAAGGGACTCGGCTTTGCCGCCGGCTATCTTGGCGGGATTACCAAGCCGGAAACGTTTGCCGAAATCATCGATCTGGCCGAATCTTATGGCACGGACGACTGGCAGGACTTCCTCCAGGAGGTTCGCTACGACCGCCCCGGTGAGTTCTTCCTCTTCGAGCACGACCCCAAGACCGGCCTGGGGGATCCTGCCCGGATCAACCCGGCCTACCTGGAGTCGCTCAAACGGCCCCGCCGGAGCAAGCAGGTGACGGTTGGCTACCGCGTTTCCCGGCTGGTGCACGAGATCGCGTTCACCCGCGGCAAAGGGCTGTGGGGTATCATGAAGGGAGTTTACTCGCGGCTTGACAAGTCAAAGTTCATGAGCGGCCTGGCCCATTGGCTTGAGCATCAAGCCAAACAGCTTGGCTATGGTTGTCAGGACTGTGGCGACTGCAGCCTGCCCGACTGCGCCTATCTGTGCCCCTTGGCCAGTTGTTCCAAGGGATCCCGAAACGGTCCTTGTGGCGGTTCCTGCGACGGCGAGTGCGAGGCTCGGGACAAGGAGTGCTTCTGGGCTCGCGTTTACGACCGCCTCAAGTACTACGGCGAGTCAGAGTCGTTGGTCGAAATGCCGATCATCTATTACAACGCCGGACTTGAGCACACTTCTTCCTGGGCGAATACTTACCTCGACCGTGACCATCATGCCCCAGGAGAGGAATCCGTCGGCGATACGGCAGCCAAGTGAACCCGCATCGGGTTCATCCTGTCCAACAACGTCGTAGCATCGAGTCGCAGGGTATGACTTGACGAAACAAGATTGGATTGTCGTGGCGCGTCAAGACGTACGATGAGAAGTCCCCCTGCATCGACCAGAACGACGTTGACGAGCAAAGGTGTTTTTGATGTAATGTCCGCCGCTTGAATTTGTCGAGAGATTCCCGATCTCGAAGCCGATCGTTCCGGCTAAACGGAAAACGCAACCGCCCCAGGCGGTTACCTCCCCCGTCGCCCTCCTCGAGTCGTTAAGTCCCTCTTGCTCCTTTGCGTACCCCGTACGCCCTGAATACCTGCGTTTCCCAAAATGGTTACCGGAACCCTCACCCCTCGTCGCTTCCGCGGGCCCGTCCAGTTCGAGACACCTGCTCCCGTCCAGTCGCCTCCCCGTGACCGTCCCCATTCGGGCGGTGGCAGCAAAGGGGGCTTGCGGAAGGACCTGTTTGCCGGTCAGTTGGAGGGGGCTGCCTATGGCG
>CAZLWV010000003.1:0-50012 GCA_964563135.1 uncultured Planctomycetaceae bacterium
GAAGCGATCCGAAAACACTGACCAACAACAACTTGCGGACAACGCAACCGGCTCGCCGGAGGTAGGGCCTCACTTGCAGGCCTTCCAGCAACCGCTATAATCGCAGGCAAGAGAGACGAGCCCCTTGGGGGTCTCGTTTTCAGCCAGAATCCGAACGCTCGCCGGCATCCGTAGCGGCACTGTCGGCACCACGAGTACTCCGCATTGGACCGATCCCCCGAAATACCGGGCCGGCCGATGCTGGAGTTTTTTGTTGCGCTAGGAGAAAACGCTCGCGTTGGTATCCGTGGTGGCACTCCTGCGCCGAGCAAAAATGAGACCTGGGCCCGCATCGACCCACCGGGTGGGCACGATTTTCGTCAGGAGAATCACATGGGAGCTGAAATGGGACAAGATCTCACGCCTCGCAAGGTCAAGCCGGTGGAGACCAAGTACCGCCGCATCGTCACCGAAATCCCGGTTCCCGAGTCGGTGCCGGTCCTGGAGCGGTTGCGGAGCTTCGAACCGCGGTCGATGAGCGGGCAACCTCCGGTGGTCTGGGACCACGCGGAGGGATACCAGGTCTTCGACCGCTGGGGCAATATGTGGCTCGACTGGTCGTCGGGCGTGCTGGTGACGAACGCGGGACACAGCCATCCGGAGATCAGCAAGGCCATGGTGGACCAGATCCAGCATGGCCTCAGCCACAACTACTGCTTCCCGTCGGAAGTGCGGGCCAACCTGGCGGCAAGGCTGGCCGGGGTGGCGCCCGACGGATTGGGCAAAGTGTTCCTGCTGACAACGGGGGCAGAAGCGGTCGAGTGCGCCATCAAACTCGTTCGCACTCACGGTCGCCAGGTTCGCGATGACAAGATCGTGCTCGTCACGTTCCACAATGCGTTCCACGGCCGGACGTTGGGTGCACAGATGGCCGGCGGGATCCCGAGCCTGAAGGCATGGATCGTCAATCTGGACAAGGACATGGTTCAGGTTCCATTCCCGGACGGTTTTCGCCACACGGACACCAGCTTCGAGGGTTTCCTCAAGGCACTCAAGGAACTGGGGGTGGCACCGGAGCGGGTAGCCGGCGTGATGACCGAGACCTATCAGGGAGGAAATGCCAGCTTCGCGCCGCCCGAATACATGCAGGCGATGCGGCGATGGTGTGACGAGCACCGGGCGCTGTTGGTCTGCGACGAGGTCCAGGCGGGATTCGGCCGGACGGGCAAGTACTGGGGCTTCGAGCACTACGGGATCGTGCCCGACCTGATCTGCTGCGGCAAGGGAATTTCCGGTGGAATGCCGCTCTCGGCCGTGATCGGTCGCCCACAGATCATGGATCTCTATCCGCCGGGCTCGATGACGTCGACCCACACGGGAAATCCAGTCTGCGCCGCCGCTTCGCTGGCGTGCCTGGATGTGATCGAGAAGGAAGGGCTCGTCGAGAACGCCCGAAAGCTGGGCGACATTCTGCAGCCACGGCTGCGCGACCTGGGAGGGCGGTATCCGAAGCGCATCGGAGCCGTCCACGGAAAGGGACTCGTGGCGTCGCTCCACATCGTTCGTCCGGGGAGTACCGAGCCGGACTCCCCTCTGGCCGCCGCAATTGTGCGGGGTTGCGTGGAAAAAGGGCTGTTGATGTTCGCCCCGGTCGGCTTCGGTGGTGCTTCGGTCAAGATTGCGCCGCCACTGACGATTACGGAAGAACCGCTTCGGGAAAGCCTCTCCGTACTGGCAGAAGTGCTGCAGGAGACCTGCCAATGAACGAGCACCCAGAGAAACTGGAGGTGGTGGTCGTTGGCGGCGGCATGATCACCCACGATCAGATCCTTCCTTCGCTCTATCAATTGCAGAGAAACGGCGCGGTGGGAGGAATCAGGGTTTGCGCCCTGAATCCGGCACCGCTTCGAGCCCTGGTGGAATCGCCCAGCCTGAAGCAGGGATTCCCCGCCCAGACTTTCGAGGGTTCGCCGGCGCTCGACGCAGCGGACGATGCGATGCTTCCCGAACTCTACCGGGACGTGATCGCCGGGCTGCCACCACAGAACCTGGTCGTCGTGGCGGTGCCCGACCATGTCCATGGACGGGTGATCCAAGTAGCCCTGGAACACAACCAGCATGTGATGGCGGTCAAGCCGCTGGTGCCCACGTATGCCGAATCGGTGAAGATCGAACGGCTGGCTCGTGAAAAGGGGCTGTTTGTGGGAGTCGAATACCACAAGCGTTTCGACCGGCGGTCGCTCGACGCACGGAGACTGTATCGGGCCGGGCGGTTCGGACAGTTCCGCGCCGGCGAGGCGAAGATGATCGAGCCTTACTACTACAGGCACTCGAATTTTCAGAACTGGTTCACTCGCGAGAACAGCGACCCGTTCACCTATGTGGGTTGTCATTATGTCGACCTGGTGTACTTCATCACCGGACTGAAGCCGGTCGAGGTATCGGTGCGCGGGGTGGAAGGGACATTCCCGAACGGCAATGTGGGCTACATGTGGGCCGCGGGACGAGTGGTCTGGGAAAACGGGGCTGTCTTGAGCGTGACCGACGGGCTGGGTTATCCCGACAGGGGCGCCGGCATGAACGACCAGTGCCTGGCTCTGTATTGCGAGGGGGATGACTGCGGCGCGGTACTCAAGCACGACGACCAGTATCGCGGCGTACAGCAGGGTTACGTCGACGACACGTCGGGGGCCCATTTCCGGTTTGTGAGCCCCGACTACTTCAAACTCGTGCCCTACGAAGGGCCGGGATTGAAGCCGGTGGGCTATGGGTTCGAATCGATCGAGGGGCTGGTTCTCGCCGCAATGCGAACCAACGCGGCGGCCGACGGGCTCCGGGGGGAAGCTGCCCTGGATGCCCGTCGGAAGTGCCTGGCCGAGATCGATGATCGCGGTCTGTTGGCAACGCCGGCGAACAGCTCCATCAACGAACTGGTGACGGAGGCTGCGAGGCTCTCGATCGTTCGCGACGGCATGCCGGTCGCGATTGAGTACGGCACATCGCCGATGGTTCGCCTCCGCGGATGACGGGTGGTCGAGACGCATCACTGTCCCCGGTTTCCGGGAATATTGGCCCGGCAACCGGGGGCTGATGCGTCGCGACGCACGCAGATGCGGTGGCACGGGGCTATTTCAGGTTGGCTCCCATCCGCCCAGTGGCGGGTACACCAAGACACCCATACGGACCCTACCGATCCATGGCAACACTATTTGTTGTCTCCGATGCGACCGGCGGCACGGCCGAACGAGTGGTTCGGGCGGCACTCGTGCAGTTCTCGGATGCGGATGTGCAGATCGAACGGCGACCGAAGGTACGTACGGACAGGCAAGTGAGGCAGGTGGTGGTGGAGGCCGCTGCTCAACCCTCACTGATCTTGCACACGTTCGTTTCCGACGAGTTGCGGAAGACCATGCTCGCAGAGGCCCGGTTGCACAACGTGGAGGCCCTCGACATGCTGGGCCCGCTGCTGGATCGGCTGGCAGCGCTGCTGAAGCTCACGCCCCAGGAGATGCCGGGGCTGTTCGAGGAGCGGTTGGAGGCCCGGTCTCGTGAGATCGAGGCGGTGGACTTCGCGTTTCGCCACGACGACGGGGGGCATGTCGAGGATCTCGACCGGGCGGAGGTGGTGCTGGTGGGAGTCTCCCGGTCGATGAAGACGCCCACCATGCTCCACTTGGCATCCCACGGCTGGTTTGCGGCCAACGTGCCACTCATTCCGGAACTCGCCCCCCCCAAGGCGTTACTGCATGTTGACGCTGCGAAGGTCTTTTGCCTGATCATGCAGGCCGAACGACTGGCCCTCTTGAGGCGGATCCGCGCGGAACGGGAAGGGATTCCGCTGGAGCGCTATGCGTCGCTCGATCAGGCCGAGAAAGAGGTGCGACTTGCGCAGCGGCTTTGTGCGTCGAACGGGTGGCGGCGGATCGACGTGACCAACAAGTCGGTGGAGGAGGCAGCGAGGGAGATCATCGCGCTACTGCCGCAACACAAGGAGGAGTAGACGCCGCGCTCCGTCAGCAGCGCGAGTCGCAGCGGCTGGGTTCGTCAGGAGATCGCGGCATTCGATTCATACGGACTTCTCGTACTTCACCGTGACGGTCGTCGTGATCCCGCCCCGAGGGGTGAAGGCCGCCGTGAGGGTCATGCGGCGGGGCTGGATGACGGCAACGAGGTCGTCGAGGATGCGGTTGGTGGCGTTCTCGTAGAAAATGCCCTCATTTCGATAGCGCTGAAGATAGAATTTCAGGCTCTTCAGCTCCACGCACCTGCCATCGGGCACGTAGCGGATCGTGACGGTGCCGAAGTCGGGCTGGCCGGTTTTTGGGCAAACCGAAGTGAATTCAGGGGCGACGATTTCGATCTCGTAGTCACGGCCGGGGTACTGGTTTTCGAAGGTTTCGAGGATCTGGCGGAAATCGTCGGCCACGGGCTGCTCCTTTTCGGAAACTGGTTATTGTGGCATGATGGATGGTTTTGAGAAACCCCCGGAAACGTGGAGAATTGTGACATGCGGCTGCCAGCCGTGGTGCTCCTGTCGGGTGGCCTGGACTCTGCCACCACCGCGGCGATCGCCAAGGGCGAAGGGTTCGACCTCTGTGCCCTGACGGTGGACTACGGCCAGAGACACCGGTTCGAACTGGACGCTGCCCGTCGGGTGGCAAAAATGCTGAAGGTCGTGCGGCACGAGGTGGTACGGATCGACCTGGGCGCGTTTGGGGCCAGCGCGCTGACAGCCGCGATCGAGGTTCCCAAGGATCGTGGCGACGAGGAGATGGGACACGGGATCCCGGTAACGTACGTGCCGGCCCGCAACATGGTGATGCTTGCCATGGCCCTGGCATTTGCCGAGGCGGTGGGAGCGGCCGACCTCTTCATTGGAGTCAATGCGGTGGACTACAGCGGCTACCCCGACTGCCGGCCCGAGTTCATCGAGGCTTTCGAGCGGACCGCGAACCTGGCAACAAAGGCCGGGGTGGAGGGGACCCTGAAGTTCGCCGTCCATGCCCCCCTGATCCGGCTGACGAAAGCCGAGATCATCCGCCGAGGAACAGAATTGGGGGTGGACTATGGCCTGACCCATACCTGCTATGACCCGGCGGCGGACGGGACAAGCTGCGGGCATTGCGACGCATGCCTGCTGCGGCGGAGAGGTTTCGCCGAGGCCGGCCTCCAGGATCCGCTTGTCTACCAGCGATGACCGTTCTCACCGGAGGTCCGGAAGGCTGCGCTACAAACAACCCATGCCCACGTGAACCATCCATGCGCATCGCGGAGCTCTACGAGTCGATCCAGGGAGAAGGCCTCTTGACCGGAACGAAGAGCGTTTTCGTCCGGGCGAGCGGATGCAACCTGCGCTGTTGGTTCTGCGACACGCCCTATGCCTCCTGGCAGTCGGAGGGGGAAGACTGGCCGGTGGACGAGATCGTGGCACAGATCGCGGCATTCGATTGCAGGCACGTTGTGCTCACAGGGGGCGAACCGATGCTGTTTGCCGAATTGATCCTGCTCTGCCAGCGGCTGTGGGAGCTCGACAAGCATCTGACGATCGAGACGGCGGGGACTCTGTATCTGCCGGTGAAGTGCGACCTGATGTCGATCAGCCCGAAGACCCGAGGTTCCTGTCCGAGCGACGAACAGAGTAGCCGTTGGGCGGAGCGGCACGAGCGGACGCGGCATGTGCCGGAAGTGATTCGACGACTTGTCGAGGATTACGTGTACCAGATGAAGTTCGTGATCGACCGGCGAGAGGACTGCGACGACGTGGAGCGATACCTAGAGGAGTTTCCGGAAATCGATCGCGACCGCATCATGCTCATGCCTCAGGGAACGGAAGCCGTCATGCTGGAAGAGAAGGCCGGTTGGCTCGAGCCGTACTGCATGGCCCACGGGCTCCGCTTCTGCCCCCGCCGGCAAATCCAGTGGTTTGGCTCACGGCGGGGAACTTGAGACGACAAGCGCCCAGTCACCCGACGGCGGCACACTCGTTGAACAAGGTCTCTGCGGCGATGTGAACAGCGACTTCCTCCCGATGGATGGGCACGTCGCCGGGCCCCTCGAAACCGAGTTTCACGCGATCGCCGCGGATCTCGATCACTTTGAGGTAGATGTTCCGCCCAATGAGAATCCGCTCTCCCTTTTTGCGGCTCAAGACCAGCATGTTCGTCCTCCTTGCATGAATGATGACCGACCTCGTGTCGCGCCATCGGTTGCCGTGCCGCAGGCCATGGCTTGCGATCAGGACCCGCCTCGTTTGGTCACGGATCGACAGGGACCGGATCTCCGACAGCAGTCACGTGTCCTTCTTCCAGGGCTGATCGGCTGCGTGTTTGTCACTCGATCGCCGGACAGAAGACATTTATGACTGTTTCAACTGGCAATTTCATCAAAACGGGGTTCCGCGGCAAGCTGGAAGCGGGATGGCGGCAGAGCGGCAATCTGCCGCTGGTAACCATTTTCATGCTGGCAGCGACGGCAAGGAGACGGGCTGGCGGGGTTGTCGTTGTGGCGGATTGGGGATGCACGCGGGGTCCAGCGGGGTTACTGCCCGCGAAGTGCGGCGACGAGGGGAGCCCGCAAGGTAGCCCGCACGGCCAGGAGCGAGGCCAGGAGACCGACCAGGAGGATCGCCAGCAGCATCACGGAGAGGGACTCCAGCGGCACCGCTGCACTGCCCGCCAGGAGATGGGGCAACACGGCGATGGCAGCGGCAGCGATCCCACAGCCCAGCCCCGCCAGGAGCAAGAGAGCGTTTTCCAGGAGCACAAGCCAGCCAAGCGTCGCGCGGCGGAAACCGACGGCCCGTAACAGGGCCAGTTCGCGGCGGCGTTCGAGGACGTTTCGAAGCTGGGCGGCGGCCAGCCCAACGGTTCCCAGGAGGAGGCCCAGACCGCCGAGACTCTGGAACGTGGAGAGATACGTGTTCTGCACGGCCAGAAAGCCCGCCAGCCGATCGCCCGTTCTCTCGGTACTCAGGCCGAAATCGCCCAGTGCACGATTCCAGGCCGCAGCCACGGCGTCGGCTGCATCCGGCGGACATTCGATGAGGAAGAACCGCCGCCCGCTGATCTGGGGGAAGTGTTGCAGCAACCGGTCCTCAGCCACCAAGAGGTCGCCCTGGAAAATGGAATTGCTCAGGAGGCCAACGACCTGGAGCCGAATGGTGCGCCCCTGGTCATCGACGATGTCATAGGTCTGGCCGACGCCGCCTGTCAGATGGAGAGCGTACATGGCGGTGTTCACGTCGATCACGACAGGCACGCGGGGAGTGCTGTCGTTGCCTGCGGGAACGGGTTTCTCGAGAAGGAGCCAGGGATTGGCCTTCTCTTCGGCCGAAACGGCTGCACTGGCGGCCCAGGCAAATCCGCCCCGGCGAAGGAACTCCCCAGGCAGCCCGAGAATTCGCGGCTGACGGGGTTGGTAGAGGTTGAGGCAACTCGCGTCGTCGCCCGCTTTCACGCGGAGACCAAAGGTGCGGGTAGCGGCGACGAGGCGAGAGTCGCCGCCAGAGAAACCGAGATTGAAGCGGCCGTCTTCCGAATTGGGATCGTAGAGAATCGGTTGCCCCGATTGGGCGACGATGGCAAATCCGCCGTTGCCGCTGTCCACCCGAGGCTCCTGGCCGGTGGGATCCAGATGGAAGGCGCTAATGGCCACGATCAGGAAGCTGGTCGAGGCGATCAGGCCGATGCTCAAGGTGCTTCGCCCGGGATTGCGGGCAGCGGTTCGGATGGTCAGCCGCAGCAGATTACGGCGTCCGACGGCAACGGCCGGCCCTGTGGCCTGGCTGCGCAGCCGGCGACGGACGAAAAGAAGACAAGCCAGAAGCACGAGGCCTCCGGCCCCGAAAAAGGCCCCGGCCCTCACTTCCTCACGAAGCCCGCTGGTCGCGAGGGCCGCCATGAGCGCAACTGCAAGCATGGCCGGAGAAAGCCACCGCGTCCACGTGGTCTTTTCTGGGGCAATGGCGGTGTCGTCGCCGAACAGGCCGCCCAGAAGGCGGGCGACACTGGTATGGCGGGATCGCCAAAGCGTCCAGAGAATTGCCCCGAAGGAAACAAGCAGGCCGCAGGCATAGCCGGACACGAGACTGACGGGCTCCACGTGAAGCCGAAGGAAGGGAGTGACCACGGCGGCAAGCCACCAGGTTCTCAGACCGGCCAGCATGAGAGCTGCGTAGGCTATGCCAAGGGCGGTGCCCGCCGCTGCCGCGACCGCGGCGAGGAGAAGTCCTTCGGTGGCCAACAGCCCCGCGATCGAACGACGGGTGAATCCGACCGCTTGAAGAACGCCGACCGATTCGGCCCGCTGTTCGATCCCGAGCCGGAACAAGAGGACCACGAGCATCAAGGCTGCGGCAATCACGAAGAAGCTGAAGGCGATGAACAGCACGTTGAAGGGAGTCGTTCCCCGCGACGCGACGAGCCCTTCTCGTTTGAGCGGCTGAAAACGAAAGCCGAAGGCGGCGGGCTCAAGGTGGAGTCCCGCCACAAACGACTGGAGCGATTCTCCACCGCGGGGGGCGACCCGAAGGGTGGTGGTTTCGCCAAATCGGCTGCCCCAGAGTCTTCGTCCGGTTGCCAGCGATACGAACGCCTTGGGGGTGGCGTGGTGCTTGTCCCAGTAGTCCTCATCCCGATCGCGGATCACACGGGCGTCGAAAGGAAAGGGAGGATCCCAATCGCCAATCGAGAGCTGATCGGTAACGCCCTCAACCTCCGGCGTGAAGTCCGGATCGGCGGCGGCCCCTTCGAGTTTCACGATCGCGGCCAGGCGAAGCTCGGTTTCCGATTCCACGACCGAACCGTCATCGCTCTCGGGCTGGAAATAGCGGATGCGGATCCTATCACCGACTTTCGCCCCCAGGTCGCCGACCGCCCAGGAGTTCAGGGCGATCTGGCCCGGTTCAAGCGGCGCAATCGCACCACCGTCAGGGCTCAGGAACGGGCCCAGCGGCGGCTGATCGGAGAAATCCACCGCCGTGATCGTGGAGTACGGGATCTGGCGATCCTCGCAGCAGATGGCGTTGGCGAGGTAGGTCAGGGCAGGCTGGACGGCACGATCCCCGATAGCACGAACGAGTTCCGACCGGACCGAATCGGTGAGCATCATCTGCCGGCTGGTGAGGTTGAAATAACCGTGCTTCACCAATTGAATGGAAACGCCCAGGTCGGCCGGCCCGGGAGCCAGCGACGCCGGCAAGACTGCATCGGCCTGCGGAGGCGCAGCACTCCGATCCTCTTTGCCGGCCACGAAGACGGCATTCACCTCGCCCCGCTGGTCGAGACGCTTCTGAAGCCACGCCAGGGGAACGAAAGCAATCCTCGGCAGCCGCTGGCTGGGATTCATACTGAATCGTCCCACACCTTCGGCGGGAATGACTTCGCTGACCGTCAGACGTGAACGTTCGATGGTTTCGTCTTTCCGGCCGAGGGGACTATCGGCGGGAACCGCGGCGATCCGGGGGAGCCGCAGCAAGACCTCCTGGTCGCTGCCGCTCAGGCCCAACTCTTCAGCCAAGGGCTGGTTGATGACGACCTGGCCACTGTCGATTGCCCGGGCCGCCGGGTCACCTGGCCACAGATTGAAGAATCGCTCGTCGCACCCGATCAGGGTCACACGACCGGAGCGCCGAGCGGGAGCGATCCCGGCATTCTCGAGGCTCGCCTGCAGGATGATCGCCGGGACCGCCGCCGAGAAGTAGCGTTGAAACGGCCCTGAGCTGTTCATTTCGTCGCAGAGGCTGGCCTCGAAAAACTGCGGGGCCAGGAGCACCTGATCGATGCGACCGAGACGGTCGAGCGTCAGGTCGCGAAGGCTCCCTCGCATGGAATCGCCGACCAGGAGGGCCCCAGTGAGCACGGCGGTCGCCGCAACGACACCGAAGGCCACCGCCAGATTGGTCCGGCGATAGTGGAGGAGCGATGCAAGCACGAATCGAAGCCTTGTCATTTTCGTCAGTCACCCTCGTGGAGGCGTCCGTTGTCGAGAACCGTGCGCTGCTGCATGCGATGGGCAAGCGAGGAGCTGTGGGTGACGACGATGAGCATCGTCAGTTCGTCAGCCTGCAGTTCCAGAAGGAGGTCGGCAACCTGCGAGGCGGTGGTCTGGTCGAGATTGCCCGTCGGCTCGTCGGCCAGGACGAGCGCGGGGCAGCGTACGAGCGCCCGGGCAATGGCGGTGCGTTGACGTTGGCCACCGGAGAGTTCTGCGGGACGGTGGTCGAGGCGATCGTTGAGTCCAACCCGTTTGAGGAGGTAGCGAGCCCGCTCGACGTCTTCCGGTCGGGTGCGGCCGCCGGCAATGGTGGGAACGAGGACGTTTTCGAGGACCGAGCACTGGGGAAGGAGGTGGTGGTCCTGGAAAACGAATCCGATTTTCTGGCCGCGGAAGGCGGCCGCGGCCTTGTCGGACAGCTCCGCTGGGTTCTGACCGTCGAGGTAGATGGAGCCGGAGGTCGGGCGTTCGAGAGCCCCCAGGAGGTTGAGCAGCGTAGTCTTGCCCGATCCGCTGGGTCCGATCACCGCCAGATTGCGGCCCGACTCGAGCTGAAAGGAGACTTCCTGGAGAACAACCAGCGGTTCGGTGCGGGTGGGGAACTCCTTGGTGACGTTGTCGACGGTCAGTTGGGCCATGGCAATGTGGTTTTGAGGTTGAACGACGGAGCGAGGCAGGATGGCCGTTTATCGTAACGAAATGAGCAAGGATTGGGGAGCTGCCGGGTATCGGAAAGGGGGAAAGGGCACGACCGCCTAGGGTGCCGTACATGCCGCATCGGTTCAATGGGGAAGCGGCTGCGGAATGGCTCCAGCGGCGAGGAGCGACTTGACGGCAAGGCCGTAAAAGGTGTATTCGGTGTCGATCTCCGAGTCCCAGGGGCCCCCACGGAAACCACCGGTGATGATTTCCATGGAATCGACATAGCGTGCGGCGGCTGCGAGGTCGACCATCTGGAGCGAACTCAAGTCGGCCAGGGCGATCAGACCGGTACACGTGCTGAGCAGGTCACTTGCGGGGATAAGGGTGTTGGCACGGAGTCCACCGTCAGGAGCCTGCATCGAGGCAAGGAAGCCGGCCGTTTGGGCAGCCTCTGTGCCGTCCAGCACCGCAGCGCCGCCGTTCTCGAGGAGACGAAGCAGTCCCACGGCAGCAGCGGTGGGGTTGGTGCCGCTGCGTGCAACGGCTTCAAGTTCGACATAGCCTCCGTCCGGGCGGCGTCGCGAGCGAACCATCCCGATAAGTTCGCCGCGATCCTCGATCTTCGCGCCGATGAGGTCCAGACAGGCCACGGAGAGAAACGACTGGTAGGTGGAGCTGTGACCGCTCGCGGGGGTCTTGGCGAAGCCACCGTCGTGGCGGCGGAGTGGTTGGAGGAAACGGCGGATTGCGGCCTGCCGATCGATCCCGGCCTGGGCAAACACGTCGAGCCCGTGGGTGACTTCAAGAAGAACCGAGGAGAAGACAAGGGAGAGGAAATCGATGGCCGACAGATCGAGATCGAGACGGGCGCGGAGGAAACGGACAACCTTGCCGGCGGCCTCTTCGGTCAAAGCTCCCAGGAGCATCAGGCCGCGAAGGGCGAAACCCGTGTAATAGAGGTCGCTCTGGCCCTGACGGCCGGCGAAACCGCCATCGTCGCGGTGCCGCGCCGCGAGAAAAGCGGCGTGACGGTGGCGAGACTCCTCCGGCAACTGCATCGCTCCGCCAGCCAGCCGAAGGGTCAGGGCTCCCAGGTACGACATCAGCGAACCTCCGAAGACAGACTGCCGCCCGCTGCCTGCCGGTTGCGGAGGAGGCTGGCATACAGGGCCGCGGTCCGCGAAGCCAGAAGCCGGTCATGATAGCGGTCACGAACCGCCTCCAGTCCGCGCCGTCCGAGTCTCGCGGCGAGCTCACGACTACCGGCCAGATGGAGAATCGCGGCGGCGAGAGACTCCGCACTTCCTGGGTCGAACAGCAATCCACCCCCGGTGTCGGCCGCCAGTTCCGGGAAGGCGCCGGCATCGGGAGCGATCACCGGCCGGCCGTTGGCCCAGGCTTCGAGGGCAACCATGCCCTTGCTCTCGGGGAATACCGAGGGGAGGCAGACCACATCGACCGACCGGAGAAAGGCGATCTTGCCGGCCCGGTCGGGCGATCCGAGGTATCGAAACCGGCCACGCAGCCCGGCATGTTCGAATCGGCGTTCCACATCGCGGAGGTAGCGTCGGTCTTGGGGGCCGAGATAACCCGCAGCATCGAGGACAAACGGGTAACCAGGCGATCGCTGGGCGAAGACCACAAGGGCGTCTGCCAGAAGGTGGAGGCCCTTATCGTGGCAGATTCGTGAGAAGTACCCGATTCGGAGCGTCTCTCGAGCCGACGGGTCGGGCTGGGAGAATGGGGGTTCCGATGCCGCCGCATGACCGGCCAGCTTGAGCCCCGGGGGAATGACGTGGAGGGTCTGAACCGGGATATTGAGATAGTCGGCCATGCGGTGGGCAAAGTACCGATTCAATGCGACGAGGGCATCCATCGACTGTGCCGCACGCTGCAACTCCCGCCGCGTCTGGCCGGCATAGGGTTCGGGAAGTCTTTCGATGAAGCTATCCTCGCCGGTGAGGCTCACGACAACGGGCACATTCAATCCGGCCCGGATTGGCTCGGCGAGGCCAGCAAGCAGGACATTGGAGAGATGGACGACATGGATCTTGGGAATCGCGGCCAGAAGATCCAGCAGTTTATGGAGTTCCTTGGCCTGGCGGCCAGCCGGACCGCGAAGCATCGAGACGGTGAGCGCACCGAGTCGGGCGGCGTCGGTCTTGCCAGTCCAGCGACTTGCCCATCGGACCAGTCCGGGATGATCGAGCCAGTGGTCAAGGAATGCGGGCGCCTTTCGGAAGAGTGGAAATCTCTCCTGGAGAAAGACGTTGAGACCGCCAAAGGCGAGCCTTTCCTGGCGAACGGAATCTCCGTCGGTCCGCACAGGGGTGTAGAGAGGCACCAACATCACATCGTGCCCCGCCTCGAGGAGGGCCGCGGCCAGCGAATTGCCGTGCAGACAACTCCCACAGTACATACCCCCAGCGCCGGAAATGATCTGCACCACGGAGAGGGGAGAGCAGCGGTTCATGTCGACCCGAAAAACATGGAATCCGAAGTACAAAGGCCGGAGACTCAGGATCTGGCCGGCGGGAGATGGGGTGAACCGGTGATCCATCCCGGCCGTCATGGTCAAGTCCGACCCACGGTTCCTGAAGCGGCCTTGTCCAATCAGTAACCCAGGATCGTATCGACGAAGTAGTGGAGCAACTTGCGGAATGATTCGGGCTGGACGGCGTCGGCCACCTGACGGGCGCGGTCGGCGTGTTTCTGGACGAGCCGACGGGCCTTGGCAAATGCCCCGGTTCGGCAGTAGAGGTCGTGGATCCGTCGAACCAGCCGCTCGTCGCTCTCCGAACGGCCTTCGGCACCCGACGCCAGATCCCCCCGCTGGGCGTCGGTGGCAGTCTCGAGGGCCAGTGCCCAGAGTATCGTGGGCCGGCCCCCGATCACATCCGTACCTGGGTGCTGCTTGTTGGCGGGGTCGGCGGTCCAGTCGTCCAGATCGTTGCGGATCTGGAACGCAACGCCAAGATGGCGCGAGAAACGGGCCACTGCGTCGCGGCAGGAGTCGGCCGGTCCGGCGAGCCGGATTCCCGAAAAGAGCGCCGCTTCAAATGCAGGGGCGGTCTTCAGAGCGTAGATCTTCAGCGCGTCGAGGGGGCCCAACGCCTTGTCGCCTCCGGCGCGCCAGGCCAGCTCAGCTCCCTGCCCTTCGCACAAACGGGTGTGGGCTTGCCCAAGGGCAGCAAGTATGTCGGCCACAGCCTCCGCACCGAGCGGATCGCGTTGAGAGGCAACCAGTCGATAGCCCAGTCCGATCAGATAATCGCCCACGTTGATGGCAGTGGCCATGCCGTGCTGGCGGTGGATTGTCTGTTTTCCATAGCGGAACGGGTCGTCGTCTTCGATGTCGTCGTGGACGAGGGAGGCCTTGTGAAACAATTCGATCGCCAAGGCGACCCGCTTGATGGAATCGGGAAGGCCGGCAATGTGCTCGTGGCCGTTGGGGCCCCAGCCGTGTCCACCAGTCAGCGCGTCGTAGGACGCCAGGGTGATAAAGGGACGGAAGTACTTGCCACCACGGGCGAGAAACTCCCGGGCCAGGATCTCGGTGGAGGCAATCGGCGGCAGCGCAGAGGATCGCGACTTCAGGAATTCGGGGGACGACTCACCATCGCCACGTTCGGCCGGAAGCAGGCGGGCCAGCTCCTGCGGCTCGAACATGCCGGCCGCTGCCCGGAGGAGATGGACCTGCGTTCTGGTAGGCTGGCAGCTGGGGCGATACGGTGTGTCGATCATCGCCAGAGCCCAGGCCTCGTCCGTCGACGTGTTACGACATGCAGAGGAATGGAGGGGCACCGCCATGGCCGGCAGGCCGGTCATGAGGATCTTGTCGAGGGCCTTTTCGAGCGAGTTGAGACAGCCAATCCCGAGAACCGCATCGGCCTTGCCCTGGAGGATCAATTGCAGAACAATTGGCGAGCCTTCCGCAATCAACACCTGGTAACCTTTCTCCCTGCCGAGGGCACGCCACTGGCTCAGCGAACAGCCGCCGCAGTCTTCGCAGACAAGGCCGAATTCGTTGTAGCTCGCGGGGCAGACTTCTTCATTTCGCATGCAATGGGGAAGCAGGAGAAGCCGCCTGCAAAAGGGCGTCGCTTCGATGCGATCGCGCCAATAGGCACTGGAAAAAACGACCATGGTCCAGCCCAGGTAGCTCTCCGGAAGACCGAGCTGGGCGAGGATTTCGCGAGCGCAGGCGTCGATCCGGTGACGAACGAGCGGCTCGGTCCGATCCAGTCCGGCAACGTGCCTCTCCACGGCCGCACGAATCGCCTCCCGCAACTCGACAGGCTGGGGAACTTGTTTCAGGTGGGCAGTTCCGCCATATGCCTCGGCCGCCGGGAGGGTGCCTTCGCGAAGGACAGGTTGGTCTGGAGTAGGAACGATGGCCACCGTTGCTGTCTCGCTTGCGGTCGTTCTGTGCCAGGGATGGGGGAGAATACGGCGTTGTCAGGTCACCGACAATGCCTGACGGAGGGTGGAGACCGTGAAAACCAAAGGATACAACTTCTCATAATACCATAGGCGGGCGAAGTAAAAACCGATCGGGGTGGGATCGCGATGGCGGTCTTCCTCAACGGCACAGACCAGCCACTCAAGTCCTTTGTGGACAACTGGTTGCGCCGATTGGACATCAACCGATGCGAGGAGGGCTTCCAGGGCAACGGCCGTTTCTTCCACCGAGGACACCTCCCCAGACGGCGCCGACCCCCACCCGCCGTCACCGCGCTGCTGGCCGGCAAGGAAACGAAATCCGTTCCTCGCAGCTTCCGTGCCCAACTGATCGAGATCACGGTAGGCCAAGAGGACCCTTGCAGTACCGTACACCGGATTCTCCTCATCCTGGCAGTACTGATTGCCGAACCAGAGCGGTACCCAACTGCCGTCGGCTCGTTGCTGCCGCTGGAGGAATCCGAAGCCGCGGGCGATCGCCCGACCGATGCGGGCAGGCTCGAACTGCGTCCATGCCTGGAGGGCCCTGAGAACGTGGGCGGTCAGGTCGGTGCTGCTGCGATCGAAGGGGAGCTTTCCCCAGCCCCGGCAGAATGTGGGCCAGCCGCCGTTGCCGTTCTGCAGACCGAGGAGCCAGCCGACCCCCAGGCGAGCCGCGCTTTCGATCCGTTTTCGCTGTTCATCCGTCGCATAGGGCCGAAGCTTCGCCAGGGCAAGCATGGCTCCCGGCGTATCGTCGCCATCGGGAACGGCACCGCTCAGATCCGTCCATCCCCATCCCCCAGGATCGGCATTGGTGAAGGGATGGCGCAGGCGGTGCTGGCAGTTCAGCAGCCAATCCAGGCACCCGGCACCAAGGCCCCGCATCTGGTCCTCGGGCAGGGCGTTGATGGAGAGACTGGTGACCCAGGTGGCAAGGTTCGTGTCGATGGGCCAGGAACCATCCTCGCGAACCGACTCGACAAGAAACTGTACTCCCCGGCGAACAATGGGGTGTTCTACCCTTCCCACACTCGACAGGCTCATCACCACAAAACTGGTCAAAGGGGTTGCTTCCAGGAAGCCTCCACTTTCGGGCTGCATGCGTTCCACGGCACGAAGGCTGGGCTGGACAGCCAGACGGCGTGCAACTCGCGTCAGCGGATTGACGGGTTCCTTGTGGAAATAGCGAACCTGCCCGATGGCAACCAGGGCGGGAAGGGCGTAGCTGACGACAGGCAGGCGGAGGAATCGATAGAAACGGTGAGGGAAGCACGCCAGTTCAAACGGAAGAGGCGACACCGAATGCCAAGGTACCAGGCCTGCCAGAGCGCAGTTGCTGAGAATTGGGACGGCAAAAGTCTTGTCACGCCCATAGCGCCGTTTGAGACCGGCAATCCCACCCTGGTTTGCCAGATAGGCCTCGGCTGACTGGAGCGACTGTCGAAACTCGGCGCTGCGGCCCGCCAGGTGGATGGCAGCCCGGGCCAGCATGGTCGTCGCGATGTTGGAAAGACTGCGGTCGGTATCGCCCCAGCCTCCGTCGGCGTTCTGGATGCGGCCGATATAGCCAAGACCTCGATCGACCAACAGGCGGAGACGCTCGGCCTGGGCCAGTGGTTCGCTGGCCCGCAGGACGCAGGACAGGGCGCTGACGGCGGTGGCGGTCGACAGAGCTGAACTGCAGAGCCGCCCTTCCCAGTGGCCGGAAGGAAGACGCTCGGCCTGCAGATCGGCAAGGGCCTTCTGGTAGGCCTTTTTGAGGCGGCAGCGATCGATCATGCGGAGACCCACGGAGGGGATGGACTCTCTGGCTGGCCAGCGGGCGAACACGTCCTATGATTTCCGCCAGGAACGTGCCTGTCAAACGACAGCCCCCGCTAGTGGGTGCCACATTCGAGACGGGAGCCCGGTGGGCAGTATAATGCTGGTTTGGAGTGCGGATTACTTCGGATGACTGATGGGCCGAGGCTGCCACCAAGGCAGAGAAACATGCTTCTTCGACTGGCATATCGCGCCGCCACGGGGGTCTCGCCCCGGCTTGCCGCCAAGGCAGCCTATTTGTGGGTGTACAAGGGACGCCGAGCGATGGCTGCCCATCGTGGCCGTTTGCAGCGAGGCGAGTTGTTTCCACCGTTCCTGTTTCTCGCGCTCACCAACGCGTGCAACCTCCGCTGCCACGGCTGCTGGATCGACACAAGCGGCGGGGCGCGCAGCCTCTCGGAAGAGGACGTTGAAACCATCATCACAGCCGGAAAGAAACAGAAAGCCCATTTCTATACTCTCCTCGGTGGCGAGCCCATGATCTATCCGGGTATCTGGCGGATCATCGAGAGGCATCCGGAGTGCTATTTTCAGATCATCACCAACGGGCTGTTTCTTGACGCCGAGAATGTCGCTCGAATTGCGAGGCTCGGCAACGTGACCGTGCTGGTGAGTATCGATGGCCCGCAGCAGGAAAACGACGCGAGGCGAGGCCAAGGAGTCTATCAGAACGCCATGGAAGGAGTGGAGCGTCTGGCCCGGCGGAAGATCCTGTTCGGAGTGGCAACGACGGTGACCGGGCAGAACCTGGAGGCAGTCCTGGACGCCAAATATATTCGTCAATTTGTTGACCGGGGCGCGATGTACCTGTGGTATTACGTCTTTCGACCGGTGGGAGCAGATCCGTCGCCGGAGCTATGCGTGAGCCGGGAACAGTTGCTCCAGTTCCGCCGGCGCCTGTTGGAGATGCGCCGACATGAACCGATCATCCTGATCGATACGTACTGGGACGCCCGGGGCGAGGCAGTGTGCCCGGCCGCCAAGGGCCTGGGATTCCATATTGGACCGGGTGGTTCGATCGAACCTTGTCCGCCGATGTCGTTCGCCTGTCAGTGGGTAAGCGATCACGGGGGTGATCTGTACCGAACCATCAATGAGAGCCGGTTCTTGCGGAGTTTTCAGACCTTTGTCGAGGAAAGGACACGGGGGTGCGTGATACTCGAGCATCCCCAGGCATTGGCCGAATTCTTGAGAAACCACGACGCGGCAGACACGAGCGGCCGGAATGCCTTTGCAGAACTCGAGGCATCCCAAGCTCGCACGAGCCATCACCTGCCAGGGGAGGAGATGCCCGAGAATCACTGGTTGTATCGGTTCCTGAAGAGACAACTCTTCTTTGGCATGGGGGGGTATGCGTGAGTCACCGCGATGACTGGCAGACCCGCGAAATGACCACCCATGCTTGCAGCCATCCAGACAAGGGCTGCAATCGTCCAGAAGCAAGGGACTTGCTGGCGGATTGCCGCGAACGCGCCGTGGTCGACCTCAGGTTAGGCGGCGTGTGGCGAGGCCAACTGGCTATCTCCTGAGACAGAGGGGGATTAACTTGTAGGAGCATGGCACTACTTGACAGTGCGATTGCCATGGTCTAATCTGCGCACGTACCCAGTCGAGCGGTGCCGCATCTCGCGAGGGTGGACTTGCCAAATCTCTTCGCCCACACACTTGGCTTGTTTGCTCTCATAATGGGACGGGCGACCAAATTGTTTTGAAGATCGCGGTTTCTATTGCCCCAAGAGGAAACCGCATCTGGTCTTCGCCGGTCGCTTGCTTGCGGCACCGCTCATTTTTTTCTTTGACGCTCTGAGGAAGTTGTTCCTCACATCTTTGCCCCATGCTGCGTCGAAGTCCGCCGGCTGCCACCGGGACGACCAAAAGCGGGCGACTCTGCCGGGAGAGGGCGGCAAGGCCCTCTGCGGTGTTGGTCGCCTCGCAGCCTTTCGTCAGCGTGTGCCTGGGGGGCATCGTGCGGCTCCTTTCGCCGAGTAGAGCTGGAGGAATGGATCATGGCCGCCGCCACACCCAGGTCGCTGCGGCTGCCGCCCATAGGATCCCGACAGACGCGAGCGGCCGCGCGCCCCCTGTTCGCTACGCGCTGAGTCGCTACAATCTTAGTTTTCTCGATGACTCCTCATCCTCACATGCTCCAGGGAGAGAGTGATGGACGTTTCCGACGTGGCCATCCAAAGAACGCCGCTTCATCAGTGGCACAAGGATCATGGGGCCCGGATGGTTGATTTTGCTGGCTGGGCGATGCCTGTGCAGTACGCGTCAATCATCGAGGAGCACGAGGCGATCCGAACCAATGGGGGAATTGCCGACATTTCCCACATGGGGCGGCTTCGGTTTGAGGGCCCCGGAGCTGCGGTCTTTCTGGCAGAACTGCTCACCCGCCGTGTGGCGGATATGACCCTGGGCCAGATTCGTTACTCCCTGGTGACGAATGAGGCCGGCGGGATCATGGATGACGTACTGGTGGGGTACTATCACAATGCCCAGGGTCAGCCCTATTACGTTGTGGTCGTCAACGCCTCGAACCGGAAGAAGATCGTCGACTGGGTCCACCAGCATCTTCCCCGCGAGCGGGCCGAGGCCCCGGGACGGGAGGTTCTCTTTGCGGACGTTACGCATCTGTGGGCGATGTTTGCGATCCAGGGCCCGCGTTCGGTCGAACTGCTTCAACCGCTGGTCGACGTGGATCTGGGGTCGATGAAATACTACCGGGGAGCGCAGGTGCGGCTCCTCCATCCTGCGGCCCAGCGGCAAGGGGGGCTCATCAGCCGGACCGGCTACACGGGCGAGGACGGCTTTGAACTGGCGCTGGGCGCGACGATCGCGGCCGACTTCTGGAGCGCACTGGCAGAAATGGCCAGACCCATGGGTATCGTGCCTGCGGGGCTTGGGGCCCGCGACACGTTGCGACTGGAGGCGGGAATGCCTCTGTACGGCCACGAGTTGTGCGAGAAGACGAATCCCTTCGAGGCCGGGTTAGGATTCGCTTGCCATCTGGTGGGGTACGACTTTCCGGGACGCGACGCCCTGCTGAAGATCGAGAAGGAGCCGTTGCGGCGCGCGCGTGTCGGTCTGCGGCTCGACGGTCGCCGTCCGGCCCGGGAGCATTGCGAGATCTATGCAGGAGAGGAACGCGTCGGTATGACGACGAGCGGCACCGTATCGCCAACGCTGAAGGTGCCCATTGCGATGGGATATGTGCCACCGGAACTTAGTCACCCCGGAACGAAACTGCTGATCGACGTCCGGGGCCGTAAGGAGCCGGCCCACGTCGTCGAGCTTCCATTCTATCAGCGAAAGAAGAAGCAATAGCCTTTCGTGGTACCCGTCTGGCTGGACAATCCGGGAGGAATGCGACGAAAAAGCGACGGTCGAGGGTGACCTCCACCGGAATGGCCCCCCGGGGGTGGCCTTCACCTGGAATCACGCAAGGCCGTCGAGGCCCCTGAAAAGTGAAAGGATGATGGAAGTGAAGCCTGAAGAATTGCTCTACTCCAAGACCCACGAGTGGGTGGCAGTCGAAGCGGAAGGAACGGGCGCCAAGGTTGCGACCGTGGGGATTACGGCATTCGCGTTGGAGGCCCTCACGGACCTGGTCTTCGTCGATCTTCCCCAGGTCGGCCGGAAGGTCAAAGCGGGGGAACCGTTTGCCGAAATCGAGTCGGTCAAGGCGGTCAGCGACATCTACAGTCCCGTCGACGGGGAAATCATCGCGGTCAACGAGGCCCTGGCAGATCGCCTGGAAGAGCTCTCGAGCGATCCCTATGTGAACGGCTGGTTCGTCAGGATTCGCGTGACGGATGAAGCCGCGCTGGCCAGACTCTCGGACTATGCCGCATACCAGAAGCAGTGCGAACAGGAAACGGGCGACGAGTAGAGAGGGAGGCGAGATTCATGCCGTTCATCCCCAACACCGATGAAGAACGCCGTGTGATGCTTGAAGCCATCGGCGTGGACTCGATCGAAGACCTGTTCGAGATGATTCCACCGGAACTGCATCTCGGGCGATCCTTGAACCTGCCGCCGGCGATGGGAGAACTCGAGTTGGGCACCCACCTGGGAGAGTTGGCGGCGAGAAACACGCCGGCATCCGAGGCGGTGTGTTTTCTCGGGGCAGGGAGCTACGATCACTTCATTCCGGCGCTCGTCGACTTCGTTGCATCGCGCAGCGAATTCTATACCTCGTACACGCCCTACCAGGCGGAGGCCAGCCAGGGTACTCTCAAGGCGCTCTTCGAGTATCAAACGCTCATTACCCAACTGACGGGAATGGATGTCTCCAACGCCAGTCTCTATGACGGCGCCGGCGCTGTCTCCGAGGCCGTTCTGATGGCCTGCAATGTCACTCGCCGCCACGCCAAGGTGGTCGCGCTTTCGACGGTCCATCCGGAATACCGGCAGGTTCTGGGAACGTATCTGCAGAACCTGGAAACGGCGCTGGTTACGGTCGATGTACCGGCGGGCACGATCGCCCCCCAAGGCCTGGAAGCTATGTTTGACGAGTAGACGGCCTGCGTGGTGGTTCAGCAGCCCAATTTCTTCGGCTGCCTGGAGGACGTCGAGAAGTTGGCGGCGATTGTCCACGCCAAGGGGGCGGTGCTGGTTGTGGCCGCCGACCCGATCAGCCTGGGCCTTCTCAAGCGTCCGGGCGACTGCAGTGCCGACATCGTGGTGGCCGAGGGCCAATCGCTCGGGATCCCCATGAGTTTCGGGGGCCCTTACCTGGGCATCCTTGCCTGCCGCGAGCGATTCCTGCGGCGGATGCCCGGCCGGCTCGTGGGAGAAACGGTCGATCGCCGGAACCGGCGCTGCTGGGTGCTCACGCTCCAGACCCGCGAACAGCACATCCGGCGTGAGAAGGCCACAAGCAACATCTGCACGAACCAGGGACTGATGGCGCTGCGAGCGACGGTCTACCTCTCGGCGATGGGACCGAACGGGCTTCGCAGTACGGCAGAACTGTGCTTGAAGAAAGCGCGTTACGCGCTGAACCAATGGACCGGAGACGGACTTCTGCAGCGGGTCTTCACAGCGCCCACCTTCAAGGAATTCGTCGTCAGGGTGCCCAGCGGGAAGATCGACGATCTGCTCGCGGCGGCGAGTGCCCAGGGGGTCATGGCCGGTGTACCGCTGGAGTGCTGGTATCCGGAACTGAACGACTGCCTGCTGGTCGCCGTGACCGAGAAACGGACCAAGGCAGAAATCGATCGGATGACCGACATCATCCGGTCGGTCGTGGGCTAAGCGATGCGGCCATTCCGCGTTTTCGGGCCGCCGGGTGTCGGGGACGATCGCCCTGACTGATGTGCGGATGGCCGAATGGACAACGGACCATCGGGGACCGGCCCTTTTCCGGGCGGCCATTTACCACGGGAGTTGAAAACTCGATGCGAAATCAACAGGCAACAGAGCTGCTGTTCGACCAGTCCCGCCCCGGGAGTCGAGCGGTGCAGATGCCGGATTGCGACGTGCCATCGCCGGCGGTCGAGGACTTGTTGCCGGCCGGGATGCTGGCCGACGTGGCACCGGCGCTTCCCGAACTGACAGAGCCGGAACTGGTCCGGCATTTCGTGAATCTGTCGACGCAGAACATGTCGGTGGACACGCATTTCTATCCGCTCGGTTCGTGTACGATGAAGTACAATCCGAAACGGAATGAGAGCCTGGCCTCGCTTCCCGGGCTCCTGGGACTCCATCCGTACCAGCGACGGGAAACGATCCAGGGGATGCTGGCAATCCTGTATGCGCTGCAGGAGATGCTGGCCGAGATCTCCGGCCTGGACGCGGTGAGCCTGCAGCCGGCGGCCGGTGCGCACGGCGAGATGACGTCGCTGTTTGTTGCGGCGGCGTACCTGCGCGATACCGATCCTGCACGCAAGGTGGTTCTGATCCCCGACGGGGCCCACGGCACGAATCCTGCAAGCGCTGCCATGGCCGGATTCAAGGCGATCGAAGTGAAGAGCACGCCTGCGGGCCTGGTCGACCTGGAGGATCTGGGGTCGAAGCTCAACCGGCAGACCGCGGTATTCATGATCACCAATCCCAACACGCTGGGGATCTTCGAACGGCAGATCGGCAAGATCTGCCAGATGATCCATGACGCGGGAGGTCTGGTCTATCTGGACGGGGCCAACATGAACGCGATTCTGGGAGTGACGCGTCCGGGAGACTTCGGGGCGGACATGATGCACTTCAATCCCCACAAGACTTTCAGCGGCCCCCATGGCGGAGGGGGTCCGGGAGCCGGCCCCATCGCCGTCACCGCCAGACTGGCACCCTACCTGCCGGTGCCCATCGTCGGAAGAAACGGGGATCTGCTGACGCTGGAGTTCGACCGGCCCAGATCCATCGGCCGGGTGCGGAGTTTCTTCGGCAACACGGGGGTACTGGTCCGGACATACTGCTATCTTCGGACGCACGGCCCGGAGGGCCTGCGTCGCGTTTCGGAGAACGCCGTGCTGAACGCAAACTACTTGCTGAGTCGGGTGAAACACTTTCTGCCCGTTCCTCAAGGGGATCGCTGCATGCACGAGTTTGTCGCCACCGCGCAGAAGCTCAAGAAGGATCGCGGTGTTTCCGCCATGGATATCGGCAAGCGGTTGCTGGACTACGGATTCCATGCCCCCACGGTGTATTTCCCGCTCATTGTCCACGAGGCCCTGATGGTGGAGCCAACCGAATCGGAGTCGCGGGCCACTCTGGATGCTTTCGCGGAGGCGTTGTTTCGAGTTACCGAGGAAGAGGCCGAACTGCTTCACGATGCACCGCATAGCACCCCGGTGAGCCGGCCCGACGAAGTGAGGGCCGCGAGGCAGTCGATCCTCAAGTGGTCTGATGGAAATCGGTAGGGCATCCTCTTTTCCCCGGGGCGCCGATCTTGGACCTTTCCGAAACCGAGTGCCGACTCGTTATCGATCCACCTCGAGCCGGGGCCTGGAATATGGCCGTGGACGAGTACCTGCTCGGCTGGACGTCGCGGACGGGCTGTTGCTGCTGGCGATTCTACCTCTGGGAGGAGCCTACACTTTCTCTGGGCTATTTCCAGGACCACCGCCATCGCGACAAGCACGTTGCCAGCCGCAAGTGTCCGCTCGTCCGCCGGGCCAGTGGTGGCGGAGCGATCCTCCACGACCGCGAGCTGACGTATTGCCTGACGGTCCCGTCGGATCATCCCCTCGGCAGACGCCGACAATGGACCTACGAGGTGGTCCATCGAACACTGATCGCGGTTCTTGCCAAAAGAGGAATTCAGACCGAGCTGTTCGGTGACTCTTCGGCCGGCGAGGGCCGCTCGGACCAGTTTCTCTGCTTTCGGCGACGTTCGGCCGGCGACATCGTGGTGGCCGAGATGAAGATCGCCGGGAGTGCCCAGAGGCGAGCCGCGGGTGCCGTTCTCCAGCACGGCAGTGTACTTCTGAGGCAGTCGGAGGCTGCTCCTGAACTGCCGGGGCTTTGGGAAGTAACCGGTCAGTCGATCGAGCCGGGCGAGCTGGCCGACGCCTGGCAGCAGCAGCTTGCGGCTGTGCTGAAGTTCCGCTGGGATGCCGTCGGTCTGTCGCCTGCGGAGGAAGCCGAGGCAGGGCAGATCCAGGCCGAGAAATATGGGCACTGGTCCTGGACGGGCAAGTGCCGGCGGTGCCGCCAGGAATGAAAGCTGCCAGAGGCCCGCTGGATCGAGCAGGAAGACGCGATTTCTTTTGACCCGAGGTAGGATTGCTGGTAGGATCATGGAGCCGGCGGGAGGTGCGGGTCTCCAGGGCGGGCGTGCAGATTCCCATTTACAGCCGCTGGGCGAACAGGGGAGTACCACCCCAGCTTTTTGGGGGGCGGATTGCATTCCTGGCTTATCTTCGTAAATTCCACAGTTGTTCAAGTTTTCCACATTGTATCCAATAGGTGCCTTGCGGCTTTCGGCGGGAGAGTCCGCACTGCCGTTTACTCCCCGATCTCCCCATGACCATCTGGCTGACGCAGCAGGGTGACGTAGTGAGGGGCCCTGCTGCTGGATATCGATTCGCACTCCAATCCATCCAATCAATCACATTCCTCTGGTTGAACGTTTCCGGGCGATGGAAGTGAAACTGGTTGTTGCCAACGGGAAGAACCTCGGGCAGGAGATACCTGTCACCGGGCCGAAGTTTCTTATCGGCCGCGCGGATGATTGTCAGTTGCGCCCGCGAAGCGACGTGATCAGCCGTTACCATTGCGTGATCCTTGTGGAGGAGGGCTTCGTTTCCGTTCGGGATTTTGGCAGCAAGAACGGCACGTTTGTGAACGACGAACAGATCATGGGCGAGCAGGAGTTGCACGACGGGGACCGTCTCCGCGTGGGGCAATTGGAGTTCGACGTGGACCTGTTCGGGGCGAGGGGAAGAGTTGTTGAGCCAGACCAAGGTTCTCCTGGTGGCCGGTCGGCCTTCAACCAGTTGGACTTGAGCGATTGGCTGGGACGGGAAGATTCAAGCGGAACCGTTCTGGGAATGCTCCCCCTGCGACGGGCTACTTCCCTGGAGCAGGAGGGCTCCACCGATACGAGCGAGAAGCCGAAAGGTAGGGATACGGACCCCGATCCGCCGAAGAAGTAGATAGATTATCCGACACGCTGGGATCTCGCAGGTGGACCGGAGAATCGCGCAGAGATCGGCCTGATCGACTTTTCCGGATGTGCCGAACTTTGATTGCCGAGGATGGATCCCCGCAAGCCTCAACATTATTCGAGGAATCATCGTGAGAGCAGCCGAACAACCGAGAAAAGACGCGGCAATACTGGGCATCGGATTGGATAACGACGATGGGCACGTTCGCTTGACGAAAGGTAAGAATTACGCGTTAGTCGGGGGGAGTCACGACACCCACTGCCTTATGCAGGAAACGGCTGTCAAGATCAATGAGGAACTCGACAACCGCGGCAAACGACTTGAGGACCTGTCCGTGCGCGAATTCCGCGATATTTGCCACGACGTCCGGGAGTCGATCGGATAATCGGAACAGAGGCGGCCCGAGCGTACACCTGGGCAAGGCGGGTGACGCCGCGGGTTGAGTCAGACACCAACGTGGCCGGGCGGTAAACGACTGGAAGGCCTCGCAGGAACAACCAGCGAATATCGCCGACCCGGCACATGCCACTTCGGAAGACTGGCACAGGATATGGAAGTAAAACTGGTAGTCACCAACGGCCGGCACGCAGGGCGCGAAATTCCTATCAAGGGACCGAAGTTCTTCATCGGACGAGCGGAGGATTGCCATCTGCGTCCCGGTAGCGACCTTGTGAGCCGCCACCACTGCGTGATTCTCGTTGCCGAGAACGGTGTGAAAGTACGCGATTTTGGCAGCAAGAACGGGACGTTCGTCAACGGCAAGCAGGTTTCGCCGGAATGCCCGTTGATGCCCGGTGATCGACTCGTTGTCGGTCAACTCGATTTCGATGTGCGGATCACGGGACTTCCGGAGCAGGCCAAACCGGCGACCTCCGGAGTGTCGGCAGGCGCCGATACCTCAGTCGACCGGAAGACCAAGACCGGCAGCAAGTCGCCTGGAGCCAAGGCGAAGGCGACCGGCAAGGACACGGTGAGAGTGGACGACGACCTGGATATCAGCCAGTGGTTCGGCGATGAGGAAGCCTCGGCCAAGACCGACACCCAGACGATCGACATGGCGACCATCGCGCACCAGGATCCCGGCGAAGCCACGGTGATGTCGTCCCCCCCGAAGGATCCTGAGCCGGAACCGGACAGCAGCGGTCCGAAGCGAGATGTATCCGAGGCCGAGAAAGAGCGGGCTCGGCGCGCGCACGGTGGAAAGACCACTCAGGACGCCGCCGCGGAGATGCTCAAGAAGTTCTTCAACGCCAGACGTTGAAACCCCTCGTGTTTCAACAGAATTCGCTGGATTCGCCGGGGAAATCGGTGTCGTTCCCCGGCGTTTGCTGTTTCTTGCCGGCAAATCCGATTCCCGATCGACCGTGGCACCCCCCCCGTTGCGCAAACCGTACAATCCAATTCATCCGGAAGAATCGCCCGGATTGCACATTTTTACTTGCCGGTCAATTTTGCCCGTTTTCGCAACCGATCCTCTTTACCACACATGTCAGGGCGGCCTTCGGAAAGCCGCCCGGGATCAGAAACGAGAAAGCTGCACGAGCCTTCGGGCCAACGAGACAGGCAAAGGACTGGCAGACTCGCGTGCGATCGAAAGGGAAACTCCGTGGCGAAAACGACGAAAAAGACGACCCACAACAGGACCATTCGAAGGAAGCCCGGCACCGCGAAAGAATCGCACGGCACCACCAAGAACTCCGGCGCAAGATCCGAGAACAAGAAGCAGACAGCCCCCAGCGGCGAGCGCGCACGAAAGCCCGCTTCGAAACCGAGCACGGCCGGCCAAACAGAGGTAACGGTCGATCGTCGGCGGTCCGACCGCCGGGCGAAGTCAGAACCGGTGGCCGTGGAGCGACGCAAGCTCGAGCGCCGAGAAAAGGTCACTCGACGTCGGCAGATCGATCCGACCACCTGCGAACGAGACTACTCCGACGATGAAGTCGAGTTCATGAGTGCCCTGGACAACTACAAGCGAGCCAGCGGAAGGATGTTTCCAACCTGCAGCGAGATCCTGGAGGTTATCCGCAGTCTTGGCTACACGAAGGCCCGAGCCGGTCAGGACAGCTCCCTGGCTTCCCTGGAGGCCGCCGGCCAGGACACGACTCTGGTGAATGCCTCTGCCAGTTGGACCGGCGACGAAGACCAGCAGGGGATAGACGAAGAGTTCTTCGCCTGCAGCGAGTCTTTTGTTTGAGATCGAAGTAGCCCAATCGCGACTCACAAAGGGCGTCCCGAGAGAATCGGGACGTCCTTTTTTTGCCCCGTACCGTGAGTCGACGAGTCGATCTGCCACCCTTCAGGGTGGCAGATCAGCCCGCAGCAAGCCGTTGGCGAGAACCTCGGCATGGCCCTCGTGCAGCGAAAAGGCCCGCCTCGCGGCGATTTGCCGGGAAGGATTTTCGGGTACCGCGGGATCATCTTCTTGGCTAGAATTGTCTTGGCCTCAATTGGGGGGCCGGGGATCCTCCACCATTTCCCAGTGCGCACACTGGAAAGACAGCCATGATCGGAAAGGGACTGTCGATCGCGGTACTGCTGATGTTCTCGTGGATGCCGCAACCGGCGGCCAGCCAGAACCTGACTGCCGAGTCCGGTGGTCGGCCGCCCAGTCTCCTCGGAACCTTGGGAAAAGATGTTCCCAAGCCAACCTGGGGGGGCTCGCAGTTCTGGAGCGACGTCTACATTCTCCACCAGTGGCGGATCCAGCAACGGGTCGGCGAAGACCACTTTCGACTGCTCAGCCCCAAGGAGTTCTCCCATGCGGAAGGGACTTTTGGACAGTGCCGGGCCAAGCTCGAACAGATCAAGCTGGAGCAGAATCTGGAACCCATGCGAGGCCGGGCGGTGATCCTGCTGCATGGTCTGGCGGCCACGCGATGGACGATGCGTCTTCTGGCGGAGCATTTGGAGGCGAAAGGGCAATACACGGTGGTCAATGTCGAGTACCCCAGCACCCGTCTGACCATGTCGGACCACGCGAAGGCTCTGGCCCGCGTCGTGGAGGGGCTTCCGGACGTGGAACAACTGAACTTCGTGGGGCACAGCATGGGCAACATCGTGATCCGCCACTACCTGGCCGACGTGCAGAAGCAGTACGGCCGGCAAGATCCTCGATTGGGCCGAGTGGTCATGATTGCCCCCCCGAACCACGGATCGCTTGCCGCCACACGGCTGTCGGACAGCTCAGCCTTCAAGATGATCCTCGGGAAACCGGGGGTCCAGTTGGGGGCGGAATGGCCGGAACTGGAAAGTGCGTTGATAACACCCCCATGCGAGTTCGGCATCATTGCCGGAGGGACGGGACGAGGCGGGTTCAGTCCATTTCACCCAGGCGACGACGACGGCCGGATCAGCGTGGAAACGGCACGTCTTGCCGGCGCCCGCGACTTTGTTCTCGTGCCGATGATCCACGAGTTCATCGCCAACGACCCCCGGACCTTCGACTACGTTCTGTCCTTCCTGGACAATGGTTACTTCGTGGCAGAGGATCAGCGCGTGCCGATCACAGAAGAGCCGGCGGCCCAAGTCACGCAGCAACCCGCGTGGAACGGCTTGCCGTCTTCCACTGTGTCGCCCGGTACCGTGCCGCTGCAACCGGCGGGAGCGCAGCGGCGGTGAGTCAGACAGGTCCGGGACGAGTTGCAGGAATCGATTTCGGAACCGTGCGGGTTGGCATCGCCATCAGCGACCCGGAGCGGAAGATCGCCAGTCCCTACGAGAACTACACTCGCCGCGGCGAGAGGGAGGATGCACGGCGTTTTCGGCGACTGGTCGAGGAAGAGACGATCAGGCTGTTCGTCGTGGGCCTGCCGGTGCATCTGGATGGGCGGGAGAGCGAAAAATCCCGGGAGGCCCGGCGGTTCGGCCAGTGGCTCACAGAGACCACGGGCGTGCCCGTGCAATTCTTCGACGAGCGTTTCAGCAGTCATCAGGCGGAAGAGACACTGCTGGCTGCCCAGATGACGAAAAAGCGAAGGAAACAGCGGCTCGACATGCTGGCGGCGCAGATCATGCTTTCGGCATTCCTGGAATCGTCTGGCCGAGCTGGTGAATCGTCCGCTGCCCTGGATGACCGCCCATGACGAAACTGGTGATCGGCTGCGGGTACTTGGGACACCGCGTCGCTCGGGCCTGGCTGCGCGAGGGGGCAGAGGTGGCGGTTATCACTCGAAACCGCCAGCGGGCCGAATCGCTGCAGGCGGAGGGGTTCCGAGCCCTCGTGGCCGACGTGTGCGAGCCGGAATCGCTGAAACGATTGCCCGAAGCGCAAACCGTCGTCCATGCAGTCGGCTACGACCCCGCCGGTTCCTTCCCTCGCCGTGCCGTGATGGTCGACGGGTTGCGAAATGTCCTGGATTGTCTGTCGCCGGATGTCGGACGACTGCTGCTGATCAGTTCCACCGGAGTCCTGGGAGGCCACGCGGGAAACTGGATCGACGAGACAGCCTCGTGCCATCCCGAGCGCGAGGCGGGGCGTTGCCACCTGGAGGCCGAGTGGCTCCTGGCAGCCCACGTTCTCGGGCGCCGGTCGGTGGTCCTGCGAATGGCGGGAATCTACGGACCGGGGCGTCTGCCCAAAGCCGTCGATGTGCTCGCAGGCAAACCGGTTGCCTCGCCGGTAGATGCCTATCTGAACCTGATCCACGTGGACGACGCCGTCCGGACGATCCTCGCAGCGGAGACCGAGGCGGCAGTCCCGAATCTGTTCCTCGTCTCCGATGGGTGCCCCACCACCCACCGCGAGTTCTACCAGGAAATGGCGAGGCAACTGGGAGTCGCCCCGCCGCGATTCTGCCCCCCTGTCCCCGGTTCCCGAGGCGCCTCGGCGGCCGCGGGCAACAAACGGGTGAGCAATCGAAAGATGCTCGATGAGCTTGAGATTGAGCTCGAATTCCCCGATTTCCGCAAGGGATTGGCGGCGGTCTGCCGCGAACATCCCCGTCCTGCAAGGGACTGACAGGTCGATCGCTCAGAACGTCTGCGGCCATCGCAACCTCTTGCGCCCCCCGAAACAGCCGCGCCGACGGTGCATCGAGCACGGGATACTGGCGAAGCTGGGCCGACGCTGCCGGGGCCGGTCGTACGGAATGCAGCGGACGTACCGAATATTCCCTCAATACGGCCTGTAACGCGTGCCGATGGAATCTTTGGAGTCGATAACAGAATCGCCCACAGTGCACATCCAAGCCCGTTGGCGACTCCTCACCCTGTGAGGATCTCCCGGAGCCGAGAGCAAAACCATCGTCGAGGGCCGACCAGAGAACCGCCTGTGTTGAGGCTTCTCGAACAGCCGCTCTGCGCCCCGGCCCGTGTGCCTTGGGCTGGATCGCCTGCGACCTGAATGAGAATAGAGAACTGCACCTTCGGGTGGAGGGGGAAACCGATGATTCGTCGAATGGTACTCGTGTTCGTCTTCGTTGCGGCCGCCTGGCTGGTGATGAGCGATTCGCAGGCGCAGGCACAGCAGGCCTTCGGACGACAATGGGGAAGGACCTACAGCACCCAGGACTGGAACCGGTTTTATCACTATCCGTACGTGTATTATCCGCAGAACTTCTGGAGCACCGACTACTATCGCAGCAGCGAAGATCTGTACTACCGGTATCCTCCGGAAATGCGAATCCCTGTCTACAACACCCGCTGGCACAACTACTATCCGCAGCCGAGAAAATACCATTCCGGGAGCCACTTCGTTCTCGATGTGTTCTGAGCCCCTCGGGCCGCAAGACGCTTGAATGATACAATCATGCCCTGAACGGACCGGACTCGGGGGGGACCGGATCGTTCAGGGCTCCTTGATGCGCTGACCAGATCTCGACGGGGGGGGAAGAAAGAAACCGGGCGATGGAGAAACCACCGCGAAGGCACCGTCAGCAGTTGTCGCCCAGATTCTCGAGGAAACGGTAGAGCACGTCGACGGCCTGTTGAAGCTGCCTGACAGATATCCACTCATCCTTGGTGTGGGCCTGATCGAGGGCCCCAGGGCCGAAGACGACTGTCGGAATTCCGATGTCCGCAATTTCCGGAGCGTCGGTTGCGTAGGGGACCCCGATCGATCGCGATTGCCCGGTGACCGCCCTGGCCGCTTCGCCCAATTGCTGCGCCAGGGCAGCATTGCCCGTGTCCGCGAGGGGCCGGGCAGTCATGAATGGGGCGTCGAGCCGAAACGCGTCGGCCCCAACCGCTGCGGCCAGATACTGGCGCAAGTGCTGTTCTGCCTGGACGGGGCTTTCGTCCGGCATGAGACGGCGGTCGATTTCGATCGTGCACCAGTCCGGAACCGTATTCACGCTCAGCCCACCGCGAATGACCCCGACACTCAACGTGGCCCGTCCACAGAGCGGGTGACTGCCCAGCGTGGGGAGCTCGTGACGATGGTAGGTCTCCAGGGCGTTCAGAATTGCCCCCATTCCCAGAATGGCGTTTTCCCCTTCGTCGGGAGCCGAACTGTGGGCCGCCTGCCCCCGCGTGTGCAGACACCAGCGTACGGCGCCCTTGTGAGCGATAACGGTCTGGAGTTGCGTCGGTTCCGCCACAATTGCTGCGGTTGGCCTGATCGGAACAAGTTCCGAAACACCGCCTGCCAGAAGCGGGGCCAGGGCTTCGACTCCGCTGAATCCATGCTCTTCGTTGACGCTGCACGCGAGCAGGACCGTGGGACACTTCCTGGGACGATCTTTGCGAAGGCGGGTCAGGACGGCAAGCATGGCCGCCATGCCCCCCTTCACGTCGCATGCACCACGACCGTAAATCCGCCCATCCCTCTCAAGCGGGGACCACGGATCGATCGTCATTCCGTCTCCGGGAACAGTGTCCTGATGGGCTTCCAGCAGCACGACCGGCCTGCCGGTGTCCCCCTCAAATCTGGCCAGGATGTTGTCCCTGCCCGGATGAACCGGTTGGCGAAGACAGGGGAGCTTTAGTTCCGAGAAGACTGATTCCAGATAATCGGTCAACGCCGCCTCGCCAAAACCCGCGCCCGTGTCCGGCCTTCCCATCGGGTTTTGGCTGGGGATGGCGATCAGGCGTTTGAGATAGGCTGCCGCAAGGTCATTCATGGGGTCTTTCACCGTGTCCGGCCAGATATGTTACCGCCCGCGACAGGCGTCAAGGCCCCACACGGACTTCCGAATCCTGCGATGATTCCGGCCAGGCTGTTCCGAACCGATCTTCGATGGATCGAAGCGGCCGGAAAGCCTCCTTTCACCATGGGCTATTTGGCAGGCCGCCGCAAGCACCAGGAAAGGGAGGTGGCGGTATTCCGCGGGGAAATTGCCTCGAAAGTGGGGTTGAGAGAAAGTAGCCTGACGACGATAATTCTATTCGGTATGAGGGATTATCCTCAGCCAGCAGCCCTTCGCAGGTCCCTGCCCCGCCTGCGAAGGGCATTCTTATGCGCAAGGCCGGGTCGAAACCGGTGCGGGGCGCATCTAGCCTGCGCACGGCCGGTCTTCAACGACAGCGCCGATCAGATCACTGCCCTCAACTGTTTCCACGTTGAGTGTCCGCCTCGAACTGGCGATCCGCAAGGAGTCCAACCGACGCTCGCCGCACCGCTCGCCTGCGGGATTCATCGAAGCGGCGACCCCCGCAATGAAGGCACGATTTCTCGCGGGTTGACCCCGCAAAAACCGGCCAATAGAATGTTTTCGACCGGTCGCAAACCCCGGTCATGGCCGTCGCCGGCGGGCGGCAAGAGGTCGCTTGCCGACCGCAGGAATTGGTGTTGATGCTGCAATCCAACAGGGCTGTCAGTGCAGCCCGTTTTTCGTAAGGGGCCCTCAGATGCACACGGTGGTGTTGCCGTTGGTGCTGATGGTGCTGAGTGTCGCGGGGATGGCCGTTGCGCTGCTGGTTTTGGGCAATCTGCTCGGACCACGGAAGATCGCCCCAGTCAAGCGGATGCCGTATGAGAGCGGCATGGATCCGATCCATGACACTCGGCGCCGTTTCGACGTCCGCTTCTACCTGCTGTCGATCGCGTTCCTGGTGTTCGACGTCGAACTGCTGTTTCTCTATCCGTGGGCCGTCGTGTTCGGGGCGCGAGCGACGGGCGTTGAGGGCGAACACCCTCCGTTGGTCTTTGCCGGGGGAATGCTGTTCCTGCTGCTTCTTGCGTTGGGGTTCGTGTACGACTGGCGCAAGGGGGTGTTTCGATGGCGATAGAACTGCCCGACAACGTTGTCATCACCAGGCTGGACGAGTTGGTGAGCTGGTGTCGGAAGAACAGCCTGTGGCCGATGCCCTTCGCCACCGCCTGCTGCGGAATCGAGCTGATGGCAACCGGAGCCAGCCGCCATGATCTGGCCCGTTTTGGCGCGGAGGTATTCCGGTTCAGCCCGAGGCAATGCGATCTGATGATCGTTGCCGGGCGGGTTGTGATGAAGATGCTGCCGGTGCTGCAGCGGATCTGGCAGCAGATGCACGAGCCTAAGTGGTGCATCTCGATGGGTGCCTGCGCGTCGACCGGCGGAGTCTTCGACACCTACAGCGTGGTGCAGGGAATCGACCGATTCCTGCCGGTCGACATGTACGTCCCCGGTTGCCCGCCACGTCCCGAACAGTTGATCCAGGCAATCATCGACCTACAGGCGAAGATCCAGACGGAAGGGACGATGTTCGGCAGGGAGTTTTCCAGTCCGGAACGACAGTTGCCGAAGCGGGCCCTGCGCGAATACGAATAGTCGAGGGTTCTCGCGGACCGCCCGAGGGAGCGGGCGACCGCCGCTGCGGCCGGAGAGGAAGTCAGACCGGGCTGGATCCGGCAGAAACAAGGGGCGCGCTGGCGCACCGGAAAAAGAGGACCGTGGGTTCACCATGACGACTCAGGCAACGACGGATCGACTCGCCGCGGCATTTCCTGCCGTCGAAACGAGCGAGTTTCGCGGGCAGGTCCGTGCGGTCGTGCCGCGCGAGATGCTATTTGACGCGCTCGCGTTGCTGAAGGTGCACCTGGGTTTCGACATGTTGATCGACGTGACCTGCGTCGACTATCTGGCTTACCGCGGTGCTCGCGGGCGGTTCGGGCTGGTCTACCTGTTGCTCAACTCGGAGTCCGGCGAGCGTCTGACCGTGCGGACCTTCGTGGACGATACGGAGCCGGCGGTTCCTTCGGTCGTGCCGCTCTGGGAAGGTGCGAACTGGCTGGAACGCGAGGTCTGGGATCTGTTCGGGATCCGGTTCGAAGGCCATCCCGACCTCAGGCGGATCGTGCTGCCGGAGGAGTTCACAGCTCACCCGTTGCGAAAGGATTATCCGCTGCAGGGGCGCGGTGAGCGTCACAATCTTCCCGTGATCACGCGAATCGAGGGCTGACAGGTAAGCACTATGCCGCTCCAGCGAGTTCTCCCACCCGGCAACCTGGCGCACGATGAGCCGCAGGAATATCTGTGGACCATGAATTTCGGTCCCCAGCACCCGGCGACGCACACCACGCTGCGCCTGGTGCTCAAGTTGGACGGCGAGCGGGTGATCGACGCCATGCCCGATATCGGGTATCTCCACTCGGGGTTCGAGAAACTAGGCGAGGAACTCGACTACAACCAGTACGTCACGGTCACCGACAGGATGAACTATGTTTCTCCCATGGCCAACAACGTGGCCTGGCACATGGCGGTTGAGAAGCTGATGGGAATCGAGGTGCCGGTGCGGTGCCAGTACCTGCGGGTCATCGTGGCGGAACTCTCCCGGATCTCCGATCACCTCCTCTGCAACGGAGCAGTCGGACTGGATACCGGTGCCTTCACCTACTTTCTCTACGCCTTCAATCCGCGGGAGAGGATCTACGACATCTTTGAGGCCCTGTGCGGCGCCCGATTCACCAACAGCTACACCCGCGTCGGCGGGCTCATGCGGAATGCCTCGTCGAAGGCGATCGAGATGATTCGCGAGGTGATCCGCGAACTGCCGCGGGCCCTGGACGACATGGAGCGACTGCTGAACCGCAACAAGATCTTCGTCGACCGCACCAAGGGAGTGGGAGTGCTCACCAGGGCGGAGGCGATCAACCGCAGTGCCACCGGCCCGATCGCCAGGGCCAGCGGGGTCACTCGCGACCTGCGGAAGGATGAGCCGTACCTGTGCTACAGGGACTTCGACTTCCAGACCTGCTGCGCCCAGGCGGGCGACTGCTATGCCCGTTACCTGGTGCGCATGGCGGAGATGCGCGAGAGCCTCAAGATCGTGGAGCAGGCGATCGAGAATCTGCCGTCGGGTCCGGTCAACGTCGGCATGCACGAGAGGGCGATTCTGCCGGCCAAAGCAATGGTGTATTCGACCATCGAAGGGCTGATCACCCATTTCGAATTGACCATGAGCAACCGCGGATTCGAGGTGCCGTGCGAAGAGCTGTACTGCGCCACGGAATCGCCCAACGGGGAACTGGGCTTCTATCTGGTTGGCGACGGCTCGAATCGCGCATACCGGGCGCGTTGCAGACCCCCCTCGTTCATTCACTTCGCGTTGTTTCCCCACCTGATCCGGGGCCATTCCCTGAGCGACGTGGTCGCAGTGCTGGGCAGCCTGAACATCATTGCGGCCGAGTTGGACCGATAGCTTGAGCGGCAGAACACCACACACCATGTTCACGGAACCACCTCTCCTCGACAACGACCTCGTCGACGCCATCCGGGTCAACTTTCCCAAGTATCCGACCCGACGGGCCGTTGTACTGCCGGCCCTGCATCTGGTGCAGGAGCGGCTGGGCCACGTGCCGGCGCAGGCCGTGGTGGAGATTGCCGGGCTCCTGGAGCTTCACCCCAGCGAGGTTCAGGATACGCTTTCTTTCTACGGATTCTTCAAACAGGGCAGCCCCCAGGGCAAGATTCGCATCTGGGTCTGCCGATCCATCAGTTGTTCGGCCCGCGGCGGCGAAGAGCTGTTGGACTACTTGTGCGGACGGCTCGGAATTCGCCCCGGGGAGACGACGGACGACGGACTGTTTTCGCTGGAGTTCGCCGAGTGCCTCGGGGCCTGCGATTTCGCTCCGGCGATGTTGGCAGGTGACGAGTTGATTGGGGATCTCACGCCCGAGAAGATCGACGCCTATCTCGATCGGGTGCGCAGCAATCCACCTTCCGGGCAGCGCGGGGGCGGAACGGAAGAAACGCCGCAGCGAGTGTCGGAGCCGGCGGTCTCCGGAACTGCCTCGCGATTTCCGAAATCGAAGGATTGAAGAAGGGCAGCGCTCAAGCCAATTGGAGCAGCCGATAGGATCGGCAGGCGCGGAGAGAAGCGGACTGTTGCAGGAACGCCTTGATGGACGAAATCACGTTGACAGTCCAGCCCACCTTACCCGGCTTCGGACCGAACGTCGCGCTGCTTCAGATGATTGGATAGATACAAAAAAGAGGTTCTCAACCGGTGGCCGAGTTCGAACCCGTACTTCTGGCAAACGTCGGGAAAGAGAACAGCCATACGCTTCGGGCGTATGAGGCTGCCGGCGGTTACCGCGCGCTGCGCAGCACGTTGCGGGAGCGGTCGCCCGGCGAGGTGATTTCCCTTGTTCGTGCGAGCAATCTGCGGGGACGGGGAGGAGCAGGTTTCCCCACGGGACTGAAATGGTCGTTTTTGCCGGAAGATCATCCGGGACCATTCTACCTGTGCGTGAATGCCGACGAGAGCGAGCCGGGGACGTTCTGCAATCGGGTGCTCATGGAAGAGGATCCTCACCAGGTTCTTGAAGGCACGATCCTGAGCAGTTTCGCGACCAGAGCATCGACGGCATACGTCTATCTGCGCTACGAGTATCCGAAGAGCCTCAAACGCCTTCAGACCGCCATCGACGAGTGCTACGAGGCCGGCTACCTGGGCAAGAACATTCTCGGCAGCCCGTTCTCGCTCGAGATCTTCATTCATCGCGGAGCGGCCGCCTATATTTGCGGCGAGGAGACAGGCCTGATCGAAAGCCTGGAAGGCAAGCGGGCGTGGCCTCGGATCAAACCGCCGTTCCCGGCGGTCGAAGGGCTGTTTCGCAAGCCCACTGTGGTCAACAACGTGGAGACGATGGCCTGCGTCGTCCAGATCCTCAACCGCGGGGTCGAATGGTTCAAGTCGATTGGAACTCCCGCCGATCCGGCCAATCCCCGCGACCCGGGAAGTTACGGCCCGAAGCTCTATCAGGTCAGCGGCCATATCAACCACCCCGGAGTGTACGAAGCCCCCCTGGGTCTGCCGTGCCGCGAACTGATCGATCGTTTTGGCGGTGGCGTATGGAAAGGGCGCAAGGCCAAAGCCGTGGTACCGGGAGGATTGAGCACAGGCCTGCTCAGCGGCGACCAACTCGATACGCCTCTGGATTTCGACGGCCCATCGCGCGCGGGCTGCCTGGGGCTGGGCACGGCGGGCGCAATTGTGCTTGACGAGACGTACCCGATCATCGAGTTCCTTTACAACAGTTGCCGGTTCTTCGCCCACGAAAGCTGTGGCCAATGCACCCCTTGCCGGGAAGGGACCCACTGGGCGCTGTCGATGGTCGAACGGATTCGGGCCGGACGCGGGCGCCTCAAGGACCTGGAGTTGCTCGCGGAGATCGGCGACTCGATCGGGATCATTCCCGGCACAACCATCTGCGGTTTGGCCGACGGTGCTGCCTGGCCGATCAAGACGGCGATGGCAAAATTCCGCGGCGAGTTGGAGAGCTACGTACAACAGACCAATCCCACAGGATATGCCGACGAGCGGCCGGTACTGGCGATGCCCGAGCCGGCCGCACCTTGCTGAGCCCCGCATTGGCGGGGAAACGACCGCGACTGGCAGGAGCCCGCCCTCCGAGAAAACAGCTCGCCGAAGTGGTCCACAATCAGCAACCGAACCCATAAACACGAGGCTGCTCCAGGACTTCTGGATTACTGTACCAATGGCCATGATCACGGTAGACGGAATCAAGATCACGATCGGAAACGACGAACGGATCAACGCCATCGAGGCGGCCGCTCGGGTGGGCGTCGAGATTCCGCACTACTGCTGGCATCCGGGCCTGTCGGTCGTCGGAAGCTGCCGCATGTGCCTGGTGGAGGTCGGCACGTGCGATGCCTCGGGCAAGGTCAGCATGGGCCCCAAGCTCGTCCCGGCGTGCAATACGCAGGTCCGCGACGGCACGGTGATCGTGACCCAGACCGAGAAGGTCCAGAACGCCCGGGCGATGGTCGAAGAGGGGCTGCTGCTCGATCATCCGGTGGATTGTCCCATCTGCGACAAGGCCGGGGAGTGCCGGCTACAGGACTACTACTTCCGGTACGGGCAGGCGGAGGGCCGCCGGGCCGACATCCGGCCGTTTGCCAGTCGCCGCCGCGACCTGGGGGACGTCACGTTCTTCGTCGACCGGTGTATCATGTGCACCCGTTGCGTGCGATTCACCCGCGAGATTTCCGGAACGAGCGAACTGATGGTCTGCAATCGGGGGACGCACGAGGAAATCGGTGTGTTCGAAGGCTTTCCGCTCAACAACAAGTTGTCCGGCAACGTGGTCGATCTCTGCCCCGTCGGGGCCCTGGGCGACAAGGACTTTCTCTACAGGCAGCGAGTGTGGTTCATGCAGCGCCACGGGGGCGTCTGCACCCGCTGCGCCACGGGATGCTCGATCTGGGTGGAGGAGACTCACGATCGAATCCAGCGAATCAGGCCGCGCGAGAACCCGGAAGTCAATCGCTGGTGGATCTGCAACGACGGGCGTTACGACTATCCCCATGTCCACAATCCGGACCGCCTGCTCGGTGCCCGTCAACGACACCAAGGCCGGACCGAAGAGCTCGATTTCACCGGCCTGGCGACCCGGATCCGCGAAGTCCTGAAACAGGCGGGCGGACGGCTGGGGGCCGTGCTTTCGCCGTTTCTCACGGTGGAAGAGGCCTACCTGCTGGCAACCGCAATTCGTGGACTCGACGCCCAAGCCCTGCTCGCGATCGGCCCCGTTCCGATCGTGGGCGAGGACGAGCGATTTCCGGGCTCGTTCACGATCGCCGCCGAAAAATGTCCCAACCGCCGGGGAGTGGAGGCAATCCTGGCCCACTTCACCGGGGGTGTGGCGACCTTCGACGAGTTCGCGGCCGAGGTGGCGGCAGGCCGCATCGCCGGGGCATGGATCTCCGGCGGCTATCGAGACCCCTGGATCGCCCCGGCAACCGCGGAAAGGTTCTCAGAACTCAAGGTACTTGTCGTCCAGGACCTGTTCCCGTCGCCGCTTTCGCAGCAAGCCACCTTTGAGCTTGGCGGGGCGGCCTTCCCGGAACGAGACGGCTCCTACGTGAATCGCCAACACCGTCTCCAGTCGGTTTCCTGGGCGATACGCCCGCCCACCGGAACTCGGACCGAGGGGAGCATCCTCTGGGAGCTCTCGGGGCGAGAAGGCCTTTTCGTGGCGCCGGCGGTGCTGCAGGAACTCGCCCGGAAGATACCCGCCTTCAGTGCCGCTGCGGGCGAGATCCCCGACATTGGAATCGATTTGAGACTTAACCAACTCGCCTGAGCCCCCCAGTCCGGTCCCTCCCATGTCGTACCTGGTAGAACCTCTGATCAAGATCGCTGTCATGCTCGCTGTCTTGATGACCGCCGCCGCCTACTTGGTGCTGCTCGAGCGCCGGGTGGCCGCGTGGGTCCAGGACCGGATGGGACCCAACCGTGTCGGCATTCCACTGACCGAGATCCGTGTTTTCGGCCTCGGCCAGCCTCTTGCCGACGGGGTCAAGTTCCTCTTCAAGGAGGAGTTCATTCCGGGTCACGTGAACCGGTTGCTGTATGTTCTGGCGCCGGTCGCCATGTTTGTGGCGGCCATCGTGCTCTTTGCCGCGGTGCCCTTCGGATCGGTGGATTTGGGCATCGAAGGATGGCAACCGATTGCCCTGGTCCTGATGCCGGGACTCGACGTTGGCGTCGTCTTCATCTTCGCCGTCAGCAGCATCGCCGTGTATGGCGTGTTGCTCGGGAGCTGGGCCAGCAACAACAAGTATGCCTTCTTCGGAGGCCTGCGGAGTGCCGCCCAACTGATTTCCTACGAGATTCCGTTGGGGCTGGGCATTCTGGGCGTCGTGCTGGCAAGCGGTTCCCTGCGGCTGGACGCCATCGTCCAATCTCAGGCTGAGACGGGCGTGTGGAATGTCTTCACCCAACCCCTGGGCTTCCTCGTATTCCTCGTGGGTGCCTTCGCCGAAGCGGCACGGCTCCCCTTCGACCTGGCGGAAACCGAACAGGAACTCATCGGCGGCTACCACACGGAGTATTCGGGCGTCAAGCTGCTGATGTTTCTCGTCGCGGAATACCTGCACATGGTTGCCGCGGCGTTGTTGATCGTGCTCTTGTTCTTCGGCGGCTGGCACTTCTGGGGATTGACCGGCGGCCTGCCGGTGTCAGGCATTGGCGGGGCACTCTTGCGGATGGTCGTGCTGACGGCCAAGTTCATGCTCGTCATCCTGCTGTTTATGCTCGCTCGCTGGAGCTGGCCGCGGTTCCGCTTCGATCAGCTCATGAACCTGGCCTGGAAGGTGATGCTCCCACTCGGTCTGGTCAACCTTGCGGCCGTGGCCGCCTGGATCGAGTACGGTCGACCCTTCTTCACCGGCAGGGGTGAGTGGCTCGCCATGGCGATTGCCGGCTGGACGCTGCTGCTGGCGGCCTGGGCCGCAGCGGCGATCCTCGCGCCCTCCGTGCCCGACAACCGGCCGCGGCTGGGGCCGGTGGCCGCGGACCTGCAGCCGAAGGAGCACCCCGCGTCATGAAACCGGACGACAAGCGGATTTCCTGGATCGAAGAACCGCAGCTTGGACTGGCGGGCAAATCGTATCTGCCACTGCTGGTCGGCGGTGTCACCACGACCCTGAAGCACCTGGTTGGGCCTAAGACGACCGTCCAGTCACCCGAAGAGCGCCACCAAATGGCCGATCCACTCGGCTATCGGGGCGTCCACCGCCTGAATCGCGACGAGCAGGGGCGAGTCAGGTGCGTGGCCTGCTTTCTCTGCTCGACGGCGTGTCCGGCCCACTGCATCGATATCGTCGCGGCCGAGAGTCCCTGGCCCGACCGGGAGAAGTACCCGCAGAGCTTCTCAATCGACGAGCTTCGATGTATCTTCTGCGGAATGTGCGAGGAAGCCTGCCCTGTTGACGCGATCGAGCTGACCAGCCTCTATGACCTGACCGGCAAGAGTCGGGAGGAGATGGTTTTCGACAAGGAAAAGCTGCTGAGCGTCTACGACCAGACGAAGGACAGCGAACCGATGCGATCGGTTCGGGAACGTATCGATTCGGAGAAGCCCCTGTGAACCAGTCGCTGCAAACGATCGTGCCGGCCATCGTGCTGGGAGCGCTGGGGATGTGGCTGCTGTTGCCGCGTCCGAGCGTTCGCGGTCGGATGGCCGGAACGATCATGGCCGTTATGGCACTGGGGTTGGTGGCCTCGCGGCTGCCGGCGCTGGCAGGGATTACCGCACAGGGAGTCTTTTACCTGATCGCAACAGTGACGATCGTTTCCGCAGCAGCGGCAATCTCACTTCCCAACCCCATTTACTGCGCCATCTGGTTTGCCATGACCTTGCTGGGCACAGCGGGATTGTTCCTTCTCCAAGGGGCCCAGTTTCTGGCGGTGGCAACGGTCGTGGTCTACGCGGGCGCGATCCTGGTGACCTTCCTGTTCGTGCTGATGTTGGCGGAACCTTCCGGGCGTGCGGCTTGCGATCGTCTGAGCTGGGAAGGGATGCTGTCGGCGGTGGGAGGGGTCGTGCTGATCGGGATCCTGACCACGGCCATCGGGAGTATCATGGCCGAGGAGGCTGCCCAGTCGGATTCCCGAGCGTCCGCAGTGGCCGATCCGGCCTGCGAAGTATTGAGTGAAGACCACGTCGCCACACTGGGGCGAGAGATGTTCGGCCCTCAGTGGATCGCGGTCCAGGCGGCGGGTGTTTTGCTGCTGGCCGCACTGGTGGGGGCCGCCGCGATCGTGACCCGGGAAAGATTCCCTGAAGGCCGCACCGCCGGCCCTGCAAACCTCACACGGAACAACCGCCCGCCGGACGCCTGATCGCCGGCGAGGCACTGACCGCCATGCTGATCCGTTGACCTCCAGATTCGATCTCCGATGAACGACGAACTGGCTCTTTTGAACAACTACCTGGTCGTCGGTGCCATCCTCTTCGGCATCGGCGTGATCGGGTTCCTGAGCCGCCGGAACATGATCGTTATGTTCCTTGCGGCCGAGATGATGTTGCAGGGCGTGTCCGTCAGTTTCGTTGCCTGGTCGCGGTACCATAATGACTGGGGCGGGCAGATGTTCGTCGTGTTCGTGATCACGGTGGCTGCCTGCGAAGCGGCGATTGCCCTGGCTCTGATCGTGATGCTGTTCCGGGCATCGGACAACCTGGATATCGCGATCTGGCATCATCTGCGCGAAGCGAACCAGCCCGGCTACGTGGATGAGGAGATTCCGGAACTGCCGGAAGAAACCGCGGAGGAGTGGCCCCATCTGCCGCCCGCCGGCATACGACCGGAACCGGATCGCGAAGACCTCGACTATAGGCGACTGATATGAAGAGAAAGAACTTGACAGATCCAGAACGCGTCCTGAGGGTATGGCGGTGAACAATTCGCGGTCCGACCGGCGGCTCCTGGGAGGTTCTCGGAGTCGATCGCCGGACCAGCAACGATTCGGCCGTTCCTGACCGCAGGAGTCTTCCACCGTAGTTTTGAAGCCCCTTGTTATGGCCCAGTGGATTCCAGTGCTGTTAGTCCTCATCCCGGCCTTGCCCCTGGCAGCGGCGTTGGCGACCGCTACCCTCGGTCCGCGCGTGCTGGGGGCCAGGAGCCATCTTCCGGTCGTTGTGGCCATTGCCGGGTCGTTTGTCGCCGCCGCGGCACTGGTGTTTGCCGTTCGGGCAGGTCTTCCCGCCGCGGATGCCAGCAGCCACGAACCGGGGCACGGAGCCCCCGGCTGCGAAAGAATCGTGACTCTCTGGACCTGGGCCGCCATCCCCAACGCCTACCAGCAGAACACGGGCGATGGAGCGATCGCTCGGGATTTCTCGATCGAGGTTTCGCTGCGAGCCGATCCCCTGACGGCCATCATGCTGGCGATGGTCACGTTCGTATCGCTCCTGGTGGCGGTCTACTCGGTGGGCTACATGCACGAGGATCGCGGTTACTGGCGATTCTTCAGCTACATCGGGTTGTTCGTGTTCTCGATGACAATGCTCGTGTCGGTGAGCAATTTTGTGCTTCTCTATGTGTTCTGGGAGGCCGTCGGGCTGTGCAGTTACCTGTTGATCGGATTCTGGTATGAGAAACCGGCGGCTGCGGCGGCCGGCAGGAAGGCGTTCCTGGTCAACCGGATCGGCGACTTTGGTTTCGCCCTGGGAATGTTCCTCATCTGGACGACCTACGGCACCTTGAACTTCCATGATACGCTGGGCGCGGAAGGCCAGATCGTGGCCGGCTTGTTCGGCAGGAAACGGCTGGCGGCCGGACCGGCGGCCTACGCGGGAGGCGGCGTTGCCACGGCAATCTGCCTCTTGCTCATGCTTGGCGCGTGCGGCAAGAGTGCCCAGTTCCCGCTCCACATCTGGCTGCCCGATGCGATGGAAGGCCCCACGTCGGTCAGTGCCTTGATTCACGCGGCCACGATGGTAACAGCCGGCGTTTACATGGTGGCACGCTGCACGCCCCTGTTCCATGCCTCGGTTGACGCCCGCATGACGGTCGCCTTCATCGGCGGATTCACGGCACTTATGGCCGCCCTGGTGGCGCTCACACAAACGGATCTGAAACGCATCCTCGCTTATTCAACGATCAGCCAACTCGGCTACATGTTCCTGGGCCTCGGAGCCGGAACGGTTCTGGGCGTCACGGCGGGGATGTTCCACCTGTTCACCCATGCCTTCTTCAAGGCGCTGTTGTTCCTCGGCGCGGGAAGTGTGATGCATGCCATGGGAGGCGTCGTCGACATCCGCCGGTTCGGCGGGTTGAGACAGCTCATGCCGGTCACCCACGCGACCTTCGGGGTCGGCTGCCTGGCGCTGGCCGGCTTCCCGCTCCTGTCAGGGTTCTTCAGCAAAGACATGGTCCTGGCAGCCGTCCACCAGCAGGAAGGCAGACTCTACGTGGTCCTCTACCTTGCCGCCCTGCTGACCGCCCTGCTGACCGCCTTTTACACGTTCCGGGCGTTCTTCTCCACGTTCTATGGTCCCGAGAAGCTCCCCAGCGAAGCTGGACACCACGCCCATGAGTCGCCCCGTTCCATGACGGTTCCGCTTGTGGTGCTGGCGGTCTGCTCCGCAATCGTCGGCGCGTACTTCGAGTTCACGGGCGGTTTTGCCGGTTTTCTCGGTCAAACGCCGTCGATTGCCTACCTGGATCTGCACGCCCCTGAACACGGCGGTCACGTTTCGCACTGGAACATCATGGTCGCCAGTTCGATCGTGGCGCTGGCCGGAATCGGGCTGGCCCTCGCGCTGTACTGGCCCCGCAGAAGGCCGATCGCCGATGGAGCCCACAGGGCCTCCGAGGCTTTGGGGCTTTACCAACTGTCCAACCGCAAGTTCTTCTTCGATGAGATTTACCAGATAATCGTCGTTTGGCCCCTGATCGGGCTGGCGGTGGTGTGCGCGTGGATTGACCGGAATGTCGTCGACGGGATCGTGAACCTGGTAGGCCGGATACCTGCCGCGACAGGAGCGGCGCTACGTCCCCTGCAGAATGGGCTCGTCCCTTTCTATGCCGTCGGAATGGTCCTCGGAGTGCTGGTCTTGCTGGCAGCCGTGCTCATGGGCTGGGGCTGGATGGTTTCATGAGCACATGCCAGGATTCGGAAGACGGGACAGGTTCTTTGAAGATCAGGATACAGTTCGAACACGGTTGTCTGCAGATTGCAGACTTGTAGCTCCACAGGTTTTCCATACATGCCCGACTGGCCGAACTTGTTGCGGATCGCTGTTTTCCTGCCGAGCGTGGGGGCGGCGACGATTGCGCTGCTGGGGCCCCGGCGCCACAACGCGGAACAGAGTTTTGCCCGTTGGACCGCACTGGCCACCTCGTTGTTGACGCTTGTTGTGACCGTCGTGCTGCTCGCCGGTTTCCGCGTTGGTGTCGATGAGTTCGCCGTCTCCGAGACCGGACTGTGGTTCGGCGATGCCCGCGGACAGGTCGATATCCGGCTGAGTCTGGGGCTCGACGGCCTGAGCTTGTGGCTGTTCGGACTGACATCGCTGCTGATGATCCTGGCGATTGCCGTGAGCTGGAGGGCCATCGATCTCCACTGCCGGTCGTACTATGCGTTCCTGTTGATCCTTCAGACGGGAATGGCGGGGGTATTCTGCGCCCGCGACATCATCCTGTTCTACGTGTTCTTCGAAGCCACGTTGCTTCCGCTGTTCTTCCTGATTGGTATCTGGGGAAGCAGCGAACGGCGTCACGCGGCGATCAAGTTCTTCCTGTTCACCTTCTCAGGAAGTGTGCTGACCTTCCTGGGACTGCTTGCCGTAGTCTGGTGGCACCACGCCCAGTCAGGTTGGATGACCTTTTCGATTCCGCAGCTCACGACGGGGTTGGCCAAGCATCCCATGCCTGTGCCGCTCCAGTTGCTCGTTTTCCTGGCCTTGTTTGCCGGGTTCGCGATCAAGGTTCCCTTGTTCCCGCTCCATACCTGGCTGCCCCTGGCCCACGTGGAAGCGCCCACCGCGGGAAGCGTGTTGCTCGCCGGCGTGCTTCTGAAGATCGGCACTTACGGCTTCGTACGACTGCGTCTGCCGCTCCTGCCCGACGCCACAGTGGTGGCCATGCCCTGGTTGCTCGGACTGTCGGCGGCGGGAATCATCTACGGGGCCCTCGTGGCCCTGGCCCAGTCGGATATCAAGCGGCTGATCGCCTACTCCAGCGTGAGCCACCTTGGTTTCTGCATGCTGGGCATCTTCGCCCTCAACCGCACGGGAATCGATGGCGGAGTGCTGCAGATGGTCAATCACGGGTTGTCGACCGGCGGCCTGTTCGCCCTGGTCGGCATGCTCTACGAACGGTATCACACGCGGGAAATCAAGGCGTACGGTGGCCTGGCACGGCGTCTGCCGATCCTTTCCTTGTTCATGCTCCTGATGACGCTTTCCAGCATCGGCCTGCCGGGCATGAACGGGTTTGCGGGCGAGCTACTGGTTCTGATGGGCGCCTTTCAGCGGGCCTGGGCCCAGTCCGCGGGAGCACCGCTGGTGGCGTATCGGATCGTTTCCGTCGTGGCGGTGCTTGGCGTGGTCCTGGGAGCCTGGTACATGCTGTGGCTGATCCAGCGAGTGTTTTTCGGACCGCTTCGCGAGCCCGTCGTCGAACATTCGGGAGGCGAGGGCGGACTCGTTCAGGATCTCTCCCCCCGCGAGATTGCCTCGCTGACTCCGCTGGTCGTGCTGATCTTCTGGATCGGGCTGCAGCCGTCGTACTTCCTGGAACGGATGGTGCCGACCCTTGATCGCTTGACGGCGGGAGTGATGCACACGGCCGACGATAGGATGCGGAGCCCTGTGAGAGAGCTACTTCCACGATCGGGTCCCTTGGCGAGAGGAGAAGACGGAAGTGTCGAGTGAGGTGGTCTGGCAACTGGGTCCGGAGATTCTCGTCGTCGTGACGGCCGTGGTCGTCTACCTCGGCGGGGCGTTAGCCGTGCCGCGGGCATCCTGGTCATGGATTGCCCTGGCGGGGCTGGGACTCGCCGGCGGCTGCCTGGCAACGACGGAGCCGCTTGCGCCGGCGGACCCGCTGGTGATCGACAATCTCGCCCTCTGGACCCGCTGGCTTGCGTTGGGACTGGGAGCGATCCTGGTTCTCCTTTCATGGCAACCGAGCGGTGCTGCCGACGCTCCGGAACTCGCAGGATCGCTGTTGCTGGTGGTGGCCGGGATGATGCTTGTCGGCGCAGCCGGCGAGCTGATCCTGATCTTCCTGGGACTGGAGATGATCTCGATTCCCACGTACATTCTCCTGTTCGTGGGCCGCCGCACGATCGAAGGGCGAGAGTCGGCTGCAAAGTACTTCTACCTGAGTATTCTCGCCTCCGCCATCCTGTTGTTTGGCCTGTGTTTTCTCTACGGAGCGGCTGGCTCGACATCGATCGACTCGATTCACGTCCGCCTGATGGGGTCCAGCCCGCTGGTGGCCGCCGGGCGGCTGGCCGTTGTCTTCCTGTTTGCCGGCCTCAGCTTCAAGATTGCCGCCGTCCCGTTTCATTTCTACGCGCCCGATGTGTACCAGGGCAGCACCAATTCCAACGCGGCCCTCCTGTCGGTGGCGCCGAAACTGGCGGGATTCGTCGTCCTCGTCCGCTTGATCGTCGTTGCTGCGGAAGGAGTTCCATCGCACTCGTGGCGGATTGCCTTGGCCCTTTCAGTGTTGACGATGACGGCCGGCAACGTGCTCGCCCTGTGGCAGGACAACCTCCGCCGGCTCCTGGCCTACTCTTCCATCGCCCATGCGGGCTATATGCTCATCGGTCTGGCTGTCGCAGCGGAAACAGCCGGATCGGGCGCTCCGGTGGCCTTCGATGGCACCGCCTCGCTCCTGTTCTATCTCCTGCTGTACTGCGTGGCCACGCTCGGAGCATTTGCTGTCCTCAATTGTCTTGGAACCTCGGAACAGCCGGTCGACCATGTCGACGGTCTGGCGGGTCTGGCATGGAGCGACGAACCTGGCCAGCGGGCCCTCGCCTGGATGCTCGCGGCGTTCATGTTCAGCCTGGCCGGCGTTCCTCCGCTGGCCGGGTTCTGGGGCAAGCTGGCCCTGTTTGCCGGAGCGATCGGAGTGGGTGAGGCGGACGGCGGCGTCCGGGCGTGGTTCGTGGGATTGGCGTTTCTGGCTGCGGTCAACGCAGCCATTGCCGCAGCGTATTACCTGCGGATCGTGGGCGTGATGTTCTTCCGCATGCCCCTGGGCAAGGTGCCGGCCAACCCCAACCAGTTGGCACCGTTGACGGCTGCGACGATTTGTGTTCTGCTCGTCTTGGCGATCGGCCTGATCCCCGCCCCCTGGTATGACTGTGCCAGTGCGGCGGCTCCCGCAAGAGAGCCGGCTGCCGCCGGTGTGTCTCCGGTCGCCCCCAGTCGTGCTGCTCGCTGAATCCTGGACCCTAACGACCGGTCTCAATGTCTCGGGCAAAGAATCGGAGTACCCAGTTGGGGCGATTGTTCGATGGAGCATCGCAACCTCTCTACATACTCGACGAAGACCGGCGAATCGTCTTCGCCAATGCTGCACTGCGGCGCTGGCTGGGGGCTGTCGCGGAGGAACTGCCCGGACGCCGGTGCGTCTACCACAGCCTCCCTGGGGCGACAGGAGCCGACGCCCTGGCAGCGGCGCTCTGCCCGCCGCCGGCGGCGTTCTCCGGGAAGCGCTGCGAGAGCCTGGTTGCCCGCAGCGACGACGAGGGGCACTGGGCCCGCCGACGGGCCGTCTTCCTGCCCCTCGGTGACACGGCCGAGTTGATCGCCGTCGTGGCCGTCGTCGACGACTTGGACTTGCCCGACGGTGATCTGTCGCCGCAACTGGAGGAAACGCCGGCCTGCGAAGCGGAAAAGTTGCACGAAATCCTTCGGCAGTTCCACCACAGGCAGGCGGCCGACTGCTCGATCGACCGTCTTGCAGGAACGAGTGCCACGATCCGCCGGGCCCGAGCCCAGGCAGCGGTGGCCGCGGCCACCAGATCCAGCGTGGTGATCGTCGGCCCCGGCGGAGCCGGCAAGGAACGGCTGGCCCGATCGATTCACTTCGGGGTAGACGGCCGTCAGGCCGGCACCCTTGTGCCACTGGACTGCGCCGTACTGGGCGGCGACCTCGTCCGTTCCACCGCCATCGCCTTGGCTGCCCAGGACTCGGCGAGCCACCAGCCCGGTCGCAACGCGCTGCTTCTGAACCGGGCCGACACGATCGCCCTGGAGGCCCAGGCCGAGTTGGCGAGAATACTCCTGGAGCGCCCTTTTCCACTGCGGGTCATGGCCACCTCGACTCGCCGGCTAGTGGAACTGGCCGGGCAAGGCCAGTACGACAGGAGACTTGCCCTCGGACTCAGTACGCTCGAGATCGAACTGGATCGGCTTGCTGATCGCATCGAGGATCTGCCGCTGCTGGCCCAGATGTTTGTGGAGGAAATCAACGCCGAGGGAGACAAGCAGATCGGCGGCGTGGCGGCGGAAGCACTCGACATGCTGGCGGCCTACCGCTGGCCGGGAAACGTGGACGAACTGGCTGCCGCGATCGCCGAGGCTCATCAGCGAGCCGAGGGGCCGGAGATCCTCCCCCGCGATATCCCGGAGAAGATACGGCTGGCCCTCGACGCGGCTGCCAGGCCGCGACGGAAAGAGACTTCGATCGAGCTTGACGAGTACCTGGCGAAGATCGAACGCGAGTTGATCGAACGGGCCATGGCACAGGCCAGAGGCAACAAGACAAAGGCGGCCACACTGCTCGGACTGAATCGCCCGCGGCTCTATCGCCGCCTGTTGCAGCTCGGGCTCATCGACGAGGAAACGGACAGCCCGGACAGTCCTTCCAGACAGCCGTCCAGCTCCCCAAAAGC
>CAZLWV010000003.1:50022-83044 GCA_964563135.1 uncultured Planctomycetaceae bacterium
CAGCGACGAGTGAAACGGCAGGGCCTTGCCAACCATGACCGGCCTACCTACCATGGATGAGACCATCGACAGCGGCAGAGCGAGCCAATCCAACCCGGTGGAACCCGGGCGGCTGATTGTCTGGGAAAAGGACGGATCTTGGGCTCGCCATTTGCGCCGCCTCCTGGGGCAGGGCGGGTTGCGGGTATATGAATCGCGCACCCTCGACGTGTGCCGCGAGATGCTCTCCGAGAGCCCGGCCTCCGTCGTGGTCGCCCAGTTGAGCCCGTCCGCAGTGGCCGAATTTGTGCGTTGGGTGGTCCGGCTTCGCCGCGAGTTCCCCGCCGTGCGAATCCTGGCAGTTGCCGACCCGATAGCCGAGCAGGTCCGCTGTCAGATCCTGGAAACGGGAATCGTGTGGCTGTGTACCTCCCCGAGGCGGCTCGCGCCAATCCTCGACATCATCCGACTCCATTTCGAACAGGTCCCTGAGCCGCCACGTTCCCCAGAGCAGCGCATCTGGGATGAATTGCCGTGGCCGACTCGATGACTCCAGGAGGAGCAAAGAAAGTGGCAGAAGGTCCGTTGACCAAGAAGGTGGTTGAGCAGATCCTCAACGAATTCACCGATCCCGAAGCCGGGCGCGGCATCGTCACCCTCGAGCAGGTGGGAGACCTGAAACTCGATGGCAACGAGCTGGCGTTGACGCTCGGCCTCACCTCCTTCTCGGCGCCTCTGTGGAAACAGACCCGGGCAGACCTCATCGAGCATCTCCGCAACCGATTGCCTCAGCTCACCCAGGTCGACGTGGACCTGGCCGAACACCGCCGCCCGCCACAGAAACTGGGCGAGGTCGGACTTGCGGCCAAGGCGGTCATTGCCGTCGGGTCGGGGAAGGGCGGGGTGGGAAAAAGCACCATTGCCGCCGCGATCGCGATTGGGTTGGCTCGCGCCGGCGCAAAAGTCGGACTGATGGACGCCGACGTCTACGGTCCCAGCATTCCTCATCTGATCGGCACCAGCCAGCGTCCCGGCATGATCGACCAGAAGATCCAGCCTGTCGAAGTGGGTACCGTCAAGGTCCTCTCGATGGGCCTGCTGGTGCCGGCCGAAGAGGCCGTGATCTGGCGAGGCCCCATGCTTCACGGCGCGATTACCCAGTTTCTCCGCGACACGAACTGGGGTGAACTCGACTACCTGATCATCGACATGCCGCCGGGAACCGGCGATATCGCCATCACCCTGTCGCAGCTCCTGCCGCTGACCGGATCGGTGGTCGTCTGCACGCCGCAGGACGTGGCTTTGTTGGACGCGACCAAGGCGATTTCGATGTTCCGGAAGGTAAATATCGAGGTGCTCGGCATGGTGGAGAATATGAGCCACTTCACCTGCCCCAACTGCAACAGCCGCCATGAGATCTTCGGCTCCGGGGGGGCCCGGGAGAAGGCCGGGCTGTTGAAAGTCCCGTTCCTCGGCGAGGTGCCGATCAACATGCAGATCCGGATCCGCGGCGACCAGGGAACGATGCATTCCTGTTTCGACGATGATCTGGTCGCTCCTTACCTGGAGGCGCTGTGCACGAACCTCGTTCGGAACATCGTTTCGCAGCGGCGTGAGAAGCCGCCGATGCCCTCGCTCTCGATCCTCAAGTAGCCGTTTGTCGCGGCGCCGGTCGGCCGGGCAGGAAAGCGATCATGGAACAGAAAGAGCCGGCGGACGGTGTGGTCCGACGGCTCTGTTGTTGAATCGGTTTGCCGGGCGCTGCAAGCCCCCGGGGAAAGGTTGCGTCAGCAGCAGCAGCAACGCTTCTTGGACGCAGTTTTGGCCTTGGCGGTTTTCTTCTTCGCTGGAGCCTTCTTGGTTGCCTTCTTGGCTACTTTCTTCACGGCCGCCTTCTTGGCTGCTTTCTTCTTCGCCATCGTTTCGTCTCCGTCTCAGAGCCTGGGGTTGGATTGGAGCCGAACTCCATCACCCGGCTCCACCTCGCGAAACATTGCCATTCCTTATCGGCACGTTCCCCTGACTTTTCTTAAAGAATTCTCCCACGCAACGGGCTCGACCCTACCAGCCGCGCTGATGGTTGTACGCTTGAAGCGTCGTGTAACTGCCATAGGCGAGCACACCAAACATGAGTCCCAGAAATAGGTTTTTCTGCGACAGGGCCACGAGCGCCGTGCAGCCACCGGCAACGATCGATACGACCAGCGACCAGGTGATGCCGCGGCGCGGATGGATGGCGACGAGAACCTCACGGGCAATCTGACCTGCGGCGAGTGGATACACGGGGATCAGGTTCAGCACTCCCCAGAGCATGCTGACCACCATGAGGTTCTGGAGCAGACTTGTGAGCCCCCAGGAGACCACCGTGTCGGCCGGCAAGACCATCGGCACCGGGCCGGCCAAACCCACCAGCAGGCTGTTGCCCGTGCCGACGAGAATCGCCGCAAGTACTGCCACGAAAAGAAATTGCGACGCAGGCCCGGCAAATGAGATCAATACCTGGCCCAACGTGCCAACACGCGAGGCCTCCGACGAGTTGCTTGCGGTGAGGCCCCCGAAACCGTAGAGCGTGATCCATGGCCAGATTCCGTAGGCCCGCATCGCCAGCGCATGGCCCATCTCGTGAATGAGGATCGAAACGAAAAACGCCACGACCCAGATGAGGAGTTCAACGCCCTGCGTATTCGGCTGCAGGCCGAGCAGCACAGCGATCAACCAGAAGAATGGATGAACCCGTACGGGAATGCCGAAGAGCTGGAAGTTCAAATCGCCGCCCGAGCGGGGTGGTTCGCCAAGTAGCACGAGGCCGACTCCTGGGTGCAGTCAGAAGGGAGCAATCCCTCAATTGTAGCATCTTCGGGCTAGGCTTTCGACGCGTCTGGTGCATGCTCTCCCACGGCCGGCCCCAGACCGCTCCACATCCGGTCGCCTCACCGCTCCAGGCATACGGCGGCCAGGCGGTCGCCTCAAGCGGTCATCCGCTCCGGTTTCGGTTCCGGCACGCTTGTTCCAAGAAAGTGGGGCCTGGCAAGCCTCATTTCCCGGTCTCGCAAGGCGCTCAGAATGTAGTCGGCGGCTCGGGCGGCCGCGCCGCCGTGCCCCACCTCCGTCCGCAGCTTCTCCAGCTCAGACACCCGTTGTCTTCGAGCCTCATCGTCGGTGAGCCAGCGAACGATATGGGCCGCCACCTGCGCCGACTTGTCCTCGCAGGCCAGATACTCCGGAAACAAGACACGGTCCGCATCGGGCTGCGACGGATCGAAGGGGGTCACGTCTTCCGGGAATAGCTCGTCGGCAGTCAGCAGGTTGACTAGCGTGATGTACTTCACCTTGCGGAAGAACTTCTGCACGAAGAACTCCAGCGGCGTGATCCTGTATTGGATCACGGTCGGCTTGGCGTGGTACAGCAGTTCCAGAGAGACAGACCCTGACACCGCCATGCAGCAATCAGCCAGATGAATCAGTTCCGGGGTCTTTCCGACGTGAACTTCCGCCTCGATGCCCCGTTGCACGAGCATTTTTCGGACCCGATGGGCATGTTTCTCGCGAAACGGCGATACGGCAAACCGCACCCCCGGCACCTGCTGACGCACCTTCTCCGCGGCGTCCAGAAACGCCGCAAGATTCTTCTCGACTTCCTGGGTCCGGGAACCTGGCAGGATGGTCACCAGTGGTCCCGGCCGGCTGCGATACTGCTCGAGAAACCCCTCATCGAGCGGCAGACGTTCCACCTCGTCAAAATAGGGATGGCCGATGAACGTTGCGTTGCACCCATGCTTCTGGAACCATTCGGCCTCGAACGGCAGTGCTGCCAGAATGTGATCCACGAAACGGCGCATCTTCTTGATTCGCCACTGGGCCCACGCCCAGATCTGCGGCGGTGTGTAGTAAAAGACGGGGACACCGTGCACTTTCGCGCGACGGGCAATCCACCAATTGAAGCCCGGGTAATCGATCAAGACCACGGCGTCGGGGCGATGATGGCGGAAGAAGCGATCGGCACGGCTCACCAGCCCCCAGAATTTGTGCAGATTCACAAGCACCCGAAACAACCACATGACCGCCAGCGCCGTCAGATCCGTATGCAAGTGGCAGCCAGCCTCCGCCATTTTCGGACCGCCATATCCCATGCACTCGATATCCGGGTGCCGGGCCTTGAGTTGCCGGATCAGATTGGCGCCGTGGATATCGCCGCTGGGCTCACCCACGCTGAAGAAGATCCGCAACGGCCTGCGATTCCGTTCCATAACCGTGTTCCTCTCAACGGCCCTGCGTGATGATACCGGGCCCCAAGTCATCCAAATCCGGGCAGTTGTCGATCGCGACGCCGTTTTGCTCCCCGCAGAAGAACTGCTTGATGACACTCTTCATCAGAGTCGCCGGGACCCCGGTTGCCGGAGTTGAACGGACTCTGGACAATCAACTGCGGAGGCAAGCTGCGTCGTCGACGCAGTATCCCACAACATAACCTGCGACGAAAGTGCAGTTTCCTCGGTCAGAACCTGTTGGCCAGAGGCGACTTGCGTGCAGGAAACGGCCCTCACGGCTCCCGCAGCACCAGCGCCGGATCCTGAACGACGGCGGCCATCGTGGGCAGGTAGCTGGCCAGCGCCGCCAGGAGCGGCGCGCCCAGCACGGTATACAGAAAGACCTCCAGCCGCGGTGCGAACTGGTCGGCTCCTACCCGTAATGCCGATTCGCCCAGGGTCTGTCCAAGGACCGTTCCCAGTCCAAAGCCCGTCAGACCGCCAAGCAACCCCAACAGAACGGCCTTGCCCAGCAGCAGCGTCACGATGGTTCCGGTTCCTTTGCCCAACGCCCGCAGCACGCCGATCTCCGTCCGCCGCTCCCGCACGTTCGCCAGGGCCAGCAGTCCGACCCAGATCGCGGCGGCCAGCACAACCAGCGGAGTGATCACGTCGGAAAGAGTGATCAGAAGCCTTTCGAGCTGCCCTCGCGATGCGGCCATCTCGGCAAAGTCCGCCTTGCGTTCCTCCAGGATCCTCTCGCGCTGTTCGAGGTTCCTCTGCATTTCGCCGAGCACCTGGGAACTGCTCTCTTCGACGGCGTCGCGCTGTTCGGCTCGGGCGAGAAACTTGGTGCGAAACTCCGTCACGCGGGCCTCGGGCAGCACCGCTTCGAGTTGAGCCCGAATCTTGCCGCGATCCGACTCCGCGCAGTGACAGTTCAGGGCCAGAATCTGGTTGACCCGCTCTGGCTTGTCGAGGAGTTGCTGGGCATCGGTGAGGTGGGTGATGATCGAGATATCATCCTTGCTCCCCTGTTCCGGCAGAATCTGAGCGATCTTGAACTGTTTTGCTTTGTCGGAATCGCGAACAGGAATCTCGATCGTCTCACCAACGCTGCGGCCTACGCCGAGTTCGGAACCCAGAAAGACGGTCCCCGGCTCGATAATGTAGCCCAGGGGCGCCTTCTTGCGCATGTGCGATTGCGTCGCCTCCGGGGCGTAGCCGACGAGCAGCACCTTGCGTTGCTGCCAGTCGATCTTTCCCTGCAGGGTGGCCACGATGTGGGTGACCATGGTCAAGTCCTGATTGCCCGCCAACCGATCCACGTACTCCTGCGGCATATCGACCGCGGCATAGTCGGAAGCCCAGAAGTCCGCCATGTTCGTGTCGCGATGGACGATGAGAAGGTTGAACCCAAGGCCGAGAGTGACCTTACGCGTTGTCTCATTCAGCTCGTCCAGCCTGGTCTTCGTCTCCTCCTCGACCCGTCTCATTCCCTGGCGAATCTCGACAACCCCCGCCTCCGACTCATCGATCCTGGCCTGCCACTGCGACACCAGTTGCTGGGTCTGGCCCTGATACCCTTCCACCAGCATCGGCCCGGCCACAAACAGCGCCACAGCCACCATCATGGCCGACAGGCTCAGGACAAAATTCAGTTTCCTGAATGCAATCTCGGCCAGGAGGATTCGAAAGATGTTCATTGAGCCACGGCTCCGGGGATACGGTTCATGGTGAACAACCTTCCTGCCATTATCAGAGACTGCCTGGCACCGGGCAAGGTCGACAAGCCGTTGCCGCACGGCCGCATGGCCGCCGCCAGATCACGGGCCCTCGCGAAGCAAGAACCTCTGCAGGCCATCCAGATCGTCGGTGTTGATCATGTCGACGCCCGACGCCCGCAGCTCTCGCCACACGGCTTCCAGGTCGGGCGTGGCCCAAAACCGCAGCCGCCGTCCCGATTCGTGCACCCGCTCGACAATCCCCGACAACTTCTCCCGCTCCTGTTGCGGAATCGAGCCTTTACCGTTCCACTTGAAATGGCGAAACCAGTGATCGCTGATCAGGGGCATGAGATCGGGCGGTACGGCAGAATCCAGATCGATCATCCGCCCGTCAATTCCCGCATATCGAGGCAACGTCCTGGTGATCTGGTCCACCGGGCAGTTTCCGCTGATGACCGCCGTCACCGGGCCTTCAATCAGACGCCCCTCCTCCACTCGCGTCAGTATCTCCTTGTACTGGGCGAGCTTCTGGTGAAGCACGCTCCATGTCGCGGGGCCATCGGTCTTGATATCGATCAGAAGGGTCACCGCCGGACCGCCGACATACACGTGGCCGCCATGGGTTTGAATGCGTGCCGCCAGCGGAGCCAGGTAAAGCGATTCCAGGGTTCGTTCCGGCGCCAGTTCCGATCGGTCGTGGCCGACCAGGAGCTGCCCGTCGACCAGGAAGATGTCGGCCTCAACTCCACAGAATCCATGGTCCAACGCATCGAGCAACGGCCGAGGGTGATGGTAGTCGTTGTGGGCGTGGGCATGGGGAAGCGGCGTCGGCTGCCGTTCGGCACCGGTTGCGGGACACATTCCCAACACCACGCACACGGCAAGGTCAAAAGCAATCGCTCGTCTGGTCACTTGTGACTCCTCGGGGCTGCTTTTTGGGTTTACCTGCCGGGTGTTCGGCTACTCTTCCAGCAGAAGCTCCAGGTAGCTTCGGCGCTCGGAAGTGGAGAAACCAAGTTCGGCAGCCAGTGCCGCCAGGTGGGCCTTGGCCTGCTCGACGCCGTGCTCGTCCGACTCGATCTCCAGTTCCACGAAGGTCCCCACACAGTCTACGTCGTCGAGGGTCAGGACGACGGCTTGGCCGTGCCAGGCAATATCCGCTCTTCGCCGCATCTTGCGAATCTCGGCCACTGCCTGAAATCCCAGGACTCCCAGAAGCTCCCGCCAACGGTCCGGCGTGCCCGCTTCATCGCCCAGAAACAGTTCGATCTCCTGCCGCGTCTTGGTCGTCTGATCGATCTTGGGCCCCTTGTAGGTGATCCATGTGCGTTTGCCCTTGCGGCGGATCCGCAGAGCCTCGTCGGTCTCGGCAAAATTGCGGACGGGATGGGCGAAGTACAGATCCAGTTCCTCGGCCGCTGGCCCGATCTTGGCGTTCATGGTGGCCAGCTTTGCCTCCACGCCTTCGAATCCTGCCACGGGGTGCTTCTGCTCGACTTCGTATCTCACACCTGGTCCTTTCCGGATCGGTCCGCATTGACTGCCCGTCCGACAACTCCCGCAGCGAAACGCTTGCCAGTCGGATCGGCAATCGTCGAAGCGTAGAAGGCGTCTGTGTCGAGATGGAGAATCATCGGACCGCCTTCAACCGCTCGAGAAGTCCACGAGCGGCATCGGCCGGATCCGCGGCCGCAACGACCGCTCCACTGACAGCCACCCGGCTGACGCCGGTCGCCAACACCTGGGCCACATTCCTGCTGTCGATCCCGCCGATCGCAAATGCCGGCAAACGGATCTCGCTCGCTACGTTCCTGGCAAACTCCAGACCAGGGAATTCAGAGAAGGTCTTCGTTCCGGAAGGGAAGATCGGCCCCACACCAAGATAGCTGGCTCCGTCCAAGACAGCCTGGCGGGCCTCGTCGATCCTGTGCGTTGAGACCCCCACAAGCATCCGCGGCCCGACAATCTGTCGTACCTGGCGAACCGAGAGCTCTTCCTGCCCGACATGAACTCCATCCGCCCCGGCCAGCACGGCCAGATCGGGCCGGTCATTCATGATGAACAGCGTGTCGCCGCACCGCGTCATGTCGGCGACGGCCGACGGCTGATCGCACGTGAAATCCCGCAGTCGGCGAGCCCGGTCCAGCAGTTCCCGGTCGCGGAGTGTCTTGTCGCGCAACTGGATCACGCCAACACCCGTCTTCACGAGCGACACAACAAGCCTTTCGAACGCGTCGACGCTCGAGCGGCCGTCCACGAGCACATACAGTCTCGCTCCAGCCATCCGTGCCAGCCCATCGACCGTGCCCTGCACCGCCTTGTGGAGCGTGTAGCTTTCATATCGAAGCTGTTCGATAGCCGAAGCGGGGAAAATATTGCCTATTTTGCTAAACTCCTCCAAACTCCGCAGCGATTCCTGCAGACGTGTGAAGTTCGCTGTGAGCACGTCATCGGAATCACGACGGAGCTGCTCGGCCGTCGTGCTCAGGCTGGTGCCGACGTCAGCTTGGGTATCGCGTGTGGCCAGGCGCTCTGTCGTGGAAATGCCGGCCAGCGCCGAGGTCAGCCCGTGACGGAGCACCTTCAGCCGCTCGGTCAAGTGCTGGTCGTCGAGTACGAACCGGACATAGTCTTCGACCACCCGCAGGGCCTCACGAGCACGGTTCGCCGAGGCGTCAAGCAGTCGCAGGAGGTCTGCCTGCCCTGCCGGCGGTTCTCCGGGCAACCTGCAGGATTCGACGATTGACACAACTTCTTCGCTAGAATGAGTTTCTGACAAATGGCTCTCTTCGGATCGAGTGCGACGTTCTGGCGACCACTGTTCCATTTCGAGCGGTTCAATCGTCAGACCGTATTGCCGCAGGATCTCGTCGCGAAGTGCCCGGGCATTGAGTCCGTGTTGCCGCAACCAGCAGCCCACCTCGTCGTCGCTGGCAGCCAGTCCCAACAGGAGATGCTCGGTTGCCAGCATCAGGGGGCGTGGCAAGTCGGCCAGCCAATCGCAGGCAATACCGATCGCCGTCTGCATTTCCGGCGAGAACCGGGGAACCAATTCCTCCCAGGGTGTCTCTTGATCTACGGAGTCGCGATCGGGATCAAGCGTTTGCTCCTGCCGAAGGGCTGGCCACTGCGACTGGACAGCGGAGGCCTGAATGTTCAGGGATCGAAGGAGAATTGCCGCCCGACACTCCGGCTCCAACAACAGGCCGAGTAGCATGGCCGGAGCGCGGAGAACGCAGCCGGGGCCATCCAGCGTCCAGCGACCGGCTGCCTGAACGGCTCGTCTCGTTGCAGCAGTCAATTCGATGTCCATGACCCTAATCTCGCAAATATCCCCACCCTTGGCAACAGACGACGGATTGGCGGCAAAACGGGCCTGCAAAGGTTGGGACAGTTTTTCCGCAGTTGCGGAGATACAAGGAAGTGACAGAAAGACAGCCGGGGCTCTTGGGGGCGCTGGCAGATTACCCTGTCGAGCGGCTTATCCCTGAACTCCCAACCTGCTCCCTCGACCTAAACCAAACAGGCGACGTTACTTGCCTTGATTCAACGGATGCGGAGGGCTACAATTGCGTACCTGACATTTGTCATCACTGCCAGGGAACCGACGGAGCGACTCGCCATGGGCAGGACCCCGATATTGGCCTACATTTGGCCCGGACTGCCAACCATACTTGCCACGGGAAGCTGGCTCGGGTTGGTGTGGGCAGTCGTTTTTGCGGTGCTCATTAACCTGCTCGTTTTGGCTTCCCTGTGGTGGCCGGAACTTTTCGGAACCTTCACACCGCATGTCCGTAATGGACTATGGCTGGCAACGGCGATTTTCTGGGGTGGGGCAACGATCGTATCGCTGAAGACCATGCGAGGTCCGAATCCGGAGGAAGACTCGGCTGGAGAGGCCACCTTTGGGGATGCAACGAAATTGTATCTCCGTGCAGATTGGTTCGGGGCGGAGCGGATCCTCGTGGATCTGCTTCGGAAGAATCCTCGCGATGTCGATGCCGGGCTCATGCTGGCCACTCTGTGGCGTCATACCGGCCGGCTGGACGAAGCGTCGCAACAACTGGACCGATTAGAACTGTTCGACGGAGCACGCAAGTGGCTCCTCGAAATCCACCAGGAACGAATGCGTCTGCAGGAAGCCGCAAAACCGCCCGAAATCGTGATCGAAGCCAGCCAGGCCGCTTGAGGGGCGATAGCGGTGTTCAAAAGAAAGTTGGACTCCTTCACGGGACTTACACTTTTTGCGATATATGATTCATTGAGATTTGCTGCGATTGTCGTTACCCGTCTTTCGCCAACGCTGAAACCAACCGAAACAGCCAGACCATATGGCTTGGGAGCATCGACTCCCCCACACGAGCGGGTCTCTTGGCATTTGTCCAGGCCGCGGAAATGATGTAGCAGAGAGAAGCAAAGATGTACGAACGATTCACTGACCGTGCCCGAAAGGTGATGCAACTGGCGAACCAGGAGGCGCAACGGTTCAATCACGAATATATCGGCACCGAGCACATCCTGCTGGGCCTCATCAAAGAGGGAAGCGGGGTGGCCGCCAACGTGCTGAAGAACCTGGACGTCGACCTCCGCAAGATCCGGCTGGAAGTCGAGAAGCTCGTCCAGAGCGGGCCAGACATGGTGACCATGGGCAAGTTGCCGCAGACGCCGCGAGCGAAGAAGGTCATCGAGTACTCCATGGAGGAGGCCCGCAATCTCAACCACAACTACGTGGGCACGGAACACATCCTCCTGGGCCTCTTGCGCGAGCAGGAAGGCGTTGCCGCTCAGGTTCTGATGAACCTGGGACTGAAACTCGAAGAGGTTCGCGATGAGGTCCTGAATCTTCTCGGTCACGGGATGGAAGGAAGCGACGTGCCCGAGCGGTCGAGTGCCGGCGGGCCCGCAGGGGCCCCGGGCGAAACGCCTCGCGGCGGCAAATCCAAGACTCCGGCCCTGGATAGTTTCGGACGGGACCTCACGGAACTGGCCAAGCAGGGCAAACTCGATCCGGTGATCGGGCGGGAGAAGGAAATCGAGCGGACGATGCAGATTCTTGGCCGCCGGACCAAGAACAATCCGGTGCTCCTTGGCGAGGCCGGCGTCGGGAAGACGGCGATTGTGGAAGGCTTCGCCCAACGGGTGGTCGAAGGCAACGTGCCCGAGCTGCTCATGGATCGCCGTATCGTGGTGCTCGACCTGGCGATGATGGTCGCCGGTACCAAGTATCGCGGCCAGTTCGAAGAACGTATCAAGGCGGTGATGAACGAAGTCCGCCGGGCCAAGAACACGATCCTCTTCATCGACGAGCTCCACACGCTGGTCGGTGCCGGCGGAGCGGAAGGCGCCATCGACGCGTCGAACGTCCTCAAGCCGGCCCTCTCCCGCGGCGAGATCCAGTGTATCGGCGCCACCACCCTGGACGAGTATCGCAAGTACGTCGAGAAGGACGCCGCCCTGGAGCGCCGATTCCAGATCGTCATGGTGGAGCCGTCCAGCAAGGCCGAGACCGTGTCGATCCTCAAAGGACTGCGGGACCGTTACGAGAAGCATCACCACGTTCAGATCACCGACGACGCGGTCGAAGCCGCGGTGGAGTTCTCGGATCGCTACATCACCGGCCGTTGCCTGCCCGACAAGGCGATCGATGTGATCGATGAGGCTGGAGCCCGCATCCACCTGAAGTCGATGACCCGCCCGCCGGATCTCAAGGAGATCGACGAGGAGGTTGATCGGCTCAACAAGGAGAAGGAAGAGGCTGTCGCCGATCAGGACTTCGAGAAGGCCGCTGCCCTGCGCGACAAGGCCGATAAGCTGCGTAAGAAGAAATCTCAGATCACCGATCAGTGGCGCGAGAAATCGCGCGAAACGGATGGGGTCGTCGACGAGGAAGTCATCGCCGAGGTCATCTCCAAGATGACCGGTATCCCGCTCACACGGATGACCACCGAGGACTCAATGCGGCTGATGCAGATGGAGGAGGAACTCCACAAACGTGTCATCAGCCAGCACGAGGCCATCAAGTCGATCTCGAAGGCCGTCCGTCGCAGCCGCAGTGGTCTGCAGGATCCCAAGCGGCCCACCGGCTGCTTCATCTTCGCGGGGCCGACGGGCGTCGGCAAGACCGAGCTGGCAAAAGCCCTGGCCGAGTTCATGTTCGGCGATGAGGACGCTCTCATCCAGATCGACATGAGCGAGTACATGGAGAAACACAACGTCAGCCGGCTCGTCGGTGCCCCTCCAGGCTACGTGGGCTACGAGGAAGGCGGCCAACTGACCGAGAAGATCCGCCGGCGTCCCTATTCGGTGGTCCTCCTGGACGAGATCGAGAAGGCTCATTCCGACTGCTTCAACATGCTCCTCCAGGTGATGGAGGAAGGCCGTCTGACCGACAGTTTCGGCCGGAATGTCGACTTCCGCAACACGATCGTCATCATGACGACCAACGCGGGAGCCGAGGCGATCAAAAACGAATCGGCCTTCGGTTTCCAGAAACCCGACGAAGATGCCTCCTACGAGAGCATGAAGGAACGGGTCCAGGAACAGATCGAGAAGCACTTCCGCCCGGAGTTCCTCAACCGCGTCAACGACATCATCGTGTTCCGTCATTTGACCGAAGAGGACCTTGGCCGGGTCATCGATCTGGAATTGAGCAAGGTTCGCCAGCGTCTGCGCGAGAAAGGCCTCGGCTTGGTTCTCGACGATGAGGCGAAGAAGTTCCTCATCAAGCGGGGTTCGAACCTCGACTATGGGGCTCGTCCGCTGCGGCGCGCGATCGAAAACTATGTGGAAGATCCGCTCTCGGAAGAGCTGCTCAAGGGTGAGTTCCAGGGCAAGGATCTGATTACGGTGTCGGTCAAGGAAGTGGCAGGCAAGAAGCGGCTCGATTTCGCCGGCACTTCAGGGCAGGGTGCGGAGCAGCACCCCCCAGTCGCTGCCGCTGCCGAAGGCCAGCAGCATCCCAGCGCCGAATAGGAGCCGATTGCCCCCTCCAACGCGGTATTTCGCGAGACGCCCTCGGATCCCCAATCCGGGTGGCGTCTCTTGTTTTCCCGCATGTCCCTCTCGGGAGGGTCGATCCTTCTTCTCCATACCCCCAAGTCAGCTTGACCGGCAAACTTCTCTCAAGCCATAGACTTTTCCCGACGAAATTACCTACTGCGTTACTCTGTCCGGCAGCCGCGCAAGCACCGCGGTCACGGGCTCCAGACCGATGCCCGGCAAGTACTCCCCTTCTGCCGGGCAATGAGCACGATAGCCGTCCGTTTTGCGGCGGCAAGGTATGTCACCCAACAGGGATTGTTCTGGTTTTCTCGCAACATGGCAACGGACGCCAATTCCCCCACCTGGAAGCCCGTCGAAGGCCACGGTATTGCCGCCCGTTTGATGAACTGGGCCGCGAACTGGATCGCCGACCTGGGTGAAAACGTCGACGGGGCCATCGTGGCTCTCGGCGACATCGCCCATTTCACCTTCTCGACCGTCTGGTGGCTGCTCGTGCGGCGTCCCTATCGAGGAACCCTCCTGCCCAACTTCTACCAGATTGGCGTGCTCAGCCTGCCGGTGGTGGCGTTGACCGGCGTGTTCATCGGCATGGTACTGGCGGTGCAGAGCTACGCCCAGTTTCGCATGCTTGGCATGGAAACCCGCATGGGGGCGGTGATCAACATGGCCCTCGTGCGCGAACTCGGCCCCGTGCTGGCGGCCACGATGCTGGCGGGCCGGGTCGGCAGCGCCATGGCGGCCGAACTGGGAACCATGCGTGTCACCGAGCAGATCGACGCCCTGTCGGCCATGGGTGCCAATCCGATCCACTACCTGGTGGTGCCCAGGTTTCTGGCCTGCCTGATCCTCATCCCAGCCTTGACCACGACGGCGGATTTCATGGGGGTCGTTGGCGGTGCCTTCTACAGCATCGGGCTGCTGGGGATCGACCGCCACCATTACTGGGAGAACTCGCAGGCGTTCGTGGGAGTTTTCGACCTGTTCAGCGGGCTGTTCAAGAGTCTCTTCTTCGGCGCTGCGATCGCCCTGATCAGCTGCCACCGCGGGTTCTCCTGTGACCCCGGCGCGGAAGGCGTCGGAAAGGCAGCCACGAGTTCCTTCGTGCTCTCGTTTGTCGTTATCTTGTTCCTCGATCTGATCCTGGCCATCATTCTGGAGCAGGTGTACGGATTGATCTGGCCCGGCGGCGCGTCGCTGGTCTGAAGAATCCCGGCACCACATCGGAGGATTTGTCGGATTTGGACGGGATAGAACATGGGCCGGTTCTGCTGGCGGCGCCGGGTGCGGCACGGCAGCGGCAAGGAAGACCGCCCTGACGAGAAAGCGAACCTGGCGGATATCGGCTTCTGTAAGCGGATCGCAGAAAAGAGTCATGTCACTTTACACAGTCCCGCGAAACGACGACTCACAACCGCTGATCCGCTTGCGCGATTTGGACGTTCATTTCGGGCAGCTCGGAGTACTGCGCGACATCAACTTGGACGTGCCCCGCGGCCAGACGCTTGCGGTCATCGGTGAAAGCGGCTGCGGGAAGACCGTGCTGCTCAAGACGATCATCGGGTTGGTTCGGCCTTCCGCGGGAACAGCATCATTCGACGGGCACGACCTGGCCACACTGAATCCCGACGAACTGGCAACGGCACGGAGGCGATTCGGGTTCGTCTTCCAGCAGGCAGCCCTGTTCGACAGCCTTACGATTGGCCAGAACGTGGCCTTTCCGCTTCGCCGCCACTCGGACTACACGGAAGAAGAGATCCGCGAGATTGTTGTCACTCGGCTCGCCGAGGTAGGCCTCCCTGCAAGTGTCGTTCGCAAGAAGCCCGCCGAGCTCTCCGGAGGCATGCGAAAGCGTGTCGGCCTGGCGCGGGCCCTTGCCATGGAGCCGGAGGTAGTGCTCTACGACGAGCCGACCACCGGCCTGGATCCGATCATGAGCGACGTGATCAACGAGCTGATCCTCAACACTCGCCGCCATCATCCGGTCGCGGGAATCGTTGTCACGCACGACATGCGCACCGCACAGAAGGTGGCCGACCGCATCGTCATGCTGTATCCGCTCGCGCGCCTGCAGCCCCATGAGCCGCAGATGCTGTACGACGGATCGCCGCAGGATATCGAAGACTCGCCGGATCCGCGCGTTTCGCAGTTCGTACGCGGTGAAGCGCGAGAGCGACTTATGGAATTGAGGCCCCAGAACGGGAGCTAGGTCATGGAAGACCGTGTGATGCAATGGCGAATCGGCATGGTGGTTCTGTTCGCCACCATGGCCACAACCGTACTGACCCTGGCGTTTGCGCAGAAGGATTCCTTCTTCAGCCTGCAGCGGATCTGGAGACCGAACTATCGCGTCGCGATCCGGTTCCCCGAGGCGCCGGGAGTCACCGATGCCTCCCCCGTCCGTAAGAGCGGCATCCTCATCGGGCGGGTCGTGAACGTGGAACTGCTCGACGAGGGCGCCGCCCTGGTGACGGCTGAAATCGACCGCGACCGTAGGCTGTTCAACGACGAAGTCTGCCGCATCAACCGCACGCTGTTCGGCGACTCGATCCTGGAGTTCGTCAAGGTTCGGAATTGGAAGGGCACTAAACAGGAAATCGATGTCAGCGTGATGCAGGACGGGATCGTCGCCCCGGATCCGATCCAGGTCGTCGGCAATCTGGAGGCGAATCTCTCCAGCGCCATCGATTCCGTTGGAACCACGAGCGATCGAATCGGGGGCTTCATCAACAAACTCGACTACCTCATGGGCACCGACGACGAGATCAAGGACCGCAAGGACAAGATGAGCCGGATCATCGACAAGACCGCGGAGACCGCCGAAGCCATCACCCGGCTGGCCGACACGGCAAACGAGCTGATCGGCGATCCGGTCGTCCGCGAGGAGCTCAAAGCCACCCTTCAGCAGATGCCGGAACTCATGCAGGAAACCCGGCAGGCCATCGGACGCATGAACCAGTCGATGGACCTGGTCGACAAGAATCTCACCAACGTCCAGGAGTTCACCGCGATCCTCGGCAAGCAAGGGGGCGAAACCCTCATCCGACTCAACGAGAGCGTCGACAAGCTCGACCGGCTCATGAGCGAGGCCCTGATCTTCAGCCAGAGCCTGAATGATTCCAAGGGAACAATCGGCCAGTTGGTTCACAACCCCGAACTCTACCACAGCGTGAACCGGGCGGTGAAGAACATCGAAGAACTCACCCAGGAACTGCGCCCGATCGTCAACGACGCGAGGATCTTCTCCGACAAGATCGCACGCCACCCGGAACTCCTGGGGGTCCGCGGCGCGATCAAGCCGGAAGAAGGCACAAAGAGCCTGCCCCCCGTGGGAATCCTGCGGCGATAGTTCAGCGGATGGGCAGCCCGCCCTGTGGCAGCGTCTGCTGCCCCGGCGGCAGATACGGCCCCGTCGAAGGAGCGAAGGCGCCGGGTGGCGGCTGGATTGCGGGCGTCCCCGTACCCGTCTGTGGCGGATAGGAGTAACCGCTCGCAGGTGGGCTGGGAATCGACTCGGCCGCTGCTGGATACCCCCGACCGCCATATGCCGGCACCGCCTGGGGTTGGATGGCCGGCGCAGGGACCGGCGACGTTGCCCGCGTCCTCAGATCCTCGGCTCGCGCCCGCAATTGATCGGGTGGAACCACCCGCTGCGGAACCAGTTGGTAGTTGAGTGTCCGGTGGTCCTGAATCTCCGTGGGAACCAGTGTCTCGGCAACGAAATCGATGGGTGGAATCTCGTACCAGGGAGTCGGAATCGGCTGCTCCACCGTGAGTGTCTCGTAGCCGTCTTTGACAATCCGGATCTTCCGGGTCCCGTAGTGCACGAAATTCGTCGAGACGGGCGTGGTTCCGATCTGATAATCGTCGACAAACACCACCGCCCCGGGCGGATTGGTGCGAATCGTCATCCGCCGCCGAACGCAACCGCTCAGGCAGACCAGACAGACGATCAGCACCATCAGCTTCGCGGCAATGTGCCAGAACACGGGTTGGTGATCGATTCTCGTCCGGATCATGGTCGGGGGAGTATAGAGATCCCTACGCAGGCACGCCAGATCGAAATCAAGCCGGTCAAAGCGTGGTCCGATATTCCCGAATAGGCCGATCGAACGACTACGGTACGCTTGCCGCTCTCCGCAAATACCTCTCCGGGGTGGAGTCAGGTCTGGTTGGGGCGTGCCTCCAACGCTAAAATGGAGTTTTGTAGCCTCTCTCTCGGCCACGGGCCACAATCGGAACAGGGCATTCCCTCCTTAATGCCAGTTTTGGCGTCAAGCATGGATCGGCAACCCGGCATCTGGGATCATTGTCTGGAGCAGGCATCAGCCACCGACATTGGCATGCGCCGGTCGAACAATCAGGACTCCCTGGCGGTGGCGATAGCCGGAAGCCAGGAGCGTTTTGACACCCGGGGGCACGTGTTTGTGGTCGCCGATGGGATGGGGGCGCATGCGGCGGGCGAGTTGGCCAGCAAACTGGCCACGGATTTCATACCCCTTACCTACAACAAGCTTCTCGATCTTTCTCCCCCGGACGCCCTCCTGGAAGCGGTCCGGCAGGCGAACCGCCATATCAACGCCCGAGGCGAAGCCGACCCGAGTTTTCGCGGGATGGGGACGACGGTCGACACGCTCGTGGTTCTACCGCAAGGCGCCCTGGTCGGCCACGTGGGAGACAGCCGCGTCTACCGCCTTCGCGACGAGTGCCTGGAGCAGTTGACCTTCGATCATAGTCTTGTCTGGGAAATGCAGGCAGCCGGCCACCTGCCGGAGAAGGAAGAGGATATTCCTTCCTTCATCCCCCGCAATGTGATCACGCGGTCGATGGGCCCGAATCCCGAGGTCCAGGTCGACATCGAGGGGCCGTTTCCGATCCAGCTGGGAGACACCTTTCTGCTCTGCAGCGACGGACTCACCGGCAGGGTGAACGACACCGAGATCGGGCAGATCCTGACGTGCCTTCCGCCGGCCGAAGCCGTTCCGGCCTTGATTCACCTGGCCAATCTGCGCGGCGGTCCGGATAATATCACCGCCGTGGTGGCGAGGATCACCGCCCCCCAGCGTCTGGAAGACAATGGGCGGCCGTACCAGGCCTTCGAAAACGGCAACCACAAGCCGCGTTCCGTTCACGTCCTGGTCTGGACGCTGCTCGGGATGCTCGTGTTGGGGGCGATCCTGTGCGGCATGCTGATCCAGTGGCTTGCAGCCGGCATCTGCCTGACGGCGGCGGCGATCGGCGCAGCGGCTGCCTTGGTTTACCGCTACACGAGTCCCGGAACGAGTTACTTCGACAGCCGTCCTCGCGGCAAAGGCCCCTATCGTCAGACCCTGTGCTCGCCCGACATGAAGTTCGTCGGCTTGGCCAAGGACCTGGCCAACCAGTTGTTCGAAGCCGCCGAGAAGGAAGACTGGAAGATCCCGTGGGAGCCCTACCACGAGCATCGCAAGGCCGCCGCCGCAGCCGTCACCGCAGGCGACATGATGGAAGCCGGGCGCGAGTTCTTCCGGGCCGTCATCTACATGATGGGCCAGCTCAAACGCCAGAAAGATGTCGGCAAAGACGCCGACCGCGCCGCAGGTTTGTTCTGAACCGATACGGCGTTCACCGCGGGCTGCCAGCCGGCGTGAGAGACTCACTATCTATTGATTCAGAGCAAGTGTCGGATCGAGACCAACTCGTCCCATTTCTGCTGGAAATACTCCGCCACCAAGCGTCGGTGACAATGGTCTGGTTCGTCCTCGCTGCACAGCAGACATCCTTGATGGATGAGTTCTTTGGGAATCGTCGATTCGATCCGCCTTTCCTCCATCAGCCGCAGAAAAGAATCCGCATACACGTCCCAGTCGCCTCCATTCTTCTTGAAAGCGTCGAGGATTTCCTTGGTCGGAGCCAGTTCCGGAAGGTGAACGTAGTCCATATTGCAGAGCTGGCGCGCGAAGAATTCGAGGTCTTCACGCTTGGCAAAGCCCGCCAACTGAGACACGTTGTTCAGACGCACGTCGACGATTCGCTTCGCACTCGACGACCGGAGAAGTCCGAAGAATCGCTCGGCCGATTTCCGAGTGAACCCGATGGTGAACACCTCGATGTCAGGCATACGGGGCGGGTTCCTCATAGGCGATGTGGGCCGCGCGCTTCTGATAGGCTTCATCGAGGCGCTGCTGGCGGGTAAAGAACAGATTTTGCTCCTGGAGGTTGCACTCGACGAGCAGCCTCTGCTCCGCTTCCGATTGGGTTTCCAGGCTGCCGTCGGAAAGAATGTGCAGGATTTCTCCCACGAGCCCCTTGATGTGGCGCCCAATGAGAATGGTTCGGTGGCAGATCAAGGGGTCTTTCTCGGCGCAAAGCATGGCCACTTTGCGGCCCGACGCGATGTCGAGGAGTCGAGCGATTCCTCGCTGAAAGGCGTCTGTTCTTGGGACCTGATCGTAGTCGACCTTGCCGTCGAAGTAACACTCCGCCTCGTGGCGTCTCGCTCCCAATTCCGCGCCCAGGAAGACGTAGTCAATCCCACACTGCTGAAGGCCGCATTCGAACGCCGGTTGCGAATACTGCGGGCTGTATCGGCTGTACGGCGACGAACGCACGTCGGCGACGGTCCGAATGCCGTGTCGCTGGAGCAGATCCAAGAACCCATCGATGGGATGATTGGAGTGGCCAATCGAAAACAGGACTGATGCCTTCGCAAGACACATAAGCCCACCGAACGTCCAAGTCGAAATCCGGATCAGTTTCTACGAATGACTGCGAATGCCCTTGTGGCATTCCGGAAATGTGTAAATGCCGTTTACCTGGAGCCAATAGCCGTCGCTTCCATCGGGGGATTGGTAACGTCTGCTCAGCCCCACTCGAATCAGCACTTCGTCCTGCAAACGAACCCACTTGGTGAGGGCACTCCATTGGCCGTGCTCGTGGTAGTTCACGGCATAGTTGCAGAAGCCCAAATCCGTGATCGTGAAATACCTGAATCTGCGCCCTGATCGGTCTGTGAAGTTCAGCTTGACTTTGTCTGGATTGTACGAATCCTCGACCATCTCAACAAGCCTTGGCGAGACGGAGATCGTGATGATCGATCGTTGGACAGCGTGCTCGTGCGGGATGAACTTCTGTTTTTCCGGCAGGGCAATCCCAAAGCCCGCTTCGAGACTGTCGAACAACCCGAATTCAAGCGCCCTTTTGAATTCCGAAGAAATGCACATACCCTCATGACTCAGGCGGCTGCACCAATAGTCTTCCTGGTGGGGGGCTTGACGTCCCGGGGCGGTGGTGAAGTTGGCGCTCAGGACGGCACCAGGCAGGATATTCAACCGGCGGACCGTCTCGGTTTCCAGGTAGGGTGTAGGGCGGATACATTCGCCATTCTCTGGGTCGATCCCCGCGAGGCAGACAATTCCAGGATTCTTGAACCGAGTCAAATCGGTAACGATAATGCGCCGCCGCATGGAGAGGGTCTCCTGGCTGGTTGGGAAGTACCTCTGATCGAGTGTACCCTCAGCGCACGGCCTCGTCCACCACCAATCCCAGCCAGACCAGCTTCTCCCGGCACTCGTCCCGCTCCCGGCATCGCTGCAATTCGGCCCACGCCGGCGCTTGTGCGGCAAGAAAGTCCTCGTTGCTGGCAGGCAATTTGCCGGCCGCCGCCAGCCGCTGGATCACCTCCCGGTCGAGCCGCGAAAGCTGCACCGCTTCCATGCGGTAGTCGAGAAACGCCTCCCAGCAAAGCGGAAACAGGGCACGGACGATATCTTCGCCGATCGTCCGCGCATACTGGCGAATCTCCCACTGGGCATGTTCGTCCATCCGCAGATGCAGGAAATGCAGAAGATTATGGAGATCTATCTTCCAGTAGGCCTCTGTGTACGTCGATAGCGGGAGGTCCTTTCTCGCCTGCTCACGCGCCACGCCCAGTTCCAGACGCCGCTGGTAAATCTGACGGGCAAGTTGCTGCAATTCGGCCTCCGCCGCGGTCAACTCCGCCCCCACCTCGGTGGCCAATTGCCCCTCGCTTCCCTGGCGGTTCGAGGCAGCTTGTATCCGCCAGTCCTCCGACGTCGTCGACTGGCTCGCGTCGATCGCGATCGAGTAGCGCGTGCTGTACTCGTTCACCGACGCCGTCCGATGCCGGATCCACTGCCGCCAGCAGTCCATCGGCACGCGAACCAGGAGCTTGATCTCCGCCATCTCGAAAGGCGTCGTGTGCCGATGACGCATCAGGTAGCGGATCAGGGTGCGATCGTCCGATACGCGGCGGGTCCCGTCGCCATAGCTCACTCGGGCTGCCTGAACAATCGACGAATCGTCGCCCATCGCGTCCACCAGGCACACGAATCCGTCATCCAGGACCGGGATCTTCTTCCATCGCAGTTCCGAGACCGTGGAAGCCGTTTTGGGCGATAAGGGCGTGGTCATCCCTGAAAATTCTCGACGGGTTGAAAACGAGAAAGCCGAGCGATCACCGGCGCAATGCTGTATTCTACCGCACCTGACCGGCGGAGCCAGGAGGGACGGCCGGGCAGACAATACCCCTTTCCACGCCGTTCTGCGACAACGGAAGGCAGGCCGCTGCCTCGGAAGCCTTTCCTGGGAACTCTCGAGCGCTCGGCCCCAGGGCCCACCCAGCCTGTCCCCTGACGGGCATTGCAGGGGAACTGGCAAAACTGAGCCGCCCGCCGTGGGCTACGAGTCCTTGGCCATCAGTTCCTTGAGTAGATCGGCCAGTAGCGACGGATTATCCGCCTTGTGGATGTGGTCGATCCGATTCTGGGGCACACCCAGATTCTGGAGGGTCGATTCGACTCGCGCCCAGGTACGCTCTCGAGCTTTCCCCTCCGCCAGGTAGAGGTCGGTCACCAGCTCCCCCAGTCGCTGGAGCATGATCGAGCCTCGGTTCTCATAGTAGTTCTTGATAACCCGTTGCTGATAGGCGGAACGTTTTGCCATGTTTGGTTGCTGTCGTGGTCAGAAATGGTCCGGTGGGCTCGCCATGCGGAGGATAGCCGGCATCTGGGCGGCCTTCCTGGGAGCTCTTGTGGACTGGTCGGAGTACCGAGCAGTCAGTCTACCTTCGACGGGTGGGAGCTGGCGAGTCACGCTATTGGGGTCTGCGCGGTCAATGCACGAGGGTGGCCAGCGGAAGCCCGGCTTTCGGCCGCCTCCCGTTGCCTAGGCATCAGTATCTGCCGTGCAGATGTCCATGAGAAGTCCTCGTGGACTAATCGGAGTGCGGGGCAGGCAGTCTTGAGCCAACAAGCTCCCAGTCGAGCACACTTTCCCCTTCCCCACAATCAGGCGGGACGTTACGATTCTGACCATGCATCGCCGCGGAGAACAGCTTCGTTTGATTTCCGGTTCACGTGTCACAGCTCTCGGCACCCTGGCCAGCCGTGTGCTGGGAATGCTGCGCGATGCAGCCACCGCGGCCCTGTTCGGTCTCTCGGGCGGCGGTGTCATGGACGCCTTCGTTCTGGCGTTTCGAATCCCCAATGTGCTTCGCCGGCTCTTCGGCGAGGGTGCCCTGGCGGTCAGTTACCTCCCGGTCCTGTCGGCGGCACTCGAGCACGACCGCCGCCACGGCTGGAGGCTGGCCTCGGTGGTTCTGCTGCATCTTGCGGCGGTGCTTCTGGCCGTGGTGCTCGTGGGAGAGGTCGCACTCGTTGCGATCGGATGGTTTTTTGGGAGTTCCGGGGAGATCCGCCTGTTTGCGTCTCTGGCGGCGATCATGCTGCCCTACGCCCTGTTCATCTGCCTGGCCGCCCAGGCAGCCGCCACGCTGCACGCCCTCGGGCGCTTCGCCCTGCCGGCGCTGGTGCCCACCATCCTCAACGTTTCCTGGCTGCTGGCGGTTGTGCTGATCGCCCCCTGGTGGTCTGCCGACAAGGCGAGCCAGGCCCATGTCGTGGCGCTGTCCGTCCTCGTAGCAGGAGCCGTCCAGTTCGTCGTTCAGATTCCCCTGCTTCGCCAGACAGGGTTTCAATTCGACTACCAGCCCTCCGCCGTGCGCAAGGAATTCTGGACGGTCGTTCGGGCCATGGGCCCCATGGTGCTGGGACTGATGGCCACCCAGTTGAATACACTCATGGATAGCGCAGTGGCCTGGACATTCGCGGCCCCGGATCAACCCCAGTCACGGATCGCCTGGCTGGGAAATGTGGCCTATCCGATGGATCAGGGAGCCGTTGCCGCCCTGTACTACGGTGAGCGACTCTACCAGTTCCCCTTGGGCATGCTCGGCGTTGCGGTTGCCACGGCCATCTTCCCGCTGCTCAGCCGCCATGCTGCAAGGAACGATCTGAAGAGCCTGAGCGAAGACCTGACCCTGGGCCTCAGGCTCGTCCTCTTCCTCGGCATACCGGCCACCGTCGGACTGGTGCTCTTGGCCGAACCCCTGGCCCGGCTGATCTACGAGCATCGCCAGTTCACTTCGGCCGATGCCCTCAGGACGGCTCGCGTGATTGCGGCTTACTCGCTCGGTGTATGGGCCTACTGTGCACAGCCGGTCCTGGCTCGTGGTTTCTACGCGATTGGCAACCGGGCGACTCCGGTCCGCACCGGCGCCCTTGCCGTCGTAGTGAACCTGGTTCTGAACCTCCTGTTGATCTGGCCGTTGGCCGAGTCGGGACTCGCCGTGGCAACCAGCGTGAGCGCGAGCCTGCAGGTGGTCGTGCTGGCGGTCGCGTTCTCAAAGCAGAACATGCCGCTCGACTGGCCTGCCTTGCGGACAACGGTTGCCCGCACCGTGGCAGCTACCGTAGCAATGGCCGCGGCCTATCTCGCCACGGCCTCGCTTCTGCCCCCGGCTCTGGGTTTCGCGTCGAGACTGCTCCAGGTCGCTCTCCCGTTCTCTGCCGCCGTGGCGGTCTTCCTGGGAGCCGCCTGGTTTCTCCGTTCTGCCGAGCTGACTCTGTTATTCTCCAGACCTTCCGAGGAGCGATAGTCTCGGTCGGGTCTTGATCTCGGGAAGCTCCCCCGGGCCGCGGATAAGTTTGCCCTGCACATCGTCCTCCGACACACAACCGGGATCTCCCACCGTCGGCCGAATACCCGATCGCCGACTTGCGCTCCGACCCTTCCAAACTCCACCCGTTTGGGATAGAGTGAACTGCCAGGGCCGCATCCTCCCTGCGAGACTTCCCCTGTCGAGCTGCCTGCCGTGAAACAGATCATCGCCATCTTCAAGCCGTATCTCGTCGAGAAGGTGCTGGAAGAACTCAAGCACGCGCCGCTCGAAGCCTGTTGCGTCTCGGAGGTGAAGGGCTACGGGCGACAGAAGTCGTATCTCGACGAGTACAAGGGGAGCGAGTATTCGATGGCTTTCCTGCCCAAGGTGGAGATCACCGTTTGGGTGGACGATCTCCGGGTCGACGAGGTTGTCCGCACGATTGTCAACGTGGCTCGAACCGGCCGCATGGGCGATGGCAAGATCTTCGTCCTCTCAGCGGCGCCTTTTGGCGGCCAGGAAATCGACATCGGCCAGCGGCTCGTGGAAAGATGAGCATGGCGACGCACTCTCGCTGGAGTTCCGTTACCCGAATTCCAGCGGCGAGTCAGCCATCGCAGTGCCTATCGGGTTTCGGCGTCGAACACGCGGTCGAAGACCTCGCGGGTCCCTTCCAGATAGCGCTCGAAGTCGACCAGCAGCGCCCCGCCGCTCGGCCACCGCAGCAGGTGCGAGAGCTTCGTCAACTCGGTGGGGTCTTCGGGCAGTCTACTCTGGTCAGTCTGGTTCATCAGTCTCAACCGGCCTTCCAGTGTCCGCAGAAAGCGGTAACTGTCGGTCAGGAACCGGGCATCTTCCTGGGCCAGCAGCCCCGCTTGCCGCAGGACCTTGAGACCCTTCAGAGTGGTGGGCGTTCGGATCGATTCCACCCGGCGGCCATGCTTGAGCTGCAGCATCTGCACGAGGAACTCGATGTCGACGATCCCTCCCGCTCCGCGTTTCAGATTTGCCCCGGTGGCGGTCCCCTGGAGCCGGCGCCGCATCTGCCGGATCGCCTCGGCGTCTTCCGCAGACCATGGCTGCTCGAAGGCTGCAGCGGCAACCGCCCCCAGCGTCCTCATCTCCATCTCACCCGAGGCGCACACGACTCGAGCCTTGCACAGGGACTGGCGCTCCCAGAGTTGGCCGTCCCCCTCGGCAAAGTATCGGGAGAACTCCGCCAGCGAGGTTGCCAGCATCCCGCTTCGGCCGGTGGGGCGGAGCCTTGCATCGACTTCGTACAGACGGCCATACGCGCTCAGCCGGCTCGTGGTCTTGATGATCCGCTGGCCCAACTCCCCGAAGAAATGCTGGTTCGACGTGGTGTCTTTGCGGCTGCTGTACTCGCCGTGCCGAGTGTGCCCCTCCGCCTCGTAGAGAAACACGATGTCCAGATCGCTGTGATAGTTCATTTCCCGGCCCCCGAACTTGCCCATGGCCAGGATCGCCATCTCGCAGATCTGGCCTGCCCGCGGGCCGGATTCGATGATCGGCTGCCCAAACTTGGCCGCCAGCTTCTCGTACTCCCGGGCCACAATCTGTTCGAGGCAGGCCTCGGCGATGTCCGAAAGCGTGCCGGTGATCGCCGAGATGTCTTCCTTCCCCAGCACGTCGCGGACCCCGACTCGAAGCTGCTGGTCGTTCTTGAAACTATGGAGCACCGGATCGAGGTCCTCGGCTCGATATCCGAGTTGGGAAACGGTCTGGCGCAGATACTCGATCGACGGCAGGCGATCCAGGACCAGGCTGTCCATCAGCCCGTCGATCATCCCCGGATTACTTGTCAGGATCCCGCACAGATAGGGGGCGTAGGCGCACAGACGGACGTAAAGATGAAGCGACGGGGGATTGAAACTGAAGAGTTCCCACAGCACGGCCTTGCCGCCAAGCGAATCCCCGACCTTGTCGAGATTGACCAGGGTGGAGTCGGGATCGGGAGTGGTGGCGATCGCAGCCAGCAGCTCCGGCGCAATGGACGCCAGGAAATGCCGGCACCGCCTCGTCGACAGGAAGCGGATCTTCTCTTCTCCCAGGGCCATCAGGTTGCGATAGGCCTGGGTCACGTCGTGGAAAGGATACTTGCCCAGCACCTCGGCGATCCGTTCGGCGGGCGGCGCCGGATCGAGCACCAGGTCCACCTCGGCGGCCGTCTCGGCGTCGTCGCGGAAGGCGTCGTGAAGGAGGTGGTCGAGGATCCGGCGGTTGACCTGCGTGCAGTCCTGGTAATCCGCCTCGAATGCTTCCAGTGCCGGCCGCGAATCGGAGTCTGTGTAGCCCATCCGCAAAGCCAGCTTGCGAGTCTCCACGGGATCGTCCGGAGCGATGTGGGTCTGCAGATCGAACATGATCTGCAGGCGGTGTTCGATCTTGCGAAGGAACCCGTAGTTCTCCGCAAGCAGAGTTCCTTCCTGGTCGGTGAGGCAGCCCACCTCGGTCAGTCGGGTAATCGCCGCCAGAGTGTTGCCCGTACGGATCTTGGGCGTATCGGCGCCGTTGAGGAGCTGGAGGAACTGGATGACGAACTCGATATCGCGGATACCGCCGTTCCCGCACTTGACGTCGCGGGTACCGGCACCCTCGCTCTGGGCCCGGCGTTCGATGCGTCGCTTCAAGGCGCGGATGCCGTTGATGTCGGCCGTGCTCAGGTAGCGGCGGTAGATCCAGGGCTGCATCTGTTCAAGGAACTCACTCCCCAGGGCCATATCTCCCGCAACCGGCCGGGCTTTGATGAACGCCTGGCGTTCCCAGGTTCGACCGCGCAGGTCGTAGTAGCGGAGAGCGTCTTCGACGCTCATGCACATGGGCCCGTGCTCCCCTTCCGGACGCAATCGCAGGTCCACCCGATAGGCCGCCCCGATCTGGGACGCATCGGTGAGCATTCGAACCAGCTCGCGCCCCAACTGCTCGAAATACTCCCGGTTGGTCGCGATTCGTTTGCCGTCCGTCTTGCCATCGGCATTGTAGAGGAACATCAGGTCGATGTCGCTCGAGTAGTTGAGCTCCGTTCCCCCCAGTTTCCCCAGGGCCAGCACAACGAACCTCGCCGGTTCCCCTTTCTCATCGTGCGGGGTGCCCCGCCGCTCGGTAGTCTTGCGCCAGGCGGATTGCAGCGTCGCCTCGAGTATCGCGTCGGCCAGGTAGGATATCTGCGTCGTAACCATCGCCAGCGGCTGCTCGCGGATGATGTCGCCATAGGCTATGCGGAGCGTTTCTCGCCGCTTGAAACGCCGCAGCGCGCGGAGGACCGATGGCTCGTGATCCAGAGCTTCGATCTCGCTCACCAGGTCGTCGACGAGCCGTTCGCGAGAGACCGGTTCACCCTCGGTGAGGCGAAGCAGGTCGTAAGCCTCCGGGTCGGTGGCCAGGTAATCGGCCAGGTGCTGGCTTGTCGAGAGGATCTGCAGCAAGGTAGCGAGCGAATCAGGGTCCCGTTCGAACAACGCTCCCAGCGACAACGGATTGCGGGCCTCGCTCACGAACCGATCGAGGTTGTTTAGCGCCATGTCCGGATCGGCACACCGCGGAAGGCGTACCTGCAACTGGTCGCAGATCGCCGCGAGCAGATCGAGTGTGATTCCCCCTGTTGCCATGCGGACGAGATTGCCATGTCCCCGCTTGGGATTGACCAGCTTCAAATCCCGCAACCACGGCCCTGCCTGCTTGAGATCGTCAAGGTAGCTTCGTAGACGGTCGAGTTCCATAAGTATCCTGATCGGATCGCGAGGCAGGCAGGAACGAATCGCAGCCTTCACAGACCGGACGGAAACGGGGACTGGCTCCTGTCGTCTGTGCCGACAACGAGCCCGACCCCCAAACCGCCGGGGATCCACCCGCGTTTCCGCACAGCCAAGCAGCCGCCAAGATACCCGATCCGCCCTCTTTCCTCCAAGAGGGGGGGCGACGCAGCCGGTCATTCGTGCTCCGCGTCCAGCACCATCCTGCAGCCGTCACCGGCTTGTGTCAACTCGATCGCCCACAAGGGCCCCCGGCAATCCGGCAGGAGAAAAGGAGGACACCGAGACCTGCGTTTCGCACTCCGCGAAGAGGTTCTTTCGCGGAATGAACCGCGACGCGTATTCACTTCCCGATCCCAAGGCAGCCTGAGTGCGTGCCGGCAGGCGACTGCGGCGGGACCATCTGGCCGAACAGGGTGAACGAGTTGGCCGCCGCAATCCTGATCGGCAGGAGCTGGCCGGTCAGGTGGGCCGGACCATCGAAGACGACAATGCGGTCGCAGATGGTCCGGCCGGTCAACTGGACCGTGGCCGCGTCACCCTCGGACTTCAGGGCCGCCTTGCTGGACCCTTCCACCAGGATTTCCACCGTTCGTCCCACCAGCGGGTCGTTCTCCTCCTGGCTGATCGCGTTCTGAATGACCAACAGCTCGTTGTTGCGCCGTCGTTTGACCTCTTCGGGCACGTCGTCCGCAAACATCTGGTCGGCCTTCGTGCCTGCCCGTGGACTATATTTGAAGATGAAACTGTTCTTGAACCGCCCGATTCGAACCAGGTCGACCGTTTGCTGAAAATCGTCTTCCGTTTCGCCGCAGAACCCGACAATGAAGTCGCTGGTCACCGTGGCTCCGGGAACCGTGGCCCGGATCCGTTGGAGCATTTCACGGTATTCTTCCACCGTGTAACCCCGCTTCATCCGCTTGAGCACGGCGTTGGAGCCGCTCTGGGCAGGCACGTGCAGGTACGGCGAGACTTTGTCCAGGTCCCGAACGGCCTGGAGAAGGGTATCGTCCATCTCACGCGGGTGATTGGTGACGAACTTGATCCGCCGAATCCCCGCGATTTTCTGGAGCCGTTCCAGCAGATCCGCCAGACGTACGCGGCGGCCGTCCCCCCGATGCTCGTAGCTGTTGACCGTCTGCCCCAGAAGTGTAACCTCCAGGCAGCCCTGGTCGGCCAGTTGGGCAACCTCGGCCTCGATTTCGCTCGATGGCCGGCTCTGCTCCGGCCCCCGCACGCTGGGCACGATGCAGTAGGTGCAGAACTTGTTGCAGCCGAACATGATCCGGACCATGGCCTGATAGACCGACTGTCGGGCGGCGGCAATGCGGAGCGGATCGTACTGCTCAAAACTCTCTGCAACCTCGACTTGGGACCTCTCCTTCCGCCCGAGACTGACTTCCAGGAGCGGAACGCGGTGGGAGATCACCTGGGCAAGAAGAATGGGAAGCTGCCCGATCTGCCCGGGGCCCACAACCAGATCGACGTGCGGTGCCCGTTTGAAAATCCGCGTCTGGTCCTTCTGGGCCATGCAGCCAAGCACGCCGATGATCTTGTCTGGGCGGGAATCCTTGACGTTCTTCAGGCGTCCGAGGGCACTGTAGATCTTGTCTTCGGCGTGCTGCCGAACGCTGCAGGTGTTGAAGAGGATCACGTCCGCGTCGCGGCGATTGTCGACCGCTTCGTAGCCGGCAGCCAGAAGACTGGCAGCGACCAGTTCGCTGTCCAGGACGTTCATCTGACAGCCGACCGTCTCAATGTAGAACCGCTTGGGCATGGCAGGTCGCTCAATGGGAAGAAGACACATCATTTCCCGGCCACGGGGCCCGGGCCGCTCATGAGTTCAAGAGGCATTCTCTCCGGGATCCAGAGAGCACCGCGGCTCCGCCAGGCTCTGACCCGGGGCTGGCTGGGGTCGGACGCCAGTGAGCCCCGAGCCGCCCAATGAGGCCTGCGGTGCATGTCGTCCGCCCACGCAGAAACCGAAGGCCTGACCTTGGGCACAGCGGCAGAGAGATTCCCGCAGCTCGCGGTACCAGACCATCAGCCGGTCTGGCCACTGGACGCGCCCGACGACCTGGCACTGGCTGCCGGTTCTGCTCCCTGTTCCATCTGTTCTCGGAACTGCTCGATCAACTGATCGCGACGCCGGGTCATCAGACTCGCCAGCCCACTGGTCGCAACGTATCCGGCAACGAGCAGCAGCACGACGTCCCACATTTCCATCGTTTCGTTCCCAGGAGTTTTTGACAAGGCCCTTGGGACAAAACCAAGGGACACAGATGATACCACCCGCCATGGTTGGCTTCGAGGGCATTTTGCCGACCACCCGACTCACGGGCATAACCCAACGCGGGGGGAGGGGGGGCAATTAGCGTACCGGGGAAACGACCTTTGTCGTGAAGTTGCTGATACACCCTCCTTGGAAGTCGACCTCGAACACACTATGATTGTCCAGTTTGTGGCCAGCCCGCCGTGTTGGTCGCCGGGTCGTTGGATGCCGGACTTCTCCCGCTGGGCGTTTGGTTTGTTTCTTCCTTTGGAGTGATCAAGAACGGAGCCCGTTGTCATGTCCTTGAGCATCTCGCGTATTGTTCAAGCCCTGGAACCCTCAGCCACCATCGCCATGGCGACTAAGGCCAAGGAATTGAAGGCTAAGGGAGAGACGGTCTACGACTTGAGCCTTGGCGAGCCGGACTTCGTCACGCCGTTGCACATCCGCCAGGCTGCACTGGAAGCGATGGAGGCGGGCCACACTCATTATACCCAGGCGGGGGGGCTACCCGAGCTTCGCAAGGCAATCGTCGAGGCCTACCAGGCCTCGCACGGATTGACATACTCCCCCTCCCAGGCTGTGGTGTCAAATGGCGCCAAGCACTCCCTTCACAACGTGTTCACGGTGCTGCTCGATCCGGGAGACGAAGTCATCATCCCTGCTCCTTACTGGGTCAGCTATGCAGAATTGGTCAAGTTGACTGGTGCCGTACCGGTGATTGTGCAGACCAGACAGGAAGACAATTTCCGTCTGACCCCGGAAGCACTTCGTGCCGCAATTACCCGGAAGACCAAGGTGTTGCTGCTGTGCAGTCCCTCCAATCCAACCGGTAGCATGTATTCGCCCGAGGACCTCGGGGAGCTTGCCGACGTGGTTCTCGAGAAGGACCTTCTCGTGGTTGCCGATGAGATCTACGAACGGCTGGTCTACGGCAACCACAAGTTTGCCAGTTTCCCCACTGTTCGGCCGGGGCTCGTCGATCGCTGCGTCATCGTCAACGGGGTCAGCAAGACGTACGCCATGACCGGATGGCGGATCGGGTGGGCCATGGCCCCCGCCAAGGTAGCCAAGGCGATGGACGACCTCCAGAGCCAGGAGACCTCGTGCCCTTCGAGCATCAGTCAGTATGCGTCCCTTGCCGCCCTCCGCGGCCCACAGGAGTGCGTGACCGAGATGCTCGCCGAGTTTGCCAAGCGGCGCGATTTCGTCCAGAAGCGGATCGCGAGCATCCCAGGTTTGAGCTGCGCCGAGATGGCGGGGGCGTTTTACGCCTTCATCAACATCAGCCAGCACCTCGGCCGCAAATACGGCAACCAGCAAATCGACACCTCCACCGAGTGGTGTCTGCAACTGCTTTCCCAGCACAAAGTCGGCATGGTCATGGGTTCGGCTTTTGGTGCGGAAGGCTATGCGCGGGCCTCCTTTGCCACAAGCATGGCGAACCTCGAGGCAGCTTTCGATCGTATTGAGGCTTTCGTGAAGTAGGCAAGTCCTGCGAGCGGCGGCCACACGGCCAGCCAAGAACCTCCATATCACCTACATTGCCCCGCCTTTCTTGCCGAATCGCCGAGACATTGCTACACTCACCCTGCTTTTCCCGCAAGCTGCAACGAGTGAGCGACAAGGAGGTCGCCCTTGCTGTCAAGATGGCCCATTCGCGTCAAGTTCCTGGTAAGCCTGGGACTTCTGCTCCTGTGTGTGCTCATACTGGCCGGGAGCGGCCTGTTGAGCACCCATCGGTACCGGAGCATCGTCAAGGGCTTGAGCTGGCGTTCCGAGGAACTCCCCTACGCCAGCAAACTCAGCGGCCACGTGGCCAATCTCCGCATCCTCCTCGGTGAGTTGCGGGGCCGGAGGGACAGCCGGTTTCCACCGCAGGACACGCAGACCGACGAGGTGGGGACGTTCTTCGTCCAACGGCAGTTCCAGGCCAGCCTGAACGACATGGAAACGGCCCTGGCCGATTACCGGCAGCGGCTGGAACAGCACCTCGGCGCCGATTCCGAGATGGGAGACAACCATCGTGAGATGGAAACCGTCTCCAAGATCGAAACCAGCCTTGAACAGGTCGTCATCGCCCAGGGCGACCGAAACTGGACCCTCGATGGCGTGCAGATCGATCTGCTCAACGAGAAGCTCGCCGAACTGCAGCAGTTGACGGACGAGCTGCCCACCTACCTCTACGACCGCTTTGCCGGCTTCGCCGATTCGGAACGGAACCAGTACCGCACGATGATCGTGGGAACCTGGATTGCAGCCGGTTCGGCGGCGGCAATCTTCGCGCTGGTGGTCAACCTCTTCTATCGCTGGGTCTTCAGGCCCCTGCGAATGCTCATCGAGGGCTCACGATGCGTCGCGGCCGGGGATTTCGACTATCGCATCTACCTTCGGAGCGAGGACGAAATGTCGGAGCTGGCCGAGGCCATGAATGACATGACGCAGCGGTTCCAGGATATCCGCGACGACCTGGACCGGCAGGTTCGCGAACGCACCCGGCAGGTGGTTCGCAGCGAGCGTCTGGCGGGTGTGGGATTCCTAGCGGCCGGCGTGGCCCACGAAATCAACAATCCCCTCGCGTCGATCGCAATGTGCGCCGAGTCGCTGGAAAGCCGCCTGCTCGAGGATCAACTCGACGGCCGCGAGCCGGACCCGCTCACGCGGAAGTATCTGCAGATGATCCAGACAGAGGCCTTCCGCTGCAAGGAGATCACTGAGAAGCTCCTGGATTTCTCGCGTGTCGGCCCAACCAAGCGGCAGACCACGGTCCTCGGCGACGTGGTGGCCGGCGTGATCGACATGGTCCGCCATATCGGCAAGTACCAGCACAAGAAGATCCAGTTCCAGTCGGCCGAAGGAATTCTCGCTTCGGTCAACTCCCAGGAAATCAAGCAGGTCGTGCTCAACCTGCTGACCAACGCCCTGGACTGTGTGGAAGACGAGAAGGGTGTCGTCCAGATCGACCTGACCCGCCGGGACGGCTTTGCCGAGCTGAAATTCGTCGACAACGGATGCGGCATGTCCGAAGACGTGCTCGAGCATGTCTTTGAGCCGTTCTTTACCCGCCGCGTGGTTGGCCAGGGAAC
>CAZLWV010000003.1:83054-86504 GCA_964563135.1 uncultured Planctomycetaceae bacterium
GCCTGGGGCTTTCGATCACCCACCGCATCGTTTCCGATCATGGCGGAGAAATCGAGGCCCACAGCGATGGTCCCGGTCGGGGGGCAACCTTCTGCGTGCGGTTTCCCCTCGTTCTGGAAGAAAAAGACGTCAATTATCACCGAGCGGCATGATCCACGGAAGGACAATTTCCATGGCCGATGCGCCCCGCGAGAACAACAAGTCGGAACGGCGACCTGCCGGTTCCTCACTCAAGCTCCTGTTTGCCGACGACGAACACTCCCTCCAGGAACTCATGCGGCTGGAACTGCCGCGGATGGGGCACGAAGTGACGGTATGTCCCGACGGCGACAAGGCGGCCGCGGCGTTGGAACTCAACACCTACGACTGCATCCTCGTCGACCTCGACATGCCCGGACTGAACGGCATTCAGGTGATCGCCAAGGCCAAAGAGCTGTCGCCCGAGACCGATGCGATCGTTCTCACGGGGAAGAGCTCCCTCGAATCGGCCATTGCCGCGCTTCGTTTCGGAGCTTTTGACTACCTCACCAAACCTTGCCGGCTGATCGAGCTGCGGGCCGTGCTGCAGCGCGTGGCTGCAAAACGAGAGCTCACCAAGAAGTACCTCGCCCTCAAGCAGCGTCTCGAACGGCTCGAAGGCCGTTCCGATCTGGTCGGCGGTTCGCGCGGCATCAACGGTGTCCGCCAGCTCGTCGCCAAGGTGGCGCCCACCGATTCCACCGTCCTGATCCTCGGAGAAACGGGCACCGGCAAGGAACTCGTGGCCAGAGCCCTCCACGACCAGAGCCTGCGGGCCGACCGCCCCTTTGTGCCGATCAACTGCGGAGCCCTTCCCGAGAACCTGATCGAAAGCGAACTGTTCGGCCATCGAAAGGGCGCCTTCACCGGCGCCGACGAGCACCGCGTGGGCTTGTTCGAAGTGGCAGATGGCGGCACGCTGTTCCTCGACGAAATCGGTGAACTGCCCAAGGCTATGCAGGCCAAGCTGCTGCGGTTCCTGGAAAGCGGCGAGGTCCGCCGCGTGGGTGACAACGAACCGTTCACCTGCGATGTGCGGGTCGTCTGCGCCACCCACCGCCATCTGGACGAAATGGTCCGCAGCGGGGAATTCCGCGAGGACCTCTGGTACCGCATCAACACGTTCGAGATCCACCTGCCTCCGCTCCGCGACCGGATCGACGACATTGCGATCCTCGCTCGTCACCTGGCTGCACGCTATCGCCCCGGGATCACCGAGAACACGCTCGTGTTCTCGCCCGAAACGGTGCAGATCCTCCGGTCCCATACCTGGCCGGGAAACGTCCGAGAGCTGGCCAACGTCGTGGAACACGCAATGATCCTGGCCGACGAACTGCCGATTCAACCCGAGCACCTGCCGAACCGTTTTGGCGCTCACACGCTTCGTGTGCCCGAGCCGGTCTTGGGCGAGCCGTGTACCTTGCGCGAGATGGAGCTGCAGGCGATCTCTGCGGCGCTCCAGCGCCACGACGGAAACAAGCCCAAGGTCGCCGACGAACTGGGAATCAGCCTCAAGACGCTCTACAACAAGCTCAACCAGACAGCGGCGCTACAGAAGTCTGCATGAGGTCTCGCTCCCGTGCCACCGCTGGCTTGCCCGGCAGTCTTGATGCGAGATTCGACCGGCGGCCGGGTGGTGCACGTGATCTTAGCTGCAACACCCTGCCACTGGCGCCTGCACAGTCGATCCACGAGAACAACGGGCCGAAGCGCGGCTTCTGCGGCCTCCCCTTCGGTGACCGCAGGCGATTGGCCTGCAGACATCAATGGTTTTGCGACTGCCACACCTGCAGTCTTTCTCGCACCTGGCCGCGACTGGCCGTCCCCGTGGTGGCCAATTGCTGCACCGTAATCGAGGCCACGAGATTTCCTACCAGAGCCGCTTCCGGCAGCGAGGCGCCGGCACACAAAGCGGCCACGGCACCGGCCGTCGCGCTGTCCCCGGCCCCGGTCGGATCGATGGGACCCGACACGGTCACGCCCGGAACCAGCGTCGGCTCGGGATCGGTCACATACATCCCGTGGCAACCTCGCGTCACGCACAGCGGAGCCCCCGTCTCCGCTCGCAAGACGGCCGTAGCCTCGAGCAGCCGCTGCACATCGATCTCCTCGCCCGGCGGCGGGTTCTCCATCCCCACCGCCTCGAACTGGTTCGCCTTGATCGTAACACCGCGAAACCTCCGAATCCGCAGACGGCTGTCGGCCCAGAAGAGCACGCTGGGCCACCGCCCGGCGCGATCGGCAATCTCGTTGCGGACCCTGGTCGTAACGACGCCGCACTCCGCCTCTTCCACTTGATCCAGCACGATCACGGCATCCACAGCGGGAAGCAGTACGTCCAACGACTCGAGGATCGCTTGCTCGAGAGCCTCGTCGGTGGAGCGTCGGTTTTTCGTGTCGTAGCGGTTGTGTTCCCCTTCCAGGCCGGGCGCATCCAGATCGCGAGGCTTCAAGTAGGTGGGCGTGCGACGTCGCGGGGCAATGTGGAGATGCTCGCAGTCGCAGCCAAGGGCGGCGAGCCCTTTCCGAAGGTCGTAGCCTTCCCCGTCTTCGCCGCAGAACCCGATGGCGTGCAGCGAGCCGGCGTTCAGCGCCGCCAGATTGCAGACCACCGTTCCGGCGGCTCCCGGGCTGTGGCAGATGTCGACCACCTGGTGCGCCGTCTTGCCGGTCTCGATACTCACCTCCGCCTTCGCGGGGTCCACGTGAAGATACTTGTCGAGAAAAAAATCTCCCAGAACGGCGATCCGCAGCCGGTCGAAAGCCGAGAGAATCGAGTCCAGCCGTTCCGCCGACATGGTCGTCAGGGTGTTCATCGTACGGCCGGCTCCTCGTTCCACAGATAGGCGATCAGGGCAGGGGCGTCCTGGTAGTCGGGGATCACCACATCGGCGCCCACTCCCAGCAGCCGTTTCCGCTTCCAGGGATCCGGGCGGCCGCTCCGTCCGGCTTCGTCGCTCGCCACCGCCACCGCCGTGCCCCCGGCCTCCTTGATGTTCATGATCTCCACGTATCCATCGCCAAACCCCACCAGGCGACTCCCGTCAACTCCGTTCTCCTGGAGAATCCGCTGAATCACCATGGCCTTCGAGAAGGTCTTGAAGTCGTCGACGGCCCCATACACGTGAGAGCCGAAGTACTTGTCGAGGCCGAGCAGTTCCACTTCTTCGCGAACGTAGTGCTCGTCGGTGCCGCTGGCCAGGTACAGCCTGGCACCGCGCTGGCGCAGACCATCCAGCAATGCAAACGAGTGCGGAACGAGCATGTCGGCCGGCATGGCCTGCCCCGTTCGCAGGGCCTCGCGCCGTCCCTCGATCCGCCGCATCAGGCGGCTGTGGTAACAATTCTTGTACGCGATCGGCTCCAGCGGGCGGCCCCCGCGCTGCCGGATCTCTTCGGCCAGGCGGATCATCTGGTAGATCGTCTGCTTGC
>CAZLWV010000003.1:86514-137738 GCA_964563135.1 uncultured Planctomycetaceae bacterium
TCCATGACGAAGTTGCTGGCCAGGAAGTGCAGTTCTTCAGCCGTCTCGGAAGTGCCCGTCTCCCGGAGAAACTCGACCATCATCGGCACCATCACTTCGGGCCAGCCTTCGCGAATGAGGCTCAGTGTGCCGTCGAAATCGAAGACAACATGTTGCGGAGGAAGGCAGGCCGTACGGCCACGCGCCAATTCGATCTGAGTGCCCGGCAGGAAGCCGAGGGTCTCGTCGCAGGAGACAGTGGCTTGGTAGTCCGCTTCGTGGGATGTTTCGCTCATCGGTCTGGAATCTTCTCGCTCAAATATCGGCTTTCGGGTTCTCGCTGCCGGCACTCCGCGGTGTTGGGCCGGCCAAACTAAAGTCCCTCGTCCGCGGGACGGAGCCTCCCGGACGCCAGTCCGGCCACTGGCCAACGAGGCTGTCCGCCCTCCAGTTCAGCAGGAGCACCGCCCGGTTTCTCGGGCAGCCGCAATTGCCGAACCGAACCCCGAAACACGGGAAAACACGGTTATCGCGGTTCCTGGCGGGCCCAGAAGCGCCGTATCACCGGCATCAGGCCTGCATGGCCAATGAATGTCTCCCACGGCCTTGGAGGCTGCAGAACCGGCCGTCCTCGCCCGATTTGCGAAGGAAAAGGAGCATTGGCTGCCTCGGTACCAGTGATTGACGCCTGCGCAGTCAGTGCACGAGGGCAACCGGCGGAAGTCCGGCCGTTTGCCGCCTCCCGTTGGGCCGCCATGAGCAGCTTCCTGCAAACATCAATAATGTTCATGTTTTGCGTCGCCATTGCAAGCCCTTGACTTCCGAATCTCCGTTCGAAGAATTCTCCCAACGCTCAAGGGCGCGAGGCAAACCACGCCCGTCGCCAGGTGCAGCAAAGACTGGAAAACCCCTTCGCCAACAAGGAGTCTCAATGATTCGACCTCTTCTCCCCGTCGCGTTTGTCCTGGGCCTTGCTGTGATTGCCGGGATTCTCCTGGCACAAAACGCCGCATTCAGCGGATCGGATCCAAAGCCAGCCGGCGTCTCAACGGCCGCGGCAGGCGAAGGCTGCTGCGGGAAGATCCATGCAGAAGAGACTGGGGTGGTCGCCGCCGCCCCTGATTCGGGGTGTTGTAGTGCCAAGGCGGCGTGCAGGGAAGCGCAGTGCCCATCGATGGCTTTCGCCTCGCTGGCCGAGCAGAACAACACCGCTGCGGACAACAGTGTCGATGCCTGTCAACAGGGATCGAGCCCCTCAGGTAGCGGCTGTTGTTCCGGTGCAGAGGGGCAAGTCGCCCCGGAAGAGTCCCAGGAGACTCCCCCTTCGCCCAGCAATAGGGCGTCTGCGGACACAGAATAGGGGCCAACTGCTGATCGAGATTCTTCACCGCAGGCAACCTGAAGATACTCGTCTGGCCCTGTCCCGGGACCACCAGGCAGGCCTCCCACCCACGGCGTTTGCTGCGGCAGGACTCTTGGGATTGACTCCGAAACACCTGTCAGTCCGGACACTCGGTCACTCGAGTTGAGGACTGACGTTTATCCGACGGCCTTTTCGTCCCCTCCCGGTTGTGGCCGCGTTGAGAAAGGAGTTTCCAACGCGGCCCCTTCTTGCGCCGGCGGCGCAACTGTCCCCAAAATGTCTTTGCCTCTCCCGGCAAGGGACAAGCTTCGGTAGGCCGCCGAAGCCCACCAAGCACACACCGCCGCGTCCGACCAGGGTTCGGCAAACCGGCAGGAATCCGTCAGCCGGATTTCCTCGTCTGCCAAGAGACCCGGTTCCCGGGAAGGTAACGCACCGAAGTGTCCCCCATGTCCTGACCGCTCCGTTCCACCATCGATACTGCAGCCAATCCCCTTCCCCTATCACCAAATGGGGATTTGTGCCACCCCTCTACCGTAGGATGCGGCTGGTTCGAAATCTTGCTCCGTCTAGTTGTTCCAGGACCGCGAGCGATTGTTTCCTTCGGGTACCGATCGCAGGTACCGGCAGGATTTCTGGGATTGGCGCTGGAGGGTTCCTGCGGCGCGCGGCTGCCCTGTGCTCGTGGGGATCGGCCTTTTGCGCCATCCCCAGCGGCACTTCTCCAACGCACCCAGCCGCGGGATCGCCTCAAGGAGGGGGAGAAGTGGTCTTGAGTCTCTACCTCACCCCCAGGTATCATCCGCCGCCCATGCTGGCTCTATTTCGCGAACCTCCTTGTCTCCGAAGGACCGCTCCGGATGCGCATAGTGTATCTTCACCAGTACTTCGTCACGCCCGAGATGGCGGGCGGCACGCGCTCCTACGAAATGGCGCGGCGTCTGGTGGCGGCCGGCCATGAGGTCCACATGGTGACAACGCAACGATCGGGCGAGGGGCACGACTGGACGGAGACCGAAGAGGCCGGCATCCGCGTCCATTGGTGTCCGGTGGCGTACTCGCACGAGATGAGCTTTCGCCGCAGGATTCGATCATTTCTGGAGTTCTCCTGGCGTGCAGCCCACCGAGCCGCCAGGATTCCCTGCGACGTCCTATTCGCCACGAGTACCCCCCTGACGATAGCCCTTCCGGCCGCCTACGGCGCCTGGCGGCAGAAGGCACCCTTCGTGTTTGAGGTTCGCGATCTGTGGCCCGAAACGCCGGTTGCCGTGGGAGCCTTGCGGCGCCGACTGCCGATCGCGTTGGCCCGCGGTCTGGAACGATTCGCTTATGCCCGCGCCTCTCACGTCGTTGCCCTGTCGCCAGACATGAAGGATGGAGTGGTCTCGACGGGCTATCCGGCAGACTGTGTGTCGGTCATCCCCAACAGTTGCGATCTGGCGCTGTTTGGGGTCCCCCCCGAGGAAGGTCAGAGATTCCGACAGGAGCATGCCTGGCTCCAGGACCGGCCTCTGGTCGTCTACACCGGCACGCTGGGCTTGGTCAATGGGGTCGACTATCTGGCCCGGCTCGCCGCAGTCGTGGCTCGCCGTGACACCGAGGTGCGATTCCTCGTGATCGGCGATGGCCGGGAACGCGACAAGGTGCGAAAGACCGCCTCGGACCTCGACGTGCTGGGGCACAACTTCTTTGTGTTCGACTCGGTTCCAAAACGCCAGATCCCGACCATCCTGTCGGCGGCCGACATCGCCACGTCGACCGTCATCGACCGCAAACCGCTCTGGGCCAACTCGGCCAACAAGGTGTTCGACGCGTTGGCGGCGGGACGGCCGATTGCCATCAATCACGAGGGATGGCTGGCCGACATGATTCGCCAGTCCGGCGGTGGACTGGTTCTCGACATCGGCGATATGGAAGTCGCCGCCCGGGAACTTGTCGCGATGCTGCACAATCCGGTCCGGATGGAGAAAGCTCGTGAGGCAGCCGCACGGGTGGCCCGCAGACAATTCGATCGAGAGATGCTCGCCCAGAAGCTCGAAGCCGTGATCCGTGCGGTGGGGGAGCGGCGCAGTGGGCGGGTGGCGATCGATGATATCGTACAGCCGGCGATACTTCCCTTCGGCACGGCCCATGCCGAACAGTCCGCCGAAGGCCGAAGGGCGGCCTGAACTCCTGGCCCTGTGTATGCACGTTCTTTCCGTAACGGACAAATCGATGAAGGAAGCGATCCAACCCGATGTTGCCGCTCGATGCAAGCGACTGCTCGACCTCGTGGGTGCGACGGTACTGCTGATCGGTCTGGCCCCGGTGCTGGCTGCGGTTGCGCTGGCGGTCCGGCTGTGCCTGGGGCGTCCGATTCTCTTTTTCCAGAAACGTGCGGGACTCAACGGCCAGCTCTTCACCATCTGGAAATTCCGGTCGATGCTCGATGCCGTGGATTTCGCAGGACGCCCGCTTCCCGACGACAAGCGGTTGACCGGTTTCGGGCAACTGCTGCGGAAGACGAGCCTGGATGAACTGCCTCAATTGGCCAACGTGCTCCGCGGCGAGATGAGCCTCGTGGGGCCCCGCCCCCTCGTACCCCAGTATCTCGACCGTTACACGCCCGAACAAGCCAGGCGCCACGAGGTTCTTCCCGGCATCACAGGCTGGAGCCAGGTGCGCGGACGGAACGCGCTCACCTGGGAGGAGAAGTTCAGGCTGGATGTCTGGTACGTGGATCACCACAATCTTCGTCTGGATTTCTACATCCTTCTGCAGACGATCGTGACCACTCTGCGCTGCGATGGTATTTCACATGACGGAAACGCCACGATGCCCGAATTCCTGGGCACGAAGTTCCAGTCGAATGACGCAATAAGGAAGGCTGCTTGATGAACCCGGACACGCATCATCGAAACGATCTGGCAATCGACGGGGCCGTCCCCATCCGGCGCAGGCCGCTGCCTCCGTGGCCCGTATTCGGCGAGGAAGATATCGCGGCGGTCTCGGCGGTCCTTGAGAGCGGGCGGGTCAATTACTGGACTGGCGAAGAGACCCGGAAATTCGAGCAGGAGTTTTCCGCTACGGTGGGCTGTCGATATGGGGTTGCGGTGGCCAACGGCACGCTGGCCCTCGAGGCGGCCCTGGCGGCCCTGGAAATCGGTCCGGGAGATGATGTTCTCGTCACCTGCCGGAGCTTCGTCGCTTCGGCGAGCTGCTGCATCATGCGCGGGGCTCGGCCCGTCTTTGCTGACGTGGATCCAGACAGCCAGAACGTGACAGCCGATACGCTCCAGGCAGCCATGACCCGGCGAACCAGAGCGATCATTGCCGTCCATCTGGCCGGTTGGCCCTGCGAGATGGACACCATCAACCGCCTGGCGATCGACCACGGCCTGGCGGTGATTGAAGACTGTGCCCAGGCGCATGGCGCCCGCTATCGAGGCCGGCCCGTGGGTTCCCTTGGCGACGTGGCAGCCTTCTCCTTCTGCCAGGACAAGATTATCACAACCGGCGGAGAAGGAGGCATGGTGGTGACCAATCGCGAAGACCTCTGGCAACGGGCCTGGAGTCTGAAGGACCACGGCAAGGACTACGAAGTCGCTCATCGCCACGATCCAGCGGCGGTCTTCAAATGGCTGCATGCGTCCATCGGCACCAACTGGCGAATGACCGAGATGCAGGGCGTTCTGGGGCGGTTCGCCCTGCGGAGGCTGCCGCGTTGGTGCGCCCAGCGGCGTCAGTTGGCGTCGTATCTGCAATCAAAACTCGAGAGCCTGCCGGCACTGCGAACCACACGCCCGCCGGCCCATGTGGGCCATGCATACTACAAGTACTATGCGTTCCTGCGCCCCGAGTATCTGAGGCCGGGATGGAGCCGCGATCGGATCGTCAAGGCCATTCAGGCCGAAGGCATCCCCTGTGGCAGCGGCATCTGTCCGGAGATCTATCGCGAACAAGCGTTCCTGAATCACGACTCGTGCCCAGAGGCCCCCCTACCGGTCGCCCGGCAGCTCGGCGAGACGGCGATTATGCTCTTGGTTCATCCCACTCTATCGCTGGCCGATATGGACGACACCCACCTGGCTGTCGAGCGGGTCCTTCGCGTCGCTACGGAGGCATCCGTCCACAAGCGACTCGCTGCGTGAACGCCGCCGAGAGCGAGAGGACCGGCGAGGCTACTGCCAGAAGCCGTCCAGAGCAAGCAGGAAACTCAGGGCGGCCAGGTTCGTTCTGTCGCGGTCCGTGCTTGACTTGGAGTGGGCCGTCACCTTGTCAAAGGCGATGATCGCCTGGAGATCCGTCTGCTCCGGAGTCGACAGGGTGAGCTGCTTTCCGGCGCCCTCCAGAAGATCGTCGAGGGCGGAATCGTACAGGTTTGCGATGTCGTTGCCGCTGCTCGCCTGCACCCGGTATTGGTCGAAGGCCTTGCCGCGGAGGAAATAGCCTTCCCCGGAAAGCGTGGCGTGGGTCGGCGCGCCCATGAACGTATCGTCGCCGGCAGAATCGTAGAAGCGGGCGATGTCCTGCCCGCCGGTGCCCGAATAGCCCAACATCTGTTCGAAGAACTTGGCGCGAAGATAGTAGCCGTCGCCGATCATCTTGGCGTATTCGGGGGTGGCTTTGTAGGTGTCATCGCCCTCTGAATCGTACAGCTTCGCCACGTCAGATCCTCCGCTGCGGGCATAGCCGTAAACGGAGTCGAACCCGTCGCTCCTGAGGCTGTAGCCGGGGCCGGTCATGGAGGCTGCGGTGGGGGATGCAACGAACAGGTCGTTTCCGTCGGAATCCACCAGGCTCGCCGTGTCGTTGCCGCCGGCGGTCGCATTGGCGACCACGCTGGAGAACAACTTGGCTCGCAGGTAGTATCCGTTGCCGATCATCTTCGAGTAGTCGGTCTTGCCGATGAACGTGTCGTCACCAGCCGAATCGAACAGCTCGGCCGCGTCGTGGTCCTTGGGGTCTCCTATCCCATGAATTTCTTTGACGCCAACGATCTCCAGGGAATAGCCTTCTCCACTCATTTGTCCCTGTTCCGGGCGGAGGGTCAGGTGGTCGTCACCGTCCGAACCGTAGAAACGTCCCACATCCTCTCCACCGCCACCTTCGGCGATTACCGAGCCGAACCCGGACGCGCTGACTTGATAATCGAGAGAGGTGAGTTCGGCGACTCCGGGTCTGAGGACAATCGACTCGGCCGAGTCGCTTCCGACGAGCGAGAGAATGTTCTGGCCCTTTCCGCCATCGAGTTGAATCGTCTTGTAGATGCTGCCGTCGAGGGATTGCGACTGGCCGTTGACCGTGACGACCGGCTGGCTGCCGAGCACGAGGCGGATTTCGTCGTCGTCATCGGTGCCGGAAACCACGGCCGTACTGCCGTTCAGGCTGATCTTCGGCGGGCGTCCCGCGTCCTTGACCGTGATGGTAAACGACTGGGAGTCGTCGAGGGCAGGAACGGCATTGTCGGTGACCCGCACGGTGATCGTGTACACGCCATATCCATCGGCCAGGGTCGTAGGCCAGGAGAACTGGCCGGTGGTCGGGTGGATAGTGGCTCCCGCCGGGGCACCTGCGCCGAGCGAAAAAGTGAGCGACTGGGCGGGAAGATCCGCGTCCTTGGCGGTGGCGGTGAACTGGACAGTCGTGGTCTCGGTCACCGTCTGGTTGGCGATCGCGCCGAGTGCTGGAGCGGTGTTCGCTTCGGCAACCGCGACTGTGAAGGATTCCGTATCACTCAGAGCTCCCTGACCATTGTCAGTCACCCGCACTGTGATCGAGTAGGTACCCGGCCCGTCGGCCTCGGTGGTCGTCCACGAGAACTGGCCGGTCGATGAATGGATGCTGGCCCCTGCCGGGGCACCGGGCTCCAGGGAATAGGCAAGCGTCTGGACAGGCAGGTCGGCGTCGGTGGCCGAGGCTGTGAATGCGACGGTGGCACCTTCGACGACCGACTTGTCGGAAATGTCGCCCAGGACCGGCGCGGCGTTGCTCTCACTGACCGTGATGGAGAACGACTCGGCATCACTCAGGCTGCCTTGCCCATTGTCCGTGACACGGACTGTGATCGAGTAGACCCCCGGCCCGTCGGCCGTGGTGGTGATCCAGGTGAACTGGCCAGTGGCGGCGTTGATGCTGGACCCTGAGGGAGCCCCGACGTCGAGCGAGTACGTGAGTGTCTGGGCGGGCACGTCTGCATCAACGGCCGAAGCTGAAAACGCGACCGTGCTTCCCTCGGCCACCGTCTGATCGGCAATCGCTGCCAGAACCGGCGCGGTGTTGCCCTCAGTAACCGTGATCGTGAATGACTCGGTGTCGCTCAGGGCTCCCTGGCCGTTGTCAGTCACCCGCACTGTGATCGGGTAGGTGCCCGGTCCGTCGGCCTCGACAGTCTTCCAGATGAACTGGCCGGTGGTAGCGTTGATGCTGGCTCCACTCGGTGCCCCGACGTCGAGCGAGTACGTGAGCGTCTGGGCGGGCACGTCTGCGTCAACGGCCGAAGCCGAGAACGCGACCGTAGCTCCCTCGGCCACCGTCTGGTCGGCAATCGCTGCCAGCACCGGCGCGGTGTTGCCCTCGGTGACCGTGACCACGAACGACTCGGTGTCGCTCAGGGCTCCCTGGCCGTTGTCAGTCACCCGCACTGTGATCGGGTAGGTGCCCGGGCCGTCGGCCTCGGTCGTTGTCCAGGTGAACTGGCCGGTGGCGGCGTTGATGCTGGCTCCTGAGGGAGCCCCAGCGTCGAGCGAGTACGTGAGCGTCTGGGCCGGCACGTCTGCATCAATGGCCAAAGCTGAGAACGCGACCGTGGTTCCCTCGGCTACCGTCTGATCGGCAATGGCTGCCAGAACCGGAGCTGTGTTGTTTTCGGTCACCGTGATCCAAAACGACTCGGTGTCGCTCAGGGATCCCTGGCCGTTGTCGGTCACTCGAATGCTGATCGGGTACGTACCTGGCCCGTCGGTGCCTGTCGTTGCCCACGTGAATCGGCCGGTCGCAGGATCGATGCTGGCTCCAGCGGGCGCCCCGGCATCGATAGAGAACGTGAGTATCTGGGTCGGCAAGTCGATGTCGGTGGCTGAGGTTGTGAAACTGACGGTGGTCCCTTCCGCCACGGCCTGGTCGGAAATCGTGGCAAGCACCGGTGCAGTGTTGCGCTCGTTGACGGTGACTGTAAACGACTGAACCGCCTCCAGTGTCCCGGGCCCGTCGTCGGTGGCGCGGATTGACAGGGAGTAGAAACCCGGGCCATCCGTCTCCACGGTTGCCCATCGGAACACACCGCTCACCGGATCGATACTCGCTCCGGCGGGCGATCCCGAACCGAGGGCATAGGTGATGGTCTGGGCCGGCTGGTCGATATCCGTTGCCGTCACGATGAACTGAACCGTATCGCCCTCGGTAACCGTCTGATTCGCCACCGCCGCCAGAATGGGGGCCGTGTTTCCTTCGCTCACCGTGATCGTGAATTGGCACGAATCGTCAAGTGGTATCGCCCCGCTGTCGGTCACGCGGATGGTAATCGAGTAGACTCCCGGACTGTGGGTCTCCGCGGTTGTCCATGTGAACCGGCCGGTAACCGGATCGATGCTGGCTCCCTCGGGCGCGCCGGCGTCGAGGGAATAGGTCAGGATCTGAGCCGGCCGGTCAGCGTCGCTGGCCGATGCAGTGAACTCGACGGTGGTCCCCTCTGTGACGATCCGGTTGGCGATCGCCGCGAGAACGGGCGCCGTATTGCTTTCGCTGACGGTGATGGTGAACAACTGGAAATCGTCAAGCGCTGGGGCCCCGTTGTCGGTGACCCGAACGGTGATCGGATACACTCCGGGACCATTGCTCTCGGTGGTCGCCCAGGTGAATTGGCCTGTGAGTGCATGGATGCCGGCACCCGCAGGCGCTCCGTTGTCGAGGGAATAGGTGAGTATCTGGGCCGGCTGGTCGGGGTCGCTGGCAGTGGCCGCAAACTGGACCGTGTCGCCCTCACTGGCCGTCACGTCGGTGATCGGGTTGAGAGTGGGTGCATGATTGGACGTGTCGGTGGAAACAGTCAGCCGGTACGACTGTTCGACCGTGTTACCTGCGATGTCGACGGCTTGGAACCTGACGCTGTGGGGCGAGCCGATGACGGTTGGCGATGGCCAGGCGACGACGCCCGTCGACGGATCGATCGACATGCTGGGTGGGCCATTGAGCAACTGATAGCGAACGCTCCCGGTTGCCTCCTCTGCAGACTGCACATCGTAGGTGTAGGCCACGCCGGCGGTTGCGGTTTCAGCGGCCAGTGAGGTAATCTGGGGCGCTGTGGTGTCGACGGTGATCAATGCCGAAGCAGAACTGCCGCTGACGAGATCGACGCGTCCTTTGCGGTTGCCTGCGTCGAGAGGCGCGCCCGAAAAACTCTGAACGGCCGTCAGACTGTGGGGCCCATCGCCGAGCATAGCCGCTTCATTGCTGGTGATCGTCACGGTGCCGTCGCTGGCCGCCGTGGTGGTTCCCAGGACCTTACCGTCGGCAAAGAGGGTTACCTGGGCACCGGCGACGACGCCCGAGACTCCTGCGATGAGGGGCTTGCCCGGCGTGTTGTTCAGGTTGGTCAGGTGGTCGCTGGAACTCCAGCCGGTGTCGGAGGCAGCGGCGAGTTGGATCGCCGAGGGGGCTGGGGGGCAAACCAGGACCGGTACGAACTGCGTGTCACACTCCTCGCCGCTGGCGGCACCAACGCTGAAACGAACCGTGTAGACGCCCGGGTTCGAGTCGGTTGAAGTGACGGTCGCCTTGCCGGTTGTCTCGTCAATGGCAACGTCCAGCTTGCCTGGGGATCCGACCACCTCGGCAGAGAAGTGGATCGTGTCGTTCTCGACGTCGGTGGCAGGGACAGTAAACGCCACCGTCTGGCCGGCGGTTACCTCGATATCGTCAATGGCTCCAAGGAACGGCCGCGAGTTGGCCCACAAATCCGTGTCGGCGACAACGGTGACGTGGAACGTCTGCTGATCAACCAACCCGGCCCCATCGGCCGCTTTGACCGTCACGTCGACCCCGCCCGTGAAGCCTTCGGGGGCAACGAGCACCAGCAGGGCCGTCTGCCGATCCACATAGATCTCCGCGGTCTGAATAACGACGTCGTTGAGTGGCTTGCCGGAGGCATCCACGGTGACGGCCTCGATTGCCGTACGCACTGCCTGCCCGGCAGTCTGGAACCCGAATACCGTATGGTCGAAGTCAAGGGATCGTGTCGCTTGTCCAGTGATCAAGAACTGGGAGTCGTTCGTATCGTCGCCGCTGTTGACCAGAGAAAGCACGCCGGCGGCAGAGTGCTGCAGGTCGGCACGGAATTCGTCGTCGAACCTCACACCACTTCCACCACTGCCGTTGCCGCTGGGATCGCCCCCCTCGATCACGAAGCGGGAGCCGTCGGATGTCCGGGTCACACGGTGGATGAGCAGGCCGTCGTAGAAGCCGCTTTCAACCAGCTCGATGAACCGGGCGGTTGAGTTCGGGACGCGATCCTCGAAGAGTTCAAACTCCAGCGAACCGAACCCGCCCACGTTGAGACGCAAACTGCGATTCGTATCGGAAATGCTGGTCGCCAGCTCCGGCCTGGTCGCTGTGGCGGAAAACCGGATTGAGTCTCCGTCGAAGTCGTGCCCCTTGAGAGGCAGGTAGAAGGGAACACCTGCCGGGATCGTCACATCGGCAATGGCTTCCAGTTCGGGAGCTGTGCTGGACTCGGTGACGGTGATTCGGAAGCTCCCCCGATCGCTCAACGCGGGAGTTCCCGAGTCGGTGACGCTCACAGAGATCTCAAACGTCTGTCCGCCCGCCGTCTCGTCCGGGGTCCAGGTAAACTGTCCAGACACAGGGTCGAGGATGGCTCCTGCCGGAGGGCTCCCGGTCAGGGCAAAGGTGAGACTCTGGGCCGGATCGTCCGGGTCGACGGCCGATACCGTCAATGCGACCTTTTGGTTCTCGGCGACGGTCTTGTTGCCGGGTAGTGTGAGAACCGGCGGTTGGTTGAAGTCCCCGTCCAGGCCTGTCTGCATCCGCTGTCCGGAGATGTGGCTTCCTTGCTCGGAGGTTGCCGTCCAAAGGACGATGGCCCTGTCGCCATGCAGGGCGAGCGACGGTGCGGTCAGCGATGTGTCGGATCTGGAACAGACCGCCGCGGCGCCGTTTGCAGTCCCCCCAGGATCGAAATGCTGAACGTGGATTTCCCGGCGGCTGGGGTCCGACGCCGACGCTGCCTCCCAGGCAACAGCATAGTCGCCCGAATCGTTGATGGCCACCGAAGCGTGCCGGCCCGCACCCACCTCGGTCTGGGTACCAACGGTCAGTCCGTCGACGTCGTAGGCTTGTGTGTAGACCTTCCATTGGTCGGCCGCGGCATCGAAACTCTGCCACGCAACGAGAAAACTGCCCCCCTCCGAAACCGCCACACAGGGAAGCTGCTGATTGCCGTCGGTCGTGCTGTTGACCAGGAACGGTGCCCCGATTGGCGTTCCGTCCGATGCCAGTCGCCGTGCATGGATGCCTCCGCTCGATCCGTCCTCGGCGTCGCTTGTCCACGCCACCACCGCCGCGCCCGTCGGATCCGAGCCGATGACCGGATGGCGTTGGTTTCCGGCCGACACGGTGTTCACGCCGAATTCGTTCGTCGCGGGCGTTTCATCAGCATGGTAGTGCCGGGCAAAAATACCTGTCTTGTCGCCGTCTTGATCGCTCGACGTCCAGACGATCGTGAAGTCGCCGTCTGCATCGATCGCCACGGCCGAGAAATTCTGGTTGTTGGCGGTGGTCTGGTTGACTCGGAACTCGTCCCCGAGGGGAACGCCCGATGCCTCATAACGGCGGGCATAGACCCCGTACAGGCTGCCGTCCTGCCCCAGGCTCGACCAGGTCACAATGAAATCGCCGTCGCTGTCCATGGCGACGGCGGGAAATTTCTGCTGAGAGGCTGTCGTCTGGTTGATGCGGAATTGCGATCCGCTCGGCGCGCCCGTCGAGTCAAACAATTGTCCAACGACATCGAATCCACTGCCGCCGGTTTCCTCGCTTGACCACACGGCCACAGAATCTCCGTCGCCGTCGCAGGCCACGATCGCCGCGCGACACTGACCAAAGGTCAGTTGATTCCCATCGGTCTGGGGGTCTGCCGCGAACAGGTCGCCGATTGCTGTGACCGAGAGAAGCCGCCGGTCTTCCAGCAGCTCGACCCAAAGGCGTCTCTTGGGTTGGAACATGTCTGATTCAATTTCTAACGGGCGTTCTGGTTTCTCTTGGCAGTCACTCCTGGTTCCGGGAACTGGCATTCCTGCTCTGTGGCCGCAGAACGCGGATCAGAGAATTGCACCGATATCGGCGGTGTCCGTCATGGTGAAAGGTGACAATTGAGATGCACACCCCCAAAATGGGTCGCTTTCGCCTGCCCCGCAGACCTGCCGGACTGGCGGTACATATTCGCTAATCCGCAAAGTTTGCGTGTTTGCTTATTTCGGAACGCGGAAGGGGCGCACTGGAGTGGAAGTGCCAGAAGTGGGTTCGGGACAAAGACTTTGGCGACCAAAAACATAGGTCGAGGGTGCAGAATATCCCGCCCGATGTGAAGTGCCGCTCCGCTCGGAAGACTGGGTTGTCACTCCAGCACCCGCCACGCCTTTCCAGCCGCGTTTCCTCTGGACTCGTTCACCGGTATCAGCCGATGACTAGCTGATGACGGCAATGGACTGGCCAACGACAACCTGAACGCCAAGGAGGGCGACGTTGTCACTCAAAGACCGAGTTTGGGCATTCCACCTTTCTCACATCTCGAAGCCGGCGGAAGATCGCCCAATTTACCAGGAACTATTGAAGGGGCAGGCGAAACGAATTCTGGAACTTGGCGTGGGCCACGGGGATCGATCCCTTCGCATGATCGAGACGGCCTCGCATGTCTCCCGCCCGGGGGAAGTTTACTATACGGGCATTGACCTGTTTGAGAGCCGAGTGGCCCAGGAGAACGGGCTGACCTTGAAGGCAGCCCATCAGAAACTGGCGCCCACCGGCGCTCATATCCGGCTTGTGCCGGGCGATGCGTTCTCCGCAATCGCTCGGATTGCCAATTCCCTCCAGGGGTTGGATCTGGTGGTGATCTCGGGCGATCAGCCCGCGGAGGCCCTCAACCGGGCCTGGTTTTATTTCCCCCGCATGCTCCATGGGCAGTCACAGGTTTTTCTGCAGAAACCGTGTCAGCCTGGCCAGTCGGCACCTTACGACCGGGTCAGCACGGTGGACATCGCGGCATGGGCCAGCCCGGCACAGCGACGGCGGGCTGCGTAAGATTGCCTTTGCAGGCCCCTTCCGGTGACACCCTGGAGGGGCTGGGCTGGTTTGCCGGCGGATCCTCTCTAAGATTTGGGTAGTGAATGCATTGCCCGGATTTGAGAGCAGAACCATGGACGAGCGGCCAGGGTCTCAGTCTCCGTATTCGTCGAATGACCCAACCGTCGAGATGAACGGCTCAACGCCCGCCGATGCCCCAAGTGTCGAGTGGAACGGGGGGCCGGCACGCTGCGCCATCGAGCTGGTGGAGGGGAGCATTTGTCCTCTGAGCGAGGAGTTGCTCCGGCTGCTGCACAGGCGGTTGCGTCTGGCGTCGCTGTTTCTGTTTGCCGGTTTCGCGATCTTTCTCCTCAAGCACGTTTTCCACGCCGATTTCTCGACGAGCCTCGGAGTCGCGATCTTCGTTCTCCACCTGATCGTGACGGCGGTTCTGGGAGCGGTCGGCTTCCCGATGTGCCGCCGCAAGACGGCGTCGCTGGCCTGGCTGCGCCGGGCGGAGTCAATCGTGTTCGGCTTGCCCGTCGTGTTGTTCCTGGCAATCCAGTACCGGAACGCCGTTGCGTGCTGCCAGGAGATGGGCCATTTCGACTTTCCCGCCGACGTCTGGATTGCCCTGATGTTTATCTACGCATTGTTTATTCCCAATACCATGCAGCGGGCGGCCGTTGCCATCGCAATGATGGCCACGGCCCCCATCCTCCTCCTGCTGGCGATGTTGCCGACTCACCCCGAGTTGGCCCGCCTCCTGATGGCGCAGGGCGCCGCCCAAGACAGCCTGGTGAGCTTCGTCCTGCTGATGGCTCTCACGGCAGTAGCCAGCGTATTTGGAGTCGATACGATCAGTTCGCTTCAGCGCGAGGCTTTCGAGGCGCGGCAATTCGGACAGTACCGCCTCAAACGCAAAATCGGTTCGGGCGGCATGGGAGAAGTCTTTCTCGCGGAACACCAGATGATGAAACGCCCCTGCGTGCTCAAGATGATCCGCCCGGACCGCGCCGGCGATGAGAAGATCCTGGCTCGATTCCAACGCGAGGTTCGAGCGATGGCACGTCTGAGCCACTGGAACACGGTCGAGATCTTCGACTATGGGCGTACGGCTGACGGGGTGTTCTACTACGTGATGGAGTATCTGCCGGGCATGAGCCTCTCCGATCTGGTCAAGGAGCATGGGGCACTCCCTCCGGAACGCATCATCTATCTTCTGAAACAGGTGTGCGACGCCTTGCGCGAAGCCCACGGCATGGGACTCATCCATCGCGATATCAAACCCGGCAACATTTTTGCCGCACAGCGGGGCGGCGTGTACGACGTGGCCAAACTGCTCGATTTCGGTCTGGTCAAGCCGCTCATGGAAGAGGACCAGTCCGTTCAGTTGACCGCTGAGGGAACAATCACCGGTTCGCCGCTTTTCATGTCACCCGAACAGGCAACCGGCGAATCACATGCCGACGTACGCAGCGATATCTACGCCCTTGGTGCTGTGGCCTACTACCTTCTTGCGGGCCGTCCGGTGTTTGAAGAAGCCCGACCGATCAAGCTGATCCTCGCCCACGCTCAGCAGGCGGTGATTCCTCCTTCGCACCACCGGGACGGGATCCCTGAAGACCTGGAGCGGATCGTTCTCCGCTGCCTGTCGAAGTCGCCGGAAGACCGTTACCAAACGGTCGACGAATTGGCCCGCGACCTTGCCGCCTGCGAAAATGCTGGCGATTGGGGGCCCGAGGAAGCCGCCAGGTGGTGGCGCGGCCGCAAGCGGTATCTCGTGTCTCCGGTCGCGGCCGTCTGATGCGGTTTTCGGCGCGAACTTCCTCCCCGCTCAGACCGTCTAGCAGGAAACCATCCGCCTTGGGGCCGCGGGTGCACCATGCAGGAAGGCCTGGAGGCATGGTTGGCCGTCCAGGAATACCGGCTGTCGACTGTCTCGGGACAGCCTTCGCAGCATGGCACGACACGGCTCGGGGGCGTCGCCAGACCCGGCAGCTGACGGTATAATCATCAGTTTCACCCGTCCGCTGGTGCTGCTGCTCCAGGGCAGTGGATGCCGGCGGGAGTGTGCAGATATTCGCATAAGTCTTTACCACATATTGAGTTACTATCGACAGAGAGCTGGTTGGAGCGATGGAAAAGTCGTATGCCCCGCAGACGATGTTTGAGAAGATCTGGCAGCGGCACGTGGTGCACGCCGAAAAGGGCAAGCAGACCATTCTGTACATCGATCTGCAGTTGGTTCACGAGGTAACAAGCCCTCAAGCGTTCGAGGGGCTTCGCCTCGCGTCGCGAACAGTGCGCCGGCCGGAACGCACCGTCGCAACAGCCGACCACAACGTGCCGACAACCGACCGCTCGTTGCCGATTCTGGATCCGATCTCGAAACAGCAGATCGACACACTTCGAACGAACTGCCGCCAGTTCGGCATCAAGTTCTACGACCTCAACGATGCCCATCAGGGAGTGGTCCACGTGATAGGCCCTGAACTGGGGCTCACCCAGCCGGGCATGACCATCGTCTGCGGCGACAGCCACACCGCCACCCACGGTGCTTTCGGGGCTTTGGCCTTCGGTATCGGGACCAGTGAAGTGGAACATGTCCTGGCCACCCAGACTCTGCTCCAGTACAAGCCCAAGACCTTCGAGCTGCGGATCAATGGACGCCTGGCCGACGGAGTAACAGCCAAAGACCTCATTCTCTATGTGATCGGCAAGATCTCGACGCAGGGCGGCACCGGGTACTGTATCGAGTACACGGGCGAGGCGATCCGGGCTCTTTCCATGGAAGAGCGGATGACGGTCTGCAACATGTCGATCGAGGCGGGGGCCCGAGCCGGACTGATTGCACCGGACGAAACCACCTTCGAGTATCTCCGCGGCCGCCCCCATGCACCGGCGGAGTTCGATGCGGCCGTCGCCGACTGGAAGACCCTGGCGACCGACGCGGGCGCCAGCTACGATCGCGTGGAGGTGTTCAACGCCGCCGATATCCAGCCGCAGGTGACATGGGGAACCAATCCCGGCCAGGTCACCAGCGTGACCGGCTCGGTTCCCGATCCGGCCCAGTTCAGCGACGAGACGGACCGCAAGGCGGCCGAGAAGGCATTGGCATACATGGCGATCAAACCCGGCACGCCGATTGAGAATGTGTCGCTCACGCGGGTCTTCATCGGTTCCTGTACCAATGGGCGGATCGAAGACCTGCGTGCGGCTGCCAAGGTCGTCCGCGGCTACCAGGTGGCAGACGCAGTCAGCGCCATGGTCGTACCCGGCAGCGGGTTGGTTAAACGGCAGGCCGAGCAGGAAGGCCTGGACAAGGTCTTCATCGAGGCCGGCCTCCAGTGGCGCGAGCCCGGCTGCAGCATGTGCCTGGCGATGAATCCCGACAAGCTCGAGCCGGGAGAGCGATGTGCTGCCACGAGCAATCGCAATTTCGAAGGCCGGCAAGGCAAAGGCGGGCGGACTCACCTGGTTTCACCCCAAATGGCGGCTGCGGCTGCGATTGCCGGCCATTTCGTCGATATCCGCCAATGGAAATACCATGATTGACGCCTGCTCAGTCAGTGTACGAGGGCGACCGACGGAAGCCCGGCCCTTTGCGGCCTCCCGTTGGGGAGCCACGAGCATTCTCCAGTAGGAGTTGTCGGGTATCAGGGTCAGCAGCAGTGCCCTCTGGATGATGAGCCCAGAACATTCAACCTTGAGCGTAGTAAACGATGCGTGCCTTCACAAAACATACCGGCCTGGTCGCTCTGATGGATCGGTCCAACGTCGATACGGACCAGATTATCCCCAAACAGTTTCTCAAACGCATCGAGCGGACCGGGTTCGGCGAGTTCCTGTTCTACGACTGGCGCTATCTCGACGACGGCGCGGACAATCCCGAATTCGAATTGAACCAGCCGCGCTATCGCGGGGCCAGCATCCTTGTCAGCCGTCGCAATTTCGGTTGCGGTTCCAGTCGCGAACATGCTCCCTGGGCCTTGGAGCAGTACGGGTTCCGCGTGATCCTGGCGTCGAGCTTCGCCGACATCTTCTTCAACAACTGCTTCAAGAACGGCATGCTTCCAATCGTCCTGGATGAGGCGACCATCGCGGATCTCTTTGCCCGGGCTTCGGCGAAGGCAGGGTATCAGTTGACGGTCGATCTCCAGTCCAAAACGATCACCGACGATGCGGGCCTGAGGATCGAATTCCACGTCGATGATTTCCGCAGGCACTGCCTGATGAACGGCCTGGACGATATCGGCCTGACACTCCAGCAGGAACACAGAATCACGGCCTACGAGAAGGCACGCGGGATCGCCTGAATAGACTTGCACAACTCCAAGAGATCCGGACTCCGCCGTCGCCCTTCGGGAGGCGGCTTCAAGGGCTTGGGCTCCCCCTGCGATCGCTCGCAGTTCACTGATTCCCGCAAATGCCGCGTCTCACCAACCCGGCTGGTCTCCCGCCGCCAAGGGCGGCCTCAGGGCGAAACCAAAACGTTCCTCGCACCAGGTGGCAATGCCAAGAAGTTGAGTGTCGTCGTGATGGTGGCCAACGAGCTGAACGGCAACCGGCAGTCCGTCGTCAGCCAGGCCGCACGGCAGCGAAACCACGGGCAGACCCGAGCAACTCCAGGGAGCCTGAAACCGCTTGGGACCGGTGGTCTCCCGCGGGGGGGCTGTGGTGTCCGTGGCCGGCATGATGAGGGCATCGCAGTCGTTGAGCATGGCCGGCACCCGCCGGCGGTACTCGTGGAGGGAGCCGAGCGCATCGGCGTACTCCACCGCAGACGTGGCAAGCCCCCGGTCGAGAAGCCCGGAAATCATCGGACCGTACGCCTCGCGGTGAGCAGCGAAATCCCTGCGGTGGTAGGCGGCCGCTTCCGCCGCCATGACCGTTGTGTGTACCTCCTGGATCATCTCGAAATCCACCGTCGGGGCAACCATGTCGATTTCCGCCTCCGCGGCCAACATCTGCACTGCGCGGTCCACCACGGCGCGCACCATGGAGGCCGCCCCCGACCGGAAGAACGCCTCGACGAGTCCGAGCCGTGGTCGAACTCCGTGGGTCCTGATGGGGGTTGGCGGTTGCGGCGGAGCAAAGTCCTGGGAGTACGGCAAGGTTGCCAGGAGGATCTCCAGATCCCGCACCCGTCGCGCCATCGGCCCCACGTGATCGAAATGATAGCTGACCGGTACAACTCCCGTTCGGTCCACCCGGCCGAAGGTCGGTTTGCAGGTAGCCACGCCGCAATAGGAGGAGGGGCGCACGAGCGATCCGCCGGTCTGAGTACCGAGTGCCCCGAGGCACATTCCCATCGCCAGGGCGGCGGCCGACCCGCTGCTGGATCCCCCTGGGGTGCGTTGGAACGTCGGGTCCCATGGGTTACGGGTCGGCGGCAGATCGAAGCAGGCGAACTCGACGGTCACGGTCTTACCAAGCAGAATCGCCCCGTTTCGCCGCAAGGCGGCCACAACCGGTGCGTCGGATGCCGCCACCCGCCCCTTACGAAGCGGTGAACCGGCTTCGGTGGGGAGCCCGGCCACGTCGATGATATCTTTGATGCCGATCGGGATCCCGTGCAGTGGGCCGCGAAACCGACCCTCCGCCGCCTCGGTCGTCATGGCCTCCGCCTCGCGACGGGCAGTCTCCTCATCGATCCGGACCCAGGCCCGCACATCGCCATCGCAGCTCCGAATCCGTTTGAGGCATATGTCCAACAGGTCGGTCGGGCGGATCTGACGGTTGCGGATCGCCTCGGCCGCAAGATGAAGGGAGTCGACTTCCATCATGGTCTTTCGTCCTCACGGGCTCCGTTATTGACTGTCGAGTACGCCGCTACGCTGCTCTCCCAGAAACCGGGCTCCCGCTCGTCGCTCTTGTCCCACAATCCATGCAGGGGTTAATACGGTCTGACAGTCAGCAATTGTCTGTCTTCCGGATGGAATTGCTGAAGCGGTTGCGGGCAGACTGTGCCTCTTCTGGCATGATGTGGACCCTCCCCGGGGCCGTGACGCTCCGAATATATCGACGCCCCCCGATACGGGCAAGTTCCTCCAACGGCCCTACCACCTGTGGCCGGTTGGGCGTTAGAATTGGACATACCGTCTGCTTGTGGCCGAGTCTTCCAGCCAGCGGCTCAATCCAAGGAACATTCCACTTCATGGCATTCACCCACGAAATCACGCTTCAAGATACAGCCGTCACCAATCGCTGGAACGTGCTGGCCGACAGGATCCTTGAAGGAGGAAAGATTACGGCCCACCAGGCCCTGGAAGTCCTCCGAAGCCCGGATGAGCAACTGCTCGATCTCCTGGCGGCCGTCTATCGGGTGCGCAGAGCGGTCCATGGGAATCGGGTCCACCTGAATTTTCTCGTCAACGCCAAGAGTGGGCGGTGCGGAGAAGACTGCGGCTATTGCAGCCAGGCAAAGGGTTCCAAGGCGAGTATCGACAAGTACCCCCTTCTTGAGGAAGACGAGATTCTGGCCGGCGCTCGCGTGGCTGCCGAACGCGATGCAGGCGTGTACTGCATTGTCACCGCCGGCAGAGGCCCGCTGGAAGAGGAACTCGTCCGGGTCGAAGAGACAGTGCGCAAGATCGCGAGAGAACGCGATCTGGGGATCTGTGTATCGCCAGGTCTCCTGACTGCGGAGCAGGCCCGGCGGCTCAAGGCGGCTGGGGTGAAACGTATTAACCATAACCTGAACACCAGCCGGCGGTTCTACCCAGAAATCTGCACCACCCACACCTACCAGGACCGCCTGAATACGCTGCGCGCCGTTCGCGATGCCGGACTGGAGATCTGCTCCGGAGGGATCGTGGGCATGGGGGAAACCGACGAGGACGTCGTGGAACTGGCCATGCGTCTGGCCGAGTTGGAGGTGGAGGCTTTGCCCGTCAATTTCTGGCTGCCGATCGAAGGCACGGCTCTCGCCGAACAGGGTGCGCCGCGACGGCTGAGCCCCCGTTACTGTCTGAAGGTGCTCGCCATGTTCCGGTTCGCCAATCCCAGGACGGTGCTGCGAATTGCTGCGGGGCGAGAGGTGCATCTGGGCCCTCTTCAACCGTTGGGGTTGTACGCCGCAGACTCGATTTTCGTGGGCGACTACCTCACGACCAAGGGCCAACCGCCCACAGCCGACTATGAGATGATTGAAGCCTTGGGGTTCGAAATCGTGAAAAATGGAACCGGCGGCAAGTGACCGCATCGGCCGAAGATCGCCCATCGAGAACGGGCTGTGAAACCGCTTGCTCTGCCTCCAATCGGGGTCTAAACTGGTCCATGTGCCGCGGCGGACAGAACGACCGCCAGAAGGCGTGACGATACCCCAGGAACGATCCCAGAGCCATCAAGCGGCCCCCCCCCGGCGGGCCGAGGTCGCTGGCGGCGGGAGCAGTCGTGGGATCGCCTGGAAGACAGATCCCACGTGAATGAACGCATGTGCGACGCCAAGTCACCCAAGGTGAGCGAACTGATCTGCGGAGCCCGGGACGGCGACGACCAGTGCCGCGACCGGCTGTTTGAACTGTGCCGCAGTTACCTGGGATTTGCAGCCCGGGCCCAGGTCGAAAGCTGGTTGCGTGTCAAGGTGGATGCGTCGGATCTGGTCCAGCAGACCATGCTTGAGGCACACCGCGATTTCGCGAAATTCGAGGGGAGCACGGAGCAGGAATGGCTGGGATGGCTGCGGCGAATCCTGGCCCATAATGTCTCCGACTTCATCCGCCGTTACAAGGGAACGGCCAAGCGGCGGGTGCAGAAGGAAGTCCCTTTTCGAGACCCGAATGCCTCGGGGCCTTCCCCCGGTGCCCCCGAACCGATGGCCGCCGATCGCACCCCCAGCCAGGAACTGGCTCTCCTGGACGACAGTCTGCGAGTCACCGAGGCGCTCAATTCGCTCTCGCCCGACTACCAGGAGGTGATCGTTCTGCGAAATCTGGAACGGCTCCCCTTCAATGAAGTTGCCGAACGGATGGCCCGATCCCGTCCCGCCGTGCAAATGCTCTGGATGCGTGCCATTCGGAAGCTACAGGAGGCGATGGGCGAGGAAGAAGCAAGCTGACGACCGCACATCCGGAATTCGAAGTCTTGAGTCCCGCACGTATTCCATCACCCTGGGAAGGAATTCCGGCACCCATGTCTTGGATCCGGCATCTCAGCCCCGCTACAAACCTTCGTTCCTGTACCCACGATGGTTGAATTACCGCAAGACGTTGTCGAGTTTTCGGCCCTCGAAGATTACTTGAATCGCTTGCAGGCGGGCCAGCATCCTGATCGGGACGAGTTGCTGCGTGAGCACCCCGATCTCGCCTCGGCGCTCAGATGCCTCGATGCCCTCAACGCGTTGGCTCCCGATGCGGACATCGCCGACCAGTCCAATGACCTCGGCGCGAGTTCGACATTCCCGCGACTGCCACGCGACTTTGCCGGCTTTGAACTCCAGGAGGAAATCGGCCGGGGCGGCATGGGAGTGGTCTACAAAGCCCGCCAGAAGGACCTCGACCGCACCGTCGCCGTCAAGATGATCCTCGACAGTTACCTGGCGTCCGAGGAGCACATCCGGCGGTTCCACGAAGAAGCTAAGGCGGCGGCACGGGTCCAGCACTCCAACATCGTCCACATCCACGAGGTGGGGCAGTGCAACGATCAGCACTACTTCGTGATGGAGTACATTGACGGGGTCAGCCTCGCGCAGAAGGTGGCTCACGGCCCGATCGATCCCGAGCATTCCGCGCTGCTCGTTCAGCGGATCGCCCGTGCGGTCGACCATCTCCACCGCCAGGGTATCATCCATCGCGATCTGAAACCCTCCAACATCCTCATCGATCAGGACGGCGAGCCGCACGTAACCGATTTCGGATTAGCCAAGGTCTCTCGCAGCGAAGGCCAGGCGACCGCAACGGGCCTCATCATCGGTACGCCCAGCTACATGGCTCCCGAGCAGGCGGCCGGCAACAGCGAATTGCTTGGCCCCAGGTCCGACATCTACAGCCTGGGGGCCATCCTGTTCGAACTGCTCACCGGCCGTCCTCCTTTCCAGGAGGAGAGACCTCTCGACACAATCATGAAGGTCCTTTCCGGGGAACCGCCCCTGCCTCGATCGCTGAACGGCAAAGTCCCTCGCGGGCTGGAACTGGTGTGCCTGAAGTGCCTGGCTCGGAATCCCGACTCGCGCTACCAGACCGCCGCCGCGCTGGTCGACGAACTGGGTCGCTACCTGAAAGGGGAGGCACTGGAAGCACGGCCTCCCAGCTTCATTCAGCGCATCCGAAGCTGGGGACGTCGCGAACCGGCCCTGGCAACGCGACTTGGGGTCCTGGGGATCTTCTTCTGCGTCCAGTGGACCAACTTCTTCCTGAAAATCGAGGATCCGGATTTCGCGCAGTTCCACTGGAAGGCCCTGACAATCATCGCACTCTGGACCTTGTCTGCCATTGCCCTGCAAGGCTTCATGCGAAGTCCACGCTGGTTGATCCCTGCCTGCTTCGTCTGGGGGACTCTTGACTCGCTGCTCCTCTTCACATTGCTCCTGGTCGCCAACGGTGTCGCCAGTCCTTTGGTCGTCTGCTATCCCCTGCTCCTGGTTGCCTCGGGGTTGTGGATGCGGGTCCGATTCGTCTGGTTCATGGGGGCCCTGTCACTCGTCTCCTACCTCATCCATGTAGTCCATTTCTACGGATGGCGTCCGGATCTCCACGTCGGTTTCGACACCAAGCTCGATCGCCACGTGATCTTCGTGGTCATGCTGTTCGGCGTTGCCTGGGGGGTCGCCGACCTGGTCCGGCGGATTCGCGTGCTGACTTCCTATTACGATCGGAGCGCCTGACTGCAACGGCCGCTCGCATCGCGTCTTGGAAATGGATAAGACAGCGGATTCGCGAGATCTGGAGAAGACAAAGCCGACCCAGAACTTCTCCACTTTATCCACGTTTCTCACAATACGTGACTGCTTCGCTTGTCATTTCTTGCCGGATGAGAACAACTGCTGGAATCGGCCAAGTTGACTAAATCCCGAAAACGGATCCTACCGATACCCCAAGAGGTCCAGTGTTGGATGTGTTGCACGGGCTGGACCGGACGGTCGGACTGCTCCGGCCGACTCACCCCCTGGAATTGGGGAATTACCAAGCGTTCTCGCAGTCGCAGGATCGTGAAATGCGTCGCTCAACCTTCTACTGGCCACTCATCAGCCTGATCGTCGTAGCCTTCGCTTCCGTGGCTGTTGCCCAACAGTCAGATACGGCGCATCGAGCTACCGGTTCCCCAACGCTTTTCGACATCCTTCAATCCCGTCTCAAAGCAGGCGGTCTGACGGCCGAACCGACGACCACGCAGCAGCAGCCGTCGCGCCAACACCAGTCGGCCCAGCGGCAGCAGATCGCACCAAAACGGGTCGTCCCAAAGGACTCGAGAGTCCTGGTGGAAACCGACATCGATGTGCCCGGCAGCGCTCCGCTGCCCGCCAACTCGGACGGCGCTCTGCAGTCGGGTGGTTCGGCAACCAGCCGGATTCATCAGCGGCTCTCGGCTTTCCGCGATTCCCAATTCGGATCCCCGGGTTCCACCGCCAATGACACGCGATTGCAGGCCTCGACGGCACCGGCCGGCGACGCCTTGCGGGCGCCGATCGAGCAGTCGGCTGGTTCTCCTACCCTGGCACCGCCCGAGGCGGCCGAAGAGCCGCGGATCGTCGGCGATGCGATGCCGGGGGCAGAGGCCCCCAGGCCTCGCCTGGCAACGCCAACGCCCAAGTACGCCACGGAAGCTGCGCCGCAGGGAACCACAACGGAACGGGCTGCATCTCCACCGGTGGCCGAAGCTGCGCCCCGCACGGCGCCGGCCCGGGACCGGGCAGCCGCAGCCTCGTCGCAGGTGCTCTTCACGCAGCAGAGTCCGATCCTGAACGTCAAAACCCTGGGGCCAGGGCGGATCGATGTGGGGCGCGAGGCGACCTTCCAAGTGAGCGTCGAGAACCTCGGCTCCGCTGCGGCGAATGAACTGATCATCACCATCGATCTTCCCCAGTGGGCTGACCTCCTGGGGGCTGAGGTGAGCACGGGGGCAACCAGTTCCGAGGTGGCTCCCGATGGAACGCGGCTCTTCCGCTGGAAGATCGGTCAACTGGGTGCCAAGGATGTGCAGACGGTGGCCTTGCATTTGGTGGCTCGGCAGAGCGAGCCGCTGAACCTGACCGTCAACTGGCAGCATGCCCCCGTGGCAAGTGCTGCGAGTATCAGCGTTCTGCATCCCGACCTCAAGCTCAACCTGGAAGGTCCCGAGGAGGTGCTCTTCGGAAAGAAGCAGACCTATCGGCTGGAACTGGAGAATGCGGGGACCGGTGATGCTCGCGGGGTCACGATCGCCCTGCTGCCGGTGGGAACCGGCCAGGAAAAACCAGCCGTCCAACCCCTCGGCGACCTGGCCGCCGGCCAGAAGAAGTCCATGGAGGTGGAACTGACCGCCCGAAACGAAGGCGATCTGGTGATTCAGGTCGATGCGACCGCCGAGGGGAACATTCGTGCCCATCTGTCCGAAAAGGTCCGAGTGCTTCGCCCCGCGCTGGCCGTTGAGGTGTCCGCTCCAGAGTTCCAGTTCGTCGGCCAGGAACTGACCTATCGGATCGTGGTGACCAACCCCGGAACCGCCAAAGCCAGCGAGGTGCAGATCCAGGCCGCCCTGCCCGATTCGGTCAGCCACGTCTCGAGCACGAAGGAAGACATGGTGGATGAGAGCGGCGGTCAGATTCGTTGGGCCATCCAGGAGTTGAAGCCCCAGGAGAGCCGGACGCTGCTCGTCAAGTGCATGGCCGTTGCCGCCGGGGCGGGGCGGATTGCCGTTTCTTCAAAGGCTCTCGACAACCTGAATGCCAGTGGGGAAGCGACTGTCCAGATCGATGCCATCGCCGATCTGGCCCTGGAGGTCACCGATCCGGCCGGCCCGGTTGCCGTGGGTACGGAAACGGTGTATCAACTCAAGGTCGAGAACCGCGGCAGCAAGTCGGCCGATCACGTCGAGATCGTCGCCTACTTCTCCCACGGAATCGAGCCCCTCAGCGCCGAGGGTGGCAATTACCAGGTTGGCCCGGGACAGATCGTTTTCGACGCAATCCCGTCGATTGCCGCGGGCCAGGCCAAGACATTTGTTGTCAAGGCCCGGGCCGAATCCACCGGAAATCATATCATCCGCGCCGAGGTCTTCTGCAAGCCTCTGGGTACTCGGCTTGTCGGGGAAGAAAGCACCTACTTCTTCGGCAAGCGGGTTTCGGAGCAAATGGAGAAGACGGTACCTCAGCCCAGGATCGCCGAAGAAGGCGTGCTGACAGCCGAGGAGACGCTGCCCCCACGGAGAGCAGCCAGCAGCCGCATCAATAAGCTCGCTCGGCATCTTGGCCGGATCGATTCAACCAGCGGCGGAGTCTTGGCTCCGCCGTTTGTTTTGCCGCAACCGACACCTGAGCGAGTCACCCTATGTCTCCTCCCAAGATCGTGATTCTCGATGGCTATGCCCTCAACCCCGGGGACCTGACCTGGCAGCCTCTTCAGGATCTTGGAGACTGTACGATTTACGACCGTACCACTCCCCAAGACGTGGCAGACCGAGTTTGCGATGCTGAGATCGTGCTCACCAACAAGGGGCTCGTGTCTCGCCAGGCGATTGCCGCGGCGAGCAGGCTTCGCTATGTGGGCGTGATGGCCACCGGCTATAACGTGGCCGACATTGCGGCCGCCACGGAAAGGGGAATCGTGGTGACAAACGTGCCTGCCTACGGCACAAGTTCGGTGGCTCAATTGGTCTTCGCTCACCTGCTGAACCTGGCTCAAAGGGTAGGCGACCATTCCGCGGCGATTCATGACGGCCGTTGGGCGTCGGCCAAAGACTGGTGCTACTGGGACAGTCCTCTCGTCGAGTTGGCCGGCCTCACCATGGGCATTGTGGGACTGGGCCGCATCGGCGGAGCGGTGGCCAACCTGGCCCATGCCTTTGAAATGAACGTGTTGGCCACGACCGAGCCCCCTGTCCCAACGCCCGATTATGTTCGTCTTGTGGACCGTGATACGCTGTTTCGCGATAGCGACGTTGTCAGCCTTCACTGCCCGCTGACGGCCCAGACCGACCGCCTCGTCAACCGCCACAGACTCAGTCAGATGAAACCCTCCGCTTTCCTGATCAATACCAGTCGAGGCGGCTTGGTCGACGAGCAGGCCCTCGCCTGGGCCTTGAGCGAAGGGCAAATCGCAGGAGCGGGGCTGGATGTGCTCTGCCAGGAACCGCCTCCCGCGGATCATCCCCTCACGTGCCTGAAGAACTGCTTCGTCACACCCCATATTGCCTGGGCCACCGCCAGCTCTCGAAAACGTTTGCTCGACGCCGTTGCCGATAATGTGGCCGCATTCCTGGCGGGCAAGCCGAAGAACCGGGTCAATTGACAAGCCGGTTTCTCGCACTCTTCCATCGCCTCGGGGAACCCAGGTGGCATCGACGCCCCCAAAAGTCAGGGGCTCGCCGTCGCGCCATCGCATCCACCCCGCGGGGTCCTGAATCAACGGATGCCTGCACGGTCCACGCGCAAGGGCGACGGGCCGAAGCCCGGCTTTTTCCGATCTCCCCCTCGAGTGGCCATGAGCATTTCCTATGCAGACGTCAGTCAACAGACGTCTTGTTGGAGGACTCTCTCATGTAAAAATGGGTTGTCTGCACTTGGTGAGATAAACTCTTTCCGGGAGGAGCTCCTGTCCGCCAGCATGTTTGCTGGACTCGAAGTGGCCTTTCGGCTGGTTCCGGAGTTCCGCTATACTCCCACCCCGTTCGCAGAGGTACGCCTCTGGTTTCCCGCGATCAAACGGCGTCCATCGAGTAGCTCCATCGAAGATGAAACACTGTCGGTTTGCCACGCTAGTCCTCCTTCTCACCACTACCGGGTGCGGGACGTCCAAATGGACAGATACCGGACGGTCGGCCACCGAACAACTGCTCATCACCGACGCGATGGACCGCGCCGTGAGCGATCTGGATTTTCGTGCCCTGGCAGGAAAGACGGTCTGGGTTGATTCGACGGCCATCAAGAAAGTCACCGACTCCGAATACCTGGTCAGTTGCCTGCGCCAGCACATGCTCGCCAGCGCGTGCATGGTCAAGGACGAGAAGACGCAGGCCGACTATGTCGTGGAAGTGCGTGCAGGAGCGGTTGGAACCGATCGAAATGATCTTCTTTACGGAGTTCCAGCCGTGAGTATCCCAACCGTCGTGTCGGCTACCGGCGTCCCCTCACAGATCCCGGAAATCCCGATCATCAAGAAGACGGATCAACGGGCGATCGTGAAACTCTCCTTGTTCGCCTACAACCAGAAGACGGGCCGGCCGGTCTGGCAGTCAGGAGCCGTGCCCGAGGAGAGTTCGGCCAAGGCCGTTTGGGTTCTGGGAGCGGGCCCCTTCCAGCGAGGAACGATCTACGACGGAATGGAGTTTGCCGGCAACAAGCTGGACATACCGCTGGTCGACATATATCACTCGTCGAGTAACTCTGTCTCGGTGGCGGACGAAGCCTTCTTTGTCGAACCGAAGGTATCCGCCCCTCCAGAGGAGAAGGCCAGAACTGAGGTCGTCGAAGGTGAGAAGAAGCAAGGTAAAGTGAAACCGGAAGGAGAAAAGGACGGGGTACCCGTGGTACCGGCCGGCCACAATGAGTCTCCCTCGAAGTCGCCTCCCGGACAGCCGGCGACAGAAGCGTCAGCCGGCCCCTCTGCTTCGCCTGGGCCGTCGGAAGGCTCGGAATCCCATCGTGCCAGCCCGCCCCCGGCGTCTGCGACGGGGTCTGCCCAGGCCCTGACGATCGATCTAGCGCCCGCTCTGGCCGAACTGGGCAGTGGCACCGAGCCCGGCCTCCTGCAGATTCCGTCAGCCGCAGACGCTGGTGCAACTCTGCCGCGACCCGTGTTGCCGCCGCTCTCTCTGCCCAATTCGGCGCTGCCGGAATAGGCCGGGTCAATGCTCGTCCCCGTGTCGGCGGGACTGTCCCCAGAACGCGGGGCGAGAATTGACAACGGCATCCCACGGAGTTACCGTCGTCGCTGCGGTCGCCGTTCTGGTCCCACACGCGTCAAACGTCCTGCCCTGGACTGACAAACATGAAATCAACCCTCTGCTCCCTGTGGTTGATCCTGTCCACCGTCGCAACTGCCCAGGAAGCGGCGGCGGTAAAGACCCTCCTGGTCAAGTTCGAGAACGAGCTGGTCCCGACTGGCGGGGCGGGGATCGGCCCTTGCATGGACGTGGTTCGCGAAGGCCAACTGCTCTACGCCCTGCAGGACCGCAGTCTCATCGTACTTTCCCTGGAAGACCCGGCCCGGCCCAGCGTGGTCGGGAAGCTGGCGGACGTCGGCAATCTCCGCCAGATCGTGGTCCGCGGCCAGACGGCATTCATCACCGCGCGCGAAGACGGGCTGTTCATGGTCGATGTCTCCGAGCCGGCCCGACCGCAGGTCATCGCTCGCCACGATACCGTCGAGTTCGCCACGGGTATCGACGTCGAGGACGGTTTTGCGTTCATCGCTTGTCGGGTGTTCGGCGTGGAGATCGTGGATGTGTCCGACGCAAGAAACCCCAGGCATGTTTCGATCATGCGCGTGGGCGAAGCGCAGTCGTGCGAGGTCTGCGACGGGTATCTTTATGTGGGAGCATGGGACGAACGCCGCGTGGCGATCTGCGACGTGCGCAATCCCGCCGCGCCCAGGCAGGTCGCCACTGTGAGACTGGAAGGTCGCGGCGATGGGATTTGTGTGCGCAACGGAGTCCTCTATGCCGCGATGGGGCACCACAGGCCGGGAGATAACGTGCACATCGAGAGCCCCGGATACGGATGGGGCAACGGCATGGAAATCTACGACGTCTCCGATCCCGCCCGGCCCAAGCCTCTGTCGCGAGTGAAGTTCGACTGGCGCTACTACTACGGCTGGCCGGACACCTGGCGCGTGAGACTCTCTTACCCGTACGCCTATCTTTATCACACGCACAACGGCGTGTTCGTCTTCGACGTTTCCGATCCCAGAAACCCCAAGGAAATGGCGCAGATCCGCATCCCGCTCTATCCGGGCCACAAAGGTTTCCGTAAGCTGAGCATGCAATCCAGAAACGGACTGCGGCTACCGGTTCTGCCGTTTGACCCTACGAAGAAGACCTACAGCCCGGTCTGCGGCCTGGCCGCCGCAGACGGGTATCTGTATTTCACGGGCCTGTTCACGGATCTGCACGTGTTCCAGGACAAGAGCCTCGCCAAAGCGGAGACGAACAAGGAGCGGCAAGGCGCGACGCCGCTGAAAGCCGCAGGCGACTTCTATCAGGCGGATCTTAAGAGCATGCAGAAGGCATTCGGGACCTTCGCAACGGACGTCCAGCACTATCGTCCCGGCGCCCGGGCCCAGGTTTACGCAGCGGTGGAACGGGGCGGACTGATCTACGCCGCATGCGGCATGGCGGGGATCCATGTCCTGGACAAAGACCTCCATCTGCTGGCCATGTATCCCACGCGCGGATTCGCCATGGATGTTCAGCTCGCCGGGGGCAAACTGTACGCGACGGAGAACGCCAGCGGATTGGGCTGCTACCAGATGGACGGCCCCAGGCTGAAACTGGCCGCCACGTATGTCTCCAAGTCGGCAGTCAAGCAGGTTCGCATCTCGCCGGACGATCGCTTCGCCGTGGTCCACGCAGGCGGCGTCACCTACGAGATCCTTGATGTCTCCGAGGAGGCGAAGCCTCGCCTCGTCCGGACCGAGCGCGGCTGGGGCGGACTCATCTATTCTCGGCAACTGTGCAACGGATTCATCGACGGCAGGTATATTTGCGGAACCTGGTGCGCCGGACGCACGTTCATGCTCGACCTCGGCGGGAAAGAGCCGAAGCCCCTCTCGGACGTCCTGGGCACCCTGCCGGACATGCACAGGGGCGCGTATTGCCCCTGCGGTCCGTACGCCCTCCTGACCCGGGACGGCGGTTACTCGTTCTACAAGCCGGGCTACGAAGGAGAATACGAGAAACTGCCGCTCTACAGGATCCAGGGCCGCCCCGGCTTCTTCGGCAAGCCCACCTGCCAGGGGAACGTTCTGGCTGCGTGCAATCGCATTGACGGCGACGTCACGCTGGTCGATGTCTCGAAGCTGACAGAGCCCAAAGAGATCGGTCGGTTCAAACTGTCCGGAAATGCCGACTGTGCGTTCGTCGGTGATGATTCGATCCTGATTCCGGCCGGATACCAGGGACTGTTCCGCCTGGCACGGTAGGTTCAGAGGAGCGGGCACACTCCATGCCGGCTGTGATGTCCGCCGCCGTCAGCGGATCGCACGCTGCCTTGGCAATGCACTTGCGTGAAGGGCTCTCGAACTCACGGACAGGTTCTGTCTGGAAACCGGTCTCAAGCCGCGAGCAGCCCAGGAACCGGCAACTCCGCAGGCCCGGTCGTTGTAAGATGGTAAAAACGACAGATCGCCCGTACGGTCACCTGCTCGATCACAACTCCTTGGTAGACAGCTACTTGCGACTGGGGCCTCGAATTCACTGAGCGGTTTGGCATGGGAAATGCCCTCTTCCTGACGCATCGAAGGACATCCGGCTTGGGCCGGCCGCCTGTCCGACAATCGAGTCGGCGTCGAAGGGCAAATCGACGTCGTTTCCCATCAGAGAACAGGAGCATTGGCGAGGACGGTGCGCGCCGGCGCACGCGATGCCGCCAATGTTCCGGGCAGAAAAGGAGTTCGATATGTTGGTGCTTTCGAGAAAGATGGATGAGCAGATTGTGATCGGCGATGGAATCCGCATCACCGTGCTGAGTGTCAAGGGGGATCGAGTCAAGCTCGGGATCCAGGCAGCCGACAACTTTCGCATCATGCGGGGCGAATTGCTCGACACGCTGGCCCGTCCCGCGCGAGAGCCGGCTGTGGAAGACCCCCAAAGAATCGCCGACCCGACTGCCGGTCTTGTCCAGGGCCAACAGTCCGACGACATCACGCCTTCTGGAACGATCGGCAGTCGCATTGGACCCGGACGGCCGGATCTGCGGCCGGCCTGGCTGACGATCTGCTGCTGCTCATGACCGGCCGGGTAACCACTCCACAATGCGCTGGGCATGACTCGAGAAACCGACTACAGACTGTTGTCCATGACCAGCCTCGCAAAATGCTCGAACGAACGGTCGTAGGTTCTTTCGGCAGAAGCGGGAAAACAGCAACCTGGCAGTTGCCGTGATCGCAGGTGATACTGCAGGCACTGGCAGCAGTAGCCTTTTCGTGAGCAGCCGTCATAGGTGCAGTTGCAGAATTCGAGATTCCTCTTCTTCTGGCACTCCATGCTTGATCCTCGTACCAGTACGCATCGCAGCCGAGGGCGAAGAATCGCTCTCGGCAGTTGTTGTCCTTGGCCGGCTCGGGACCGGGCGCACTTCTCAGCCCGCAATCCCCAGTCGTTCGCCGCTCGCCGCTCGCGGGTCGATGCCCGGGCCGGATCAGTTGACCGACGGAGTCCCAGACAGCCCGGCCGAAAATACCGGTTGCGGCTGGGGCGGGAACCGCAGTATCGTCCCTTCCGACACGGCCGCCGCAGCGCGGACCGCCTGCGACTGTGCCGGAAATCGCAGAATGGTGGTTTCCGGTTCCGCGGAGACTGTGCGGACCGGGTCGATCTCGCCGCGGCTGTACACCTCGTGCAGGTGTTCCAGCAGGATCCGGCGCACCTCCAGGATGGCCCTGGGATGGGCGTGGATCTCGCTGTGCATCGCAGGGACGGTTACCTCGCTGACCACGTCGTCCATCCTGGCGCTGGAATAGGCCACGACCCCGTCGCCACCATCGGCGAAATAGCCGGTCCAGCCTTCTTCGGGTAGCACACCCACGATGTTGTGGTAGCGGACCCACGGGGCCCGATACCCGGCCAGCATGACCGGGAAGAACGGCGAACTGGGGGAAAGCGAATCAACGCTGGTCTCGATCCGCAGCAGCCGATCGTTGCGAATGATCTCCTGGTTCTCTGCGATCACGTTGTCTTTTGTCAGGTCGAGCATGTCGGGCAGGCGGATCAGCTTGTTCGACAGCCATTGCGTCAGGTCGTTCGACATGGTGCTGCCGCGGTGCGGGGTCCCGATCGTGACAACGCGGCGAATCGAGGGATTGGGATGGAAGAACAGGCTCTTCTCGAGGCGAGCCCGGGTCTCCTGATCCGCCTTGACCAGCGAGAAGGGCTGGTCGCTGACGAGATGCCAGAAATCGTCGCCGCTCTCGATTGTCTGCAGACGCGAGACGAGCCCTCCCATGCTGTGACCGATGAGCACCATCTGATCCAAAGCACGCTGGCGATGTTGCGGGTCCACCGTCTCCCGGATCCTCGCCAGATCCTCGCGGAGCTGGCCGGCGCTGATCCAGAAAGGTTGTGCCGTCGGGTACAAGTAGAACCAGAACTGGTAGTTCTCGCGGATCACAGGCACGCTGCGAAGATCATTGAACATTTCCATCCATGTCATGGGACTCGACCACAGCCCGTGCACCAGCAGAACGGGGATCTTTCCAGGTTCGTAAGGCTGGGCCATGTAGAGCCCCATGATCCGCTCCTGGCTGTTGGGACGGAAGTCGAGGAGTTTCTCGGGATGGAGCAGTCCCACCGTCGCCACCAGGTTGAGAGTGGGATCGTTGAGAAAATACGCCACGGGCGTCGTGAGATCCGATTCAATGGGAACTCGGACATTGCCCGCTGCAACATCGCTCACGGCAAGTGGGTCGACCAGTTCGATCACCCCCGAATGGCGCGCACTCGTGTCGCAGCAGTCCTGGTTTCCCGTCGGCAGGGGGCGCAGGAACGCGGTCACGGGGAAACTCAGCCCCTCGGGATAGTATTTCGCCGCCGGGCCTTCGCCCGCATGCCGCCGCCGAACCGCAATCAGGGGCACGCCCAGCCCGTAGTTCTGGTAGTGGTTCTTCAGCCCCTTGATCTCGTAGTCGGACACGAATTCAAACCGATCAAAGTCCTCGGAAACCCATTGACTGCCCCGCAACATGCATTGCAGATCCCATGAACCGCTGGCTGTATCGATCGTGTAGGTCTTTCCGGGCCTGAGACCTTCGTCGGCGCAGATCAGCCGCAGCGATCCCTCCAGTGCCCCGTTGTAGAGATCACAAGCGCCTCGGAACTGAGGATCGTAAGGATTGCGATTGGCAAGGAATCGTCTGTCGAAAAGGTACTGATAGGCATGGAAGGCCGAAGCGCCGTAGAGATCCAGGGCGAGCTTCGGATTGTCCTTCTTGACCTTTTCCGCCTCGATGAACGCCAGTTCCGCGAAGGCGTACACATGGGGAGCGGTCGGTTCCTGCTCGATGACCGTCTGGATCCGCTCGAGGAGCGCCTTGGGATCCTTGCGGTACTCTTCCAGGTCGTTGACCCGAAGGAACTGCCGAGTGCGATCGCTGGCCTGGGGCCCTCTTCGCGACGTGAGCTTCAAGGCGTCGGCCAGCGGATTCCGTGGAACGGACCGCAGTTCGGCCACTTTCGACGTGGCGCAGCCAATCGCCGACACACACAGCGTGGCGGCTAGAAGCATGGCCACGGCGATTCGCGCTGCCCCCCCGTGATCCAATCCACGGTACAACGGAAACATGGCGGTGTAAGTCTGCCGGTGTCTATCGGTTCCGCGATTGACTGTGAAACACGTCGCTGCGCTGCTTCTCCAGGAATCCGCGGCCCTCGTTTCACAATCCATGAAGGGCTCAACCATCGGCTGCCCGACGGAGAACGCCCCGCCTGAACCGCCAGCAGCACGTTCTCCCGTCGGGATTCCGCCAGGTCGGCCCGTCCTTCGGGCCGCTTCACCCGTCGGAAACCCCGACGCTATCCTGCAGACGCGGTGGCTGGCCTGTCGTGAGAATCGGGCTGGAACGATAGCCGATTTGCCGGAATCCCGTCAATGGCAGATTCAGGTCAGACCCTCTTCACGGAGACGACGGGCCTTCTCCAGTTTCTGCCGCAGAACCATCTTCTCCTGGCGGGTCAGCTTGCGGTTGACGGGAGATACGATCTCCTCCACGACCACCTCCGGACGGGCCAGCCGGTTGGTGCGAGAACGAAGGAGGCGACGAAGCCCTCGCGGCGGGTGGACAACGATTTCGTCCTCGTCCACCGTCGCCCAGCCCTCCTCTTCATCCCGGTCGACCTCATAGCCGTAGCCCTCGCGGTCAACGAGCGACCTGCTTCGCCGGTTCGGAAGCAGCCCCTCGGCATCGAGAACCACGAATCGCGCGTGAAGGAGCATTGCCAGAAAGAGAAACATGTTGCCGAACATCTCCGCACCTTCCTCGAGCATCACGCCGCGAGCGCCCGACTGCGGGAGCACACCTTCCAGTTGAGCTGCAATCGCCAGCACGTAGCACATCGCGGCTGCAAACAGCGCCAGCGTGGAAGTACCGCAGGTCCGCATGTCCGCCACGAGCCGCGATCCGATGGGCCCCAGCAGGCAGAAGTAGGCCGCAACCCACCACACCGATCCGTCGCCGAAGACCCGGTTTCCCGTGGTCCAGGTCATCAATTCCTTGAATCCTTCGTGAAGGCTGCCGCCTTCGTCGATGCTCATCAACACGAAGACCAGAGCCGCCCAGATCCACACCCGGTAACGTCCGTGATAATCGTCGCAGCGGAAACGGCGCACCGTGAACACCAGGATTGCCGTCGCCGCGGACAGCAGGAGTATCGTCGACGAAAACCATGCCGCCAGACTGCCCTCCCCGTCCAGATCAAAGGCGGCCACTCGCCCATCCGTCGTCATCGACGCCACCTGCGGCATCACAAAGTACAGCATCTCCAGACCAGCGATGATCGCCGTCCCCGCCAGCAGAATGACGAAATGGGTACTCAATCGGAGCGGCACCAGATCGGTCAACCGCCACTGCTCGTCCAGAAACTCGGCCGTTCCGTAGTTCAGGGAGCGGCGCGCAAACAACGTCTCATTGCTCAGATCGCTGCAGTGTGCTGATCTTCGGTACATGGACATACCTTCCCCCAATCGGGCTTCGTTGAGAACCCGGCGACGTCGATCATCACGTTGTCCGCTGCGACGAAACTGCATCGTGGTTCCTCAAACGGGGGAATCATACCGGCAAAGAGGAACTGGCGTAAGACGAAATCTCCGCAGGAGTTGCCTCCGTTGCCGACTCCGCGGGAAGCGATCGAGAATCCGTGAAGATAGCCCCTTTTCTCTTCATCGGGTCATGCTGCATGCAAAAGCAGCTAACGCCCGGTCGCCAAGAACGGATCACGCGATTACTGTTATGCGACCCAGACTAACCAGACTGTGCACATTGCCCGGATTGACTCCCGCCTCTTACAGAACGGGACTTGAGAAGCAACCCCATGCATTCAGCGGCTCCCCCCGCCACGCACGAGCACAGAACCGGACGACTCGTTAACAGTTCTTTGGCTCTGTCACAGCCTGATCTTGGCATGAATGGCGCAGAATCATGCGACAATCGCCAAGTCGTTCCACAGTCTCGATCCCACTTTTTGGCTGTGACAAAGCACTAGGAACCCGGTGCCAACAGCGGAGTCTTGGGAGCCTCCTTCGCCGTGGCGGCCTTCTTGGGCGACGACTCGGCGGGCTTTTCTTCGCCTTTCAGGTCCCAGGCGGTCAGCCAGGTCGTTTCAAGTGGAGCCAATCCGAAATCGTCCCGGAGACGCTCCTCAAAATCGAACATGTGGCCGGCACCGTAGAAGATGGCCAGTTTCCTGTGACCAGCCGCAATCTGCTTTTCGAGGACTTCAAGTGCCACCTTGTTTCGCTCGGTGATGAGTGTCGAACCGTCCGGACCATTGATGGCCGTGAGCGTTCCTTCCATATTCTGGAACTCCTCGGCCAGGACCCGCTTCATGGCCAAGGCACGATTCTTCTCAAACAGCGCAAAGAACAGGCGCAGATCGTTCCCCGAACTGTCCCCGTCCTGCTGCGACATCGCGTGCCCCAGCATGCGAAAGAACATCTTGAAGGCAGACTCGCCCCGCTCACGCATGGACTCCGAAAACTGTTTTGGCGTCATGTCGGCATGGACGAAGTTCTTCACCGTGTAGTCGATGCCGTTGAGCTGGAATTCCAGGTGGAGCACCTCGGTCATGGTGGTCTGTAGCAGCGAGACTGGGGAGTTGCTCCCCTGCCCCCCCCCTTTGGGAATCACCGTCCCCTCGGGGGCTACCAGCTCGTAGAGAACGGCATCATACTGCTTGAACCGATGGTTGAGCTGCTCATAGTACGAGCTCTCGGCCACATGGACTGCCGCGACCAGATCGACCACGGGGCTGTCCTTCTCGCGATCCAACGAGGCGAACCGCACGATGGCCGCCTCCAGAGCTACGGGCACACCATCGTCCGTCCGAGTCAGACGCGTGAACTCGCAACCCGCTTCCTCTGGATCTGGCTCCGCGGCGTACGTCGGCAACAAGGTTGCCGCCACAAAACACCCCACAAGGAAGGCAGCTCGGGATTTCAACAGAGACAACATCAAATCCTCCCGTTACCCATACCCCTGAAGGGTGAGACGCAGCACGAGGTTCCGTCAACACGCCAAGAATCGCTATCGCTAGTCTACCTCGCAGCACATTCTAGCATGCCTCCTGGCCACAGCCATAGAGTAGGGGGGGTAACGGGCGGGCCGGTGTCGCCAGATACCCATCAATATAGTGGATCCAAACACCACCTTCGATAGCTGGTTGCAGGCGCTCGCGTGGCACCTGCAAACCAATTCTATTGGGTTATTATCAGATAGACCATAAGACGCATGTCTTGGCGTCGGTCCTCTCTCGAGCGGGTCAATACACCCTCTGCCATCCGACCCACCCATCGGTGGTGCTTTCGCTGAGCGCAGGCTGAATAGCCGGTACGATCCTCCTGATCGCTGCTTTTTGTGGAACTGGTTGGCGGCTGACGCCGTCCAATCACTGTTTATGCAGCTCTCAAACCGGTGTTGTTGTCCAGAAGAAGGTGATGGCAGAGGGAGGGACTGACCATCACCGTCAACCTGCCCGGACCGGCTGAGTTGGCCATCCAGTCGCTACAGCCGTCACAATCCTATCCACATTCGTGAGAAGGGTTTTGGTAACGGAGGGAAGCGAGGAGAGGTCTTGACGCACCCTAGGGGGCCAATCATGATGAAATGGTTAATTTGGGTGATTCTGGAGGGATTGCAGGGCTTGCTTCTGGCGACTACTTCTTTTTTCAACAAGCTGTTTCCTTTCTTCACCACACGACTCCTCGTACGCAACACGAATGTTTCAACGCGGACTGTACACGGCGCACGGATTGGGGCGACGGTAGCGGTGCCTGTGCAGGCTTCGGCACGCATGCCTAAAGCCTTTGATACAACCAGCATGGAGCAATTCGAACCAATCGCCTGGACTATGTCCCTGGATTGTTCACAAGGATGATGCAAAGCGTGGCATCATAAGTGCTTTGCTAAGAGCACGAAATCTGGACAATCCCGGCACTCGGAAAAGGGACTCATGACGCAAACAATCGAACCGAGTCGATCGGCAGAGATCACCTGTTCGGTATCGCCGGACTTTCACGCTTGGCTTGCGCAATCAGGCGGTTCTCTTGTTTTGTCGACCTATCAGGCAGGCAAGGTGGCTTGGATCGGTTCGGACGGCAACGGGCAAACGACGTTGCTGATGCGCCAGTTCGACAAGCCGCTGGGAATGGCTCTGCAGGGCAGCCGACTGGCGCTTGCGACTCGCCATTGGATCGGCATCTTCGCAAACGCCCCGCTCTTGGCTCACGATTATCTGGAGCACCAGCCGGGCAAGTACGACGCCCTGTTTCTTCCCAGGACGAGTTATTACACGGGCGATCTTCACACGCACGACGTCGCCTTCCAGGGCAACGATCTTCTGTTTGTGAACACTCGCTTTTCCTGCCTCGCCCGCCCGAGCCACGATTACAGTTTCGAGCCGGTCTGGCGCCCCAGGTTTGTGACCGACCTGGTGCCGGAAGATCGTTGCCATCTGAACGGTGTGGCGATCGTTTCGGGCAAGCCGAAGTACGTGACGGCCCTGGGGACGACCGACCAGCCGGGAGCGTGGCGGGAGCGGAAGGCGACCGGCGGTGTCGTCGTCGACGTCGACACCAACCAGATCGTGCTCGACGGACTGGCGATGCCCCACTCGCCCCGCTGGCATGACGGGCACCTCTGGGTGCTGAATTCCGGGGCCGGCGAACTGATCGTGATGCAACCGGCAACGGGGCGCCGCGACGTGGTTTGCCGACTGCCCGGCTATCTTCGTGGTCTGTCTTTTGCCGGACCCTTTGCCGTGATCGGCATGTGCAAGATCCGGGAGAAGCATCTGTTTGGCGGTCTCCCGATCCAGCAGCGGGTCCGTCACTTGACATGCGGAGTTGCCGTCGTCGATCTCCGTACGGGCAGCGTGGTGGGACAGTTGGACTTCACCTCGGGCTGCGAAGAGCTCTACGACGTCCTGTTCCTGGCGGGCATCCGCCGCGGAACGATTTTGAACCTTGAAAAGCCGGCCGTGCACGACGCCGTGACGAACCCGGATTCTTCTTATTGGCTGAGATCGAGCCGCGAGCGCCCGATCGAGGCAGCGAGCGAGACTTCTTCGCCGGAGGATGTTGCAGGGACCGGCGATATTCCAGAAACCAATCCATCTGACATTGACCGGAACGGGGCTCCCCGATTGCCGTCGGCCGTCCAGGATGTGGGAGTGCAGTCCGAGAGCAGATTGCTTTCGGACTCCTGAACCCAGTTTTGAGGAACGAGAGACTATGTCGATTTTCAGAATGCCTACACTTAGTAGCGTCTCCCACCGATTCGAGGGGCTTCGCAGCCGGCTGGGCCGCGGATCTCAGCCGAAACACCACAAGCAGCGCCACCTGCTCCTGGATCCGCTGGAAGAACGCCAGCTTCTGAGCGTCTCGCCCGCGGACTACACCGACATCCTGGTCAACGAGAATGCCAGCGAGAACCAGATCACGCTTACTGGCTACAACCAGTATGGCGTGGATGCTTGGGACTCCGCCGAGTCGATGGCCATGGACGACGACGGCGATTTCGTGGTCACCTGGACCAGGTATGATCCGATCTATGACCAATACGGCAACTACGTGGTCGACCCGACGTCGGGTGAGATCATTCGCGATGCCAATGTGTATGCCCGCTACTTCACCGATGAAGTTCAGCGGATCTCGCTGCCGGCAGAGCTGGCCACCAACAACGAGGACAACAACTACGGCGCCTTCTATGTCAAGTACGGCGGAAACGAAGTCCAGAAGATCACCGTCTCGGCCACGACGGAGCCCTACTACAGCAATTCGGGCAGCTATTACGGATACTATCAGGAGAACATTGTTGGCGACATCACCCTAGGCTTCGACGTCAACGGAAACGGCGTAGTTGGCAGCGGCGAGACGGTGACGGTCCTGTTCGACGAGACCGACCTGATGGCCGTGACGGCCAACACCCTGCAGACGGCCTTGCAGGGGCTTGGCGGAGCCCTGGCCGATGTAACGGTCCAGCCGGTTTCCCCCACGGAGTTTGAGATCCACTTCGGCGATCTTTCGGACGGCGAAGATCAGCCCATGCTCACGGTGGAATCCACGAATTTCACCAACGGGTTCCTGCCGGCCGTCGAAATAGAAGCGCTGCGCGAGCCGATTGTGCTGGGGCCCATCTACGTCTCGCCCGATGATCCGTCGCTGACTGCCACATCGATTGAGCAGGCCTTCCTGCTGACGACGACCGAATACGATATCGGTCCCTATAAATTCCCCCCAGCCGCCTATGTCAACCAGTACAACCATGCTCTGGGACCGTACACGGAGCCCGACACGATCCGGCAGAGCGTGCCCGGGGTGAGCGTGGATCTGGTCTACAAGACCGTGGTCGATTCGATCAGCGGCAAGGTAAGCCTGCAGCCGAGCCTGACCGAATTTCAAATCACCTTCGATGGTTCTCTCGCCGGGCGGGAAGGCGCCGCCGGCAAGATCGACCATCCCGAACTCGAGTTTGTGGCCGCCGTGGACGAAACCGGGGCTTCGGTCGACATCGTCTCGCTGGGCGCAGTCGAAACGATCAAACAGACCAGTTCCGAGTTCCGGGTGAATCCGGCAGAACCGGAGTCGGTCCTCACTCCCCTCCCCGACCAGTACAACCAGACCGATGCCGCCGTTGCCATGGATGCCGATGGCGATTTCGTCATCGTGTGGACAAGCCAGTCCGCCACCGCGTCGAAGAAGACCGACGTCTATGCGCGCCTCTTCACCCCCATCGGCCTCAGCGCTCCGGACGACGTGGAGTACGTCGAGGGGATCATGGCCAAGACCGACGCCTTCCTGGTCAACACGACCACCGTCGGAATGCAGGGCGACGCCTCTGTCGGCATGGACGCGGCGGGGAACTTCACCATTGCCTGGTCCAGCGGTGCCCAGGACCTGAGCTATTACAACGATGTCTATGCCCGTTCGTATGATCGCGACGGCCAGCCCTTGACCGCCGCCTACCGCGTCAACTCCAGCAACACCGAAATCCACTTCAACCCACAGGTTGCCGTCAACGACGACGGCAACGTCCTGCTCACCTGGGTGGACACGAACGACGAATCCTACGTTCTCAGCCTGGCGATTGTTTCCTCGATTCAGGCCAAGATCGTCGATGGAACCGGGAGCACCCTCGTCAGCGAGTTCAGCGTCGGCGGATCAGGCCGCCAGAAGGGGGCCTGGGACAAGAACGGCAACTTCGTGATCTCCTGGGACGAATTGGGCGACGCCGACAATCCCGGCTCCGCGGCCAACGAAGGCGTTCGCGCCCGTATGTGGAACCTGGCGGACAATTCCGGAACGTATTCGATCACGCAGCTCATCTCCGAGTTTGCCGTCAACAGTGCCAGTTTCGACCCGGCGCGAACCTCGATATGGCCCTATTGGCAGTCCAACGGCACACCGGCCCTCGATGCCGACGGCGATCTGACGATCGTCTACGAAGGTTTCGGAGCGGACGTCTCCGACGACATCTATCTCTCCTATGATTTCTACGCGGAAGCCAGCGCGGATCCCGCCAACGCCGATTTGCTCACGTTCTTCAACTACGGGTTCATCCTGAGCAATACCGGCAGCAGCTACGATATCGATCTGGCCATCGAACTCGAATTGATCTCGGCGGCGGGTCTTGGCGCTACCGATGCGCAGCTCGGGCGGATCCGCGCGATCCTCGACGAGAAGGCAACGCTGCTGCGAGGCGAGGCCTACGGCATCCTCTACTCGCAGTTCGATGCCAGCGCGGACTCGAACACGATCATCTACAGCGACAACATCGCCAATGCCGATCGCGATGGCACCAACCAGCGCTGGCTGATCCTCATCGACTCCCAGTCGACCGGTGGCAACTTCGTGATTCGCATGTACAACCCGTACGTCTCCAACTATGAAGACATCACCATCAGTCCCGTCTACACCAACAGTGTCTTGAATGTTGGTCAGACCCGGGCGGCGATCGAAAACGCCCTCGAGGGGGCGACCCGCACCGGCCTGAACTGGCCCGAGAACCGCTACGAGGGCGCGGTCGAGGTGCGTACGGTCAGCCAGTACGAGATCTTGCAGCGCGAGGTGGCGTTGGAGGATGGTTCCACCCCTTGGGCATACACGAACTACTACGATCTGCTGACGCTCCAGAACTGCGCGGTATTCGAAGTCACCTTCCAGGGTGAAGTCCACGACACCGGCATGACCATGTACGTGCAGTCGGAGGCTATCACCCCCGACGGCGAGGACTATGTCAGCGTGTCGCTGTACCAGGATGCCGACGCCGGGACCATGCAGACCCTGAGCACGATCGACATGGAAACCGATGGCGACTTCGCCATGGTGTGGATGCAGCAAGAGGAGTACACGTCCGATTTCGACGGCGGATACAACCGGTCCAGCGGCTCCGCCAACCAGAATGTCTACTATCGCCGCTTCGACGAAAGCGAAGACAATGCCGGCGCCAGCGTCACCGACCTGGTCGACCACACCGGCAACCTGGTCGACAATGGCGAAACCATCAACGGCGCCGTCAGCCACATCGTCATGACGTTCGACGAGAAACTGCTGTGCGTTGATCCGGACGACGATGCGGGCAGCGTGCTCAACACCGACAACTGGCTTCTCACCCTCGATGGCGTGGCGATCCCCGGCGGTATCGTCAAGGTCGAGTTTGGCATGAACAAGGCCGCCGAACTCGCCGGCACCAGCGACGGTTTCGGCGGAACCTACAATCTCTCCGACATCCCCACCAACAAGTGGGAAGCCGTGATCACCGTCGATGCCACGGGTAATGCCGCGACGGCCGTCAGCCCCTTGGGCATCGGCAACTACCAGATCATCGCCCGCAGCACCCTCCAGGATACCAGGGGTAATGCGCTCGGGGCGACCGGTGTCAGCCCGGCCGGCCAGGACATGGTTCGCTCCTTCTCGGTTTCGGTCAACCAGGCCGACGGCTCCGTCGACGAGACGGCGGGAAGCAGCAGCGGCACCAGCGCGACCCTCCAGCCCGAAACGGCCAACGCCGTGGCGGTCGACGACGACGGCGACTACGTCGTGGTCTGGACTGCCTACCAGAGCGGTATCGATCGCGTCTACATGCGCATGTTCGACGCCGACGGTACCCCCGCAGACCTCCCCATCGTCAATTCGTCGGGGGCGGTGATCGGCACCAGCGTCGACGCAGCGCCCGTCATGCCGTTGACCGCGGACGCGGATTTCACCGGCGACGTTCAACGCTATGCGAGTGTGGCCATGGATCCGGACGGCGATTTCGTCGTCACCTGGACGAACTACCGCGACGGCGACGCCGACATCTATGCCAGACGGTTCTCGGCACGCCCGATTGTGGTCACCATCAACGGTTCGACGGGACTGGAGGAAATCCGCTTCGCCGACGACGTGGAAGATGCCTTCCTGGTGAATGACTACACGGATGACAACCAGAAATGGTCCGATGTCGCCATCGACACCGATGGCGATTTCGTCATCACCTGGGCAAGCTACGCGCAGGAGAAGAACGGCCAGTTGGGAAGCGGCTACGGAATCTACGCCCGCCGCTACGACTCCGAGGGCGTGGCCATGGCGTCGGAATTCCAAGTCAACGTCACCACTGCCGGCGACCAGCAAACGCCCAGCATTGCCATGGCCGGTTCCGGAGCGTTCGTCGTTGCCTGGACCAGCGATCAGAACGGAACCGACGACGACGTCATCGTCCGCGAGTTCAATGCCGACGGTTCTCCCACCGCCGGCCCGCTCGCCGGCGAGCGGCGGGTCAACGACACGGTGGCAGGCCATCAGCGCTATCCCGACGTTGCCATGCGTCTGGACGGACAGTCCTACGTGGTCACCTGGACCGACACGGCAGGCGACACCAGCGGCAGTTCCGTCTGGGCCGAGCTCTCGTCGGCCCAGGCTCGGACCTACGTCGACCCGGTCTCGCACCCGATCAGCGCCAGTCATCAGTTCCAGATCACCATCGACGACAGCTTCACGATCGCCGACCTCGATCTGCAGTTCGGGCGTCTCTACCACACCGCCCTCGATACGCTGACCGTCACGCTGACCAGCCCGGCGGGCACCATTGTCACGCTCTTCAGCGGCCTCGACGACTCCGGCAGCACTGGCGTGGTGATGAATCAGACCATCTTCGACGACCAGGCCACATCCAGCGTGCGGATCAACGACACCAGCGCAATCGTGCCCTACGCGGATGTCTACATTCCGCAGGGTGCCCTCTCCGCCTTCAACGGGGAGAATGCCGCGGGAACGTGGACCCTCACGGTGACCGACAACGCTTCGGGTGACGGCCAGACCGGCTACCTCGAAACCGTCTCCACGGAGCTCGGTTCCTGGACCCTGCGGATCACGCAAGCGGTCGCTGCCAGCCCCGCTTCGTTCCGCGTCAATACCACGACCATCGGTCACCAGATGTATTCGTCGGTGGCCATGGATACCTCGGGCGATTTCGTGATCACCTGGAGCGGCAAGGGTGCGGGAAGCACCTCCAGTTCCGGCCACGACGTGTTCTACCAGCGCTTCGACGAGGGCGGCGCAACGGTGGGGTCGGAAACCCGCGTCAACCTCGAAATCGCAGGCGATCAGTGGATCTCGTCGGCCGGCATGGACGCGATCGGCAATTTCGTGATCGTCTGGACCGGCGTGGGCGACCTCGCCGGTGCAACGGCTCTCTACAAGTACGACAGCAACGACTACCTCGTGCAGTCCGACCTCACCGCCCCCATCGTCACCGACATGTACTCCGGCACGGATCGGATCTTCCAGGGGGGCGTGATTGTGGCCGACGGCGGCGAAATCGGCCAGGTCACCGTCGTCTTCGACGAGGAACTGTCGGTGCTTGGCGGTTCCAGCGGCGTCTACAGCGTTCTCAATCCCGACAACTGGTCGCTGACTCGCAACGGCACCGAGGTCGTTGGCGGCATCAGTTCCGTCACCTTCGGTCTGAACCCGCTGACCAACAAGTGGGAAGCCGTCGTCACCTTCGACGGCAACGGCGTGAACTTCGGAACGCCCAAACTCGATCGGGGAACCTACGTCCTGACGGTCAAGGATCTGATCAGCGACGCAACCAGCTATGTCGACGACGGCAGCTCGTCGATCATTCCCGGCAATTTCCTGGACTCCGACCGCGACGGTCGCTCGGGAACGCAGACCTACCTGGTCGGAACCGGGGGCTACGAGCACCAGTTCTCGATTGCCGCCAGCGCTCAGATCGGTCCTGAGTTCCGGGTCAACGAAGACAATACGGTCGCCTACGAACAGCGGATCTCCGCCCCCGGCGGCCTGGGCCAGGCTCGCGAGGAAAGCAATAAGAGCGTGGCGGTCGACAACGACGGCGACTTTGCCGTCGTGTGGACCACCTACGGCCTGGATGATCCGGGCGACGTCAATTCCGGCGGAGTCTATGTCCGCCTCTACAACCGCAGCACCCAGGCGGTCACCGGCGAGATCCTCGTGAATCAGACGACCGCGGGCGACCAGAGCAATGCCTCGATCGCCATGGATGCCGACGGCGACTTTGTTATCGTCTGGCAGCACGAGAACTCCGACGGCACCTACGACATCTACGCCCGTCTCTTCGACTCCACCGGCAATGCCGTCACCGGTGAGTTCCGCGTCAACACCACCACCAACTACAACCAGGTCAATCCGTCGGTCGCCATGGACGATCGCGGGGCGTTCGTGATCGTCTGGGCCACGTCGGGGCAAAACTTCAGCTTCTTCAACGACGTCTACGGCCAGCGCTACGATCGCTTTGGCGTTGCCCAGGGCACGGAGTTCATGGTCAACACCAACAACCTGGCCGGAACCTCCCTCACGCCCGGCGCCTTCGAAATCAACCCGGTGGTCGCCGTCTCCGGAGCCACCGGCGATTTCGTCGTCGCCTGGGAAGTGGTCACCGCACAGACCAATGGCGTCGTCACCAACACGGTGATCGCCGGCCGTCTCTACTCCTCCAGCGGAGCCGCCCAGACCGGCGAGATCCAGCTTGATTCCGGTACCGGAAGCGGCGGTTCTCCCACCTTCCGCGTGGCAAGAAATCCTCAGTTGGCCATGAATGACCAGGGCGGATTCTACCTCGTCTGGGAAAGCTACAACGGCACCGACTACGACGTCTACTATTCCGAGTTCGACAGCGCAGGCAACTCGATCGCCACCGGCCAGGCCAACATGGCCCAGTTTGCCGGCCAGCAGGTCAACCCCTCCATCGCGGTCGACGCGGACGGCGACTTCTCCGTCGTCTGGAACGGAGCCGGCGCAACGGCCGACCCGCTCAACCCGGGAAATCCGGACCTCCAGGTCGACGAAGACGACAGCGGCGTGTTCAAAATCGACTACAACGCCGCAAACCAGACCATCGGCACCCAGACTCGCGTCAACTTCACCGAATATGGCGACCAGTACATGCCTACCATCGCCATGGAACCCGACGGCGATGCCATCGTCGTCTGGAGCGGTGTGGGCGTGGGCGATACCCATGGCATCTTCGCCCGTCGCTACGACGAAACTACCGATACAGCCGGCCCCACCGTCTCCGATTGGGCCGACCAGAAGAGCAACAGCCTCGACAACGGCCACGAGTTCGAGGAAGCAGACGGCGACATCCGCTACATGGTCCTCACCTTCGACGAGGATATGTTGCAGACCGGCAGCGACAGCGTCACCAATCCGAACAACTACGCCCTCCTCCTCGACGGCATCGAGGTCGAAGGGGCGATCGTGAGCGTCGTCTACGGCCTCAACAAGGCCTCGCAACTGGCCGGAACCATCGACTCCAGGACCGGCCTCCCCTACCAGTTCGATTCGCAGCCGACCAACAAGTACGAGGCGATCCTCACCTTCGACGGCGACCTGGCGACCGCCGGCCTGCAGGGGCTGGAAGATGGGACCTACACGCTCCAGGCCCTCGCCGCCGTTCCCGGCGTGAGCAGCGGCCTGCGCGATGCGGCCGGCAATGTCCTCTACCTGACCGGACTGGCAACATCCGGCGACGACTTCTCCGCCAGCTTCGTGGTCAATTCCGACGGCCAGGAGGACCTCGAGGAGCCGGAACTGCCCGAGGTGACCGAGACCGAAGTCAGCGCGCTGGACCTCAATTCGATCCTGGTCAACCAGGTGACCTCCGACTACCAGACCACGACCGCGGGCCAGTCGATCGCCAGCGACAACGACGGCGACTTCGTCGTCGCCTGGACCCGCTACGACAGCGTCGACAACGACGGCAATCCCACCGACGCAAACATCTACGCCCGCTACTTCACCGACGAGGTGCAACGGATCACCTTGCCCGAGGCGCTGGCCTCCGATACCGACAGCAACTCGAACACGCTTGGGACTTTCACCCTGGAGTACAACGCCGCGGAGATCCAGATGATCTCGATCACCGCCGGCCTTGAGCCTTCCACGTCCGACACCGACGACGACGACGAGGTGGGGCGGATCCAAGGTTCCTTCGTGCTCGGCTTCGACCTGACCGGCGACGGCACGATCGGGGAAGACCCCGGCGTGCAGGAAACGGTCACCGTCCGCAACTTCTCCGAGGCCTCGATGGCATCCAACGCCGCGGCCATCCAGACCGCCCTGCGTTCGCTGGGCGGCGAACTGGCCGGCGTGGTCGTCCAGGCCATCAATCCTCGCGACTACCTGATCACCTTCGCCGACGCCACCGCCGGCTCCGATGTTCCGGAGATTGCGGTGCAGTCGTTCCAACTGACCCAGTCCTACCTGCCTGCAGTGTCCGTCTCCACGCTGCGGGAAGGCCTGCGGTTCGAGAACATTGCTGTTTCCGAAGACAATCCGTGGGCGACCGCAGCCGCGATCGAGGCCGCCATCGCTAGCAAGTCGCTGGTCTATTCCTCGATTGGCCCGATCACCTTCCCGTCGGTTGAGGATGCGGCCGAGAATGCCGCCTCGGGCACCGCGTCGTCCTACTTGGCGCCGTGGTGGACCCAGTCGTACTCGCCAGAAGTCGAGGTCACCCCCGTGATCAACCCCGACGGCACCTACAGCCTGACCGAGTTCGACATCACCTTCACCGGCAGCGCGGGCAAGCAGAACCACCCGGAACTGGTGATTACCGATGCCAAGGACGACCAGGACTTCGCCGTTTCCGTCTCCGCCAACGCGGTCGAAACCCGCAAGGAGCCGAGCAATGAGTTCCGCGTCAACCCGGAGGAGGTGGCCGGCAGCGAGCTGAATCAAACCTACGCCACGGTGTCGATGGATGCCGACGGCGACTTCGTGATCGCCTGGCAGAGCGAGGTCTCCAGCACCGACAACTACGGCAGCGTTTCCGACGTTTACGCCCGTCTGTTCACTCCGTTCGGCATCGTCGACGACAGCGTCGAGGTCCCGGGGGAGATGACCGACATCTACGGCGGCTCGTCGGGAGTCCGCGCCCTGATCAACCCGGAGGCCGAAGACGTTCAGCGGCTCATCTTCAACGCCACCGATCCTTACTCGACCTTGACCGGAACCTTCCGCCTGCAGTTGGGCGACGTGATCACCGAATCCATCGTCTTCAACAGCAGCAACCTGACCGCCACGGCCGACAACATCGAGGCCAAGCTCGCGGCGGCGGGAATCGAGGGCGTGACCGTGGTCCGCATTGCCACGGCCACGGCCGGCCGATACCGCTTGGAAGTGCGGTTCGGCGGCGACAGCGCCGGAATCGACCAGCCGGTCCTGGAGTACGTGGCCGACACCACGCCCCTCCCGGCGACCGTGTCCGTCCAGGACATGGACGTCGACATGTACACCATCAAGGTCAACAAGGACACGGCGAATCCGCAGTTCTCCCCCAGCGTGGCCATGGACGACAGCGGCAACTTCGTGGTGGCCTGGGCCAACGGCGGCCAGTTGCTCAGCTACTTCAACCACATCTCGGTCCAGCGGTTCAACAGCGACGGCGAGCGCGTGGGCAACGAGTTCCAGGTGAACACGGAAACCACGAGCATCCAGTACGCCCCCTACGTGGCCCTGAGCGACTCCGGCAACTTCCTCGTCACCTGGAGCACGACGTCGGATGCCGATTACCTCTCCGGCAACGTCCAGAACTCCCAGGTCTTCGCCAAGGTGTTCGACTCGACCGGCACCCAGCTCGTCGACGAGTTCGTCGTCGGCAGCGGCGGCTATTCCGCAGCGGCGTTCGATTCCGACGATAATTACGTCATCACCTGGGAGGGCTTGTTCGACACCGACGCGGGAACCACCAATTCCGGCGTTCATGCGGCCCAGTTCGCACTGTACGACGACGCCGGTGCAGTGATCAGCGACGCCGAGGCGATCCGCGAGGAATTCCGCGTCAACAGCGCCTCGACCGACATTGCCTCCGCCACTCTCTGGCCCTACGACCAGAGCACCGCACAGCCCGCCATCGATGCCGACGGCGACCTGGTCGTCATTTACCAGGGGTACGGTCCCGACGTGTCGGTCAACGTCGAGATGGCCGCCGGCTATTTCGCCGAGCTCATGGGTAAGGAGAGCAACGAGGACCTCCTCCTGTTCTTCGATCCTTTCAACGTCTACGACCGCGGCCAGGAAGGGGCTCCGGTCGCCATGCTCACCGAATTGCTCGAGAGCACCGGCGATGTCGACGATACGATCGACCAGATCCTGTTCCGCGCCAATGAGCTGGGGGCCTCTGAGTCGCAGCTTGGCCGGCTGCGGGCGATCCTCGAAGCCACGATCGGCCAGCTTCGCGGCGAGGCCAACGGCATTCTCCTTTCCACGTGGGATACCGATCCGCTGCTGAACAGCGTCCTGTCGGCGACTTCGTCCGACAACGTCATCAACTCCTACCGCGACGGCCAGAACCAGAGCGCGTTCATCGAGATTCCCTTGCAGTACAGCGCGGCCAACGGCACCTGGTACCAGGCGGAAAGCGGGACCTTCACCATCCAGGTGACGAACGTTGCGACCGGCGCGACCGAAACGGCCGTCGTCACCATCGCCGCGAACGGCATCGGCCAGCCGCTCAATATCACGGGGACCCTGCAGAATCTGGAAGCGGCCCTGGAAGGCATGGCGATTCTGGGCTCCGCCTGGGCGGGGGAAGAGGGCTCGGTCGACATTCGTGAAGTCGATCCCGAAGAGATCGAATCGCGCACGGGAACCGCTTGGGAAATCGACGGAATCAACGAGGGTCTCTATGAGGAGCGGGCGGGCGGCATGAACCTGGTCGACGGCTACCGCAACGTCCTCTACGAGATCGTCTTCCAGGGATCTGCGCACGATACTGCGTTCGAAATCGAGGTGATCAGCAGCGATACGCAACGGGGCGGCATCACCTTCGACGCCAATGGAAACGCGGTTCTTTCCTGGGTATCCGGTCCGCCTGTCGGCGACGTCATCGAAGGCGACACCTACGGCCTCAGCGGGACCCAGCAGACGAGCGCGTCGATCGGCATGGAACCCGACGGCGACTACGTGGCGGTGTATACCCAGATCGAAAGCTACCTCAGCTCGGGCTTCGTCGCCGACGGCAGCGGCACGGCGAACTCCAACATCTACTACCGCCGCTTCGATGAAGAAACCGACACGGCCGGACCAAAGGTCACCGACTTTGCCGATGCCGACGGCAATACGATTGACGCCGACGAGGAATTGCGCGAGAACGTGCAGTATATCGTGTTGACGTTCGACGAGCAGATGCTCGCCGGCGATCCGGAAGACGTGACCAACAGCATTCTCAATACGGCCAACTTCATACTCTACGAGAGCGGGGCCGAAGTCAGCGGGGGCGTCATCAGCGTCTCCTTCGGTCTCAGCAAAGCGGCCGAACTCTCGGGCCAGATCGATCCTCTGACCGGCGAGGCATACGACCTCGACGCCATTCCGTCGAACAAGTGGGAGGCCGTGCTCACGCTCGACAGCAATCCGGACGCGGCCGGAGCCCAGCCGCTGCAGGACGGATACTACACGATCCAGGTGCTCTCTGCTTCCAGCACCGCGACCAGCGACGACAGCCTCGGGCTCAAGGACAAGTTCGGCAACACGCTCTACCGCACCGCTTTCGACCCCGACGGCGCCGACTTCAGCCGC
>CAZLWV010000004.1:0-34158 GCA_964563135.1 uncultured Planctomycetaceae bacterium
CGTGATCGACCAGGCTCGGCAGGTTGGCGCCAACCTGGTGACCTACCTGCTCGGAACGTTTCAACTGGGACGATTCCTGAGCACGACGAAACGCTACTTCGAGCAGGAGGCCCCCAGCCGCGACGACCTGGTATTCGCCCAGCTCAAGCACGAGGGAGACTGGGATCCAGACCCGTCGGCCGTGCACAACCTGCTCAAGTATGCTCGCGACAACTCGACGCTGGAAGTGAAGTTCAAACGAGTCGAGGTTGAACTGACCGACCCGCGGGTGGCGACCTATCCGATCCTGTACATGACCGGGCATCACGAGTTTCACTGGAACCACGAAGAAGTGGCCCGACTGCAGCGCTACCTGACCGCCGGCGGGTTGCTGGTGGCCGACGCCTGCTGCGGGCGGGTGTCGTTTGACGCCGCGTTTCGCCGAGAGATCGGCAAGACGCTGCCTGAATGCCGGCTCGATCGCCTGCCGGCAGATCACCCTCTTTTCCACTGTCACAACAACATTCAACGGTTGGAGTACACGCCGCGGGTCCGCGAAGACTACGGTTTCTTCGAAACACCGGAACTGGAAGGCATCACGATCGATGGCCGGTTGGCCGTGATCTACAGCAAATTCGACCTGGGCAACGGCTGGGAGCAGTTCCCTCATGCCTACAGCTACGGAGTCCAAGAGGACGACGCTTTGAATCTTGGCGCGAACATTCTGGTTTATGCGGTAACTCACTGAGGCAGCGACATCCTGCAGGCTGAACAACAGACGCTCTCGAATCGCATCCCCGGTCCCTCCTTTTTGTCACCCCCCTCCTCACGAAGATGAGCACTGCCGGGGATGCGATTCGGGAGCGTCTGTTTGTTCCTGGCAAATGGGGCGGCGGCGTGTTTCTGCGAAATTTGGCGGCCTGCGGCCAATACTCTCCCCGACGGCCCGAATAACCACCGAGTCGGTGTTGTCTCATGCCATGTCGAGGCCGCTTTGGTCGGGGAGGATTCTCTATGGACTGGATTGCTGCCATCTCGGGACTGCGGGAAGAGACCCTGGCACTGATGATCCCGATCGTGGCGATCGTCAGCGTGTTCCTCGTGGGGGGGATTCTGGGTATGACCAGGCTCATCTTCCGGCACCGCGAGCGGATGGCCATGATCGAGCGGGGAATGCACCCCGATCTGCTGGCAGATGAGGAGAAACCCAGCGATCTCTGAGGTCCGTCGAACCGATGACTCCGCCGCCCTTTCCCCTTGTGGGAGAGGGCAGCGGGACTGTCTCGATCGGGAAAACCGGATTGCGATCGTTCACGGCCGGATTGGGAAGAGCTTCAGGATCTCCTCCTTGGAGGGTCTGCGGCCGTACTCGCAGATTTCGAAGGCCTCGGCGTATTTGACATTCTTGCCCGCCTCTTCGCCGTAGAGTTCCACGAGTTTTGCCCGGCAGTCGTTGGCCACCGTGGCAAAACGGTTTCTGAAGCCTTCCTTCACTTCTTCCCGCCTCGCCTGGCGCTGTTCTTCCGTCTTGGGAGACCGGTCGGGCGATCCGTTGGCTCCCCCCTCGACGAACTGGGACTCGAGCAGGGCGAGAGCCTCGACCTTCTTCTCGATCACGCTGTCGATGGCCACAACGATGTCGGCCTGGAATGGATTGGGTTTCTGGAAGCGATCGTAGGAGTAGAGGAAGATCGGGTTCTTCTGGAGCGGCGGCACGTCGGGGCAGATGAAGGGCACGGAGACCATGTAGGCCGAGTCCTGCATGAGGACACCGGTGTAGCGGTGGTCGGGATGATAGTCGTTGGGGCGATGGGCGATCACGATGTCGGCCTCCCACTCGCGAATGAGCCGTATGAAGGTCTTGCGATTCTCAAGGGTGGGCATGAGTTCGCCGTCGTGGATGTCGAGCACTTCGGAGGTGATTCCGAGCACATCGGCCACCGCCTGGACCTCGGCATTCCGCCGGTTGGCGAGTACCCCGCCGGCCATGCCCCAGTGGCCGATGTCGCCGTTGGTGGCGGAAACGAATTTCACCAGGTTGCCCTGGTCGGCCCACAGCTTCGCGACCCCGCCGCAACGGATCTCGCAATCGTCGGGGTGGGCTCCGAACACGATGACGTGGAGCTTTTCGGGGGCCTGGCCGCTGGCAGAGGCACAGAAGCCTCCGCAGGTCGTTGCCAGCACCAGCGCCAATCCAACGATCGTTCCAAGCTTTCTCATTGATACGACCTCCTCAGGCAAGATGGTGTTCAGTAGGGACAGAGACATCTGCCGCCGCGTTGTGGGGGCTCTCGCAAGAAAGTCTCCCGAGACAGATCGTAGCATCGCCGCCCGACGGAAGCCAGCAGGAGGCACGGGTCTTCCTCCATCCCGCCTCAGGCATGGTCTTCTCCCCAGCCCTGTTGGCCAACGAGGGGCACAAAACGGCACGCGGTGAGGCCGGTGGTCAGAAAACGGTCGTCCCTGCGCCGCACGACCTGGAGCTGCTGGCAATCGGCGCCGCCGACCGGCATGACGAGGAGCCCCGCTTCGCCGAGTTGGCTGAGCAGGGCAGGGGGGATCCGTGCGGCGCCGGCCGTGACGAGGATCCGATCGTAGGGAGCCTCCGGCTCGTACCCGAGCGTGCCATCGGCCACCACGGCCGTCACGTTCCGGTATCCCAGAGCCCCGAGCACCTCCATCGCCCGCCGAGACAGCTCGGCGATGCGCTCCACCGTGATCACGTGGCCGGCGATTTCGGCCAGCACGGCGGTCTGGTAGCCGCTGCCCGTTCCAATCTCGAGAACGTGCTCTGTTCCGGTCAGTTCGAGGACTTCGGTCATCAGCGCCACCATGTAGGGCTGGCTGATGGTCTGGCCGCAGCCGATGGCCATAGCGCCGTCGGCATAGGCCTCGTGCTGCATGTCGTCGGGCACAAAGCGCTCGCGGGGCACCTTGCCCATTGCCTCCAGGGTGCGCCGATCGCGGATGCCTCGTCCACAGAGGTCGACACGGAGCATCCGCTGTCTGGCGGCCAGCAGTTCGGCAGAGGCTGCGACGTCTTCGGGCATCGATTCCTCGCAAGTTCGGTTTCCGCACCCTAACTCGATGATACCCAGTGGTACCGGCGGGGAGAACCGGTGCGCTGGGATCAAGGTTGGCGGGCCGGGCCGTGTGCTCTGCCGCATGAGAGCGGGATGCGACTGGAATCGACGGCCCGGGCCGGCTAGAATCGAGTGGTCCGAGAAACCGTTTCCGTCCCGCCTGCCCCCCGCCCCTCCTCCCCGCCTGCCCAAGGAGACGCTCGCTATGAGGTTTGTGCCTGCCCTGGTCCTCCTTTCTCTGGTTGCCTCGCCCCTGTGTGCCGAGAACTGGCCGCACTGGCGCGGACCCCATCTGAACGGATCTACGAGCGCTACCAATCTGCCCGTGAACTGGACCCGGACGGAGGGGATCGCCTGGAAGGCGAGACTCGACGGTGCCGCCGCCTCAACTCCGATCGTGTGGGAAGATCGCGTTTTTCTCTCCGGGCTGGATGCCGAGAAGGACGCGCTTCAGGCCATGTGTTTCGACCGGGCGGATGGAAAACTGCTCTGGAAGCACGAGGTTGCCGAGGGGACGAGCCAGGACGATCGCAGCAACTTCGCGGCGCCCTCGCCGGTGACCGATGGAGAATCCGTCTGCTTCTTCTTCAGCAGCGGCGAACTTGTTTGCTACGACTTCGCCGGCCGGCAGCTTTGGGCTCGCAACCTTCAGAAAGACTACGGCACCTTTGCCTTCAATTGGACATTCGCCACCAGCCCGACGCTCTTTGGCGGGAAGCTCTACATGCAGGTCCTGCAGCGCGACGTGCCGGTCCGGGGGCGAGGGTTTGCCGATCGCGAGAACCAGTCCTATCTGCTGGCCATGGATCCGAAAACCGGCCAGACTCTGTGGCGCCATGTCCGCCCAAGCGATGCGGTGGCCGAGTCGCGCGAGGCCTTCAGCACCCTGATTCCCATGAAGGGCCCGGGACGCGACGAGTTGCTCGTGGCGGGGGGCGATGCCCTGACGGGGCACGATCCGGCCACGGGCGAAGAACTCTGGCGTTGGGATGACCTGAACCCCGACAAGATCTCCCACTGGCGGCTCGTCCCCTCGCCGGTGGCCGGCGGTGGCGTGGTCCTGATCTGCGGGCCCAAGATGAATCCCGTGTACGCTGTGAAGGCGGGCCTCGACGGGCATTTGGGCGATGGCGATCTGGCCTGGGTGAGCCAGGATGTCCGTGCCGTCAATTCCGACGTGCCGACACCCGCCTTCTACGACGGCGATTTCTTCATCCTCAGCGACCTGGGTAAATCTCTCTCCCGCGTGGCCGCGGCGACCGGCGAGGTGAAGTGGACCGTTCCCACGCCGGGCAGGGCAAAGTATGAGGCTTCACCCCTGGCGGCCGACGGCAAGATCTACGTGGTCGACTTCCAGGGCGAGGTGGCGGTGATCGACGCCAGAACGGGTGAAGTGATTCACTCGGTCAAGATGGACGAGCCGGACAATCGCGAAGTCGTTCGCTCGTCGATCATCGCTGCCCGGGGGCAGCTTTTCATCCGCACAACACGGCAGCTGTACTGCGTGGGAAAGGAGTGAGGTGGAACTCGGGCTGCCGCCAGCCGCCCGATCAGGCCGTCGACTACTCCAACACCTCCTCGGCTTCGCCGCCGCTCTTCAAGGCTTCCTTCTTCTCCAGGATGAAGCGGACGTGGTGTGGGATATGCCTGGTGATCCGGGCCAGAAGAGTCTCGAGTGTCAGTGGGCCGTCGGTGGAATGCTGGCCGGTGCGCCGGAAATCCTCCGGCTCCAGCGACTGGAGGATTCTTGCCATGTGGGTCCGCACCGACTCGACCACTTGGATCTCGGTTTCCACGTCCCTTCGCTCGTACGCCAGTCGGGCCGCAAAGACCTCTGGATCGAGATTCAACAGGAGCGGATTGTTCTCCGCAATGACCCGTTTCATCCGGTCGGCATAGACGACCTCGCAATCGGCGATGTGGCAGACGACCTGGCGGGTTGACCACTTGCCGGGAACGGGTACGGCGTCGAATTGGTCCTCCGAGATGCCGTCTACCGCTTCGCGGAGAGTTTCGGGACCGGCGAGATAATCTTCGAGGATCGGCAGCGAGGGCATTCTTTCTGACCCTTCAAGGAATGTGGGATTTCGGGGGCATTTCGCCTGAATCGTCGCCGATCCGGCGAGCGACAGTACGGTGCTCTTCTCCAGGTGGCGGCGCCGCCAGTCAGGTGCAGGGTATTGTACGAATCCTGCCAAGTACAGGTTCGCCGATTCGGGGAGTAGCGGGACGGCGAGTCTCAGTATCGGCCGATGGACAACCCGCCGATCTTCCGGTCTGTGCTTCGCGCCGGCCCTCCGCTGGGGACATTGAAATCGGGAATCTGTCTTTCGGTCGATCCTCACTTGTCCTGAACGGGCTCTTCAGCCGCGCTTGCCGGGGCGACGATCGTGAGTTTGTCGGCAGGCAAGCTGGCGGCCAGATCCGGCAGGTCGTAGACCCGCAGCGCGCCGTGAACGAGGTTGACGAACTGGTTCTTCGACTGCGGAGTATGAACAACGTCGGACCAGGACGCGAGGCTCCCGCAGAGTGTCACCGTGGCGAACAGTTGCGACTCCAGTGCCGCTGCGTGCAGGGCAGGGGGGCCGACGCGGCCCACGCTGACCAGGTGCACCGGACGCGGGGTCGGCAAGTCGGCCGTGGCAAGATAACGGGCACAAACCAGAATCTCCTCCGCCCGTTTGGCAAGGAGTGACGTGCCGAGCAGGTAGGCAAGAGTCGATTCTAGCCAGTCGGGGGGCAAGTAGCTGCCGTAGGAATGCTTGCCGGTGGGCCTGGTTTCGCCGATACCCGAGAGATCGGGGGCCAGCACAATCCTCCCTTGGGCGACCAGTTTCTCGATCGGGCCGCCTCGGGCGGCATCGGCTTGTTTGCCGTCGGCATGGAGATAGAGACTCGCGTCCTTCGCGGGCGTCTCGGGCACGAAGAGCAGGGCGGCGATGGGGATCCCCGATTCCGGCTGCAGCACGATCTTCTCGATTCGGTATCCGTCGCGTTGGATCCTGCCGATCTGGGTGACCTTCGGCTCGGCCAGGTCGGCGAGGCTGCGGATTCCGCTTGTGCGGCGCACCTCGGCCAGGGCCTTGGACTTCTCGGTCGCCTGCCAGAGGCGGCGACGCTGCTGAGCGAGCCGGGTCTCCAGTTCCACGTTCAGGTCGTACACGCTGCGTGCTCCCTCCAGCAGCATGACTTCGCCGCGAGGCGTACACCACAAGTCCTCATCCTTGGCGACGGGGAAATCGGTTTCGGCAACGGCGTCGTCGACCTGCAGGAGCCAGCGGCGCATCCAGCGTGCGGCGGCGACCCGCATCGGAGCGGGGAAGCCATGATCTCCGGCCACTTCCACCAGGTCGACCCGCTCGGGAAAGCCCAGGTATCCGTAGCACCGTTTGGCTTGGCGGAAACTGCTCCAGGCCCCGGTGATGTCGAAATAGTCGCTCGTGGCGGTCATCATCAGCGTTGGCCTGGCGGCTCGCATCAGCACGTAGTCGGCGTGGTCCATGCCGAAGGCGACCTGCCCAAAAATCGTCTGCTCGGCGTCCTGCGGGCCGACCGTGTCCAGGAGCCGCCGGAAGCTGGTCAGGTAGCAGCCTGGCGCGGCGGCCTGGATCCGCTCGTCGAGGGCCATGAGGTAGCTGGTCATCGTGCCCCCGCCGGAGATGCCGGTGCAGCCGATCCGTTTGGGATCAATCTCGGGGCGGCTGCAGAGATAGTCGATCGCCCGCATGCCGTCCCAGATGCGGTAGGTGGCCGTGTTGCGTCCCAGCAGCGTTGCCCCCACGCCGGCCAAGTTGTGTCCCATGGTGCTGGCCGTGATGACTGGTTTGCCATCGGCGCCCAGCAGTTGGTGCCGCTCGCCCTGGTCGATCGGATCGAAGCAGAGGGCGGCCATGCCGCTCTTGGCGATCAGGATCGGTGCCCGCTGGTAGAGGTCGCGGGCCTTGCCGTTGGCACTGTGGCCGCAGGGTACGAGCACGCCCGGAAACGGGGGCTCGCCTTCGGGAAGGTAGAGGATGGCGGTAACGAAGTGTCTGGGCTGGCTTTCGAAAAGGACCTTTTCGATACGGTAGCCGTCGCGCTGCTCGCGGCCCACCACCCGGGCGTTGAGTGGCGTCCGCTCGGGGAGCCCGCCGATCTGGTCGAGGAAGAACTGCCGCATCCGCTGCTGGTGGTCGGCAATCTGCTCCGCAGTCTGCAGCTTCTCGAATTCGGCATCCCGCCGGTCGGTTGCCGCGTGGATCTTCTCCATGAGCCACGCATGGAGCATTGCCCCCGGCGCCGTGCCACCGGCGTCGGCGGTCAGTACGGAGAGGTCTTCGGCCGCGTCGGCAGCGTCGCAGGCCGAGGGCCGGAGGATTGTGACCGCCGCCAAAAGTGCGCAGAGGGCAAGTGTCGGAATGGTCTTCATGGCGGAACCTCCGCAACTGGGTGTGGCATGGTGGATCGACGCGCCGTCAGTGTAGCGACTCGACACGCCGGAAGAAACCCGCGCGGATGCAGGAAGCTGCCGGTCGAACACCGCTGGTCGGCCATCCAGGCCTGCACGCCGCCGGGCCTCGCGGAAGCGGCACCGCCGCTACTGCTGGCGGGGCGCTACGGTTCGACCTCTTCGTCCCAGCACGGGCAATCGGGCGATTTGGGGTCCAGCGGCCTCCCGCACTCGGTGCACCAGAGGTGGCCGCACTGGTAGCAGCGGCCGACGAGCAGGTTGTCGATCTCCGGATCGTTCTCGCAATCCCCCGTATCGGAACTGCCGCATTTGGGGCAGTCGCCCACGAAGAGGCGGTTGACAAAATCCTGGGCCGAATCGCTGTTGGCTGCCAAGGCCTCCAGCTCGCCCAGCATATCGGCGGGTATCAGTTCGAGCAGGTTCGCGGCAGCCGCCATCTCGTCGGCCGTGGGCTCATCCTCGATGGCCGCCTCGCAGTATGGGCAGGTCTTGGCGTCTTTCGGCAGCTTCTTGCGACAATTCCAGCACTTCATCGCGCAGATTCCTTACGGCATTCGTGTCCGCCAGTCGGCTAGATGCAATTCCACATTGCGCCGGCCGCGGAAGGTGTTGATGACGGGGCGGAAGGCAACGTCGAGGGGGCCGCGGACGCCGGCCAGCTCGTCGGCCCATTCGCCTCCGCCGAAAGCAACGGCTCGGAGAGTGACGTTGTGCTGTGTGAGTTTCAGGGCCAAATGGTTCCCGCCCGAGCCGATCGTTCGCGGCGGCTCGGCCAGCGATACTCCGCTCGCGCACAGCAGCGGCCGCAGATTTGACTGGCCGAAGGGGCCGAGCCGCTCGATCTGATCGACGACCTTCAAGGTGAACGCACTCAAGGGGGCCTCGGCGTCGATGCTCAGTTCGGCGACGCGGAGTTCCTCGGTAATCTCCTGCTCGGCAACCTCGCAGAAAGCGTTCCGGAACAGCTCCACCTGCCTGTCGTCGATCGTCAGGCCGGCTGCGGCCGCATGGCCGCCGTGGCTGATCAGGTATTCGCCGCACCGGCCCAGCGCGGCATGCAGGTGGAAGCCCGGCACGCTGCGGGCCGAACCGGTGCCGGGTTTCACCCCAAGCTGGTCCTGGGCGATCAGCACGACGGGGCGGTGGTACTTCTCCGCCAGCCGGCCCGCCACGATCCCGATCACCCCCGGGTGCCAGAGACGGTCGGCCAGCACGAGCGCGGCGTCTTCCTGCGGATGGAACTGTTCCTGGACCTGCTTGTTGGCCGCCAGGTAGATGCTGCGTTCCAGTTTCTGGCGGCTCTCGTTCAGTCCGTCGATATAACGGGCGAGCTCCTCGGCGCGGTCGGCCCGATCGGTAATCAGAAGTTCGATTGCCAGTTGGGCCTGGCCGAGCCGGCCCGCCGCATTCAGACGCGGCCCGAGGGTGAACCCGATGTCTTCCGAATCGAGAAAGGGCTTGGTGTCCAGTTCGGTGATCTTCATCAGGGCCTGGAGCCCCAGCCCCGGTTTGTCTTTCAGGCTCACCAGCCCATGCCGCACCAGCACGCGGTTCTCGTCGACCAGCGGGACCACGTCCGCGACGGTTCCCATGGCGGCAAGGCCGACGGCCGAGACGAGGAAATCCCGCATTCGCGGATTGACCCGCTTGGCGCCCGAGGCCTGCTGGCACAGCGCCCAGGCCAGCTTGAGGGCCACCCCCGATCCGCTCAAACCTCCAAACGGATAGCCTCTCCCCAGCAACCCGGGGTGGACGATGGCCTCAGCGCGGGGCAACCGGTCGGCCGGTTCATGATGGTCGGTCACGATCAGTTCCATGCCGGCCTCGCGGGCCGTCTCGGCCTCGGCAACGCTGGTGATGCCGCAGTCGACCGTGACCAGGACCTGCGTGCCCCGCTGGGCAAGGGTCCGGACGGCCTCGTGATTCATGCCGTAACCTTCGTCGATCCGGCTCGGCACGTAGTAGTTGGGTTCGGCACCGAGAAGTCGGAGGCACCTGACCAGAATGGCGGTGCCGGTCATGCCGTCCACATCGTAGTCGCCATAGATCGTGATCCGGCGGCCGTCCCGGATGGCCGCGTGCAGTCGCTCGGCGGCTGCACTGCAGTCGGGAAGGAGCCCTGGGTCGCGGAGATTGGCGAGCTTGGGGTCGAGAAACTCACGGGCCGCGTCGGGATCGCAGATGCCGCGGCAGATCAGCAGTTGCGCAACAACGGCTGACACCCCGGCCGCCTGCTGCAATCGAGCGATGCGATCGCCATCGTGGGGATGAATTCGCCATCGCTTCGGCATGAGAGACCCTCGCACGGGCCGGTGTCCGAGCCGGCCCATGATTCACGGCCCTTCGCATCGACTGGGAAACGGGAGCGACCAGCGGGAGCCAGGCTTCTGGAAAAACAGCCCACCCAGGTGTTCCACGGCCCACAATAGAACCAGCGGAGCCCGTCCCCGGAACACGTCCGCGCCCGGCGGTCTTCCGCCCGGCGGAAACGTCTTCTGCGGTTTGGGACCAGGCTCTGACGGCTAGTCGCCGCGGGCGAAAAGAGACGCTGACTACTTCTTCTTCTCGGTGTGGAGCGTGTGCTTGCGCGTCCGCGGGCAGTACTTGGAAAGCTTGAGCTTCTCGCCGCCGGGCTTGCGCCGGAGGGTGTAGTTGTATTCGCCGCACTCTTCGCAAACAAGGAAGACCGATTCCGCCTTCTTCTTTTTTCCGCCCTTGGCCATGCGAGAAATCTCCGAGTCGCCAGATCACGTCCAATATTGAAAGGCCGGCCCCTGAAGATCATGGAACCGGCAGGTGTATGCTGCTGGAGCCGGCGACAAAACGCCCACCGTACACCTTGGTGCCGGCAGGGAATTCCCCGTTCTGCGCGCATCTCTCCATAGGGTTTCGGCAGATGCCGAATGTCGCATTCTACCAAATGCAGGCGATTTGGAAATCCCGTCGGGCTGTTTTCCGCCCAGGCAGGTGGACGATTGGATGGCTTTCCCCCCGAAGTGGTGGAGCCACCAGGCAGAGGCAGGCAGTGGTCTTCATTCCCCCTCGTACGGCTGGAAATTACTGGCCGTCTGGACTGGAAAAGGTTAAATTGAGGGTAGACCGTCTCCTTACCTCAGGGCCAGGGGGATGTCGGCGGGGCCACTTCCGTCGGATTCGGCAAGCCCCTTGTTCGGCGGGAGCGGCTGAGACTCATCGCTTTGGAGTTCGATCTCTCACGTTCTGGAGTCTTGTGTTACCACCCGGGCAGATGGTGCGCGCAGGTTGGTAAGGAGGAGTCATGAGCACGAAGGCTTCCGATTCCAGTTCGGCCGTTGCGGCCGACGCCACTGCCAGGCCGACTGAGGCGGAGGCCAGCGGGACCAGGGAAGCCGTGTCGGACTCGCAAGTGCACGTCCAGTTGCCAAAATCGACTTTCTGGCGCGACCTGATCTGGGCTACCCCCAGTTGGCTGCTGAGCATGATCCTCCACGTGATTGTGCTCCTGGTTCTGGCGATGCTCTATCTCCCGCCCAACGTGATGGACGAGGCCCGCGACCTGTTGCTGGCTACCGGGGATGATGACGTTCTTGAAGAGCTCGAAAATATTCAGGATGAACCGCTCGCCTCGCTCGACGTGGTCTCGTCCGACGACCTGGCTCTCGATTCGGTGGTCCAGACCGAAGATCTCACCATGGCGTCGATCAGCGAACCCACGTCTGCCGTTCAGGTCGATCTGGCGGATATCGGTCTCAGCCAGGCGCCGGCGGTCGATCTGGCGGTTTCGGTAGGTTCCTTCTCGGGCGGTTCGCTTTCGGGACGCGGGGAGGGGAAGGAGCGGCTTGTCCGACGTGATGGCGGAAACGATGCCAGCGAGAAGGCCGTTTCGCTGGCGCTCGTCTGGCTCGCGCAGCATCAGATGCCCGACGGCGGCTGGAACTTCGACCACGCCTTGTGCCCGTCCTGCAAGGACAAGTGCCGGAATCCCGGCAGCGCCCGCCAGGCCCGCAATGCGGCCACGGCCATGGCTCTGCTGCCCTTTCTCGGCGCCGGGCAAACGCACCGGGAAGGCAAGTACAAGAAAGTGGTCAACTCGGGGCTGTACTTTCTGACCCGGCGGATGGAAGTCTCCCAGAAGAAGGGCGGGAGTTTCCGGGAACCGGAAGGCACCATGTACTCCCATGGCCTGGCGACAATCGTGCTCTGCGAGGCCTATGCGATGACCCGCGACAAGGGGCTCATCACTCCGGCCCAACTGGCGGTCAACTATATTGCCTACGCGCAGGATCCGATCGGCGGCGGGTGGCGCTATGGCGAGCAGGACCCGGGAGATACCTCCATCGTCGGCTGGCAGGTCATGGCGCTCAAGAGCGCCCACATGGGTTATCTTTCGATCAATCCGCGAACGATCACGGGTGCCTCGAAGTTCCTCGACTCCGTGCAGGCTCAGAACGGGTCAAGATACGGGTACACGGCGCCCGACGACAAACCGTCGACCACGTCGATCGGTCTGCTCTGCCGCATGCACCTCGGCTGGGACCACGACCATCCGGCCCTTACCGCGGGCGTGAAGTTCCTGGCCGAGGAAGGGCCTTCGGCCAGCAACAACTACTACAACTACTACGCCACCCAGGTGATGCGGCACTACGAAGGCGATCTCTGGAAAGAGTGGAATGCGAAGATGCGCGACCAGCTCATCAAGACCCAGGCCCAGAACGGGCACGCGAAGGGGAGCTGGCACGTAGGCGACAATCATGGCGGCAAGGGGGGACGCCTCTACGACACCTCCCTCTCGACCATGATCCTGGAAGTCTACTATCGCCACCTTCCGCTCTACCGCAAGCAGAGCACGGAATCGGAATTCCCTCTCGACTGACTTCCCGCGTTCTTTTCCCGCTGGTGTTTGCATGGAAAATGCCTGCGGCCACCCACCTGGAGACCGCAAGAAGCCGGATTTCCGTTGAAGCCGCGCTTTCGCCCGCACTCGAGCGGATTCAGGTTCTCAGACTGCACCAAAGTGGCGCTGCCCAAACAGGAACTCACCGAAGAACAGCTTGCCGGTTTCAACGATACGAACCGAGGTCCGTCGCCAGGCACGGACCGGAAGATCGGTGAGTTATTCATCGACCGATGCTATTCAGCATCCGACAGCGTGAGCATGGCCTTGATCACCCCGTCGTCGTAGGCGGCAACCATCTCGAAGGCCGGCTCGATTTTCTCCAGCGGGATGCGGTGGGTCACCAGCGCCGAGGCATCGATCCGGCAGTCGGCCATCATCTGCAGCACCGGCTCCATGCACCGCTCCTGACGCCGCACGTTGTGGAAGGTCAGTTCGCTCGTCCGCATGCGATGGACGTCGAATGTCAGCTCCGGCGAGGTGGGGATGCCCACCATCACGAGCCGGCCGCCGGGCGTCAGGATCCGCATCGCCTGATCGATGCACGTCGGATCCCCCGAGCACTCCAGCACGCAGTCGACCCCGAGCGGCTCCCTTTCGAGGATTTGTTCCACGACCGGCGGACCGCCTGCTCCCGTCCAGTCGGCCCCGCAAGATCTCGCGGCCGCCAGCCGCTGCGGCAGCAGGTCGGTCGCGTAGATCGCAAGCGCGGTGGCTTGCGCACGGGCGCAGAGCATCACGCTCAAGCCGATCGGCCCGCAGCCGAAGACGGCAATCCGCTCGCCGTCTTTCAGTTTGCCCAGCCTGACCGAGTGAAGCCCTACCGAGAGGGGCTCGATCAGTGCGGCATCGTCGAGCGACAGACTGTCGGGAATCCGCAGACAGTTCCTGGCCGGCAGGACACGAAAATCGGCCACGGCTCCCGGCGCTTCCTGGGGCGTACCCAGGAACTGGATGTTGCGGCACGTGTTGGAGCGGCCGGCGAGGCACTGATCGCAGCGGCCGCAGACGATTGCCGGATCGATCGCGACCCGGGTCCCCGGCGTCAGGTCCGCTTTCGCCCCTGCTTCGACGACAGTGCCGGCACATTCGTGCCCCAGCGTGGCAGGGTACTGAACCGCCCGGTTGGCGATGCGCCCGTGCACGAAGTAGTGGACGTCGGAGCCGCAGATCCCCACCCGATCGATCCGGACCTTCACCTCGTGGGGATTCTCGATTTCCGGTTCGGCCGTGTCGATGATCTCGATTCTCCGCAGTCCGGTGAACCGTGCCTCTCGCATGACTGCATCCTTTGCTGCTTCCCCAGGCTGGTGCTGTTGGCTTGGGAGTCGTTGCTGATCGCCCCCAGCGGCGTTCCTCCATTGTGGTCCCGCGGCAAGACGCCGAAAACCCCCGTCAGGAGAACTGCAAAGTAGCAGGCACTCTCCGAGCTCTCCGAGTGCAGTCCGCAGAAGTGTCAGAAACCCCTATTTCCCGCAAGCGCCCTTTCGGAGAGTGCCTGCTGTTCTTCTTGCCACATCAGGACTTCGCAGTTCTCCGGAACCCCCCGTCCCCCTCGAGCCGGAGTGTGCCGCAGGCTCAGCAGCGCTGCGCGGCCGAAGGCCTGCCCTCAAGCACGCACCGTGCCCAGACCAGTCAGGCGTTCAACCGAACCGCCGCGTCCGGCTCGGGGAGCGGCTCCAGCAGGCCGACTTCGCGCGGGAAGAATTCGTCGACCGATGGCCGGGCGATCTGCTTGATGATCCTGGCGAATCGCGGTCCCCAGCGGTCGACGGCGTAGTCCTGCTCGACCACGTGACGGCCGGCAGCGCCCATGCGGCTGCGGAGTTCCGGATCGGCCGCAAGACGGGCGATCGCGTCCGCCCATTCTTCCGGCGTGTCGGCCAGAAAACCGGTCTCGCCATCGATCACCATGTGGCGATTCATGCCAACTCGGTTGGCCACTACCGGCAGTCCCGCCGCCATGTACTGCAGGACCTTCAGTCCGCACTTCCCTCGACTCCAGGAATCGTCCGAGAGCCAACTGATACCGATGTCGGTATGGGCCAGTTCCGCCCCTTCGGTGGCAGACGCCCACGGGCGGAGCACCACCTCGACCCCGTCCAGTTCGATGCTCCGGTCGCAGACCAGCCGCAGGCTCAGGCCGCGAACCTTCTCCGACGCCGCACGCAGGTGATGTTCGGCCAGTTTCAGGCCTGGTAGCGTGCTGGATGAGCCGATCCAGGCCAGACGCACATTGGCGCCCACCCGATGGTGCCGCGTCGCGCGGTAGTAGTGGGGCTGGACGGTCGTGGGAACGACGTGGATCGGTTTCGACGCGTCGACCAGCGCGGTGCAGTGGCGGAGATAGTGGTTGCCCACGATCACGGCATCGGCGGCCCGAACCGTGGCGCGGAACCGCCGCTGGCGCCGGCAGCTCTTGGGGCCTTTCTTCTGGAAACTGTCGCGCTGGAACACGGCGTCGTCGATGTCGTAGACCAGCCGTTTAGCAAGCCGCCGGACCAGATGCAATTGCCATCTCGGCAACAGCTTCCGCTGCAAGATCACCAGGTCGGCCGATGCCACCGCCGGCAAGCGAAAAATGCGAGGTGCCCCACCTTGCCGGAGAGGAAGCGTCTCCAGATGAAGCCCCTGCTCGAACAGTGCCGACGCATACGCCTCGATGCGGTAGCGGTAACACACGTGCTGCGGGCGTTCAATCAGGGCGAGAACTTTCATGGTCGGCATTCACCGGTCTATGCGAACTCCGCGCTCTGGCCGTACGCATCCATCCGTCGGCCAAGGGCGGAATGGTACCAGAACCAATCGGGTGGGTCCACGGCGAAAGTAGACGAATTACCAGCGGTTTGGGTGGTTGGGAAAGATTGGGAGGTTTGCGCGGTAGGGGGAGTGAACCCGAGACGGGCGGATCTTGTCATTCCCGCGGAGACGTACTACACTTGTTGGTGTCTGCAAGGCAGTGGCCCATGGCCAGCCAACGCCAGGCCGCAACAGGTCGGGCTCTGCAGGCGTCGGTAGAAGCGATTTTGAAGCCGCCATGGGGATTTCCAGGGGCAGAAATGCCCGCGGGCACCGGTGGTTTCAAGACCGGCTTCCGGAGGGTTCAACACCACAAAGCCTCTCCTTCATAGGGCAGGCACCGCGGGTCTTGAAGCCTCCTGATAGCCCACTCGGAGGGTAAGCGAATTGGCAAGCAGCCTGACTCGAAATCAGGTGCCCCTTCGGGGGTTGTGGGTTCGAGTCCCATGCCCTCCGCCTTGAAATCAGACGCGCCGGGAGTCGCCACGATTCGCCGGCGTGTTCTATTTCTTGCCTTAGAAAGGACTTGCGGCCGGTCGTCTGCTGGGGCTGGATCCCGCTCCTTGTAGCCCGCTCCAACGAAGTGGTAGATGAGAATCTTGTCGGCCCGTTGGCCATGGCGGTCGATGCGGCCATTGCGCTGCTCCATGCGGTTGGGGTTCCAGGGGATCTCGTAGTGGATGAGCCGGGAGCAGAAGTTCTGGAGATCGAGCCCTTCGGAAGCGACATCGGTGGCCAGGAGGATGCGGACGGGTTCCCCGAGGTGTGGGAAAGATGGGGTGCCGAGAAACCATCCGAAGGCAATGGCAATCCTCACCAGTATCTTGCCCTTTGTCTCTCGACGTTGGCCAGACGCAAGTACGGATTCCGACTTGTTTGGACCGGGAATTCTCGCCCACCCAAGCCGGTGGATTGGGGATACTCGCCGATTCATGAACTTGCTCTGCCGAAGGAAACACCATGAACGGCGAATCCGTAGACATTGGTCCGACAAATCACGAAACAGACGGAATGGATCGCCACCAGGTGCAGCGACGCAATTGGAGCAGGGTCACTGAAAACCAGCACATTGCGCGGTTGGTAGTAGGGGCTTCATCGGAGGGAGGTCGTGTCAATAACGTTGCGACCCCGATGTGTACGAGGCTCCAGCGTCAATGGGTTGAATGTTGGCTAAGAAAAGGGTAAGCCGCCGTGGCGGTTTTGGGAGGCGCTAACTAATGACCGACGAAGAACTCGCCGAACTCGTTGAACTACTTCGCCGCCGAGGCACGGACCTGGAGTACGTCGAAGCAAAGAAGAGCGAAACGGCGCTGCCGAAACGCCTGTGGGAGACACTGTCGGCGCTCGGCAATCAGCGGGGTGGGGGGATCATCATTCTCGGGCTCGACGAACTCGAGCGGTTTGCCACCGTCGGCGTAAGGGACGTGAAGAAGGTGCAGGCCGATCTGGCGAGCCTTTGCGACGAAATAGAGCCCCCCTTGCGCCCGCTGATCCGAGTGCACGACTTCGAAGGGCAGCAACTGGTCGTTGCCGAGGTCCCGGAGGTCGGCCTGGAACAGAAACCATGCTACTACCGGGGAAGCGGTCTCTATACAGGCTCGTTTGTTCGCGTGGCCGACGGCGATCGCCAGATGAGCCAGTACGAAGTCCATGCCCTCCTGGAGAACCGAAGCCAGCCCCGCCACGACTTGGAAGCCGTTGAAGGCGCGAGCTTGGAAGATCTGGACGCGGAACTGTTGCAGCAGTTCTTCAGCCGAGTGCGCCGACGCCGGCCTCGACTGGCGAGGATGAGCGACGACGAAATCCTCAGGCACATGCATGTCGTCGATGCCGAGGGGCGGGTCTCGCTGGCTGGAGTGCTGTGTTTCGGCCGCCAGCCCCAGCAATGGTTCCCGGCGCTAACGATTACCTTCCTTCATTATCCCGGCACACAAGCCGACCAACTGGGGCCGAGACGGGAGCGGTTCCTGGACAATCGCCGTTTCGACGGGCCGCTGGTCGAGGCGCTCGACGACGCGCTCCAGACGGTGGTCGGGGCGATGAGGAAACGAAACTTGATTCAAGGGCTGATTCGGGAAGAGATTCCCGAATATCCGCCCGAGGCCGTGCGAGAGGCGCTGGTCAATGCGGTTGCCCATCGCGATTACAGCCGCCTGGCGCAGGGCTCCCAAGTGCAGATCCAGATGTACCAGAACCGTCTGGAAGTGCAGAATCCCGGCGGACTATTCGGCCCGGTGAACGAAGACAACCTTGGCGAGCCCGGCGTGCAGGCCACCCGCAACCAGTATCTCATCCAGATTCTGGAGGACTTGGGGCCCGCGGAAAACCGAGGCACAGGCATTGGGACCATGGTCCGGGCGACTCGCGAGGCCCAGATGTCGCCGCCCGAGTTCGAGGATCATCGCACCTACTTCCGCGTGATTCTGAGCAACGACACGATGCTCGACGACGCCACCGTGGAGTGGCTCAACCAGTTTCAGTCGCTCTATTTGAACGAGAATCAACGCCTGGCGCTGGCCTACACGCTCCACCAGCAGGAAATCACTAACGGTATCTACCGCCGCCTGACCGGAGCCGACAGCCGGGTGGCAACTGTGGAACTGCAGGACCTGGTGCGGCGCGACCTCCTTGAACAGACGGGCACCAGACGGTGGACAAGCTATCGACTGAGCCCGTCGGCATCCGAGAGCACCGAAGCAGAGGACCGTAGCGAGGCCGCTTTTCAGGCTGGCCAACGTCGCACGGCCCAGGAGCGACAGGAGGCAATCATCGCTCTGCTTCGCAAGCGGGGGTCCGTCCCTGCCCGCGTGATCGCCGAAGAACTGGCAATCCCCAGGCCCACGGTGCGGTATGATCTGCGGAGACTTGCTGAGAATGGAACTATTGAGCGCACCGTCGACGATCCGAAGGACCCCCGAACAGAGTATAGACTACACGTCCAATAAGGCTTCGCCGAGCTCGCTAAACAGCTTGCTAAGACCTTGCTGATTTAGCAAGCTCTTAGCAAGCTCTTAGCAAGCTCAACGTGCCCGGCAGTCACAGAGAAAACAAGGACTTCCTCACTCCGCCTGTACTGCACCTGACGCTGCATTTCCTTGGGGAAATCGTGGCCAACAGGATCGACATGGTACGGCGGGCGTTGGCGAATGTGCGTATGGCCGATGAGCCCGGTTCGATGGAGCAACAGCGGTTGGAAGAGCACAGAATACCGTTGGATTTGCCATCATCGCGGCAATTTACCCTCGTGGAGTGGGGGTTGGGTGAGTCTGAAGAGGCACATTCAGTTGGGGGGAAGGGGATTGCCAGCACGGCTGGTTCCTGCGACGATAGGATGATTCACAGGCACCTGCATACGGTGCTTGGACGCGGTTCTATGATCCGGGTTGCTCGACCCGGGGGACTGTTCGACGGTTCCGATGAATTGGCCGGTGGACGAGGCTGCGGCGGAATCGGGTGCACGCAGGAGCTGGGTCAAAGGCGGTGCCCGCGTCGGAAAAAGTGGCTGAAGACAACGAGAAGGTGCTCGCTGCGGCCGGCAAGATGCTCCAGATCCATGGTCTTTCGCCTTCCTGCGCGGAGAAGTCTGCGAACTGAAGTCCACCACCTATGGTTCAACTCTCGGGATCCATTCAAAAGTACCCGGCCCGGGTATCGGTTCTGGCCTACGGCGCCTTGATTCTGGCGGGCGCCCTCCTGCTGCGGCTGCCCCTTTGCGGCGGAACAGAAAAGCGGCCCATCAGCATGCTGGACGCCGTTTTCACATCGACCAGCGCAACCTGCGTGACCGGCCTGTCGGTCCGGTCGACGGAGCACGCCTTCTCGATCTGGGGGCAATGGGTCATCTTGCTTCTGATCCAGATCGGCGGTATCGGCATCATGACCCTGACGACATTCGTGATCTTCCAGTTCAGCCGCCAGGCGTCGCTGCGCCAGCGCGTGGTGCTTGCAGAGAGTCTGGGAGCGGATGCCACCGCAGATTTCCGCTGGATCATTCGCAATATCCTGATGTTCACGTTTGTTACCGAAGGGCTCGGAGCCGCCATCCTGACGGTGAGAAACCTGCTGGACCAGTCTCCGCTCTCCGCCTTGTGGCATGGTGTCTTTCATTCTGTATCGGCATTCTGCAATGCGGGCTTCGCGCTCCACGACGACAATCTCACACGGTACCAGGGAGATGTGGTGGTCAATCTGACCATCGCCGCGCTGATTGTTGCCGGCGGCATCGGCTTTCCGGTAGCACTCGATGTGAGGCGGAACTGGCACGGCTCGTGGAAGGATCGCTGGGAACGGTATCAGGTGCATTCGAAGCTGATGTTGATCGGAACGGTCGGACTGATCCTGGGAGGGGCGATCGTCATCCTGCTCCTGGAATGGGACGGAATTCTCCGGGGAATGCCGATCTGGAAACGCCCGCTCGTGGTCCTCTTCCACAGCGTGTCCAGCCGGACCGCGGGGTTCAATACCGTCGACCTCGCCGCCATGAGCAATGCCAGTCTGTTTATCACGATCCTCCTGATGCTGGTCGGAGCGGGTGCCTGCTCCACGGCGGGCGGCTTCAAAGTCTCGACGTTGATGGTGCTCCTTGCTCAATCGCGGGCCGCGTTCAGCGGGCAACTGAAATTGAATGTCTTTCGTCGGACCATCCCGCAGGAGACCGTTCAGCGCGCTACAGTTACGGCGATGCTGTACATCCTCGCCACCTTTGTCGCCCTGACGCTGCTGGTGGCCTTCGAGCAGTCGAGCCAGCCTCATCCCGATTCCGCGGACCAGTTTCTCGACGCTTTCTTCGAGGTGGTCTCTGCATTGGGAACCGTCGGGCTCAGTACCGGACTGACTACCCAATTGACCGCCGCCGGCAGGATCATCGTGATTCTTCTGATGTTCGTGGGGCGACTCGGGCCGATCTCCGTGTTTGCGGCGCTGTCGAGGAGCCAACAACCAGACCGTCTCGAGTATCCCCAGACGTCCGTATTGATTGGATAGACCATGGCTGAGACCAAGCATTTTGTCGTGATCGGTTTGGGTACGTTTGGAATGGCGATTGCCACCCGGCTTGCCGAGAACCACTGCCGTGTGACCGGGCTGGACTCCCATCGTGAACGAGTCGAAGCCATGAAAGATCGCTTGTACGAAGCGATCATCGCCGATGCCCGCGACCGGGACGCGCTGGCGCACTTGCCGCTTGCAGAAGCCAACGCGGTTGTGATTGGACTCGGCGAAGATATCACCCAATCGATTCTGGCCACGCTCCACGTCAAGGAACTCGGGGCACGGCGAATCATCGCCAAAGGCGTGACCGAGGAACACGGCAGAATCCTGAAATCCCTGGGCGTGGAGCGGGTGGTCTTTCCCGAGGCGGAAATGGCCAAGGTACTGGCGGACCGCATCACCTGGCCGAATATCCTCGACTACCTGCCGATCGATCCGGAGTACAGTCTGGCGGAAATCGTGGCTCCCGACAGCTTCGCCGGCAAAACCCTGGCACAACTGAATCTGCGGGCCGAGATCGGGATCCTCGTGGTGGGCGTCAAAGACGCCCTGTCCGGCAAGCTGCACATGCTGCCCGACGGCCTGTTTCAGTTGCAGCCCGACCAGACGCTCCTGGTTCTGGGGAAACAGGCGAACCTGGATCGCTTGCGAGATCGGCGCTAGGGTCCGGCTGCCGCTCATGCGACGCAAACACCCGCCAGAAACAGCCGATTTCCAGATCGCCTCCCGTTGCAGTCGCTGCTCGACGGCGGCAGGCCTCGAGGTTGCTTCCGGCGCGGTCGTCCAAGGCGTCAATCCACGCCAGTTAACTCGAGACGGTCCACATAAACTGCCTCGATCGCCGATTGCCCCCCGTCCTTGAACGGCCCCGGGCCGACCCACAGGTATTGGTCCGCCTCCGGCGCCCAGGTGGTGACCTCGTACCACTGGTATCCATCCTGGACCGCGGCGGTGTCTGGCTGGATCTGCCCCCAGCTCTTCTTCCGGCCCACATCGTAAACGCCCGCCCAGAAAGCGCTCCCCGTCCGTTCGGTCTTTGCCACCCGCACTCGCACGCGCAGCCTGTACCTGGCTCCCGGTTCAAATACGGCCGGATTCACATGCCATTGCAGGCACCACTCGTGGTGGCTGTTGAACAACTGGATCGCAGACCCGTCCTCGGCCTGTTCGTCGGGCACGCGCTTGCCCCACTCTCCGGGGCGTCCGAGGCTCAGCATGCGATCTTCGATCACCAGGCGATCGGCACGCCGCTGGCCGGCGGCGGAAGAGGGAGGTGTCGTGGGACAGTCTTCGAGTCGTTTGCTGAGCGTTGCCAGATAATCGGTGTGCCGCGGGTGGCTTTCCGAAATGTGCGTGATTCCGCCTTCGGCGATGCCGGCCAGGAATTTTCGGGCGAGTGTGCCGTATTCAGGGGCGATGCCGACGGGCGTCAATACCCCGCCACGGTCTTCGAGCGCCACCGTCGTGGCAGGCCACCGCTCGAGTTGGGCGTAAATCACCGGCAAGGCGCTCATACGCACATTGTAGCTGAACGCCGGATCGTCCTTGACCAGCTCTTCGGCCTCCGCCCACAGGCGGGCCGCGCTGTCGAAAAAGGCGTCCGTGTAGAAAGACGCTGTCGGCGGAGACCCGATCTGCAGCACGCTCTCGTCGCCCTTGACCAGCGCCTGCAACTGGTCGAAGTACTGCCGTATCGGCCTGGCGGCGGGACCATAGTAGCCCTGGAAGAAGTCGCGATACAGCGGTTCAATATCCTGATCCGGATTCCAGAGCAGCTTGGCCAGAATCCACGCCCTCAACTCGGCAAACTCGGCATGCGGCGCCTGATACGCCCCCTGTTCGAACAGGCCCACCACGTGGTTGGCGCGGAAGAACTGCACGTTTCCCTGCAGGCAGCCGAAATTCGGATGCGGACTCACGTAATGCGCGAAGTTGGTCGTGTAATCCCACACGTAGAGTTTGTCGGTGATGGCCGACCAGCCTTCGATATCGTCGACAAACCTGCGATTCTGTTCGTAGGTGCTGGCGTTCAAGGGCACCGAGAAATCGCACTCGATCGTACACAGCCGGGGCACCACGTTGTGCCTCGGCTTGAGCGTCTTGGGAGGATGGCGAGTGTACTGGTAGGCCAGCGTCTCGATCCAGACATCGGGAAACTCCTTCTCGACCGCCTCGGCCACCTGGTTGACAAACTGGATCATCGTGCCCGACGGCGAACCTTCACGCTCGTCGATTTCCCGGCAGCTTGCACAGCGGCACCAACCGGCCCAGTCGTTCTGGCTGACGCTGAACAGCTTGGCCTGGGGATCGCGACGGATCCGCGCCAGCACGCGATCGGTCACGATCCGCACCACGTCCGGGTTGGTCAGGCAGAGCTGGGCATGCTCGGCCGTGCGTTTGCCGTCCAGTTCGCTGTAGTATTCCGGGTGTTGGGCGAAGAACTCGCCGGGAGGCATGAGCTGGTCGAATGTGTGCACGAACAAGTCCCCGCCGAAGCGGATCTTGCCGCCGTGTTTGTCCTCCAGCGCGGGCCGATTCCCGTTCACCTTGCACCGCGCTGCGAAATCCCCGTCAAACATCCCCCACCAGAAAGGCTCCCGCATGGCAAAGGCGGGGATCTGCGTCTCGTCAAGCTGAGGAACCACCCACGAGTCGAGCTTCGGGATGCAACTGTGATGCTTGGCGTACCAGCGGCATCCGCCATACTGTTCCAGCAATTCGTACACTCCATACAGCGTTCCGCGGACCCGGCCGCCGATGATCAGCAGGTGAGGAGATCGTGTCAGAATCCGAAAACCGTCGTCCCCGAGCTTGCCCGGGGTGGCAGGCTCGCCAAGCACGGTCTCCGTGTGCCGCGTGACGCCCAGCAGGATTGCCTTTGCCGGCAAGGGTTGATCATCGGCGAGAATCGGCAACTGGGCCCCGGTCATCTCCCTGGTCAGTCGCTGCAGTTCGTCGGCGGCATAGATCTGGGAAGGCGACGCGTCAGCGGGACGCACAATGGCAAACTGGCTCGCCCCGTTGGCAGCCAGAGTCAGGCCGCTCTCCTCGGCCAGGACCGCCGAACTGGTCAACATGAGCAGCCCGAAGAAGAACACGTGACGACAACGAGCCATGGAGCTGCTCCACTGGACCAAGGAAGCGAAGGGAAACCCGGCTTGCCGCCGGCCGAGCTTATTCTAACGGGGAGAGACTGCTGATTCAAACCAGGCTCAGAGACGGAACCCAAGGTGGTGCAGGACTGCTGGAGCCGATCTGCCGGCCAGAGGAAGCAGTCGGATGGCGGCGAGCGCTGTCCGGTGGTAGGCTACAAATGTCTTGAAACCCAGGCGGAAACAGATGTCGTGGCGCGGCCGTCTGCACGGGCGCGCCGGGCGGGTTTCTACTGGCGATCCAACCGTCGACGGAGTAATCCTTGTTCATGCATCTTCCGAGAAGAACGGTTCTGCTCCTTGTGGTTGCCGCTTTGGCTGCTGCGGGGCCCGGAATATGGTTCCTGGCGGTCCGCCAGCGGCCCATCCCGGTTGAGGCCGTGCTTGCGGCCTACAACAGCCGGGCCCGCTACGGGCCGCTGTCGATTGAGTATCCGCCGGAGGGGGCGGTGTTTCCGCCCGAAATCGTACCGCCCACGTTTCGCTGGCAGGAGCACTGCCCCAGCGCCGACCGTTGGGTAATTGCTGTCGAACTTGCCGCCGGGGAGCGCCTGACCTCGGCGGCAGAGTCGACCCGCTGGCAACCGCTTGAGGATGCCTGGAAGGCGATCAAACAGCAGAGCCGGTCGGCTCCGGCGCAGGTGACCATCCTGGGGGTAAACCACCGCCGGCCCACGGAGATCCTCTCGGCCGGCAGGGTCTCGCTTCGCACCTCCGCAGACGAGGTGGGGGCACCGCTGTTCTACCGCGAGGTGCATCTGCCGTTCATCGAGGCCGTTACCGATCCGGCCCGTCACATCCGCTGGCGTTTCGGAACCATCGACATGCCTCATCCTCCGGTTGTGCTCGAGGGACTGCCCAACTGCGCCAACTGCCATTCCTTCTCGGCCGACGGATTGACGATGGGCATGGATGTCGACTACGGGAGCGACAAGGGATCCTACGTGATCGTGCCGGTGGCGAAGGAGATGGTTCTCGACACGCAGAAAATCATTACCTGGAGCGACTTTCGCCCGGAAGACAAGCAGCCCACCTTCGGGCTCCTTCCGCGGGTCTCCCCGGATGGGAAGTACTCGATCGCGATGGTCAAAGACCGGTCGGTGTTTGTCGACAAGCCCGACTTCGCCTTTTCGCAATTGTTCTTTCCGATTCGCGGGGTCCTGGCGTATTACGACATCGAGGCCAAGGCGTTCCATCCCCTGCCCGGTGCCGACGATCCAGACTATGTGCAGGCCAATCCCGTCTGGAGCCCGGACGGAAAATACGTCGTGTTCGCCAGGCAGAAGGCCTACGACCTGAAGAATCTCCGCCATCCGGAATCGAGCTTGCTCGACTGGGAAGATGTGAAGGAATTTGTGGAAGAAGGCAAGACGTTCCAGTACGACCTGTACCGCGTGGAGTTCAACGGCGGCCGCGGCGGCACGCCGGAGCCGCTGCGGGGTGCGTCGCAGAACGGCAAGAGCAACTACTTTGCCAAGTACTCTCCGGACGGCAAATGGATCGTGTTCTGCCAGGCCAGGAGCTACATGCTTCTCCAGCCCGACAGCGAGCTCTACATCATTCCCGCCGAAGGGGGCCAGGCCCGGCGTCTGGAGTGCAACACCGGGAAGATGAACTCCTGGCATAGCTGGTCTCCCAACGGCCGTTGGCTCGTGTTCTCGTCGAAAGCCTATTCTCCCTACACGCAACTGTTCCTCACGCACATCGACCCGGAGGGACGGAGCACCCCGCCGGTCGTGCTCGACCACTTAACCGCCTCGGACCGTGCCGCCAACATTCCCGAATTCTGCGACGGCCCGGGAACGGCGATCGCCCGCATCCGGCAGGATTTCGTCACCGACTACAACTACTATCGCGCCGGCCACGACGCCATCCGCGAGAGCGATTACCAGTCCGCTGTCCGCCAGTACCGCAAGGCGATCGAGCTGAATCCGGGATATGTCGAAGCCCGCCAGGAACTGGGGGTTGCCCTGATGTCTCTCAAAAATCTGGCCGAGGCGGAGGCCGAGTTTCGCAAGGTGATCGAGCTCCGCCCGTCGTTTGCGGAAGCCTATTTGAATCTGGGCAACGTGCTGGCCCGCCAGGGCAAGTTTCAGGAAGCCATCGATCCGCTCCGCAAATCGCTGGATCTGAAGCCGGCCGACGGTTCGGCACACTTAGTGCTTGGGACCGTCCTCAGCGGGTTGGGGCATCGGAAGGAGGGCCGCGAGCATCTGTTCGAGTCGGCACGCCTCCATCCGGTCAACGTGCAAGCGGTGGACCTGGTGGCACGCGGCGACTCGGCGCTCGATGGCGGACGCCTCCTGGAGGCCGTCGGCGAGTATCGCCGCGCCGTCGAGACTTCACCGGAGTATGTGCCCGCCCTGCTGAGTCTGGCCTCGGTGCTGGCTGCCTGCGAGGATGACTCGGTGCGCAGCGGCCAGCAGGCGATCGACCTGGCCTATCGCGCCGGCAAGGCGACCGGCCCCCTGGATCCGTACGTGCTGGCCGTGCTCGCGGCGGCGTATGCCGAGGCCGGGCAGTTCGGACAGGCCCTGCCGATCGCGGAGCAGGCACTCCAACTGGCGCAGCAGGAAGACAGCAAAGAACTCTCAGAACGCCTCCATGGCCAGCTCCTCCTCTACCAGGCCCAGAAGCCCTACCGGTTGCCCGCGGCACAGCTCAAGAACCTGCGTCATCCTCCGCTGTCCCGCTGAGTTCCGGTGGGCAGCGCCGTGCGGGGCAGGGAAAGTCGCAACGGTCAGAGTCCGCTCCAGGTTCCTCGCTCGTAGACAAAGTCCACGGCCTCGGAGTGATGCCTTGCGTTGCTGCCGTGCGTCTCTCCCAGGTTGCCGTTGAAACCGTAGCCGCCTACCTGTTCGAAGTCCCAGACCGCATAGAGCCGGCGTTTGGGAGCGCTCATCGTCGACCACGTCCGCGATTCGACATAATCGGCCGCCCAGACGTCGGTACCGTCGTCGGCCGAGTCGTAGAGTTTCGCCACGTCGTTGCCCCCCTGGTCGGCAATCACGGTCACATTGGCGAACCCGCGAGCAAGCACCTCATAGATTTCCCCTCGCGCGACCTCCGCCTCGGACTGGGGTGCATTGGCCATGATGACCTTGTGGGGTCTGGCAATCAGCACGTCATCGCCTTGGGAGTCGTGCATGACCAGCGTGTCGGCCACCTCTCCGCCACCGAAGGCCCGGATCGAATCGGCCTTGATCCACGCCGTCTGGAGGCATTCGGGACTGTCGACGATAATCGGCATCGTCATGTCATAGAGGATGATCTGGTCTACCGAGTCCCAGTGACCTCCCTCTGGCTTCGGCCGCGCGAACTCGACCGTCATCTCATTGCCCACAGTTTCGAATTCGTCGATCCCCTCCGATCCCCAGACAACGGCCTGCTCTGCGGTGACTCTGAGGTCTTCAAAGAACTTGCAGCGCACGTAGGTCTGCCCGACGACCTTGGCAAGTTCGGTAGAAACCTTCGCCCTCTGGTCAGGGAGAACAATCGACACCTTGTCTTTGCCTCCCGCCTTCGAATAGGCAAATACGTTGCGAAAGCCGGACGCGGTCAGGGCAGTTTGGATATGGGAGAATGGGTCGGTGCCGAACGAGACCGTGTCTTCGGAGATCAAGAGCTGGTCATCCTCCGTCGAATCGTCGATCCGCAGGGTATCGCTCCCTCCTCCACCGGCCAGATTGATGCGATCCGCCTCAATAGCAGCCTCGAAGCCCGTCTCCGGATTGATCCAGGTGGCCAGGCCTGGCGACACCAGCGCGCTCTCGTCGTCAGCCGTCCCCACGAGTTCCACCTCGCGGCCGACCAGATTCGCAGCGTCGATGTTCCAGGTGCTGGCGTCGTACACCACGTCGTTGACAGCCAGTTCACTTGCCTCACCGAGAGCATATCGGATCGAATCGCTGCGGTGGACCTTAAGCTCGCTGTCCACCAGTTCCACAAGGTTGCAGATCGTCAGGTCCATGCTGCCTGCGGCGCTGCCAAGTTCCAGTGTCAGCTTCTGGCCGGTTATCTCCGCCACGTAGTCGATTCGCCAGACAGACCCGTCCACCGTCAACGTCCCGACCGTCTCGCCCTCTTCGTTCTGCAACTGCAAGGTGGGTACGATCGTGCTGCCGGCGGCGTCTCCCAGGTCCACCAGAACGGTCACCAGTCCGGGATTGGCGTTGACGAAGCTCAAACGGGCGTTTCCGTCGGAGATCCATATGCCGCTGTAGAAATCCGTTTCTCCCAGTTGACTCTCCGGTTCTGCCGCCTGATTCTCGAGCCAGACCATCCGATCGTTGCCCGCCGTCCCGACCAGGTCAAGATCGCCGTCGCCATCGAGATCCAAAGGAATCGCCCGGCCGATCCCTGCCAGAGGATAAGATTCACGAAATACTCCCGTACCGTCGTTGGCGTACCAGTAGGAAGGCCTGCCGGAGCTTTTTGGATTTGCCAGGAGGTCCATGTCGCCGTCTCCGTCCAGGTCTGCCGGTATCATCTCCCCGGCAGCCGCATGGGTGCCTTGCTGCTCCAACACGATGGGCAACTCATGGCGGGTGAACGTCCCGTGGCCGTCGTTGGCATACCATGCGTACTGCGTCCAGGAGGACCCGACCCGGGGATCATCGTAGCATTGCAGCGACGCCAGCACATCCAAATCTCCATCACCGTCCATATCTGCCGAGCTCAGAGCGCTTGTGCGGAGGTGGCCATCGGTGGAGGGGGCTGCCGCCGCCGACCCGTCGATACTGTGCATGTTGAAGACGCCGGTACCGTCGTTCTCAAACCAGGTCAGGGCGTCGATTTCTTCGCTTGCCCGCTGGCCGAGGGCCAGGTCGATGTCGCCGTCGCCGTCGAAATCGGCGGCAATGATATGCTCGACGGTCTTTGCCTGGTCGCTCACAACATGCTGGGCAAATCCCGCCGTCGCCAGGTTCTCAAACCAGGCGACCTGCTGAGCATCGTAGAGTGTCGCGATCACATCCATATCGCCGTCGCCGTCGATATCGGCAGCCGCCACCGACATCTCGTGGGCCGGATCGATCTCCTGCCATGGATCGCTCTGAATGATGCTGGAGATCAGAGCCTGTCCCTCACTGCGGTACCACAGGGACTGGCTCGGCCAGTGGCCCGCTGCGAGAAAGTCCGAACGTCCGTCGCCGTTGATATCGGCGACAAACACCTCGTTGGCCTCCATGGGGCCGTGAAGGAAGGAAATTGATGCCAGGCCCTCATCCAGGTCATTTGTCAGTTTCCGGATTCCCACATCCGTTGCCATCACAATGTCCCAGTCCCCGTCGTCGTCGAAGTCAGCCACGTCGGCCGACCGTGGAGGATCCACCGTATCGGCGAAGGGCTGCGGCGAGCCGAAGCGGCCTCCTTCCGCAGGCGGGAGAATCGTGACGACATGGTCGCCCTCACCGACTGGTCCGCCGGGAGCCTGGTTGCCCTCGGAACTGACCAGCAGCCTCGCATGCGTCTGGCCGCTTCGAGCGTAGGCCGGGATGTCAAACGTGAAGGAGTTTTCTCCCGGCGTCAGTTCGATTCCGGCTGCGATCCGTTCCCATGAGCCGCCGTAGGATCCGTCGCCGTTTAGATCGATCCAGGCGTCGAGTTTGGCCCCTTCCGTCGTCTCTTCGAGAGTGATACTCAGCGTGTTATCGAGCCTGCCGACCATTGCCGACTCGTCAAAGGCTGCGTCGATGGCCCAGTCGGCCGACACGGGGGCAACCGAGAGGACCTGACGCTGCTCCAAGGGCTCCAACCTCAATTGCCGCATGGATCTCGCTGGGTTGGCGGTGGCTCTTGTTGCTGTCCGTCGATTCGTCCGCGGTCGGTAGAGAATTGCCATGATTCGGGTCCCCATTGCGAAGTGTACGTGTCCCACCTTCTGAGGCAGAGAAACGGCCCCAGTGTCACGAAAGGCCGCCCGTCAACTTGAGCCCCCGCGACTGCAGGGCGTTCTTTTCATTCTGACCACCAGTTGAGGTTTTCGCACGCATAGATTCCATGGGACCAGGAAATCGGGGCTCTTGTCCCCCGTTCAGGCGGTATAATCCTCCCCTTCCTCATTGCCGTTCTCGCGTGCCAGCCCATGTCTTGCACGGCGGATTTGCGCGCTCTGTTCTTGCTGTATGCACCCGCACGGCTCAGGCTCTGCTTGACGCAATGAAACAATCACCCCGAATCTTCGAACTGGACGGGCCGCTGTGAGACCCCGGCGATGCCTGGCAGGAGTTCTCCGGTGACTCCGTTTGCCTGTTCGGCCGATCTATGGCGATCGCGCCGAGAAAGCGTACAATGGGCACTTCCGGTACGTCGGTTCTTCACAAGGAGCTCGAGCATGTGCGATCGCCGCAGATTTCTTCCATCAAGAGCCTGTCACCAGAAAACGTCTTCTGCCGCTGCGGCTGGGGCAGGAGTGGCGACCGTCGCGGGCGTCTCGATTCTGCATGGCTTGAATGCGCGAGCCTACGCGGCGGGCGATGAAACGATCAAGGTGGCCCTGGTCGGCTGCGGATCGCGGGGCAGCGGGGCGGCTGCCCAGGCCCTGCAGACAAAAGGGCCGATCAAGTTGTGGGCCATGGCCGACCTGTTTTCCGATCGCGTGGAGGCGAGTCTGGCATCGCTTTCCAATGCCGCACCGGCGGTCTACGACCGCGAGGCCCATCAGGGGCTGGCCGACCGGATCGATGTTCCACCGCAGCGGCGGTTCGTCGGGTTCGACGCCTACCGGCAAGCCATCGACAGCGGCGTGGACCTGGTGATCCTGGCCTCGCCGCCCCATTTTCGCCCTGCCCATTTCGCCTACGCAGTCCAGCAAGGCAAGCACCTGTTTGCCGAAAAGCCGCTGGCCGTCGACAGTCCCGGTATCCGCCAGATCCTGGCTGCCAACGAGGAGGCCAAACGCAAGAACCTGAAGATCGGCGTCGGCCTGATGTTTCGCCATCGGAGCGGTTTCCAGGAAACGATCAAGCGGCTCCAGGACGGTGCAATCGGCCGCATCCCGCTTATGCGGGCTTACTGGAACACCGGATACCTGCGCGACACCCCCGCAAGGGCGGCCGACGTGACGGAGATGGAGTATCAACTCCGCAATCCCTACCATTTCCTCTGGTTGAGCGGGGATTACTTCGTCGACGCGCTGATGCATTACATCGATGTGTGCCTCTGGCTCAAGGGCGAGCATCCGGCCAGCGCGCAGGGGCAAGGCGGCCGGCAGTCGAAATCTCCCACCCAGCACGGCGACATCTTTGATCACCACGCTGTGGAATATGCGTTCGCCGACGGAACGATCATGTTCGCCATGACCCGGCAGATCTCCGGATGCTGGAACCATGCCACGGCCGAGCTGACCGGCCTGCAGGGCACGGCCGACATCGGGCGGATGCAGATCGAAGGCCCACGCCAGTGGCGGTTCCGCGGCGAGTCGGCCAACCCCTACCAGGTGGAACACGACGTCCTCATCGACGCCATCCGCAGGAATCGGCCGCACAACGAGGTTGACTACGCCGCCACGACCACGATGACCGCCATCTTGGGACGCATGGCAAGCTATTCGGGCCAGGTGATAAGATGGGACGATGCGATCCAGTCGACGGTGCGGCTGGCGCCGGAAAAGTATGCGATGGATGCCACGCCGCCGGTGGTTGCCGGCCAGGACGGGCGTTACCCGGTGGCCATGCCCGGCATCACGAAGGTCCTCTGACCTTGACATCGCGCCGGCCGGCCAAGCGGCAAGAGACCATAAGCAACTAACAGGCATTCTGCACGGATTGATCTGGACCACTTCTGATTCTGTTTGCGGTTGCCCCACGAGGGCACGGAGGAAACTACGATGGCGCGACATGAAACAACAAGACTTACCCGGCGTCAGGCGTTGGCTGTGTCGGTGGGGGCGGGCATTGCAGCCCTGGGCGCCAAGCCGGTTCTGGCAGCGCCCGTGGCGAAGAAGGCTCCAATGAAGCTGGGGTGTGGAACCGTCAGCTTCCGCAAGCAGCCCTTGGAGGAGGCCCTGGAGCGGATCCGGCGAGCCGGCTACGAGTACTGCGAGACCCAGGCCACCGCGCCGTTCTGCCCCCACGTGGATCCATGGAAAGATGATCCGGCGAAATTCCGCAAGCTGACGACCGACCTGGGTTTCAAGGGGGTGACGGCCCTCTGGGCGTGCCACGGCGCAATCATCCCCGATACCGAGAGCGTGGCGGGAATCTCGCAAGTGATCCGCTGGGCCAAGGAGGCCGGCATTCCCGTCGTCAACGCCGGCGACGGGCGGAAACCGGCCGGCATGTCGGACGACGATGCCCTGAAACTCCTCGGCGAGCGGCTGGCCGCTATCCTCGAGGTGGCCGAACAGTCGCAGGTCTACCTGGCCATCGAGCCGCACGGCACATTCTCCCTCACGGCCGATGGGCTCAAGAAGATCCTGGGCCTCTCCACCTCCAAGTGGTTGGGCGTCAACTACGACACGGCCAACGTCCATCGGGCCACCTACGTGGAAACCGCGGCCGGCGGCTACTCCTGGACACCCTTCGGCCAGCGGCAGGACGAGGTGGCGACCCTGCGGGCCATCGTCGACCGGGTCGTCCACCTGCACGTCAAAGACGTGGTGGGCACCAAATGCGTGGCCCTGGGCGAGGGAACGGTGAACGTGCTCGGATGCCTGCGGGTGCTCCGCGAGGCCGGCTACAACGGCGCGGTTTCCCTGGAAACCGAAGGCGAGTTCGGCGCCGAAGAGGGGCAGAAGCTCATCGAGGCCAGCTACCGCTACCTCGTGGCCGCGGAGGACAAGACCTGAAGCCCTACTGCCAGGACAAGGTAGTTTCTAGCCGGCTGCCGGGTCGTGGCGGTTCGTTGGCTGTGGGGCAAATGTGCAGACGTGTGGTTACCGAACGCCCCCATTCAGTGGCGCATAGGGACGGCCGGGGATGAGACGCCGGCCGTCCGAAAAGCCCTCGGGGCGAGCGGCGAGCCGCGCAGTGAGCCGTTTGCGCCATTCGATCAGGAGATCATTTGCCACCGGGTCGGCTGCCATGTCGCGCTCTTCCCGGGGATCGGCATCGAGATTGAAGAGATGCTCGCGGCCGTCCAGTGGGCGCCAGATGTACTTCAAATGGCCGTCGGTCAGGGCGTGAAACGCCTGCTCCTTGCTGTAGCAGTTGGCGTGTTCGAAGTGGAGCCACGGCCGGATCTCGGCCTCGCGACCCTGCAGCGTGGGAACCAGGCTGACGCCATCCACCTTGGGGCACTCGGCACCGGCCAGTTCCGCCAGCGTGGGAAACAGATCCTCGAGCGCAACCGGCTGGGAGCAGCGCCAGCCGGGTGTGAAACCCAACTCGGCCGAGCCGCAGACGATCAGCGGAATGTTGGCCGAGCCCTCGAACGGTTCGCACTTGCGGAAGTAGCCGTGGTCGCCCAGCATCTCCCCATGGTCGGTGGTAAGAACGACGAGCCAAGGTCGGCCTGCCTTCCGGCTTCTGGACCGAAATTCGTCGATGAGGGGCGCAACCTGATTGTCGATGTGTTCGATCAATCCGAAGTAGCCGGCCTGGGCCTTGCGGAGCGTCTCTCCCTCCAGCAGCACCCGATGGCCGCCGTCGGAGCCCTTGGGAGTCAGCAAGCTCCAATCCACCCAGTTGCCATGAGCCGGTGCAGGCAGGTCCTTTGCCATGTAGTCGTCGAAGTACTTCCTGGGTGGGAAGAGCGGTGGGTGGGGGGCGTAGAAAGAGGCAGTGAGAAACAGAGGGCGTTCGGCGGCGGTTTCCGCAACGATCTTGCGGGACTGGCCGACGATCCAGGCGCTGGGGTGGAGCTCGTCGTCGAGCGGCCACGCCGTCGCCTGCCAGTGGTTGTAGGAAAGCCCCAAGGCCTGTTCCACCCACTTGCGGAAGTCGGCGATCTCGGGCACCGCCTGCTTCAGGTCGGCCGCGTACTGGTCGTCGGAGACGTAAGTGGAGCCGAGAATGGCCGTTTCGTAGCCGAGTGCGGAGGCGTCGGCAATCTGGTGCATCTCGCGGCCCACGAGCACGGTTCGGTAGCCCGCATCGCGGAGGAGTTGGGGCATCGTCGGGCAATCGACAGGTTTCTGTCTGTAACCCACCACGCCGCTGGTCTGGGGATGTAGCCCGGTCATGAGCGCGTAGCGCGCGGGGATGCAGGAGGGAACCGTGCAGTAGGCCCGCCGGAAGAGGACTCCCTGCTCGGCGAGCCGGTCGAAATTGGGCGTGCGGACCGCCCGGTGGCCGACGCTCGACAGACAGTCGCCGCGCATCTGGTCCGGCATGATCAAGAGAATGTCGGGCTGCGCAGGCTTCGCGGCACAGACCCGGCTGCCGACCGTCGAGAAGGCCACGATCACCAGGAAACCCGCCGTCAAAAATGGGCTCTTGGACATGGAACACCTGCTTTCTTCGGATCGCTGCAGACCGGGAGGCCTTTGGGTTCTCACGGGGCCATGCACTACGGCTCCGCCTCGCCCGGCTCGGGAGGGAGCTGGAGAGGCTTGCTGGTCAGAAGTCCGATACAGCGGCCCTTGTTGCCGGTGGCGCAGTAGTACATGTAAAAGGTGTCGTTGGCCGGATTGTAGACCAGCGAGATCTTGTGGGCATATTGGCGGTCGAGCCCGCCGGGATGCCCGCCCGCCTGGTAGAGCGGTTCGGGGTGGGCGGTCCAGTGGAGCAGGTCGCGGGAGAACGCAACCATGATATGGGCCCCGCCGCGGCCCACCCCGAAGTAGAACATGCTCCAGTGGTCTCCGTCGCGGAATACCTTGCCGTCGGAGCAGAACCGCTCGTCGTAGCCGCCGGCTCGGTTGCGCACCACCGGGTTTCCGGCATGGCGGGT
>CAZLWV010000004.1:34168-45882 GCA_964563135.1 uncultured Planctomycetaceae bacterium
CCAGTCGAGGAGATTCTGCGAGGTGGCCAGCCCGAGTTGCTCGATGCCGCCGTTGGCCGCGTTGTAGAAGTTGTAGAACCGGCCCGCGTGTTCCACCAGCCAGGGCTGGTAGATGCAGTCCTTTTCCCAGTCGCCCACGTCGGGCTCGTGGACGGAGAGGATGTACGAGGGCTTGGCCCGGCTCCAAACCAGCCCGTCATCGCTCAACGCCACGCCTTCATAGCCGGGCCGCAATTCGTAGCCGCCTTGGAGCGGATAGCAGCCGTAGAGCGTCCAGTACTTGCCCTGATGCTGCTTGAGGATGCGGGGGGCCCGGATGTCGTACGACTCGTACAGGTAGGCCCCAACGACGCAGCCGCCATGATCGAACTGGCCTTCCGGGCCAAAACCCATGGCCAGCCGGGGGTTCCGCCAATGGACCAGGTCGCTGCTTTCGACCACAAAACTGTTGTAGCCCTTGCCGTTGAAGCCGATGAAACTCATCCGCCAGCGATCGTTCTCTCCAGGCAGTTGGTAGACCGTGGGGCAGTCGGTGTTCTTGAACTCCTCCAGCCCCGGGATTCTCGGCTCGGCCGGCAGGATCGGTTCCGGCCAGTAGTGCCAGCCCCGGTAGGGAGCCGACCAGGCATCGAGCGTGGCCGGGTCGATTTCCGCCGGTGCCGCATCCTGGGCCTGCGCCCTCTGGGGGCACGTCGCCGGAGACACCAATACGACCGCGAGGGCGGAAAGGATCAGGAAAGGATGGCAGGGGAGCATAGAAGTCGGCTCCTTATGAGGCATCGGCAGGCTGGATGCCGAACCGAAACATCGGTTGGGTACATTCACCTGGGGGGTCGTCGTGCGTCGTGGAATTCGGAACCCGGGGCACACATCCTGCCAGACATTGCGACTGCCGGACGACAATGCCCGGGGGCTTGCCTGTCCCCCCGGGCTATTCGCGGCGCAGTCGCTGGCCGGTCAATCGATGGGGCCGGGACGGAAGATCACGGGCGCCGTCTTGATTCTGGGCCGGATGGCGAGCCAGTCGATGCCCTGGAAGTCCGGGTCCTCCATGGCGCGTATCTCCTCCTGGCCAAGGTAGGGACACATCGTGTCGACCCACAGGATCAGCCGCTGAAGGCTGACCGGATCCACGCGGACCTCGTGATGCTGGCCGCTGGATGCGATCTCGATCAACCGGCTGTTGTAAGAGAGCTGTTTCATCGGTTCCGGCGTGACGTAGGCGGCTGGGTCGACTGTTCCGTAGCCCTCCACCATGATCATGTTGGCGATCCCGAAACCCGGCGGCGGGTTCTCTGGCTTGTTGTAGGCCGTGCCCCAGGAGGGACGGCCTATCAGAGTCAGGTAGGTCTCGTCGAACGACAGAAACGTAGTCCGGGGCGTCATGTCAAAGGTCTTTCGTCCCTCGCCCTCTCCCTGGTGGCACTCGCCGCAGTAACGGTCGAGGACCGGGCGGACATAGCGATCGAAACTCACCGTATCGTCGCTCCACGGCGGCGGCTGGATGGTGCTGGGCTCCCTGGAGAAGGCGATCGCGGTGCTGGGCAGTTCAGGCGTCACGCTGTGCGACTCGTGGCAACCGAGGCAGCCTCGCCGCTCGCCCGGCATCGCGCCGGTGAAACTCCGCATCGTCTGCAGGGCCCGCTGCTGCTCGTCGAGGAGCTGGAAATGGAGGGCCATGCCCGCGGGGATCCGAAAATTGACGGAGCCGTCTTCTTCGACCGGCACCGTGCCCAGAACGCGCTTGACGCCTTCGGACTGGACCGCCGAAACGACCGGTCCGGTTGACAGGTAGGGGCGATGGTCCCAGTAGGTGTAGGTCTTCGGTTCGATGTTGAGCACGCGAAGGTATCGGACCTTGCCGCGCAGCGCGTCCGGGGCCCCGTAGAGCACGTTGGCGCTGTACAGAGTACCCTCCAGCTGCGACGTCTGGTCGGTTTTCTTCGGCCACTCGACGCGATCGGCAATGAGTGGTGAACGAACGCGAGGCCGCACTGGCAGCGCGTGGAAGATGTGGTTGGAGCCCTCGTAGATCAGCTCCCGGTTGCCGTCGATATCCATCAGGTAGAGCACAAACTTGCCGGCGCGTTCGGCAGAGACGAGGAAGTCACGTGGCCCAAGCGGATAAGGAGAGTAATAGGCCGCGTACTGGCCGGCGGCGTGGTAGTGAGGCGACTCGATGGGGTCGACCGGCCCATTGCCGCATTCCGGCCAGGCAACGTCGGCCGTGACCTTCGTCAGCCCGTCAGGAAAATTGTAGCCGCCGTCGGGATCGATGATCCCCACGGAACCGGCAAACCAGTCGTGGTGGGCGCTGCCGGTGAACATCACGCGGCGGCTGCCGGGGATGTTGCGGGCATCCTTGAGCAGGTCGGGCCAGACGCTCTGGTTGCCCCAGAACATGGCCTCGCTGGAACCATCGGGGTTGAGCGTCCACAGTTTTTGGGCCCGCCACAGGGGCTTGTCGGTGTATTCCCAGCGGGTGTAGACGATGCGGCCGTCTTCCATGACCGAGGGGAGATAGTCCGGCTCGTTGTTGCGCGAGATGAGATAGATATCGCTGCCGTCTCGCTCAGCCCGGGCGAGGACAAAAGCGTTGGTGGGCGGCATGCAGCGCACGTAGGTATGGCCCCGGGTTGTGGAAAAGAGGATGTGCTTGTCGTCGGGAAGATAGATCGGGTCAAAGTCGTCGTACGATCCGCGGGTGAGCTGAGTCAGGCTCGTGCCGTCGGCGTTGATCTCATAGAGATGGAACGCCTTCTCGTTGTGTGGCTTGAAGCAGAACAGGACCTTCTGCCCGTCATAGGAAACATCCGGCCGCCAGAAGGAACCGTGAAGCGGCTCCTGGGGCATGAGCTGGCGGACCTCGCCATCCGGTCCAAAGCCCTGGAGAATGACTAGCTTCCCGCCGGGGACCGCCATGTAGCCCAGCCGGTGGCGAGTTTCGTGTCGCCACTCGCTCCCTTGCGGGAACGGCATGTCGACCATGAGAATGCGATCGAAGTCGAGCACCGGATTGGCCAGCACGATGGAACGTTTGACCCGCCTGGCGGCGAAGTAGAGTTCCGCATCCTCGCCTCGCAGCGCCTCCGCCCGGTGCTGGAGCCGATCCAACTCGGCCAGCTGCTGGCGGAAATCGACACCGCCGGCATATTCCTTGGCCAGCCGGGCCGCCAGGGCCCTGGTCCAGGCGATTTCCTGGAGCGTGCGCTGACTGGTCGGATGCCCGTCGGCCTGGTGCAGCCAGTCGCGGCGGAGGAGTTCTTCCGCCTCGGCCGTGCTGCGGGTGCGGGTCGGGGGCGTGGCGGGAGGCACGTAGGGGGCAACGGCCTCGCGCTCAAACGGGCGGAACTGAACGCGACTACCGGCGGCGAGTATCAGTTCGATCCAGCGAGGCGAGCACGCGGCGGTTTCTCCCTCGGCGAGCAGCCTGGCGGCCTCGGCCTCGATCTGGTCCACTTCGCCCCACTGGCGGCGCTCGTCGTCGGTCATGCAGCTTCGCTGCCCCTCGGTGAGCGGGCGATACTCGGTCATCAGGGCCACGAGCCGCTCCAGGGGAAGACGATGGACCTGCCCTTCCTCCCCCTCGACATACGCGGCCGGTGTCAGGCCCGTATAGGAGGTGAAACGCCGCAGTTCTTCCGGAAAGTCGGCGGCAATCCGCCTGGCCATGGCTGCGGCGAAGGTGGGGCTGAAATCCACATCGTCTGAGGCCACCCGCCGGCGAACCTCGCTGAGCGATTCGGCAAAAGTGTCCTTGCGGACGTAGATCCGGGCCAGGGCCTCCTCCTGCTGGCGAATCTGTTCCCGCTGCGCCTCGCGCCCCGGGGCAAAGAGGCGGCCGATTTCGTCGGCGTTGAGAGCCACATCGTGGATCTGCAGGTCGTCGATCAGGCCTTGGAAGCACTCGCCGCCGTTGGAGGATCCAATGCAGGCGGGGGCATCGCCGCCCGAGGCGATCGTTCCCGGCCGATCGAGCGATCCGGCCTGGCAGCCGTCCAGATAGACCCGCATCGTCTTTCCGTCGAAGGTGGCCGCCACGTGGTGCCAGAGCCCGTCGAGCAGAAGTGCCGGGTCGATCGGCGCGTCGCACTCGATGTAGCCCCCCACGTTCAGTCCGAGCGAAAGAATGGAGCCGTTGTTCTGAAAGGCGAAGAGGAGCCGACGGTCGCCGTCTTCCTTGCGGAAAATCTCGCTGTACTGATCGAACCCTTCGGGGCGAACCCAGGCACTGAAGGTGATCTGCTGCAGGGCGGCAAAATCCTCGTGCGACGCGGCGGCAAGCCAGTGCTGCCCCTTGAAATGCAGGGCGCCTTGCAGCAGGCCCGGCGATCGGGTCAGGGCGGCCGCTGTTCTCACGGCGGCGTCATGCCCGCGGCCCGACTGGTCGGGCCAGCGGTCCGCCTGGGGACTGTCGAACGTCCAGTGGGCGATCGGTGTTGAGGCGTCGACGTGAGACGCGAGAATCGTGAGCGAAACCAACAGCAGCAACGTCGCCTGGGCCCTGGTCACGGCGGATCCCCCTTTCGCGGCCAATGTTTAGTCAAACCCGTTGAAGGGCGATCTCCATTGTAAACCCGGATCAGCCGATAAGCGACACCCAGCCCCAGGCCCGCGCCAATCGCGACCAGCCACCAGCGTGGGACGTGGTTCCCGAAGGAAACCAGTACCAGAAAAGCCTCAACGGCAGCGATCGGGGCCGCGGCACAGGCGGCCACCACAAGGGCGGCGCTGGCAACCCGGACGGCTTCACGCCAGGTGGAGGCAGGCAAGATCCCGGCCCCCGACTTTTTGCTGCAGTTGCAGGTCACGCCATGGCGGCGATGAGGTCTTCCACGTAGTCGCCGATCCCGGCAAGCACCGTTTGGCGGTCTTGCGCACCCGCCTCGGCCACCCGGCGGACGATGGCGGAACCAACGATCAGACCATCGGCGACGGGCGAGAGCATCCGCACGTGTTCCGGGCGGCTGATGCCGAAGCCGATGCAGATCGGAAGATCGGTCTGCCGGCGGATCGCGGCGACGTTGTCGACGATCTGCGGAGGCAGTTCCGTCCGTTCGCCGGTAATGCCGGTCACCGAAACGTAGTAGATGAATCCAGTCGTCTGATCGGCAATTCGCTTGGCGCGATCCAGAGGAGTGGTCGGAGTGATGAGCTGGATGAGGCTGAAGTCCTGCTGGCGGCAGACCCCCGCCAGCGGGCCGGATTCCTCGACCGGCAGGTCGGGGACGATGATCCCGGCCACTCCGGCGGCCTTGGCCCGGGCCACGTAGTGCTCCAGGCCGATCCGGTAGACGATCGCGTAGCTGACCATCGTGACCACGGGGGCGGAGAGGTCGACCGTCGTGCCGGCGAGCATGTGGAAGATGTCGTCGACGCGGACTCCGCCGCCGAGAGCTCGGGTGTAGGAGGCCTGGATCACCGGGCCGTCGGCGATCGGGTCGCTGTAGGGGATGCCAAGTTCGCACATGCTGCTGCCGCGGGCGACGAGTTGCCGCAGCAGCGCGGCCGTGAACTCCAGGTCGGGGTCGCCAGCCGTGATGAAAGGCATCAGCGCCTTGCGGCCCTGGCTGCGAAGCGACTGGAACAAGGTATCGATAGCCGACATGGGTTTCCTCGAATTCGAAACGCGAAGCACGATGTCAGAACTGTTCTCCCCGCAGCCTCGCCACCTCGGCCGCATCCTTGTCGCCGCGACCGGAAAGGCACACGACGACGATCTCGTCGCCCTTCATCTGCGCCGCGATCTGCATGGCCTTGGCCACCGCGTGGGAGCTCTCCAGGGCAGGCAGGATCCCTTCGGTCCGGGCGAGGGCGTCGAAGGCCTCCAGGGCCTCGCGATCGTTGGCAAAGATGTACTGGGCGCGGCCCGTTTCCTTCCAGTAGCTGTGCTCCGGGCCCACACCTGGATAATCGAGGCCTGCCGAGACCGAGTGGACGTCGGCGGTCTGGCCATCGTCGTCCTGCATCACGTAGCTGTAGGCGCCGTGCAGCACGCCCGGACGCCCGAAGTTGAGCGTTGCCGCATGCTCGCCAGGTTTCTGCGAGCGGCCGCCGGCCTCGACGCCGACGAGCTTCACCCCCGCATCGTCCACGAAGGGGTAAAACATCCCGGCCGCGTTGCTCCCGCCGCCGCAGCAGGCCACAACCGTGTCGGGAAGCCGCCCCATTTGCGCCAGGCACTGCTGCCGGGTCTCGCGGCCGATGACCGACTGGAAGTCGCGGACGATCCTCGGAAACGGATCCGGCCCCACCACCGAGCCGAGAATGTAGTGGGTCGTTTCGACAGACGCCATCCAGTCACGCATCGCTTCATTGATGGCATCGCGCAGGGTCCGCGACCCGGTGGAAACGGAGCGGACCTCGGCCCCGAGGAGCTTCATGCTGAAGACGTTCGGCTTCTGGCGGCGGATGTCCTCCTCGCCCATGTAGACGACACACTCGAAACCAAAACGGGCGCAGGCGGTTGCGGTGGCAACGCCATGCTGGCCGGCCCCCGTTTCGGCAATCACCCGCTGTTTGCCCATGCGGCCAGTCAGGAGCGCCTGCCCCAGGGTGTTGTTGATCTTGTGGGCGCCGGTATGGTTGAGATCCTCCCGCTTCAAGTAGATCTGGGCCCCGCCACAGCGTTCGGTCAGCCGCTGGGCATGATACAGCGGAGACGGACGCCCCACATAGTGCCGAAACAGACTCTCAAGCTCCGCCTGGAACGACTCGTCGCGACGCGCCGCGTCGTACTGCTGGCTCAACTGCTCGAGGGCCCGAATGAGCGTTTCGGGCACATAACGGCCCCCAAAAGGCCCGAAACGCCCGGCCTGGTCGGGCACTTGGCTTGTGGCTCCCATGACTGGTCTCGCGTGATCTCTCGTGAAAAAATGCCGTGGCTCTGCAAACCTCTCCGGCCCGATACGGCCCTCGGAACCAGCCGGCTCGGCGGAGAGTTGGACTCCGGGTGTACCGCTGCGGTGGGGAAACCACCTATTTTCCGCCGCTGGCCGGAGGCGGTCAAGTGGAAAGAGCCGATTGCCGTCGGGCGGGTTCGCGCGGCCCGATCGTTCGCTTCAACACAGACGTCAGACAATATCACCCGTAAGGGTTGGTTGTTCGGCCTCCAGGCCGGCTGGAGGCCGCCAGACACCAGAGCGTATTCTATTCTTGTCTTGAAGCGAATCGTGCCGATATTCACGTGGGGCGGTCTCTTCACCCGCGCCGCCCGGTCCCACAAGATCATGCTCCTTCGAGTTTGAACCATGCCGAGTCTTGAGAGTGAAATCGACGCCCAGTTCTACGAGATGATTTTCCGCCTCAGCGAGGGATCCTCTGCGGCTCTGGATGATCGTCGGCAAGAGCCGCGTCATGCCTACAACATGCTCCAGAAAGTGGCGCCTTACGACGGGCGCTGGTTCCCCGCCCCGAACGAATTCGTCGAGGTCCAGTGCCACGACCTGACCCGCTCGGGATTCTCTTTCCTGCTGCCGCGGCGCCCCGCCTTCAAGTCGATCGTGGCTTCCTTCCAGGGGCCCGATGAGACGATGTACTTCGAAGCCGAGGTGGTCCAGGTGAGCCGAGCGTTGATCCAGCCGGGAGGCGACGTGGAGGTGTTCGGAAACAGGCCGCCGGCTCTCTCGGCGCTCCAGCCCGGCACCCGTCCGGCCCTTCTGATCGGCTGCCGGTTCGTACGACGACTGCAGCCGGAGTGAGAAGCCCTGGGTAGCCAAGTCCCGGTTCGCAAGAGCCGGACTTTGCGAGCTGGGCAGCAAGTGATTGGTTTGCCAGAACCTCGGCAAGCCGGGGGATCTTGAGTATCCACTGGCGGTGCTCCAAGGCCGGAAGACGATGAGTTCGGCCAAGTCGTTTGCCCTGGCGCTAGCCCAATGTTCCCAGGTGACGACTCTTGGAGGCTGCACGGCTGGTTCCAGCGGCAATCCCCGCAGCCTCGAAGCGAGTGCCGGCCTCGCGGTCAACCTGCCGCAGCGGATCGACATGGACCTGACGGGCAAGCCAATCGACGTGGTGGGTTTTCCACCTCATGTGAAGGTTGCGGCCGTGCCTGACGATTTCGCCGAGGAAAATGGCCCCGTGCTGCCGGCGGGGCTGGAGCATCTTCGGGGTCTTGTACAGGCGAAAGGCCCGCGGCCAAAGGGCGTTCTCCTTAGACGGCCCGGTGTCCCGCTGCCCACCGATCGGCCCAAGGTGACCTCGGTGTTTCCGGCTCCGGATGCCCCCGGAACGTCTGCTTTCGAGCGGTTGCAGACGGAGGGACGCATCCTGACGCGGGACTGGGTAAGCTGCGATACGATGCACGTAGTGATCCAACCTGGGAAAATAACGCCCGTCGAATTGTACGAAGGTTTCCGCTGGGCCTACCGGGAGACTTCTCGCTGGAAAAACATCCTCCAACGCACCGTCAACCGCGGCACGCGTCTTTCGATCGTCCTGGTGAGCAACATGACCTACCGCCGCTCTGCTCGCAAGATCCATATGGGGCAAGGCTTCGAGCAGCCGTTGGGGAGAGTGAAGGTGGAAAAGCGGCAGATGTCGGGAATCCGCGAGCAGGAGACGAATTCAGCCGGCTGGGTGCGGTAGCTGGCCGGCCCCGGACCGACTTCCCGAACGGAGACTCGCCGGCGCGGAGAAAGGCGAGAGGTCGACGAGGCTCCGATTCACCACCCCACGGACGGGATCGTCTCGCCAACGAGTAGTTCTCGGGGAGGGGACTCCGAGAAAAACCGGGGCAAAGATTTCCCGCCCAAGGTGGTCTAAGCTGATGATACTGATAGAGTCCCGGAACCACTTCTCGATCGAGATTCGCGTTGCTATGCCTGCGGTTCTCAAATACCCCTTGGCCGCGACCCTGTCGCTGTTCTTCCTGGGAGGCCTGCCGACGTTGCTGCCTGCCGGGAATGAGGGAAATCGGCGGCTTGCCGTGCTGACCTGCCCGGCGATACGGGAACTTGGTTACGGCGATCTGCTCACCGCCAAGCTTTCGGCCGAGCTATCGGGGCGATTGGTGCTGGTCGAGCGCGAGGCTCTCGACGCCCTGGGCGAAGAATTCCAACTGGCGTCGCTGCTCGGCAACGACGATGCGGTCCGCCGGCGTACGGCGCTGGGCGAGTTGCTCAGTGCTGATACGTTGCTGCTGTTGTCGTTTGTCGAGAGCGAGACGCCCGACGACCGGACGGTGGCTCGTTCCATTCGCCTCGTGATCGCCGACACGCGGACCGGCGCGCGGCTAGCTTGGGACGGGATACCGGACCCGGCCGACCCGGACAAGGTCACCGACGAGGTGGTCCACCGGGTTGGGCAGACGTTACGCCGCTATCCGAACGGAGTCGAGGAGATTGTCGGCGTGAGCCGCTTCCTGTCGCGCTGTCTGACGCATGCCTACGACGGCTACCAGACAGGCTGCGCCGAACTGGTTTCCCAAGTGCTCCTGCAACGGCCGGGAGTCGCCGTGCTGGAAATCGAGGAAGCCCGGGCAATCGGCGACGAACTGGCGCTCGCGCCGCCTGATGAGAACGGCGCCGGCCAGTCCGCCGGCAGTGGCGGGCTGAAATACCGAGTGGTGCCGGTGCTGGTCGACGGCCAGTTTACGGCCTCGCGCCAAGGGGCGCCGGGGAGCGAGACAGACCGTTTCGAGCTGACGGTGACGATTCAGCGCGGCGGCCAGTCGGAAGTAGTGCGCGCCGCCGATATGGATCGCGGGCAGCTTGCAGAGTTTCTCTCGGCCACCCTGCCGGAGAAGGTTCTTGGCGACAGGAAGAACGCCCCTAAGAACGGCGGCACGTTCAGCGCCGATGTCCAGTTTCAATGGCTGGTTGGTGAGGCCGATCGGTTTTCCCGCATCGGGATGTGGGAGCACGCCTGCGGGCTGCGCGAAGCGGCGCTGCTGCTGCGTCCCGGCGAGGCGGACCTCCGCTTCCAGTTGATCGACGCCTATCACCGCCGGATGATGTGTATGCTCCCGGTTCCCCGCCGCTTCGAAGACCTGCCGCCGGAGGAAGTCATCCGCGAGCAGTTCCGAGAGAGGACCCGGCTCTACCCATTCACTCTGGCCCATCTGGAATACATCGTCCGCAACCGGCTGGTTTCCGCGGAGGATTTCCTGCGGCGGTGCCGCACCGTCCGGCCGGAGCCGGGTGGGCCGTCGCCTTCGTACTGCAGCTTCGACATCGATACGATTGCGCTCTGCATCCCGTATATGACTTTGTTCAAAGACTATCCCAATCACGCCAGGTTGGACGCCTGGCGCAGCTACAAGAAGGTCGGAGACGAGGAGATCAAACGTTGTTTTCCAATGCAGTGCGAATTCGTGACCTACGTCTTTCCGCTGATCCGCAAGTTGCCCACGAAGTACAGCGAGCGGAGATTGGAGTGGCACCTGAGTCTGGTATTTCCTCCTTCGATGGACGAGTCGCAAAGACCGGACGGAGGCGCCTACTCGGCAGAGATTCGAGACGGCGTCCGGGAGAAGGCGAAGCTTGGACGGCAGCCCTGGCCGCCGGGCTTTCTGCCGGCGCCGCGCGGCGGGGCCGCAGCCCCAGCAGCACCGGAGCCGCCGCGGCCGGGGTTCGGCCCGTCGGCCGCGATTCCAGAGCCTTCGCGGGCAGCCGCGCCGGATGTACTTGCGGGAATCCGGGCGCGGGTGGAAGAGCAAAGAAGACTCCGGCCGCCGAAGGTGCAGGTCGAGCAGTGGCCAAAGTACGAACGCACTATGCCACTGCCGCTGACGATAAAAACGCTCGATGGCCAGATGCGGGCGGTCGAAGACGATTGGGGGCAACTGCACGAGCGCTGGGGGGCCGCCTATTACTGGCCGACGACAGTCCGGCACTATCCGATCACCAACTGGCGCGCTTGCACGCCCGCGCTCGACGTGCTCTGGAGCGACTGGGCGGTTCTCGTCATGCGCACCAGGGACGTGGCGGAAGAGATCGTCTCCCGCAACGACGCCATTTTTCTCGACGTGCTCTGGGACGGCCGCGATTTCTGGGTCGTTACGAAAAATACGGGTGTCTGGGTCGTGGCAGCATCGGGGGAGATCCTGCGCACGATCGGCGCGGACCAGGGGCTGCCCCCGTACGATCAGGGCGAGGTGCTCCATCCGGTCGCCGAAGGAAAGGCGTTGATGGCCGGTTCGTTCGGCGAGAACCGCCGCGGCTGGTGCGCGATGATCGATACGACCAGGGAGCGGCCGGTCGAGATTCTCCATGAAGCGACGACGGTCTTTTCGGCCACGAGCTCGCCGGACGACAGCCGATTCTCCTATGCGTTTCGCCCGACGTTCATCCACCAGTATCGATCCGCCGGTGAGGCCCCGGATTACTATATCGTCGGGCGCGACATCCCTTTCGGGCCGCTGCTGGTCGACTGCCGAACGCTCGAAGTTTCGGAGATGCCGGTGCATCGGGGCTCGGAGCGGTCGCAGTACGAAGACAATCGCAGACGCTACTTCAATCCTCAAAAACACTGCAACCGGTATTCGCGCGACTTCCTGTTGTTCAGCGAGGGGGGAACGATGGTGATCCCGTCGAGCAGCGACCACTTGTTCAAACCGCTTTCACTGATTGAGCCTCCCGCGGATGTCTGGCGGCCTGGCGTCACGGTCTGGCCGTCGCCGCTGGATCCGAGTGCCGCCGCCAGACCGGTAACCCGCAACAGGCACCGGAACGAACAGGCCAGCCACGTCATCCTGCCCGTCGGCAAGTGGCTTT
>CAZLWV010000004.1:45892-107307 GCA_964563135.1 uncultured Planctomycetaceae bacterium
CCTCCCCGGCTTGATGGTCTGGCATCGGCTCGACCGGGAGACCTTTCATGAACAAGTGGTACATGCAAAGGGCCGGTTGGGAAGCTCCATGTTCAGGCCGATTCTGCGTACGTCGTCTCATTACGGGATTGTGGTGACCGAGGAAACCACCAATTTCATGTGTCGCCCCTTCAGCCAGATCAAGATCCACGAAGGCCCGTGAAGCAAGAACGCACCCAGGCCAGCCTTCTCAGCGCGGCGCCAGCGAGAGGATCACGTTCAGCAGGCGGGTGCGGATCTGCTGGATGCGGGTATCGGTCTGGATCTTCTTGCCGCCTGCGTCGGTCACGTAGAAGACGTCGACGACCTGGTCCAGATAGGTGCCGATCTTGGCCCTGCCCACCTGCAATCCCATGTCGAACAGCGAACTGGCGATTGCGTACAGAAGCCCCGGCTGGTCGACGGCAAAGATGTCCAGGATCGTGAACCGCTCGCTCGAGGCGTTGTCCACCTCGATCCGGGTCTTGGCAATCTGCATCTTCGGCTGCCCCGACGCGCCGATCTTCCATGTTCTGCGAAACGACGGGGTCCAGCCGGCCTGGTCCTGGAGCGACCGGACCAGGGCGAGGCGAATCTCTTCGAACCGTTCCGGAGGGGGCTGGCCGGCGAAGTCGGGGTCGACGACGAGAAACCGGTCCAGGACGAGGTCGTCGGCGAGGGTGTTGATTTCGGCCGAGAGAATCTGCAGACCTTTGGACGAAATCGCCCCGGTCAGGCGATGGAAGATGCCGGGAGCGACGTCTTCGTGCGTGGCCACGGTGAGCCGGATCGTGCCGGTCTCCTTCTGGTAGGCGGTCAGAACGTCGACATTCTTCGCCTCCAGCCCGCTCAGCAGCGCCAGATCGGCCACGGTCTGGGCGATCGTGGCTTCGGCGAGAAGGGCAGGGGGGAGGGCCTCGACGATCGGCACAAGATCGTCGCTTCCGAGAGGAGTTGGCGGATCTCGTTACGGCGCGCACCCACCTGGTCCGCCTCTTCGTGTCCCCCGTCCCCGGCCAGGTGCCGGAGCACCCGGCGATAGAGGTCGGTGAGCACATCCTCCTTCCAGGTATCCCAGACCCCCGGGCCCACGGCGCCCAGGTCGGCGGCCGTCATCACGTAGAGCATCCCCAGCCGCTCCGCCGATCCCACGTCGACGGCGAAGCGAACCAGCAGCTCCTCATCGGTCGTGTCGCGGCGGAAGGCCAGGTGATTCATCGCCAGGTGGTTGGCAACCAGAAACACCACCGTCTCGGCGTCTTCGGGCGTCAGGGCCAGGAGACGGGCGTTCTCGGCGGCCATCCGGGCACCCACTTCGGCGTGGTCGTCGGCGTAGCCTTTCCCCAGGTCGTGAAGCAGCAGGGCCAGGTGCAGAACGTGCTTGCGGCGGATCTCCCGGTAGGCCTGGCCCAGGGCGCCCTGGCCCCACTGCATTTCGGTGGCCAGGTCGACGGCGCGAAAACAGTGCTCGTCGACGGTGTACTTGTGGTACTGGTTGAACTGCAGCAGGCCGCGGGCGTGGGTGTAGGCCGGAATGAAACGCTCCAGCAATCGCACCTCATGGAGCAATCGCAGCAAGTCCCCCAGGCGCCCCGGGTGGCTGATGAGGGAGAAGAAGTGCTTCATCGCCTTGGGCGACAGCTCTTCCGAATAGCGGCTCCGCCGGACGGCCTCCCATGTCTCCGGCTCGATCCGCTTGTCGTAGAGATTCGCCAGATCGACCAGTTGCATGACGGCACCCAGGTCGCGGCCGAGGCGACGTCGCCCGCGCGGGCTTGCGGCAATGAGCGTTGGCCCGACACGGAGGCCTTCGCCCACCTTGTGGCCCAACAGCACGGTCGTCCACGCGGCGCGGCGGGCCGACATGCGGGCCTTCGAGAGAAACCGCGCGACAATGTGACTGACGGCGCCGGTCTGGCGGAAGTGGTCGCGCATGAACTGCTCCACCGGCAGCATGCCGGTGGTGGCCTCGTAGCCCAGTTCGGCGGCGATCCGCAACTGCTCGCTGCGCGAAAGCACATCGCCGGCCTTCCCCGCGTGGAAGTGCATTTCGTTGCGCAACCGCAGCAGGTACTCGGCCACCTTGGCCAGCTCGTCGTTGTCTTCCCGCGAAAGAACGCCCAGCCGGACCAGGTCCGCCGGTTCCGCATGGCCGTAGCGGATCTTCCCCACCCAGCGGAGCAGCTGCACGTCGCGCAATCCGCCGCGCGACCGCTTGACATTCGGCTCCAGCATGAACACCGTCTCGCCGTAGCGGATCCGCTCCTGGTCCCGTTCTCTTTCCGCAGCCGCCAGCAGACGCGGCGCGTGCCGCCGCAGCCTGGCGTCGAACTTGTGCCAAAATGCTTCGAACAGGGCCTCGCTGCCGCCGAGGAGCCGTGACTCGATCAGCGAGGTGCAGATCTGGGCGTCGTCGCAGGCCAGGGAGCAGGCTTCATCAACGGTCCGCAGGCTGTGACCGAGGATCAACCCGGCGTCGAAGATGTCGCGAAACAGACGCTCCGCCAGCGGTTTGACGCCTTCGATGCCAAGCCGCGGGCACAGGACCATCAGATCCACATCGGAAAAAGGGGCTACCTCGCGACGGCCGTAACCGCCGTGGGCCACAAAGGCCAGATGGCCCGCCTGAGAGGCCTCTACTGCGGAAGACTCTGCTGCCTCGCGGATGAGCTGCCGGATGACCTCGTCGCGAAGATCGCTGGCCTTGCGGCACAACGGGCCCCCGCCAAGACCCTGGCGGTGAAGCTCCCCGAGATCCTGATAGCCGCGGGCAAGGCGGGCTCTGGCCTCGAGGATGCTGGGTCGGAGGGGAGACATGGCCTCTGGGAGCCGACTGGAGAACCCGCTACGACGGCGGCAATCTCCGCCCGCCGGAGGCTGCTGCGGTGGGGCACTTCACGGAAGCACAAAGGGTGGAAGAAGGGACTCTAACCAACTGAGCTACATCCACCATAGCCGGCCAAGAATGTCACTATAGCCTCGGTCCCCTGAGAGCGTCAATAGGGGGTGTCCGGTCAGCTATTTCGTGGGGTGTCTGCGGTGAGCGCCGGTCAGGCGTAAGGGAAGCGGTCGTCGAGCCCGGCCGCCGACAGTTCCACCAGGAAGCTGGAGAGTCTGGCGACGAGGACCTCCATGAGCCGACGGCCTTTCTCGGCGGTTGCGGAGTGGGGATTTCCCGCTCCGCTGTTGGTCGTCAGCAGGTGCCAGGGCCGGGTGATGGAAACCCAGCCGCGGTTGACCGCCTCGAAGCGGGTCTGCGCCATGGTGCCGTCGTCGGCCGCCAACCTGCCCTCGTCGTCGCGGAGTACCAGCTCCGGCCAGTAGGCGAGGGCCAGGGAGGTCTCGACCTCGCCCGCATGGTCGTCGCGATGTTCGAAGATCGTGTCGTAGAGGTCGGCGAAGATCGTGTACCAGTTGCAGAGAAACAACTGAACCGAGGTCTTTCCGTACATTTCCCGCAAGTAGGCCTTGAGGTCGTTGCCGCCGTGGCTGTTCAGCAGCACGACCTTGCGGATCCCGTGGCTCTCCAGCGACTGGACGAGGTCGGTGATCACGGCGCCGAGGGTTGACGGGTTCAGGTTCATGGCGAAGGGAAACTCGCGCTGGTTGGTCTCCGTGCCGTAGGGAATCGTCGGTAGCAGGATGACCTTCGCGCCGCGCTGCCAGGCGTCGCGGCAGATGGACTCGCCGATGGCGTTGCCTTCGCGAGTGTCCATGCTGTACGGCAGGTGGAGGTTGTGCGGCTCGGTCGCGCCGAGCGGCAGCACGGCCACCTCATACTTCTGGCCCTTGACGGTTGCGTAATGGGTGAGACTGAGGTTCCAAGGGGGGGACGCGGCTGGCATGGGGCACCTCGCTGTGCGGAAGGACTAACGCGCCAGCCTACGGGCGGTCCGCGCAGACGTCAAGCGTGCCTGGAGCTGGAGAGATTCCCGCTGGCGGGTGGACTGGCTGGATTGCAGCATGTGCTGGCTTCACTTACTATAGAGAGGCGGATGCACTTGCCTACTCCTTGGGATGGGTCGGGAGTGCTCGGCAGAGCTCATCGTTTGGGTGCGGTCGACTGCAGAGAGGAAGAAGATGACTCTCGTTCTGTATGACATGTTGCTCAACCTCAAATATCCCATTCCGGACAAGGCGATCGTTGTCTACGGAAAAGAGGGCGGCAAGGGGTGCGACATCTATGTCGGGACGAACCGGTACGACCAGACGCGGGTGATCGACGACGAAGAGAAGATCGTCATGAATTTCGTCCTCGGCTCCATCTCCCACCAGCACTTCCTCATCGATCGGCGGCGTGTGAATGCCGCGGGCGAGGGCATGGTCGTCAAGGATCTGAGCCGCAACGGAACCTACGTGAGCCTGGAAGGCGGAGAGTTCGTCAAGGCTCAGCGGGTGGTCGACGGCAACTACGATTCGGTCCCCGGCCTGCCGATCCAGCTCGGTTCGCGAATCCGGCTCGGGAGCACGTCCGACCATCGCCTCGAGGTGATGACCGACCTGGGAGCCAGCGGCGCCATCGAGGCCTTCCTGATGGCTCGCGAAATGATGCAGGAGCAGGCGGAGGAAGAGAAGCAGAAGAAGGAGAAGGAGAAGAAGAAAAAAAAGGGCCTCTTCGGTCTGTTCGGGCGCTGAACGAACGCCCCCAGTCCCAGCCGTGTGGTTGCCAAACGGAGGAAGAGAACCCATGACGTGCCAATCACCAAGCACCGCCTCGCGACGAGACTTTCTACGTTGGACGGCCGCTACAGCCGTGGCCGCCGGTGCCGGCGCCCTGCTTGCCCCTCCGGCGTTCTCCGCGGGTGATGCTCCCCGCAGAGTCCTCGTCGGCGCTCACCCTTGGGTCTACGCCGCCACCCAGCCCCAAAACGAGATCACGCCCATTCTCGAGCCCATCTTCGCCGACATGAAATACGCCGGGATGGACGGGATCGAACTGATGCACACCGCCCTGCGACCGGACGACGCCGTCCAACGCATCGGAGACCTCTCCCAAAGACATGCCCTTCCCGTCTTGGGGACCTCCTTCGGCGGTGACATGTGGGACCGCAACCGGCATCAGGCGGTTCTCGACGATGCCGGGCGTGTGATCACCCGCCTGGCGGCCCTCGGCGGCACCACCCTCGGCACGTCGGTCGGCTCGGCACGGCACAAGAAGACGGAAGAGGAATTGGATGCGCAGGCCGACCTGCTCCGGAAGATCATCGACCTCGCCCAGTCTTCCGGCGTCCAGCTCAACCTGCACAACCACAAGTACGAAGTCGAAAACGATCTTCACGATCTGCGCGGAACGCTCCAGCGGATCCCCGATGCCAAGCTCGGCCCTGACCTCGACTGGCTCGTCCAGGCCGGAGTCGATCCGGTCGAGTTTCTCCTGGAATTCGGCGACCGTATCGTGTTCCTCCACCTTCGCGACCAGAAACGGGACAAAACCTGGGTCGAAGCCATGGGCGAGGGCGACATGGACTACGCGTCCGTGGGCAAAGCCCTGAAGAAGATCGACTTCCACGGGCACGCTGTCATCGAACTCGCCCATCCCCGGGATCTGAAACTCACTCGGCCCCTTCGAGAAAGCCTCAAAATCAGCCGCCAGTTCGTGCAGGATACGCTGGGTTACTGATGGCGTCCGCGAAACGCGTCTTTGGATCGAGGAAGAGCGCGGGTGGCACGGCTTCTTGAAGCCGTGTGGCGCCAGCCACAGGAGGTGTTGCTGGCAGTAACCGTCAGGAGTGGAGTGCAGGGTCCAGCCCGCGGGTGGCACGGCTTCTTGAAGCCGTGTGGCGCCAGCCACAGGAGGTGCTGCTGGCAGTGACCGTCACGAGTGGGGTGCAGGATCCGATCCGGTAGAATTCGCCTTGCCGTGACGGAGAAGGTCGATTCCTCCGATGACGGAGATCTCGAAGACCAGGACGACAACAACGCCCGCACGCTTCTATCGAACCACCAATTGAAATGCCTGCAAGGTGGTTCTGCTTCCTGTCCTCGCCGTGAGGATGACGAACACGGACCGTTCCTTCATATTCTCGGGAACTCGCCATGATAGCAGGCCTGTCTTGGATAATGCCATTCCGTCCGGGGCCGCACTCAACTCGACATGAGCATCATCAGAATTGGACTCAATCGTGATCTGGTATGAAAAATCCTTGCCTCGCTGACATGCCCAGGACGGCGACGATGAAATGAACAAATACTCAAAGTCCACCTTCTTCAGGGCGTCGCGCAGGTTGAACGGCGTCACGATGAGCCGATCGTTCGAGAACGGGATGGTGACAACCTGCCCCGCCTGGGGAATGTACGTAACGCGTTTGTCGACGGTCAAACGGTCTGAACCCCAAGTATCCCTGTCACATTTGCCAAGCTCTCCTATGGGCAGTGTCGTGAGTTCCTCGCACGAAGGAGTGAGACACAGTCTCGCCGTCTGGCCTTGAAACGGCTCGTCGCCCATATTGTCCTGCCGTCGAGGGTCTGTCGGAACGGCGACATGGAAGTGGGGATGGGTGGTTGGGATACGCGGCATCGGCTTTCTGAGATCGGGTTCTCGCGGAAGCAGTGAAGGCGTGAAGACTCCGATCCCCGTGAGGATTGCGGAACCGTCTGAGTTTGGGCAAACGTGCCCGGCAGATTCATCCTGCGCCGCGATCCGAACCTGCGTTCCGGAGCAACGCAGCACGACCATATGGTCTCCACCGTTGGGCTCCATGTCCCAGAGTCCGAAGACACGCCCCGTCGCCGCAGCTCTCAGGATAGTCCGTCCGCGATCGACCCAGTCGCAGTACGTAGGCCAAATGTTGGTCACGTCCGGAACGGTATCAAGCGTTTCCAGATCAACCAGCGTATAGGGCAAATTGAAAGGTGAGTGAGGGCCGGGACACCAATGCATGAGGATCGGACCGGCAGACGCGTATCCCATTGCCAGATCCTGGAAGTCACCGCTGGATGGCAACGGGCGCACGGCTTCTCTTTCCCAGGTCAGAAGCGACCATCGTTCGATGAGACGCTGCATCGTGTTGACGACAACAAGCTTCTCAGCGCCGGCGGCGATCGCCGCATCTTCCGCTGCCACGGGGATCTCATGGATGATCCCGGCCGCGTTGGCGTCGTAGACAGCGATCTTGCGGAGCGTCTTCAAATAGAGCAGGAGGTAACGGCCTTCCAGACCCAGGACGGCGTCGGCAACCGGTCCGTCGAGCATTAGCTCCTTGGCGTCGCCTTGATACTCTTCGAACTTGACGGGCTGCATGTCGGCCGACGAAGTGGAGCTCTCTTGCGCTGAAATCGGCGAAGCAAGAAAAGCTGTCGCAAGGGCGACAAGACATGATAGACTGGTGTACTTCATGGATCCAACTTCAGTTCGAGCATTTCGCGCCCAGCGCGAGTGAATATCGAGGAAACAGTCGCAAGAGAGTTCCTGTCGGAGACGAGTCGCACCTGGCCGTCAAGGAACACGGCGTAGAAGCCGCCTTCTCGTTTCCCGAAAAGGTGGCGGACCGAATCCTGGCCGGCATATTGCCAGTCATCGGGCCGGGTCCATTCGATGGCCAGCGTATCCGGCACCTCCACGATGGCGGCCGTGTTCGCGGTGCCGTCGCGGACATCGGTGATTCGCACCTGCTGGCCCGACGGGAAGAGGGTTTCTTCACCGGTTACCACCAGGAAATTGGTTTTTCCCACATCCGTTTGTGGACCCGGAGACTGATAGAAGCAGGGCATGAACGGAATCAGCTTCTTATTGTGATCGCTGTCCCACGGTTCGTCATGCCGGAACAACTGGTAGAGGTCGCTTCCACCGATATACGGCAGGAGTTCCACTCGCCAACTGAGGAGCGGATCGCCGGACGAAGAGACCGTACGAGCCGGAGGGCACTGGCGCCGCTGCGAGACGTAGGCGCCGATTGCCATACTGAGATGCCGCAAGGTTCGCTGCGGTTCCAGCTTCTCCCTCCCGGGTTGATCTGCGGCGGCGACTTCAGCGACGTGTCGCTGATCCTCCGCACTTAGCTGGGATAGTAGCACGCTCATGAAGATGCCGCTCTTCGTTCTCAAAGTGGCAGTCCCCGCAAACACCTCGATCAATTGGGCCTCGATCCGTTTGCCTTGACTGTCCGTCCAGGTCCGCACGGGATAGACCGGCTTCCGGGAGAGCCGAATCGTTTCAAATTGTCCGAACTGCTGCGCCGCGTTTCTCTCTGCGGCGAGCTTGGCCGCCGGAGCTCGATCATCGAATGTGGCAAGCAACATCTCATACTCTTTCTGTTTAGCGGCCTTTTCGACCGCAGCCTTTTCTGCGGCGAGCCGAGCCGCCTCCTGCTCGGCCTTCTGTCTTGCCATTTCGACCGCCCCTTCGACCTTGAGAGAAAGCGGGTGAAACACTTCTTGATTTGCAGCATCCTTGATGGACACCACGGCCTGCACGCTCTCCTCGGTGAAATCCAGGGGCACGTGCCAACGAATCCGGCCATCGACGTCGATCGACATATCTTCAGGAGCCGACGAAAGGGCATATTTCAGGGCTCCTTGCTTTGACTTCACCTCCAAGGCAAACTCCCAGGTATCCCCAAGCCGCACGATGTGATCCCGACGAGAAGTGACGAACAAGTAGTCGATTCCCGATTCTCTCAGGAGGTCATCGACGGACAATCGGCGGATCAGGAGATGGTCTCTTGTAACCGGCACCTGCACCAACCGCTCCTTGCTGGGGATCAGCCAGAATCGCTGGCGCAGGGGGACCGGAGGCGTCTGGCTTTCCCACCGAGACACGCTGGGCGCTACATCCAAATCCGGTATTCGCAGAAGAGGCTGCAATTCTCCATCAACGTGCAGGTGGATTCCTTGAGGCGTTTCGGGCACGATCGAGGTGTTAGGCGAAGAGACCGGCAGGGTGAGGTAGAATCCTCGTTCCACTGCCGGCACAGCGAAGCCGGATGGAGCCTCCCGTCCGATCTTCTCCTCGCCTCGGCTGAAAATGCCCGCGTACCCGTACAAAAGGGACCCGTCCGCGTTGGGAACAGCGGAGTTTTCCATACGTCGTTCAAGTCGCACGGACGAACCGGCCACAGAGAGCAGCGACCTGCCGAACACGAACGTCTGGCCGTCGGATGACGCGAACAGGGAATCACCAGGGTCCGTAGACCGATATGAATCGGTAAGTTCTGCAGCGTGTATCTTTATCAGTCTCATCGTCGCCAGATCAACAAAACCGCAAACCGGCCTACCTCCCTTGTTGAAGACCACGCCAAGGGGCCCTTCCGAGTCACTACCCATCAAGGCGTGCGAAATCTGAGCTTCGACAGGAATACTTTCCACCGGCTTTGGATCGAACGTATCGAGGCGCCAGCGGCGCATCGTCCGTTCCTCGCGATCGACAACGACGAGCTCACGGGCGCCTGCCGCGATGGTAACGTTCTCGCCCCCCGTGGGAAGGTACTTGACGACAGCAACTTTCCACGGATCGACGATTGCCACGTGCTGCAACTCCCGAAGTAAGACGATCACGAACCGTTCGGGTCCGCCTACAACGATCTCGTCGAATGAGGCTGGCAATTCGAGTTTCTTCACATTTTCTCCCGGCGATGAGTCGGTCGGTCGGCGGACGACGGCGGGCGTATCTCGTTCCTCCACGACCCAGTCTGCGGCTTCCGCGTCGTGTTCCCCCGCCTTGGCGTTCGAGGCCAAGTCCGCCGATGAATGCGAGTTAGTAATGGCCAGGAGAAATGACTGAAATCGCTTATTGCGAGCACCGTCGTTCACGGAGACAACCACCTCAACCTGGTCGTCGGCAAAATCGGCCGGCACTTGCCAACGGACGATTCCATCGTCCGACATCGTCATTCCTTCCGGCCCGGACACGAGCGCGTATGTCACATCATTTCGCTTTGCCTTCGTTTCCACTTGGTATTCGAAGGGATTACCTCGTGCCGTGCTCCTCGGGGGACGGCTCGCAATCAGCAGGTAGTCGAAGTGTGCGTTCTCGAGTGCTGTGTCCAAGTCGAATCGCCTCATAACGACCTGGTTGTTCGTTCGCGGCAGCACCACGAACACCTTCGCATCCGGTATGAAATGGGTGCGCTGGAACCGTTCGGCACTTGCCCTGGCACGTTCGCTGCGATGACTCGGTTCCACCGACGGCACGCCTTGGATACTGGCAAATGGCATCATGCCGCCTTCAACGTGCACGGTCAGACCGCCTCCACATTGAACGTAGAGACCCGCCTGCACGGCCGGAACGGCTTTGTTACAACGGTTGACCTCCTCCAAATCCGTTGAGAACACAGTACGGTCCGTGTACAGCAGACGGCCGTCCGCATTCGGCGTTATCGTACCGACGGACTCGTGTTTGTAGTGAACCTGCGAAGTGCCTCCTGAGATGGCAACGGCCTGAAGTCCGCTGGGTGATGTTCCCGGCTCCCACATGGAAAACACTTGGCCGTTAGCCGACACTCTGACAAGAGTCCCGCCCGCCCCGCTACGGCTCCAACGCTGTGGAGACGCCGAGATATCGGCGGGCTCCAAGGTCCGCAGATCGAGGAACAGACAATTGTTATCGACACCACCACCGGCCCCAACGAAGACAGGCCCGTTCGAGGCACATCCCATGTTGACGTTGACAATCCGATGCCTGACTGATACCGGACGAGCCAACTCCTTTTCGAAGCTGCGCAGGTTGTATCTCGCAACGACACGATTCTTGCAGTCTACCACAACCAAGGAATCTGCCCCGGCCGTGAAGCAGACATCACCCGACGGCAACGGGAGATACTTCACAATTCTGGCGAGCGTTACGTCGAAGACCGCGAGATTCTGCAGTCCCGCCAGCCGGAAGATGAGAAATCTGCCACCTCCACCGACGACAACGTCGTCGAACTCGTCCGGGAGGTTGATTGTGGCGGCTTCTCCTTCGAATCTTGCCGGCTCGATCTTGGGCAGCGAAACCGGTTCGAGGTGACTCCGCCCTCGCGTGGCGACCCTTCGAGCAGACGGCTGCTCGGATTGTTGTGCCTCGGCTCGATTCTCAGGGCAAATCCCAAGGACCGTACACGCGAGAGCGACGCGCACGAGCAGAAACATGAACGACTCCTGAATCGAATAGAAAGAGGAGACCAAGCCAACGGAAGGACCAGAACACACTGGCTCGTGTCCACCCCAGAGAGCAGCAGATACTCAGTCTACACGAGGGGGAAGGGTGGGGCAACTCTGGATGTCGGGGGTAGCTGAACCGGATCGTGCCAAGAAGCCTGGGAAAGGAGGATAGCGAACATGAGCTGAGTTTGAAACCTTTCATCGGAGCCCTGCGGGTATCAAGCCCGCGTGACGGCAGATAAACGAGGGCAGGGCAGCTGAACGGGCCAGGTCGAATACTGACGAAGCGGGCGGCATTGACTGACTCGGGTTGCGTGATTCCCAGAATGGGCCACCTCCTTGAAGCCGCCTCCCGAAGGGTGGCGGCGGAGTCTAGATCTCTCGGAATCGTGCAAGTATATTTAGACTGCTGCGATGTCCCGCACTCGATGAAATGCCCCTGGCAAAATGATCTTCAAGGTCCTGAACCGAGGCGTGGGACCGATGCGCCTCTCTCCTAAGGACGTGGACTTCGAAGCCTTCGAGCGCCACATCCCGAACACGCTCGAGAGTCGGCCCATGCGGATCTGTGTGTGACCCGGGCCAACCCTGCGGGAGCGAGACTTGGACCAGGAAGATGCCCGGCCGCGGAAAGACAGTGCCTACTCACCTGGCAGCCAATGCCTTCATGAGCGGACAATCATACCCGACCGCCTCACCTCGGCGATACCGCCCCAGCAACTCCTGGGATCGTTGGGCAAGCATCCGCCGAACCTCCCGCCGCTTGCCTCGGATCCTGGGAATCTTCATCGAGTCATAGGCCGTCGTCTGGTGCCGCATCCAGGCAATCACAGCCGCTTCGGCCCGCTGTTCGACGGGAATCCGCTTCGTCCTGGCCACCGTGCCGCTGCCGACTGGCGCGGCGTGATCGGCGACGGCACGCGCGAGTCGATGAGCCAGCTCGGCGTGATTCGGGTGGAAGGCCAGAAACTCGAGCACGGCCGCGTGAAAATCCTCGACGTACTCGGCCTGGATCTTCTTCCGGCGACGGGCATCGGCCTGCTTCCGTTTGGCGTACCCTTCTGTGGACCGTTCGGCTTCGAGTTCGGCACCAATACGGTCGATGGTCGCTGCCGGTGCCCAGACGCCCCTGGAAAAGGTCTTGCGTCCCTTCTTCTCTTGGACGACCCAGTGATCGCCAGCCGCCTTCACCCTGCGGGTCAAGGCGGCATCGCCGGGCGGCAGAAGTACCCAGCCCTCCGGTGCGGGCAGCACTCCGCCATCGGCAGTCTGGACAGTGTTTGGGGTGGGGCCGGGAGAGAAGATGTTGTTGGTCAAGTACTGTCCTTCTGAAGAGCGTTTTGGATCAGGCAAGCACGAACCAGGGATCGTCCTGAATCGACTCCATGCATTCATCGACGGTCTGAGCGTCCAGAACACCAACCCATTCCTTGCCCGTGTGCCTCATGGCGTAGAGGGCGAATGTGTCATCACCGAGCGGCTCCATTCGTGCAAACTTCCACTCAAACGATGGCGACAAGGCGTTCGGACTTGGACAGGCGTAGGTCGCGGTGAAGTAGAAGTTGTTCCGAAACCACTTCGCCGCAATGTCGGTGATGTAGTTGAATCGCTCTCCTGTGCTCGGCGGTTTGACGTACTTGGGTTTCAACACATTCACAATCAGATCGTTCGCTTTGGCCTGAACCTCGGCCTTCAGCCAGCTGGGCACAGAAGGGCTTTTCCGTGCCGGGCGGATATTCCACGGTTCTCTTGCTCTTGCCATTCTTCCCTCTACTTCACCTCCCTCTGTCCTCTGACCCCTGACTCCTGCCCCCTGACTTGCTGGGCGCGGGGGTCACTTTCCGCAGCGGATCTCGTAGAGCCTTGAGCCGACTTGCCGTGAGGCTCGGATCGTTTCCGGGTAGGGCGTATCGCACACGTCGAGGAATCCGATCTGGTAGTTCTCGCCGTCGCCGCGCCCCGTCGTGGCCTGTTCGCCGAACTGGAACCAGTGGGTGCCGACGATCGCCGGATGCTCGAGCGCCCCGGTCACGTAGGCGGCGTAGGCCGCCCCTCGCGATTCCTGGTCGGCCACCGGCTTGAGGCCCGTGTGGAACATGCCACGGTCGAGCGCCCCGAAGTGGAACTCGCCTATGATCACGGGCATGTCGATCCCGTCGGGCAGCTTCAGGTCGGCGACCGAATAGCGATACTGGTTGAAACTGATCACGTCGCAGAACCTGGCCGCGGCCCGCACGGCACGATCGTTGACCCAGGCGAATCGGCACCCAAGGTACAGCGTATTGGGCGCGACCGCCTTCACCGCCTCGCGGCACACACGAAAGTACTCCTCGGCCACGCGGCTGGCAAACGCCTCGAGGTCGGGACGCGCCTTCGCCTCGTCGGGCGGCGTCTGCGCGTTGAGCAGGGCCTCCCACGAGGCATGCTTCGTTTGCCAGGCATGGTTGAGGGCCTCGATCGATGCGTATCGGGCCTTCAGGTCGGCCACAAACGCCTGCTTGGCGGCCTGCTTGGGCGGGGAGGCCAGGGCGGCCAGGGCCAGCGATAGCTCTTCGCCCCAGGCCAGTTCGTTGTCGACGAAATAGCCCAGACACCACGGATCGTCGGCCGATTTGCCCTTCTCGGCCGCCAGGCGCCGGTCGAGGCTGGTGCGGAATTCCGGTTCAAAGGGATCCGGAAACTTGCCCCAGTAGCCTTCGCTCCCCTCGATCGGCTTGCGCGTGGCGCCGATCGAGACCACATACGGCGTTTTGCGGGCCAGGTAGATCTCCTCATCCGACCAGTTGGCGATCGTATTCATGCCCCAACTGCGGAGCCGCTCGTGGCTCAGTTCGCTGTGGATCCGCTGCCACTCGGGACCATATTTCCGCAGCAGGTTGGCGCCGGTGAAGTTGAACGTTTCGTAGGACTTGCCCTGGTAGTAGCCGTGGGGCGCCCAGGAGCCGCGCCCGTAGAACACGCCCAAGGGCGAGTTCCGCTCGGGCAGGGCGGCAAAGTAGTGCTCGCGGTCGGTGATCGGAGTGGTGGCATTGGAAGTGTGAACGCAGTCGATTCCGTGCGACCAGAAGAGGTGACCGGCAGGATCGACGAGCCACCACTTGCCCTCGTGTTGGGCTGGGTAGAAGTGTCCTGTAGCCCGAAGTGCCGGTCCGGCCGCCCAGCCGCCGTACTGGTCCCAGTCGCCTGCCGCCGGATGCGACTGGAGATTGGCCTGTTCCGCCGAAGCCGCCCGCTGCAGGTCGGCTTCCGAGTGAGTCTTGCCGGCCCAATCCTTGTGCATGTACTGCCCGAACCGGTCGATCATCGGAAACAGGGCGTCCTGCTCGCCGGCAGTCCGTTCCCCGGCGCCGCTGCCTGTCGCGCGGATGTTGTCGATCAGGAAATGGTGCTCCGACTTGGGGTCGGCCACGAAAACCAGAAGCGCATCGACGCGGCTCGGATCGATGCCCTGGTCGGCCAGGCAGCCGCCGGGAAAGCCTCGCATGCCGAACAGCTTGTCCTTCAGGCCGGCGGGCAGGCGGCGCCGCAGCGCTACTGCTATGGTGGCCCGGGCCCCCGGCGCCACCTCGGTGCCTTCCTGATAGTAGACCCGCTGCCCCTGGAAATCGGGCGTGTCGAGCCGGCAGTTGACCGTGACGGGCTTGTCGCCAAGATTCTTTACATCGACGGCCACCTGCCCGCAGCCGCTCAGATCCCAGGTGCCTGCCGCAGGTCTCAAGGTGATGCCGGGCCAGCGCTGGGCCGTGCCGGTCTTCAGTTCCAGCCACGTATTGCCGTCGGCCTTGGCCAGAGCGGCCTCGGCGTCGCGTTTTTCCACCGCGGCCAGGTTGAAGTCGTCCTGGAAGTCGAACAGGAGCTGCTCGGAGCGGAGATTTCCGCGCAAGACCAGGATCGCCAGGATCGCAAGGCAGGTTGCGGGGCGGGGGAGCATCGGGGTGTCTCCGGGAAGGCAGGGCAGGGGAGGGGGGGCGGTCAGCACGTGGGCTGTATTCTAGCACGAAAAGCGCGGCACACCAAAGCCGAGGCACAAGCCCGCGATTGGGCGCTTGGCACGGGCCGGCTGGGACATTACAAATAGGGCCAGCGTTCAGCCAGGCGAAGCAACGGCCAAGGTCGGCAGGCGGCGGAACCTGGGTGGATGGGCGGCCCGTTCGGATGCCGGCAGCCGCTTCTCCATCCACCCCCCGCGCCAGCCGCCTTTCCCGCGGCAGTCCTGCTGCTTCAGATGGCTGCATCGTGCCGGCAGGGTGTTACCGAAGCCAAATCTGGGTTGGGAGGCGGCAAGCCATGAAGTCGTCTGGTTCCGAGGTCACGCGGCGAGCGGTGCTGGTCAGGGCGGCCCAGGCCACCATGGCGGCAGGCATTCTGCAAGTGGCAGCCGGGCCGAGGCCTGCCCCTGCGGCCGAGTCGTTGGGGCGTTTTCCCGATTTCGAGATCTGGGACATGCATGGCCATCTCGGCTCGCCCGGCGACGATCCCAAGGCCAGGATCGCCGGCCTCCTGCGGTCGGCCGACCGCATGGGAATCGAGCGGCTGATCGTGTTCATGGGCTACCCGTGGTCCAACGAGCCGGGGCCCGACGAACTGCGCCGGCAGAACGACCAGGTGCTCGAGGCCCTCCAGCATGCCGCTGGCCGCATGCTCGGCTTCGTGTACGTTAACCCCAGCCACACCGAGGCAAGCCTGGCCGAGATGGACCGCTGCATCCGCGGCGGCCCGATGGTCGGTGTCAAGCTGTGGGTGGCCGTGCGGTGCCGCGAAGAATGCCTCGACCCGATCGTCCAGCGCGCGGTCGAGCTCAAGGCGCCGGTGCTCCAGCACACCTGGACCAAGATCACCGGGAACCTTCCCGGCGAATCGACGATCGGCGATCTGGCCCTCCTGGCCGCCCGCCACCCCAAGGCGTCGTTCATTGCCGCCCACACCAACGGCGACTGGGAGCTGGGGATCCGGGCGATACGTGCCCTGCCGAACGTGACTGCGGAGATCTGCGGCAGCGATCCGACCGCCGGTTTCGTGGAAATGGCCGTGCGTGAACTGGGGGCCGAACGTGTGATGTACGGCAGCGACTTCAGCGGCCGCAGTTTCGCCTCCCAATTGGCCAAGGTCTATGGAGCCGATGTTCCGGACGAGGCCAAACGGCTGATCTTCGCCGGCAACATCAAACGCATGCTTGCGCCGATTCTTCAGGAGAAGGGGGTGGCCCTATGATCGTCGATGTCAACGTTCATCTGTCCCGCTGGCCTTTCCGCAGGCTTCCCTGCGATGAATTGCCCAAACTGATCGCCAGGCTCGCAGCCGGCGGCGTGAGCCAGGCCTGGGCAGGAAGCCTGGACGGCATCTTCCACAGGGACCTCGGCGCCGTCAATTCCCGGCTGGCCGCCGATTGCCGCCGGGAACCGTCGGGAATGCTCCTGCCCTTCGGCACCGTCAACCCCATGCTTCCCGACTGGCCCGAAGACCTTCGCCGCTGCCAGGAAGAGCACAACATGCCGGGAATCCGGCTCTACCCGGGATACCACGGGTACGGCCTCGGCGAGCCCGTTCTTGAACAGCTCCTGGCCATGGCCGACCGGCGCGGCCTGATCGTGCAGATCGCGATGCGGATCGAGGACACCCGGACGCAGCATCCGCTCATGCATGTGCCCGATGTGGATCCCAAGCCTTTGCCGGCGCTGGTGGCTCGCCATCCCCAACTCCCCGTCGTTCTCCTCGGCGCGCTGAAGACGGTTCAAGGCGCCCCGCTCGATGCGCTGATCGCGGCCGGGCAGGTCTATGTCGAGATCTCCATGCTCGAAGGGGTCGAAGGCCTTGCCGGCCTGCTCGCGCGGATCCCGGTCGAGCGGGTCCTGTTCGGTTCCCACCTGCCGTTGTTCGTGCTGGAGTCGGCCCTGCTCAAGCTGCGGGAATGCAGTCTCACGCCCGACCAGTTGGATGCCATCACCCACCGCAGCGCCCGGCGGCTGCTGAAGGGCTGAGCCCGCCATGGGGCCCGGATCATCCAGGTTGTGTCCTGCTCCCGCGCTGCCGACCAGCGCCCCGCCAATTCCTCTCCGGCGGACTGCCACCTCCTGGGGGCGATGACTTATCTCTGGCCGGGCCGACGAAATCCTTCCCCGCCAGAATCGGCCAATCGGCCGTTCTCGTCGCGGGCAACTGCTGACAAACCGCGAGGCGTGGTTTAGAATCGACCGTTTGCCTTCAGGCCCGATGCCAGGCTGCCGTGCCCGGCGTGCCCCGCGATGTACCCATGCGGAGACTCGTTCATGTCCCGGTATGTGACTTTTCCGATGATTCTGCTGCTGGCCGTGGGCGTGCTTGCGGCCGCTGCATCCGAGGATTCGCGGTTTACCAAAACCAACAGCCGCAGCCAGTATGTCCACTGGATCGATCTCTACGATGCCGGCGACAAGCGGATCGACCCGGCGGCCGAATCGCCGCCTCCCTATTCGCCGCAGTTCACCTGTGGACGTTGCCACGACTACAAGGCGATCATCACGGGGCACCATTTCAATGGCATCGACCGGGCCTCGTCCGCTGGGCGGCCCGGCGAACCGTGGATCTGGACCGATGAACGAACCGGCACACAGGTTCCGCTCTCCTATCGGGGCTGGATGGGAACCTACGATCCGGGATCGCTGGGAATCTCGGCTCGCCAGTTCGTGCTCAAGTTCGGCCGTCACCTGCCTGGCGGCGGGCCGGGCGAAGCGGTGCCCGCCGTGCCCGAAGCGGCTGCGGCGCCGGGCGCCAAGGCCGAGGAGGGCAAGGAAGCAACGGAAGCCAAACGCTGGAAGCTCTCGGGCCTGCTGAACGTCGACTGCATGATCTGCCACGGCAACGACCATGCCTACAGCCAGGAGGCCTGGTGGAACCAGATTCAGAGCGAGAATTTCGCCTGGGCGTCGACCGCGGCAGCCGGGATCGGCAGTGTGGAAGGAAAAGTCTCGGGGCTGAAAGACGACTTCGATCCGGCCAAGGCGGCGCCGGACTCCAAAGAAAAGCTGCCCACGGTCCGATACGACCTTGCACGCATCAACGCGGAAAAGAAGGTCTTCTTCGACGTCACCCGCAAACCGGCCAACAACGCCTGCTACTACTGCCACTCGACGCGGCTGGCCGGCGAGCACGCCCCGGCCGAGTGGACCGTCGATGAAGACGTCCACTTGCGGGCCGGATTCACCTGCGCCGACTGCCACAGCAACGACCTGGCCCATCACACGGTTCGTGGGTTCGAGGGAGAGGCTCATCCGTCCGGCGAAGACGTCGCCTCGCTCTCGTGCCGCGGCTGCCATCTGAACGACGGACACGGCGGAGGCCGGCTAGGCGGCCCGAAACCGCTCCATAAGGGGCTCCCGCCGCTGCACTTCGATCGACTGTCGTGCACGGCGTGCCACAGCGGGCCGGAGATCGGGGCAGAGGCCAGGCTGGTGCAGACCTCGCTGGCCAACTCGCTGGGCCTGCCGGCGCACCTTTCCGGCGATGTCCCCCCGGGAATCAAGGCGCCGGTGATGCTCCGCGATCAAGGGATGCTCTATCCCCATCGAGCCGTATGGCCGGCGTTCTGGGGACAGATGAGCGGTGAGCAGATCACCCCTCTGAATCCCGACGCCGTCTACGAAGCCACCCGCAAGACCTTTCGTGTCCGCCGCGGATCGAGCCTTGCCGAAGCGATCAACGACGTGAAACTCAGCTCGGACGACAAGAAGAAGGTGCTGGGCGATGAGCGGGCAAAGGCCAAGGAGGAAGACCTGACCCAGGAAGAGAAGGCCGCCCTCGACGCTCTTGTCGCCACGCGGGCCCGCGAAAACTGGCAGAAAATGCTCCTCGCGGGGCTGAAGGATGTCAGGCCGATCGTCACGCAGCCGGGAGCCGAACCGGTGTTCGTCTCGGCGGGCAAGGTCTACAAGCTCCGCGGCGAAGACTCGGTCGACTCGATCCAGCATCCGGCGGCTGAACCCTACCTGTGGAAACTGGCCCACGACGTGCGCCCGGCCCGGTTCTCGCTGGGAGCCAAGGGCTGCTACGATTGCCACTCGCTGGGCACGCCGCTGTTCAACAGCACGGTTACTGCGGTCGGCCAGACTCCCGACGATCAGGTGGTCCGCCGGGCCATGCACGAACTGGCCGGCTACGACAAGCTGAAGACCGATGTCTGGGCCCTGTCCTTCCTGGGACGACCGGCCTTCAAATACTACGGCTTTGCCGCCATGGGCCTGGTGAGCCTGGTCCTGCTGGCCTATGTGCTGCGCGGGATCATCAACCTCCTGGCCCTCATCCATCGCCGCTAGGTGGTGGAATTTGAGAACAACAACGCCAATGCGTTTCCCCGATATGACTGGTTCCGATCTGGCCGATCCTCGTTCTTCTCCGCAAGTCGGGCCCGGAGGGGCGGATTTGCCGCCTCCAAGGCCGCGGGAGACGTTCATCGGTACTGCAGACCTCGATCGAATTGGAGCAAATCAATGTTCACCGAGCTGAGCCCCCTCCTGGCTTCCGGAAACACGGGTGAGCTTTTCCGCCAGATTTTTCCGTTCGCCATGGCCGGTACCGTGGTGCTCATGGTGCTGCACCTGATCGTGGCCCTGATCTTCCGCGGCGCACCGGTCGATCGGAAACGCTGGAATCTGTGGGACGTGCTCATCTATCTGGCCACGATCGGGTGCGTGGCCCTGCTTGCCCTCACGTCGCTGGTCGAGGTTTTCCGGCACGGCGAGCTGGGGGGCTGGCCCCTGTTCTTCCACATGTGCGGTGCCGGGGCCTTCACCGCCGTATTGCCGCTGCTGGTCCTGAGCTGGGCCCACCTCAACCAGTTCCATGTCGGGCCGGTTACCGGCAAGATTTTTCCGGCCAAGTTCTACTGGCTTCCCAAGCTCATGTTCTGGGTGATCGTGGCCGGCGGCATCGTCGTGACGATCACCCCGTTGGTCAGCATGCTGCCCATCTTCGGCTCCGACGGCCTGCGCCTGCTCCTCGACCTGCACCGCTACAGCGGCCTGGTCGTCGTCCTGGCCCTCGTGTTCCATCTCTACGCCGTGGCGGTGCAGCGGATGGGATTGTAGTAGTCAAAGGAAGAACAGGTTCAGGACTCCGGATGCCATATTCACGATCGAAGCCAGCAGGATCCGCGCGACGACAAAAGCGCCCAGGATGACCAGCGTCTTGCGGGTCGGGATCGAAAAGAGCAGCCGCACGACCAGTCCCACCGATAGCAGCACGGGAACGATCGCAAGATCGCCCATCCAGGTGTAGAGCAACTGCTTCCAGATCGCCATCGCCAGGCAGAGGGCCCCCAGCACCAGCCATCGCGGAGCCTGCTGGCGCAGTGTCAGCCAGAGGATGGCGTGGAGAACGACGGTGTCGAGCAGGAGCCGCAGGAGTATCAACGTCGCCTGGCCAGTTCTCTCGGGCTGCGGGGCTTGTACCTGACGGCTGCACGCCGCCAACGACACGGCAAACCTCACCCACTCTATCGAGGCAGAGGTGAAACCACAAGCGCGGTAGCCCATCCGGCCGCGATCTTTGGAAACCGGTCGTGCAGGCCCGTTCCACCGCCCCTGGACGCCCCCCCGCAGGCGGCCTGGTTCCCGCGAGAAAGGCTACGCCGCGCGGCCCGCTCGGCGGCGGCCCGGCGTGATCTCGTGGTAAACGGCTTCGATCGCGTCGCAGCACCGGGAAAAAGGATGCTGCACGGCCAGTCGTCGGGCCGCCTGGCCCATCTGGCTGCGCAGCGAGGGATCGAGCAGGCTGCGGACATGAGCGGCCATCGTCGCCGTCTCCGAGGGGTCCGAAACAAGGAATCCCTCCACTCCGTCGGTCATCAATTCGTCGACACCGGTTGCCCGAGTCGAGACCACGGGCAGTCCCGAAGCCAGGGCTTCGAGCACCACGAGGCTGCACGCGTCGTAGTAGGTCGGGTGGATCAGCACATCGGCCGCGGCCAGGTAGGGGACCGAGCAGGGAGAGGAACCCAGAAAGGTCGTGTTCCCTTCGACCCCGAGCGAGCGGGCCAGCGCACGGTAAGGGTACTGCGGGCCGCCGCCCACCACCGCCAGATGAACCCGCGCCGTTCCGCTGCGAAGCCTGTCCAGCACCCGGATGGCGGCCGCCAGGCCTTTGAGCCGGAAGTTGTGGGCGATCATCAGCAGCAGGAGCGTATCGGGCGCCAGTCCGAGCTGGTGCCGCATGCCCGCCCGGTGAATCTCGCGATTCTCCGGCGAGAACCTCTCGCAATCGACCCCGTTGGGAAGGATGCGAATCGACCTGCGATCGACGTGGTGGTCTGCGACGAAGGAGTCGGCAATCCTGTGGGAGAGAGCCAGAAACACGCGGCCGTCATCCACAAACTGCCGAGCCTCCAGGGCGGCAAACTGCCGGTATCGGGGCAGAAGGCGGATGGCCAGGCGTTTCAACGGGCGGAGGTGCGGCGGCAGCAAGTCGATCGTGCGGCGGACCATCGCCGTCCGGGTGCCGAAGTGGGGCTGGTACACATCGCATCGCCAGCCGGATCCCGTATCGTGGACCACGTCCAGATCCAGCCCTGCCAGGCGGCTCTCCACGGCGGCGGCGTATCGGAGACGCGAGCGGCTGGCCGGCAGGGCGTGGCAATGAAGCGCCGAAAGCTCGCCGATATTCGCAAACGACTGCGCCAGCACATGCACCTGATGCCCGCGGGCGATCATGCCCTGAACGAACTGCCAGGCCCAGTGTTCCAGGCCGCCCCGGCGCGGATTGAGATGTTCCACGACCAGCCCGATTCTCATGCGATCAGCCCCAGTTTGCGTTCCATCGAGTGCTGTTTCGCCAGAATCTCTCGAATCCACCGCTTGTGCTCCGGCCCCAGCTTTCGCACCCCGAAGTACTGCCGGATGAACCACATCTTCTGCGTGCACTTGATCCGGTCGCGGGGGGCCGAATAGGCGAGCTGGGCCAGGTCTTTGACAAGCCATCGCCGTCGCCGCCATCGCCGCTGCTGGACTCGCTGCAGATCGATCAGGCGGATCTCGAACTGGCCGGGACCCGACGGCCGTACGAAGAAATGGCAGCAGTACAGATCCCGATGGTTGAATCCGGCTTCGTGGAACTGCCTGGCCAGGGCAGCCACCTGCGCGATCAGCCGCCCGAGTTCTTCGTCGCGCTTGGCGCGACCTTCGTCACCCGTGGCCGGGAAATGGTCGCGAAGAAAATCGTCGAGCGGCGCAAACCCGTCGAGCTGCGGCGTCATCAGGAACGATTCCAGAAGGCCGTCGTGCCGCAGCCGTTCTCCATACGCGGCCAGTTCCATGCAGGGAACTGCCGCCGACTCCAGCCGGCGGATGTTCACCGCCTCCTCGCGGGCGGCCGAGGGACCGCTCGGGAGGCCCAAACGGGCGCGGAGGCGGTTCCGCCAACCGCGGACGTGATGCTTCTTGACGAACACGATTCGGCGGCGCCCGCCCACATTCAACCGCAGCTGCCAGTTCTCCCGCGCCTTCAGGGCCCGCATGCAGTGGCCCTGGTCCGGCCGCATGATCGCGTCGAAGCGGGCCAGCCCGGCATCGCGAAGCGCCTGGTGATACTCGGCCGCCGCCCAGACTGGCTCGCTGCCAAGCGTGGGCAGGTTGGTGCACCCGGGATCGGCCGAGAACGGGGCTGCGTCCGACAGGGTGTCGCCGACGCGCAGATAGTAACGGCCCAGCGTGACCAGAGCCGGAGCGCTGCCCGCTGGGGGCATCTTCGCAGGATTGTCGTTCCTGAGAATCGACATGCCTAGGGTCTCACCATCCATGGTGAATGCCTCGTACGCCCTTCCAGGGCGAGGCCCACACGACAGGCCGCCGTCGACGCGGCATGCGGTTTGCCGAGACAAGGTTCAGATTGTTCTTGGCCGCCGCGGCGACCGTACGCGCGCAAATTCCAGCGGCACTGCTTCCCTCTCCTGGTGGATGCCCGCAGTGTCCCGGCAGTTCAAGCTGGCAGCATACCCCCTAGTCCCACTCCCCACCAAGAGCAGTTCGGCCCCAATCAACCATGATGAGGGGTGTCCGATGGGTTTGCCGGCTTGGAAGTTCATCTCCCCAAGCGTAGTATCGGGGCGGTGTCCTTCCATTCTCCAACAATAAGATCCCTGCTGAATGTCCTTCATTACCAAGGCTCTCTATATTGCCTGGGCATCGCCCAACACGCTCCTCGGCGCAGCGATTGGGACCCTGGGACTGCTCACGGGCGCAAGGATTCGTGTCACAAGGGGGGTATTTGAGTTCTATGGGGGAGGGGTACGGGCCTTTCTGCGGATCTGGCCTCCGGGCGGGTTCGCGTCGGCCATGACACTCGGCCACACGATCCTCGGCCAGGATCTCGACGCCCTCGACAGGTGCCGCGACCATGAGCACGTTCACGTGCGCCAGTATGAGCGTTGGGGCCCCCTGTTCCTTCCGGCCTATCTCCTCTGCTCGCTGGTCCTTTGGATCCGCGGGCGGGACTTCTACCGCGAGAATCCCTTCGAACGCCAGGCCTACGAAAAGGAGGGAGCCGGCGAGACGACTCGGGCTGCAGATCAGTAAGGGTAGCGGCTGCGGGCGTCGAGCTGTCCCACAAGAGCCTGGATATCGATCTGGTCGACCGCCGTCTCGTGTTCCACCGCCATTGCGGCCGCCATGCCGGCAGCGTGTCCGATCTGGATCATGGTCCGCTGAAGCCGGCAACTCGAGGCGGCGATCTTGCTGAAACCGGCGCCGCGGCAGGCCACCATCAGGTTGCTCCAGGGGCCTTCGGGCAGAAGGCATCGGTAGGGGATCCCGTAAGCCGTGTTGACGGGCGAAAGATGTCCGCCGGCGCCATGCACATCGCATGGATGATCCGCCACGGCGATGATGTCGTTGTGCTTCTGCCCCGACAGTCCCGCAAGAAGATCGTTCTCGTTGAGCACGTAGCGGGTGACAACGCGATAGCTCTCCCGAATTCCCAGCATCGGGGCGATCTCGGCCAACTCGTAGCCGTTGAATTCGGGCATCTGCTGCAGCCAGTGCCAGTGGGCGCGGACCATCGGTTCGCTGCGGCGCAGGCACTCGTCGTAGCCGTAGTCCACCAGGGCCCTTCCGGGCAGCAGCGGAAGGGTATTGACGGCCTGGAGCCCGTCCTTCCACCCGGTGACGAAGGCGCATTTCGGAAAGCGGACGTTCCCTTGCGGGGCCGGTTCGGGCTTGGGGTTGGCGCTCGGGCGGATCAGGTAGCAGCGCGAGATGGCATTCAGTTCAAGCGAGCCCTTCTCGGGAGCCGAGGGTTCGTTGAACCGGCTTTTCGGCTCGCTTCCGATCATGGTCCGGCAGCCCAGGGCCCGGCAGAGCCACGCGCAGCCGGTCGAGTCGATGAAGACTTTGGAGCGGATTCGCAGGATGCGCCCGTCGGCGGTCTGCACCAGAATCGAGTCCACTTGCGTCTTGCTGGCATCGGCTTCGGCCCGAAAGAAGACCGTCTGGTCCAGCACGGTGACCTTGCCGGTCTCCTGGAGCATCTGGCGAACCAGCCGGTCGAAGGCCTCGGGCTTGTAGGGCAATCGGCGAAACTCGGCTGCCGCAGTGGCTGCCCTCCGCAGGGTCTTCTCGTAGGGGATCCCTTCGGTCACCAGGTTGTATCCCATCGGAGCGTCGGTGTGGACCGGACAGTCCACCGCAACCCCCATGGCGCCGGCGGCCTTCAAACGTTCGAAAATCTCCTTGGCAATCGAACAGCCCGGTCCCGGTTCCCAGTTGGCCACGTAGGCATTGGTCCCGGTTCCGCCAAGGCAGGCCTGGCGTTCCACCAGCACAACCTGGGCTCCGCGGCGGGCCGCGGCGATTGCCGCCCCGATTCCCGCGCTCCCGGCTCCGACCACGCAGACCTGGGTATTCAACTCTTCCGCCACCGGGCCGTCCGGCTGGGGCGACGTGAGTATGTTCCAGCGATCAGCCGGGCGGCTGGCCGGTTCCGGCAGGTTCTGCGTCTCGTCGAGGCGCTCGGCGGCGCGATTCTGTTCCTGCTGGCCGGCGCCCGCGTCGGCGGCCGGCATCTGGTTGGCCCCACGGCCGGCCGCCGCCAGGGCCGGCAGCGCCGCGGCAAAGACCAGGCATCGGGCCAGGCGAAAGAGGCTTCGTCGTTGCGGCTTTCGCGGTCGTCGGTTCATGACAGATCCTCCGGAATAGTCTGCGCCAGCGCGGCCAGCTGCGACTCGATTCTCTCCTGCCCTTCCAAGAACCGGATGCCGATCGCCAGCGCACGGAGCGGGAGCGGTCCGAGATGGGACAGGCCGATCTTCACGAGGTCCTTGGCGGTGCAGACAACCGCGTCCGCCCCGCACCGGCTCGCCCAGCCCGCGAGCTGTTCGATCTCGTCGCGCTGGTAGCGGTGGTGATCGGGAAACTCCTTCCACGCCGCCACCGTGCATCCACACTGACTGAGGGTGTAGCGAAAACCGGCCGGATTGCCGATGCCGCAGAAGGCCGCAACGGTTCGCCCCTGGAGGCTCTCCAGGCTTTCGCTGCCGCCATCGGCCGCCAGGAGCACTTCGGGCGCGTGAACCACTTCCGCCCAGGATGCGTCCGGGGCGAGGTCGGCGGCACGCCGGCGGATTGCCTCGCGATCGGCGTCATCGATCATGTCGGCCCGGGTGAGCACGACGGCCTGGGCTCGCCCGAGACCGCCGAGCGGCTCCCGCAAGGTGCCTCGCGGAAACACGCGTCGGAAGCCGAACGGCTCGAGGGCGTCGAGGAGCACGATATCCAGATCGCGATAAATCCGCCGGTGCTGGAAACCGTCGTCGAGCAGGATCATCTGGCAGCCGAGTTCTTCCACGGCGATCGCGGCCGCCGCGACCCGGTCGGGATCCTGCAGGTGGGGAACATCCGGAAGTCGCCGCTCCAGTTCGATGGCCTCGTCGTTGCGGCTTCCCGCTTCGGCTCCGTAACCGCGGCTGATAAGAGTGACGCGAACACCCTTGGCACGCAGAAACCGCGCGATCCACGCCACCATCGGCGTCTTGCCCGTTCCGCCCAGCGTCAGATTGCCCACGCTGACGACGGGGACTCCCACCTTCTGCACACGCTTGCCGCCGCGGTCGTACCTGCGATTTCGCCAACGGACCGCCAGGCTGTAGGGCAGTTCAACGCCCGCCAGTACGGCCCGCAGGCAGGCGGCACGAAACCCTCGCTGCCGGCCGCTGACCAGATCGCGGAACTCGCTTGGATTGAGCATGGAAACCACCGGAGTCGGACGGCAAATACCCGAGTTTATCGGGGCCGCCATGTGGCGACAATCCACGACTTCCCCCTACAATCCGCATAATTTCGTTGCGCCCCCTTCCTTGACAGTGCTGCCGTGCCGGAGGAAGATGAGCACACAGCACGGAACAGTTTGCTTAGGGCTTGCATGATTGTGCTGGCACTAGTTGGGAGACTGATTTTGCGTATCCGAAAACGCCGCAGAATGTCGCTGTTCGCTCGATGGTTCATCTCCGCCTTTGGCCTTGCTCCCGTCGTGGCGGCCTGCCTGGCGATGCCAGCCGGCTCTTTCGAGGAGACCTCCCTTCTCATGGACCAGCGTTACATACGTCTGAGCAACCTCGTGGACTGAAGGTTGCCGCACGCATCGCAGATACTTCGTTCCCCGATCTGAAAGAGGGCAATCCTTCGGCCTGCCGGAGCAGTGGGAATTCAGTGGCGGCGGCGACTCGCAGGGGTGCCCGTCGCAGCGGCGCTCGCAGGCGGGCCGGTGACCTGCCGGCCACAACGGCTTGGCCCACTTGCGGATCGACAGTCTTGCTTCTTCCCGCAGCTCGATAGATGCGAAAGGGGGGCCTGCCATGTCCGGGGCCGTATCGAGGCGTCGTTTTCTGGGTACGTCGGCAGTGGTTGGAGCTGCCACACTCTCCGCACGCTGCGGAAATGCTGCCGATGCCCGTCCGTCGGGACCCAACGGCAAGATCCACCTCGGCATCATCGGTGTCAACGGCATGGGGCGGGGAAATCTGGACAACTGCGCCCGCCACGGCGACGTGATCGTGACGGCCGTCTGCGATGTCTGGGAGGCTCGCCGCAAGCCGGTCCTGGCCGACTTTCCCCAGGCGAAGGAGTACGCGGACTACCGGCAGCTCCTGGCCGACAAGAATGTCGACGCCGTGATCATCGCCACCCCGCCTCACTGGCACGCCCTGATCGCCGTCGACGCTGCACGGGCGGGCAAAGACATCTACCTCCAGAAGCCGATGACCCTGCACCTCGGCGAAAGTCTGGCGGTCCGGAATGCCGTCAAACGCCACAACGTCGTCTGCCAGGTCGGAACTCAGATTCACGCGGCCGAGAATTATCGCCGCGTCGTCGAGAAGATCCGCGCCGGCCACATCGGCGCCGTCAGCGCCGTGCGGACGTTCAACGTGATGAATCAGGGGCCGGCCGGCATCGGCAAGGTCACCGATACGACCGTCCCCGAAGGCCTCGACTGGAACATGTGGCTCGGGCCCGCACCGCAGCGGCCCTACAATTCCCTGCTGGCGGCCAATTCCTACAATCACTGTTCCTTCATGGACTACAGCGGCGGATGGACGCCCGGCATGGCGCCCCACATCCTTGACCTGCCGATCTGGGCGCTCGCTCCCGGCTATCCAACGAGCGTTTCCTGCTCGGGCGGCCGCTACGTCATCGACGACGACGGCGACGCCCCCGACGTGCAAGAGATGACCTTCCAGTATCCGAAGCTCACGATCACCTGGTCGATGTCGACCATCAACAGCTTCGCCTACGATTTCGGCAGCGGCACGCCCGCGCGCCGTCTGGGCATCTACTTCTTCGGCTCGAAAGGCACGCTCCACGCCAACTACGCCAACCACGCGGTCGTGCCCGAAGGAGACTATTTCGATCCGGCCGCCTTGCCCGCCCAGGACGATGCCATTCCGCCTTCGCCAGGGCACGAGTTCGAATGGATCGAGTGCATCAAATCGCGAACGCAGCCCAGTTGCTCGCCCGAGTATCACTCGCAGGTCGACATTCCCCTGGTCCTGGGCAACCTGGCCTACCGCCTCGGCCGGTCGGTCCAGTTCGATCCGCAGAAGCTCGCGATCGTGGGCGACGAAGAAGCCGTCAGGCTCGCCGTTCCCGAGTACCGCGCCCCCTGGAAGTTCCCTGCCGAATACCTTGGCTAACGCTTTCCGAGGCCGCTCTGCAGCCGCAGGCCGGGCTGTCCTGGAGCGAGCCGGAGCACCCCCCCCACTGCTGCCCTCCGACTGCCGCTCCTCCTGGCGGCCCACCTGCGCAAGATCCGAATCGCGACTCTCTGTCGTCAATCCGACGTCACTGGTGGCGACACAACGCCATATTCATGCCCTGAGCGAGCATGGAAATCCCTCTCCATCGCCTTGTGTGGCAATGGGTTAACGACGGTTGGCACCGAAGGGGGAGAAGTCTCGGTACGTTGTTTGCGTAAAATCTATGTAGAACACCATGTTTCGGCCTGACCTCCGTGCTCAGATCCTCAAGCACTTCCCAGCGACTGGCGAGCAACGGAAGCAGGCCACTGGCGACTGGGCGGCAGCTCGCGACCGGCCTCCGGTCGGTACCCCCGGCTGCCCCCCCTGCGAACCTTCTCGGCACTCTCCGTCAGACTTTCGAGGAATCCGTCATGCCCTATGCCAGCACAAACCGTCACAGAGCCCTCCTGGCGATTGCCGTGACCTTGGCCTGGGCCGTGTCGCAACCTCCCGTCGAGGCCCAGCGTCCTGCCCGTGGCGATTTCCGCGGAAGCTCAGTCTCGCGCAGCGACAGCGGATCCTCGAGCCGGCCCCCGGGTGGAGGAATCGGCACGTCGCGTGGCGGGGTCAACACATCGCGGGGTGGTGGGGCTTCGAGAGTCCCTTCCATCGGGCCGAGTTTCCAGGCGCCGCCGCCCGCTTTCAGCCGAGGCTCCGGTGCGGGCAGCGTCGGTCCGCGGGGCTCGCTGCCGGTGGGGCCGAGTTTCACCGCGCCGAACTCCAGGGGCCTGTCCCAAAACCGCCAGGGTGGCATCCCACGGGTGGAGACTGGCGAGGTGGGCAGGATCCACTCTCCTGGGATCTCGCCTCCGAATCGGGCGGCGCTCGATCGTAACGAAGCTACCGCGCGGATCAAGAGCCTCCAGACCAACCGGGGTGTGACTTCGCGGACCGAACTGAAGCCGGACCCGCGTTCATCGGCCGGCGGGACTCCGCCGTCGAGTCTCCCCAGACTTCCGATCGAACACCCGCCGGTGTCGCACGGCCAGAAGAAGCCCGGCGACATCACTCCCTACCGAAGTCTGTTCGAGCCCCTTGACCGGGCGCCCCATGGCGACTTGGCACGCCGTGGCGGGCCGGGCGGCATCCGCCCCGGCGACCCGTTCCATGTCGGCCCCGACCACCGCGGCGCCCCCCACGGCACTCCCAATCACGACGCCAGGATGCACGGCTACTACTCGCGATATGGAAGCCACAAGTATCCCGGCTATGTTGACTTCGGTCGCTATGGCTATGGCTACCGGGGCTCGGGATTCAGCATCTCCCTGGGGTATCTTGGGCCGTCGTTGTACTACGAGGAGCCCTACTACGTGCCGTACTTCGTTCCCTACACGCTGCCGGTGCCTTATGTGGTGGAAACCCAGCCCTACGTGGTCCAGTCCGAGGCGCTTCAGCCCGGTGCGGAAGATGCCCCGCAGCCTGGGGGCGGCGGAGAGATCCCGGCCGCGGGCGATGCGGCCGGCTATCAACGGGAGGCCGAGGAGGCGTTTCGGGAGCATCGCTACGAAGAAGCTGCCAGGCTTTCGAACCATGCGATCGTCGACGACAGCCGCAACGGCAAGCTCCACCTGTTCGCCTCCCAGACGCTGTTCGCCCTGGGCGATTATCCGTCTGCGGCGGCCGCGGTTCAGCAGGCGGCTGCCCTTCTGGATCGAAGCGAGTGGGGGTTTGTCGTGGAGAACTATCGCAAATTCTACCGCGGCGACGACTACGTGACCCAGATGGCCAAGCTCAATGAGCATCTCGTGCAGAACCCCGATGCGGCCTACGGGTATTTTCTCCGCGGTTACCATTTCCTCTTCCTCGGGCATAAGGATGCGGCCCGCAGCGACCTGGCCAGGGCGGTGGAACTGGAGAACCGCGACGAGCTGGCCAAGGAACTGCTCAAAATAGCCGGCGGGCAGGTCCCCACGGCCGCGCCCGTCCTGCCGCCGCCTGCGGAGGCAATTCCGCTGCCGGCTGCGGAAACACCGGCCGCCCAGCAGCCGGACTCGTGAACCAGGCATGGCCTGTTTTCCCGTTCCTCGGCACGCAGCGACGCGTTACACTGGAGCTCGCCGGGATCGTGTCGGTCGATTTCGTGGAAAGCAGGGCAGCATCGCAGGCCATTCTCTCCCGGCAGGCTAGGTCCCCGGCGGTCCCCTTGGCTGCAGTGCCTTCCTGATACGGTCGAGGGCCTGTTTCCGCAGGGCGTGAACAAGGTGCCGCACAGCCAGCCTGTGTTTCTGGGTATCGATGTCGGGACGGGAGGGGTGCGCGCGGTGGCCGTCACCGATCGCGGCGATGTCCTGGGGTCGACGAGTAGAGACTTTCCGGTTGTTCACCAGCCGCTTCCTGGTGGACTTCATGAGCAGGATCCGGAAACGTGGTGGCAAACAGCCTGTCGGGCCCTGGGGCGGCTGATGGACCGGCTGGAGACCCTCGGCGTCGCCCCCGGTTCCCTGCAGGGGGCGGCAATCGACGGCACCTCCGGCACGCTGGTGGCACTCGATGCCGCCGGTTGCCCCGTACGCCCCGCCCTGATGTACAATGACCCACGTGGAGCCGGTCAGGCAGAGCGGATCAACACTTTGGCGGCCGAGTTTCTTTCCCGGCACGGCTATGTCTTCAGTGCTTCCTTCGCGGCGGCCAAGATCCTCTGGCTCCAGGAGCAGGAGGCCGGCAGCTTCGAGCGCACCACCTGCTTTGTCCATCAGGGCGACTACATTGCTCGGCGGCTCACGGGCGAGCCCGTCGCCAGCGACTACAACAACGCGCTGAAGACCGGCTACGATCTGCTCCAGGATCGCTGGCCCGACTGGCTGGCAGAGGGCCTTGGCCTGGCCGGCCGCCTGCCCCAGATCGTGGCTCCCGCCACACCGATCGGGCAAGTGTCCGCCGCCGGGGCTGCCCAGTCAGGGCTGCCGGCCGGGCTGACCCTCGTGGCCGGAACGACCGATGGCGTGGCGGCGTGCCTGGCCTCCGGCTTGTGCCAGCCCGGCCAGTACAACGCAACCCTCGGCACAACGTTGGTTTTCAAGGGGCTCAGTGCTAAAATAGCCAAGGCTCCAGGGGGGCTGGTCTACAGCCACAAGCTTCCTGGCGGCCGGTGGCTCCCGGGAGCAGCGAGCAACACGGGAGCCGAGTGGATCGGCCGGTGGTTTCGCGGCGCCGACCCGGCGGTTCTCGACCGCCAAGCCGCCGCTCTGGTCATGTCGGCCCCACTCGCCTATCCACTGGCACGTCGGGGGGAGCGATTTCCCTTTGCTAGCGCGGACGCGGAGGCCTTCTTCGTCCCGAGCCGCGCTCAGAACTCGAGCGCTACGCCGCCTGCCTGCTGGGCACGGCACTGGTCGAGCGGCTCGCCTGCCAGGTGCTCGATCGTGTCACAGGTCAGTCGGCCGGCACGATCTATGCCACGGGGGGTGGAAGCCGGAGTGATGTCTGGAATCAGTGCCGGGCCGATGTAACCGGGTGCGTTGTCCATCGTCCCCGATGTGCCGAGTCGGCCCTGGGAACTGCGGTGCTGGCTGCAGCGGGCGTCTCCGGCCAGCCCCTGGACGAGGTCATCCTGAGAATGGTGCATATGGAGAGGTCGTTCTTCCCGGATGGTCGACAGGCGGCCCTTGGCCGGGAACGGTTCGAAGAATTCGGCCAAGAACTGCGGAAACGAGGTTACCTTTGAGCGTCTACAAGCCTTGCGATATTCGCGGCCATGTCCCGACGGACTTGAATGAGGACCTCTATCGCTCGTGGGGCCGCACGCTTGGCCTTCTACACCCCGGGCCCAGCAAGTTTGTCGTTGGCGGCGATGTTCGTTACTCCACACCGGGTTTTCTCGCCGCCCTGTCCGAAGGGCTGGTTTCCACCGGCGCGGATGTCGTCGATCTGGGAATCGTGCCCACCCCCATGGTCTACTACGCCAAACGGCGCCTTCAGGCCGACGGCTGCGCGATCGTCACCGCCTCGCACAACCCGGCCGACTGCAACGGACTGAAGTGGATGCTCGGCGAAATGCCGCCCACGGCCCAGCAGGTAGAGCAGCTCCGCCACGGTGCCGAGAACGGCCCGGAGCGCGATTCCGTCGTCGGCCACGGCGTTCGGCGAGAACTGGATGTTTCCTACGACTACGTGGCATGGCTCCAGGAAACCTGGCTGGAGGCACGCGATGCCGAAGCCACGATCGTTCTCGACCCGATGCACGGCTGCTGGTCTCGCCGCGCCCGCCGCTACCTCCAGGCGGTCTATCCCCGGGTTGTCTTCCTCACGGTCCGGGATGAGCCGGACGGAGTGTTTTTTGGCCATGTTCCCGACTGCTCCCGGCCCGAGCGGATTGAGCCGCTGTGCGCGGCGGTCGAACACCACCGGGCCCACCTGGGACTGGCCTTCGACGGCGATGGCGACCGCATCGCCCTGGTCGACGACCGAGGGGTTGCCCTGACCGCCGAAGAGGCCGCCTGGATCATGCTCGAGAGTTTCGGCGACGGCCTGGCCGACGAGAAATTCGTCTACGATCTGAAATTCTCCGAGCATCTTCCCCGGCACGCCGAGCAACTGGGCGCCGAGCCGATCGCCGAACGGAGCGGTCATGCCTTCATCCGTACCTGCATGCTCCAGTCCTCCGCCGTCTTCGGCGCAGAAATCAGCGGCCACTACTTCTTCCGGGCCCTCGCCGGCGGCGACGACGGCTTGTTTGCCGCCTGCTGGATCATCGACTACCTTGCCCACTGCGGTCGGCCCCTCTCCGAGTTGCGGCAATCCTGCCCCGCCGTTCATCTCACCCCCGATCTGCGGCTCCCCATCGGACCGGACCAGGCCCGTGCCGTCATCCAGCAAGTCCGCGACATCTGGTCGGAATATCCCCAGCACACCATCGATGGAGTGCGGATCCAGTTTCCCGACGGCTGGGCCCTTGTGCGGCAGTCGGTCACCGAGCCCGCTCTGACATTCCGGTTCGAATCGACGGGCGAAGACCAGCTCATGATCCTCGTCAAACGTTTCTGCGACGCACTGCCCGGCGTGGGTGAAGACCTCTGGTTCGAATTCGAGGTGACCGACGGAGGCCGGTAGACAACGAGAACAACCGCGGCGGCCCGCCAGGGCACTCCCGGCGTCTGTGCTGAGGAAGGGGAATGCAATGCCCAAGCGGCGCGTGCGCCGAAACAGAGAGCGGAGATGAGCGATCGGGCGAAGTGGTCCGACATCGGTTTCCTGGCCCTGCTGACGGGCACGCCGGCGATGGCGACCGACATGTACCTGGCGGCCATCCCCACCATCGCCAGGCAGTGGAATACCAGCGAGAGTATCGTCAGCCTGTCGCTCGTGCTCTGGTTTGCGGCATTCAGCGCTTTCCTGCTGGTGTGGGGCCCGATCTCCGATCGTCTCGGCCGCCGTCCGGTCCTGCTGGTCGGACTGGCGATCTTCGTCATCGCCAGCCTGCTCTGCGCCGGAGCGGGAAATCCCGCCCAGTTGATCGCCTTCCGCATCCTCCAGGGCATGGGGGCCGCGTCTCCTTCGACCATGGTGATGGCCATCTGCCGCGATCGTTTCCAGGGCGAGGTGCGCCAGAAGGTGCTCGGTTTCATCGGCGTGGTCATGCCGGTCGTTCCCATGGTGGCGCCGATCGTCGGGGCCGGCGTGATGGCCCTGGCCGGCTGGCGCTGCATCTTCCTCGTTCAGGCGAGCCTGGCCGCTGTCTCACTCGTCCTTTCCGTTCGGTTCCGGGAAACGGCCCACACCGATCCGGAACACGGCCTGGTCGACTCGTTCCTCCGCTACGGACGGCTGCTGGCCAACGCGAGGTTCCTTGCCGCCAATACCACCATGGGCCTCGGACTCGGTCCGCTGTTCGGTTTCATCGCCTTCTCGCCCATCCTGTACCAGAAGATTTTCGGCCTCTCGGGAATCGCCTTCGCCGTGCTGTTCGGACTCAACGCGGCGGCAAGCATGCTCGGCGCGGCGATCTGCATCCGGCTGACCGCCAGAATCTCCCAGTACCGGCTGCTCACCGCCAGCTTCGTCATCACCTTGGCGGCCGCCGCCGGAATCCTCGCGATCGGCAGCGTTCACCCCTTCGTATTCGCCGCCCTGATGGCGATCGTCACCGTCTGCATCGGGCTGAGTCGCCCCTTGAGCAACCACCTGGTTCTGGAGCAGGTCACGCAGGATATCGGCGCCGCTTCCTCGTTCCTCGTTTTCTATCAGGGGATCGTGGGCGCGGTCTGCATGTGGCTGGTCTCCCTGCCCTGGCCGGCTCCGATCACCGCCTTCGGGACGATGGTCCTTTCGATCTCTGCCGCCATCCTGGCGGTCTGGCCGTTCCTGCTCAGGGCCCTGCAAGCCCATGATGTCGGGTGACAAGTCCTGGCAAGATGTGGCAGAATACCCCAGACAATGCCCGAACCGATGGCGGTCATGCTGCGCGCTGCCGTTCTCGCCCTCCTCCTGGTGACGGCCGACCTGATGATGCTTGCCCTCGCGGCGATCGGCACGGAGCTCCGCGGTCTGAAGATCCTCGGCAGGCTAGAGCAGCGTGGACCGGCCGGCAGCGGCCAGAAGACCGCGCAGGCCCGGGTTTCCCCGCGGCGTGGTCCCTGTCGCGGCCCCGCTTTCACAGCTTGACTCCGCCAGTGCAGGGCAGGAGAATACTCATTCCCTCGGTGATCATCTGCGGAGGTTCTCACCATGCAGCGTACGATCCGGCGACGAGAGTTTCTCCAACGCTCTTCCGGCGCCGCCCTGTCGGCGTCGCTGGTTCTGGCCGGCGTCTCCCCGGCGGATGACCGTGCGGCTGAGCCGGGACTGCTTGCCGGAGTGGCCGAGATCGACATCTCGCCCCCGCAACTGCCTGTGCTGGCCAGCGGCGGGTTTCTCGAGCGAGTGGCCACGGAGCTGCGCGATCCGCTCTTCGCCCGCGGGCTCGTGCTCGCTCATGGCCGGAATCGGCTCGCCCTGGTGGTTGTCGATAACCTCATGATGCCCCGCGAAATGCTCGACGGCGTGAAAGAGCGGGCCGCCGCCGCGACCGGCATCCCGACGGCGGGTATTCTCATCTCGGCAACGCACACCCACACGGCGCCGTCGGTCATGGGGGCGCTTGGCACCGGCGTCGACGAGCCCTACGCGGCCTTCCTCCCCGGCAAGCTGGTCGAGTGCATCCAAAAGGCCGCGGCAGCTCTCGAGCCGGCCCGTGTCGGTTGGGCCTCGGTGGTCGATTCGGAAGACACCAACTGCCGCGTCTGGATCCGGCGTCCTGACCGTATCGGCGAGGATCCGTTCGGCAAGCCGACCATCCGCGCAATGATGCACCCGGGCTATCAGAACCCCGATTACCTCGGCCCCTGCGGTCCCGAAGATCCCCAACTGGGCGTTCTCTCCCTGGTTCGCCCCGACGGATCGCCGCTGGCGCTGGTTGCCAACTACTCGATGCACTATTTCGGAGCCACACCCGTCTCGGCCGACTATTGCGGACGGTTCTCGACGATCGTCCGCGAGGAACTCGGCCGGCACGCGGGGGGCCGGCCCTGCGTGGCCATGATGTCGCAGGGCATCAGCGGCGATCTGCATTGGATGGACTACTCCCGGCCTCGCACAGCGATCGACCTGGAGGCCTACGCGCGGCGCGTGGCCGATCGAGCGCTCCAGGCGCTGGACAAGGTCCAGTACCGCGACAGTGTGCCCCTCGATGCGGCCGAGACGACACTCACCCTCGATCGCCGCCTTCCCGACAAGGAGCGGGAGGCGTGGGCCCGCCAGATTGTTGCCGCCATGGGCGATCGCACCAGGCCGGCCAGCCAGCCCGAGGTCTATGCCTGGGAACAGCTCTATCTCCTTCGGGAGCCGCAGCGGCTCGTCAGGCTCCAGGCCCTGCGGATCGGCGACCTGGCCGTCACCGCCATTCCTTGCGAGGTCTATGGGATCACGGGTCTCAAGCTCAAGAACCAGTCGCCGTTTGCCCAGACGATGAACATCGAACTGGCCGGCGGTGGCGAGGGTTATATCCCGCCGCCGGAATTGCACCCCTTCGGGGGCTACAACACCTGGCCGGCCCGCACGGCCGGGCTGGAGCCGTCCGCCGAGCCCAAGATTGTCGAGGCGGTTCTCGGCCTGCTCGAGAAACTGGCCGCCGGACCCCGATTGCCCCAGCCCGCGGCGGCCGGTGCCTATCTGGAGGCTCTGCTGGCCGATAAGCCGGTCGCTTGCTGGCCTCTCGACAATATCTCCGGCACTCGGGCTGAAGATCGGTCGCCTTGTGGCTGCCAGGGGGTGTATGAACCTTGTGTGGCCTATTTCCTCGAAGGACCGCCCCTGGCCGGCCTCGCTCGCACCGACGGGCCCCTCCGTGCCGCCCATTTCGCCGGCGGCCGTGTGGCTGCCAGATGTCCCCTGAGGGATGCCTATTCGCTCGAAATCTGGATCCACAACTGCCTGCCGAACGATGCCCGGGCGGTGACCGGATACTTCTTCTCCCGGGGAGCCGACGGAGCCAGAGGCGCGCCCGGCGATCACCTGGGAATCGGCGGCACCTATCGGGACGGTTCGTTGGCTGGAAAACTGATCTTCTTCAACGGCGACGAGCGCAACGAACTCCTGGTGGGAAAGGCCGATCTGGCCGTGTCCGCCTGGCACCACGTCGTGCTGGTCCGCCAGGGGGCGCTCGTCAAAGTCTGGCTCAACGGCGAGGCGACGCCGCAGCTTGACGGGGAGGTGGCTCCCGGCTGTCCGGCTGATGAAACGAGCGTCTTCATCGGCGGCCGGAGCGACAACCTGTTCAACTTCGAGGGCAAGATCTGTCAGGTGGCGATCTACGATCGCGCCCTGACCGCGGAACAAGCGGCAGCCCACTATCGGGCCGCCGCCTTTTCCGCATAGTCCCTCGATCGCCGGCCGCAGTCGCCTGCCCAGGCCGGGTTGACAGGCAGAGAGGGTGTCGTGGATATTTGGTCTGTGCCTGAAGGTGCCCAGCGGGCCATGCTGGACCGGGATTTCCCGGGGATGCTTTTCCGACGCGGTCGCCTCATGGGGCTCGGGTTGTTGCAGCCTGTCCCCAGGTGTCCCGTGGGCGGCGACTGCTCGCAGCGGCAGAGGGCTTTGGATCGGCTCTGAGAAACGAGACAACTATGCCACTTCCCAATCAAGTGCAACACATCCTCCATCGCGGCACCGTCATTCCCGCCAGCCCATTGGCCCTCGACGGCCAGCGGCGTTTCGACCAGCGCCATCAGGCGGCCGTGTGGCGCTACTACAGCGCCGCCGGGGCAGGGGGGATCGCCGTCGGTGTTCACACCACCCAGTTTGCCATTCGCGACCCCCAGATTGGGCTTTTTCAGCCCCTGCTCACCCTGGCCGAATCCGTCTGCGACGAACTGGACGCCGGCCGGTCCGAGCCGCTGGTGCGCGTCGCCGGAATCTGCGGCCGCACGGAGGCTGCCGTGGCCGAGGCGACCTTGGCCGCCGAGCACGGTTTCCACCTGGGACTGCTCAATCTCAGCGCCATGCGAGATGCCGACAATGTCCAGCTTGCCGAGCACTGCCGCGCCGTGAGCCAGGTGATCCCGGTGTTCGGGTTCTATCTCCAGGCGAGTGTGGGCGGACGCCCCTTGCCCTACTCGTTCTGGCGGCGTTTTGCGGAAGTCGAAAACGTGGCGGCCATCAAGATCGCCGCCTTCAACCGCTACCAGACGATCGATGTCGTTCGTGCCCTGGCCGAAGCGGGGCGCGACGACGTTGCCCTCTACACGGGCAACGACGACAACATCCTCGTCGACCTGCTCGCGCCGTTCCGCTTCATGGCCGGTGGCCAGCAGGTCGAACGCCGATTCGTGGGCGGGCTGCTCGGCCATTGGGCCGTGTGGACCCGCTCGGCGGTCGAGCTCCTGGCTGCCTGCCATGAGGCGGTCGCGGCGGGCGGCGCCGCCTCGGCCGATCTGCTGGCCGCGAATGTGGCCGTTACCGATATGAACGCGGCCCTCTTCGACGTGGCCCACCAGTTCGCCGGCTGCATCCCGGGCGTCCACGAGATCCTCCGCCGCCAGGGACTCCTGCCGGGCACCTGGTGCCTCGATCCCGGCGAAGTCCTCAGTCCCGGGCAGAGCGAAGAACTCGACCGTGTCTGCCGGTCCTACCCCCACCTGACCGACGACGCCTTCGTGGCCGAAAACCTCCACCAGTGGCTGGCATGACCCGTAGCCCGGCTCTCCGAGCCGGGACCGGATCCGCAGCAAAAGCCCCAACTCCCGGGAGGCCAGGTTGCCACTTGAGGAGCAATCTGCGGGATGGCACACTTGCCCTTTCACTTCTCCCGGCTCGAAGAGTCAGGCTGCGGAGGCACGCTCTTCATCAACTCGGCCAGCAGCCGGTCGTGTTCGATATTGTCTCGCATGAACCAGCTTGCCCCGACTGCCAGCGATGCCACCGCTGTCGCCAGGATCGAGCCGATCCACAGGCCGAAGCCCGCGGCCAGTCGTTCATACGACTGCCAGCAGACCCAGATTGCCACCAGCCCGCTGAAGAGCAGTATCGCTCCGAAGACTGCCGCGGAATGCTTCAGCTTCAGGTTGACCAGCGGTGCCAGCAGCATCATTGCGTTCAGCACCGGCGAAAGGAGGCACAACAGCACCAGCGGCCGGAAGTAGGACATGCCGTACACAGCCATCATGGGATTCCCGGCCGCCTCCAAGCAGTTCGTGACGCTTTCCACAAACGTCTGCCAGCCGCTCTGGAGCGGCACCACCAGGCCGGGCGACGACCCGATCGGAGTGGCAGCCGTCAGGCGGAAGGAAGCCAGGAACAGCAGCCAGGCCAGAAGCGTCACGGCGATCCCCGTCCGCCGAATCCACCCGAACGGTTCCCTCACGAGATTCCCCCTTCCGCCCACGGCCAGTCTCCGCCGGCTACGCTCCTTCCTTGGCCAGCTTGCGCAGGGCCTCGATGCCGCGCTCGATCGTACTGTCGGTCGCGGCGTAGGAGATGCGAAAGTGGCTGTTGTGGGAGCTGAACACGTTGCCGGGAATGATCAACAACTGGTACTTCTCGATGGCCCGATGGACGAACTCCTCGCCGGTGCCCCACGGCGCCCGGGGGAACATGTAGAACGATCCGCCCGGCCGCACGATCTGGTAGAGGTCGCCGAGCCCTTCCAGCAGCATGTCGCGCTTGCGCCGATAGGCCTCGATGTGCTCGGCCACGTCGACCCCCATGGCAGCCGCCCCCGCCCACTGGAACGGATGGGGAGCGCACACGAAACTGTACTGCTGCAGCTTGATCATCTGCTGGATGATCTCGCCCGGTCCATGGGCGAAACCCAGCCGCCAGCCGGGCATCCCGTGGCTCTTGCTGAACCCGTCGATCACCAGAGTCTGCGGATTGAACCGGGCCGGCGAAATGAAGCTGCCGTCGTAGCAGAAGGCCCGGTAAATCTCGTCGCTCAGCAGCACCACTCCTCGCTCGGCCGCCAGTTGGGCCAGGCCGCGGACCTCCTCTTCGGAGGCCACCACGCCGGTCGGATTCGCAGGGCTGTTGTAGAGAATCAGCTTGGTCTTGGGGGTGATGGCATTGGCGACCCGTTCCAGGTCGATGCGGAAATCCGGGTGGGTGTCGATGTACACGACCTTGCCGCCCACGACCGCGGCCAGCGCGTTGTACATCACGAAGTACGGATCAAAGACGATTACCTCGTCGCCCGGATTGACCAGGGCCATCATCGCCAGGAGCAGCCCGCCGCTCGTTCCCGAGGTGACAAACAACTGCCGGTCCTCGTGCCCGTACTCATCGTCCACCTGCTTCTGAAGCTTCTCCCTCAGAACCGGCATGCCCTGCGTCAGGGCGTAGCCGTTCTTGCCGTTCTCGATCGCCTCGATGGCCGCTCTTTTCACCTCGCCGGGCACGTCGAAGTCGGGCTGGCCGATCGACAGGTTGATCGGGTCCTTGAGCTTGGCACCGAGGTCAAATACCTTGCGAATTCCAGAAGAGTCAAATAGCTTCGTTCGGTCGGCAATCCAGTTGGGCATGATGGTCGGGCGGGGGAAGGGTGGTGGAATGGTGCAAGCAAGGAATCATCAACCGCGAAATCGCGGGATCGGGCACCCCCGCTGCAGGCTGCGGCTTTCCGCGGTTCCAGCAACCCCGGTTCGCGCTGAACGGCGGCACGGCGGGCCCAATCCCTGATTCTAGTGCGGGCCCCCGTCGGCGTCGAGCACTTCCGACATCGAGCGGTCGCCCTGGCTGAGCCTGCCGAGGATCACCGTCAGCGTGGCCAGGCCGTCGGCAACGATCGCTCCGCCCGGCTCTCGGTACCAGAGACGCCCCCGCCGGTCGCCCCCCAGCCAGGCACCGCCGGCGACCATGCCCGCGTGCATCTGGGAGGGCAGGGGGCCGCAGCCCTGCACGGCGAAACCCCGGGCCTCGAGGACCCGACGGGCGGCCGGCCGCAACTCTTCCTGCACCACGATCGGCGCGCGGCGGGCGATGGTCTGGGCCGCCAGCAGCAGGAGCTTCTCGAAGGGAACCTGCCGGCCCCCTTCGTCCCACAACCGGCAGCGGCGCCCGTCGTCGTCGATTGCCGCCGCGAAGTGTCCAACGGCCTCGGAGATGGGCCCGTCAGCAGCCCCGGTCTCGCTCTGGCGGAGCACGATCCTGCAGGCCGTCGCCTGCAGCAGCCGCCCCAGGCAAACCCCCAAGGGGCGGTTGGTCGTGTGGAGCAGAAATCGCAACGGCCTCAGCCCGTGAAACGAATCCGCGTAACGCCGCTCGTAGCGGCTGAGCGCATCGATCTTGCCCGCTTTTCCGTAACTTCGCACCGGGCGATCCGGGGCCTTCTCCGCCCAGGCACAGACCGCCTCGAAGAACTCGCGCTCGCTGAGCGGCCGGCCCTCGCGGCCGTAGAAGTGGATTCCCGCTCGATGCGGATCTCCCTGGGGATTGCCGACATACAGCCCGCCGTCGGCGCCGACCTCGCCGATCGACCATGAAAGGGCAGGGGAGGGGACCGTCCCAAGATCGACCACGTCGCATCCGGCCCAGCGCAGTCGTTCGGCAGCCTCCGCCAGGTGTCTCTGGGTGACCGCTCGCCCGTCCCCCGCCAGGGCCACGGAAGGATAGGACTGCTTCGCCCCCGTCTCCTCCCGCAAGACGAGACCGAATCCTGCGGCAAAACGGCCTGCCAGCTCCGCATCGAAGCCTTCGTGGAGGTTGCCCGCAAGGCCCTCGTGCTCCAGAAAGTCGGCGGCCCTCTTTTCGCGCTCCGCCACCGGGATCTTCCTCTGGGTCCGCTCCGTCAGTCCCTCGGTATCCTCGCGATATCGGCACTGGCGGCATGCCGGATACCCCTCGCTCAGCCGTGCCAGGTGCACGGCGCGGCTGATCCGGGCCGGTTCGCTGGGGCACTGGTATTCCGGCTCCGGGACGAGCGTGAGCGGGGGCCGGCTCATGAGAGATCCATTCCCAAGTGCTGTCGCATCAAGTCAGCCGCCTGGAGCTGGAGGACTGCCGGTCGGAAGGCGGCTGGCGCGGGTTGGATTGGACAAGCAACTCCACGCCTCTGGTGCGTGCTGGTCATCGACCGCGGTTTCGCCGCCTGCCGACCTTTCCAGCGACTTCACCTGGCCGAAGTGCTACCTTCTCCCCGATTATCCCCGGCCGGCCCCTGGGCGACAACCCGTCTATCGCACCCGGCACTTGAAGCGGATCACGCCACCTTCCTTGGGCATCATCGGGGCCTGGATCTCCCACCGCAACGCCAGCGAATCGCCTTCGTTTCGCTCGGTGCGGAATTCGGCCTTCAGGCTGCACTCCGCGCTGTCCGGCACCAGTTCCAGACGCGTGGTGAGATTGTCGATGATCGTCACGTTGCCGATCATCTGGCTTCCCACGTTGTCGAAGCGGAGCGTGAAATCCACCGTTTCGCCCGGCAGGGCATTGGCCGTGGAGGCCACCTTGACGATCCGCAGCCGCGGGCTTCCCGGCCTCTCGTCGATTCCGTACACCGTGGCCAGACTCTGGTCGCGCACGGCGGCTGCCGCCCGCTGGTGATCGATTGTGACCAGCACGCCCAGATCGTGGGTCCAGGTAATGGCCGCCTCGGCCGACGAGGCCAGCCGGGCCATCTCCGAGACCTCGTAGCCGCCGGTGCGAATGGTCACCAGGTTCTCGTAAGGCAGGAACGTGTCCTGCTCGAAGCCCCGCAGCTCGGCGCGGCCGGCAAGCGTGCCGCCACCCTGCTCGCTTTCCAGTGCGTTAAGCAGTTTTCGCGAGCTGCTTTCCACCGTCTGCAAATTCTGAGTGCTGCTGCGGACTTCCTGCGTTTCCGCCGCGGCACGCATCATCTGTTCCTGGTAGACGGCGCTCGAGGCGTGCATCTGCTCGTTGAGCCTCAGGCTCACCACCTGGCGGACCGCCGAAAATCGCGGGCTGTAGATCTGCACGCGGTTGCTCGCTTCCACCATCCGGTGACCGTCGAGCGTGTCGAAATGGGCAATCGTGTCTTCCGTATCCAGATTTCGCACTTCCCAGTTGGGAAGAACCTTGGCCTGCTGGTTGCGGTCGCCGCCGTCGAACAGGTATTCGTCGGCAGGCCATGGCTGCGAGAAACCCGGAGGAGCCCAGGGGCCCGTTTCCTCCGGCGGGATCATGACGGTTTGCGGTGCCAGCACTCCGGGGCCCGGCGGTTGCATGTCCGCGGGCTGCACGGCGCCGGGGGGGCATGAACCGATCGCCCCTTGGGGGCCCCAGCCGGCTGCCGGACCGCGACAGGAACAGCATGTGGCAACGATCGTCGCTGCCAGCAACGTGGCTTTCAGACGGCCGCAAGTTCGCGGCGAGCGTGTCCAGTCCGTGCCGGTTCTCATCGTGATGCAGCCTCCAATGGCACAGCGGGAGTTGGGGGCAGGGCCGGAAGGCCTCGTGGCGTCGGCGCCGCAGGAGCGGCCACGACCGCGGGACGCACCCAGGGCGGGCAGCCGAACAGAAACTGCGGATCCGGCCGGTCGGCCTCGACCGGCAGAATCGCGCCCATGCGAAGGATGGCCACCGGGCGTCCCACCCCGTCGGCCACATCCAGCGGATTCTGTCCCGGGGCCGTATCGAACGACGGCTGTGCCCCTTCCGGATTCCCGGTCGGAACCGCCAGCTCGGGATCTTCCAGGTAAATCACCTTAGTAATGAACTTGCCACTGAGGGCCGTCATGATGTCGTCGTGCGACAGCTCCACGACGATCGGAAACCGGTACTCAAGACCTGCCGGCGGATAGGTCCGATCAACCACCTCGATGGTCGGGAAGAGCTCCGCTCCGGGGTTCAGCGGGATATTCATCACGCGAAACCGGTAGACCTGGCCGATCAGCAGCCCCACCCGGATCGGGGCCGTCTCAGCCTCGCCGAACGTTCCATTCTCGGCCATCGCGATCACCACGCCCGCCGGCGCCTTGATCTGGACTGGCTGGAAGTAGCCGGGCAATGGCCCGCCCCGCTCGAGTTGCAGACTTCCAATCGCTCCCGGTGGCATAACCCCGTGGTGCATGGAGTGGTAGCCCGACATCTGGCCGAACGAGTCGGCGGCAAACGCCAGGGCCAGCCACGCCGAGAGCACCACGATACCGGCAACTCGATGCGAGCATCGTGGATCCCCCCCCGTGGATTCCGGTGTCGGCAGCAGGCCGGCTCGCGCCGAGCTGCCACATCGCCGGCTCTCCAGTCGAATTCTCGATGCTTGACTGCGGAGCATAGGGACCATTGTCACGGCCACGTGGCCTCAGAAGTGAGGACTTGGGTTTCCTGTTTCGATCAGGTCGCCGTGGAAGGGATCCGCGGCACCGAAAACCAGACTGGCGGCGGCGCACGGTCTTCAACCCGGCGGCCGCCGCCCATCAGCGGCAATCTCTCAGTTACTGAGCGGCAGCCTGGCAGCTCGCACAGGGCTGGCCGGTCCTGGAAACGCACGATCCGTCGCAGCGGCCCAGAAGTCCGCCACTGCCCAGAAGCCCGCCGCAGCCCCCCGTGGGGCAACTCGCCGGAACCGCGCGCCCGACGATCCAGGCCTTGTTGGCCGGAGCCGGAACGTAGTAGCCCGGCTGCTCGCGAACGTGGATCCCGATGTGGCTGGCCGGAGCCGGTGCGTAGACCGGCGTATGGTTCGTGATCACGTGTTTCCGCAATCCGGCCGGATTCCCCAGCGGAATGTGCGGTGGACCGGGAAGCCCGATCGGAGTGCCGCACATCGGCATCCCGTACTGCGGGCCGCTGACCCCGGAGATGTAGTTGGTGGGAATCGATCCCATGCCGGCTCCCATCGGAGCGGCCAACGGGCTGGCAGGACCGCCCATCGGGGCGGCAATCGGGCCATCGGCGCCTTGAATGTACGAAACGGGCGTTACGTTGGCGCCCCCCGCCTCGGCACCCGGGATCTCCAGATCCTTGTTGCCCAGACGCACCACCCCCAGGATTGCACCCCGGCGGTCCGCTTCGACGATCGGATCCACGCCCGGATCAAGCCGCGTGCTCACGAGCGTCTCCACGCCCGCCAGCGCCAGTTCTTGATACTCCGGGTCCGGCAGATAGATCACCTTCGTGACAAAGTTGCCCGAGAGAACCTGCTCGAAGTCGGATGGTGTGAACTCCACCGGAATCGCGTTGTGGGCCAGGAAGGCCTGCGTCCGCGGAATCCCCGGGCCCACTTCCAGCGTCGGATACAGTTCCACGCCGTCGTATCCGGGGATGTTGGTCAGCTTCAGCCGGTAGATGGCACCCTGGGGGAAATTGTAGCGCCCCGGGCAGACCATCGGCGCGGAATCGAACTGCCCCGGCATGGAAACGTCCCATGTCACCATCATCCCCTCGGGACCCACGAAGGCCACTTGGGAATTCTGTGCGGTGGGCATCATTCCCGGAATGCCTTCGCCGCCCATCACGCCCGGCCCGGGCCCTTCTACACCCGGCCCCGTCGCTAGTCCCATCGGCCGCCGACGCCCGGCCCAACCATTGGTCCCATCGGCGGCATGCATGGTTGCTGCATCGGTGCATGGCACCCCACAGCAGCTACCGCCAATGCCATCAGACACATTCCGAATCTCATCAGGTGTCCCCCCATCTCATTAGGGCTTCGGCCACGGATCATTTCCTATCGCGGGGCACCCCCGCAACTGAATACAACTCAAAACTTCCGCTCATACTGCGAGTTGTCGCTCGCGCCGGATTTCCATCTGACTTGAGCACGTCCGGCAACGGCCTGGCTCGCCCGACGCCTTGATCGACTCGCACTGCTGCTCAGGCGATTGACATGGACCGCCACACGCCGGCGGCCTACAATCCCTGCCTTCGCATCTCCGCCTTGCCCTGAAGTCGCCTGTCGGCGCCTTCTCGGGTGGAATTGATGCCTGCCAAGGGGCAACCGCGCAAGAGCCCCTCTGAGGTTTATTCGTCGGCGTGGTACAATGCGAATCTTTGGAAAATCCGTCAGGACCCGGACGATGCGTACCAAGTCGTTAATCGCAATTCTTTTCGTAGCCTTCCTGTCTTTCCTGGTTGCGTCCGGCAAAATCCCCCGGGTACCCTCCCTCCTGGCGGGTCAGGATTCGCACGGCGAGGGGGAGCTTGACTCCACAGCGGGGCAGGGGGGCACCGATCTGTCAGACCCCCCCGACGACGGGCAGACCCTGGTGCGTCAAGCGGTGACTGCCCTCGAACGTCACTACTCCGTGGCCGCCGAGATCACTCAGGAGGCGATCCTGATGGGGCATACGGTGATGGGGTCCGGCACCTACTCCGAGCAGCGGTCCAACCAGGCCCTGCGGTTCCGGCTGGAATTGAATGCCAAGACCCACGACGACAAGCAGGCCAGCGGCATCGTGCAGGTGTGTGACGGGCAGTTTCTCTGGAACTACCGCAAACTCAGGGGGGCCGAGAGCCTCTCCCGCGTCGACTTGGCCCTCGTGGAGCAGCGACGCGCCGAATTGGGCGCCCCGCAGTCGGCGCCGGTTCTCGACCTGGCCTCCGGCATGGGCGGACTGGCCAAGCTGCTGCGATCCTTCGATCGGGCCTTCCTTTTCGACAGGCCCCAAGGAGTCCAGCTCCAGGCCAGGTTTCCCGCCTGGAAAGTCGAGGGGCGCTGGCGCCCGGAAATGCTCGCCCGGGCCGTTCCCGAACACAAGGAAGCCATCGAGCAGGGCAGGGGAGTGGCGCGGGAAGATCTGCCCGAACACCTTCCCAACAGCGTGGTCCTCTTCCTCGGCAAGGACGACCTGTTTCCCTACACGATCGTGTTCTATCGCCTCGAAGGCTCCACCGCCCGCGTGAAGGCCTCTCCGAATACGCCGGCGGCCATCGTCCGCATCGAAATCACCAAGGTGCGATTCAATCAACCCATCCCGGCCAGTCAGTTCGCCTACAATCCCAGCCTGGCGTTTGCCGACGAGACCGAGCAGCTTCTGGCCAAACTCGGCCTCAAGTAGGCCCCGTTGCGCCCTGATGGGTGAGACCCTGTCCGGCCCGGCACACCCTCGCTACCGCGACGCAACGCGTTCCCGGTCCGCCCGCTGCGCGGCGATTTGTTCCGTTTCCGCATCCATAGTGCGATCGAACTGCTCCGGCAGCAGACGTTCTCCCCGGCAGGCCGACCGGTAGATCCCGTCGATCAGTCGCTCGTAGCCGCGGACCATCACCTCCACCGAGAACCGCCGGCACACCAGTTTGCGGCCGGCCTCCCCCATGGCGCTGGCGGCCCGCGGATCGGCCAGCAACCGCAGCATGGCATCGGCCAGGGCCTGACGATCGCCCGGCGGGCAGAGAATCCCCGTCTCCCCGTCCTCAACCGTTTCTGCGAGCGAACCCACATTCGGCGCCACCACCGGCAGGCCGCAGGCGGCCGCCTCCAGCGTAGAGGCCGGGTTGGCCTCCATCTTCGACGACAGAACCTTCACGTCCAGGGCCGCCAGGATCTTGGGCACATCGTATCGCGTGCCCAACATGCGAACGCTCCCGGCCAGCCCGAGTTCGGCCACCTTCGCTTCTATTGCCCCTCGTTGGCTGCCATCGCCGACAACAACCAGGATCGCGCCCGGCAGTCGCTGCACGACCCCGGCCATGGCCTCGATGAGGAGCATGTGCTGCTTCTCCGGCCGGAGGGCGGCCACGATTCCCGCCACCGGGGCCTCGGCGGGAATGTCCAGACGGGCCCGCATGGCCAGCTTGTCGCGCGGCCGGAACCGGTCCACGTCCACACCGTTCCAGATCGTGAAAACCTTGCCTTGCGGGCACCGCTCGCCTGCGACAAGAAACCGGGAATGGCTGCGGGCGCAGCCGATGAATCCGTCGGTGATCGGCGCCAGCATGCGGTTCAACCGTTCGACCCGGACCGGGTAGCCGGTCGAATGCAGGGCCGACAGGATCACCGGCACCCCGGCTCGCCAGGCGGCCAGGCGTCCCCAGAACATCCGGTCGCCCCCGGTTCCCACCGTCACCACCGCATCGATCCGCCGCTCGCCGAGCAGGCCCGTCAGCCGTCCCAGCACCGCCAGATCGTACTTGCTCTTCAGCAGCCCCGTGTGCACGGGAACTTCCTCGGCCAGCACCTCCCCCAGTTCGGCCAGACGCTTCAGGCAGCACAGCTCGGGCAGAAACCGCTCGCGATCCATTCTCCGTAGCAGTTCCGCCAGCAGGGTCTCCGCGCCGCCGACCACCATCTCCGTATGAATGAACATCACCCGCAAGGGGCCGCGGTCTTCCGGAACGATCAGATTGCCGAAGCGCCGCAGAAACATGGGAGCCACCTGTTGCCTGGTCGAAGGGACCGGAATCCATAAACCGACTACACAAATATGGAGTGTGTTTCGCCTCTTCGTCCGCTCCACGGTCCGGCAATTCGCCCTCCCCGGCCGAGACTGGACGCAATGCCCCTGGTGGCGAGGAAGAACCGGACCTCCCGGCGATGCAAAAAAACAACACTGCCGGCCCGCAGGCTGAAGGATACCCCGATACTGGGTGGGTTGCCGCGGGATCACTTGGATACTCGGAGGGCCGGGCTTCGAGTCGGCCGGCCGCCCCGTGGCGGCCACCCCCGGGAACACGGCCTTCCGCGCGGCCCCACCGGCCGGCACGCAAAGGGTGTCCGATCGGTTCTTCTCGCAGGATCGGTTTGCTAATATCAGAGCAGGCGTCCCCAGCCGGTGTCCCTGTTGCCCTGGGAGGTTTCCCCATGCCATCCACGCGTCGGTCTTTTCTCGCCACCAGTTCCTCGGCCGTCGGCACCGGTCTGGCCGCAACCCTGCTTCGTCCGCTGCCGCTTCCCGCTGCCCAACTTGGCGGGGCAGGGCAGGGGGGCACTCGTGGAAACCCCATTGCTGTCTCCACCTATTCCTTCTGGCGGTTCCGCGACGATTCGAAACTCTCGATCGAGCGCTGCATCGATCTGGCGGCCGAGATGGGGTTCGATGCCGTCGAGATCCTCCACATGCAGATGCAGGAAGAGTCGGACGCCTACCTGCAGAAACTCAAACGCCGCGCTTTCGTCAACGGCCTCGACCTCTGCGGCTTCTCGACCCATCAGGGCTTCGTGTCCCCCGATCGTGCCACGCGGCAGAAGAACGTCGACCACACGATCCACTGCATTGAGCTGGCCTACAAGCTCGGCATTCCCACGATCCGCGTCAACACGGGACGCTGGGGCACCGCCGGGTCCTTCGATGAGCTGATGGCCAATCGGGGTATTGAACCGAGACTCGAAGGCTACAGCGACGATGACGGATTCACCTGGGTCATCGAGAGCCTTCAGCAGTGTCTCCCCAGGGCCGAACAGTGCGGGGTTCTCCTGGGGCTGGAGAATCACTGGGGACTCGGACGCACGGCCGAGGGCGTGTTGCGGATCGTCAAGTCCATCGATTCCCCTTGGCTCCTCGCCACGATGGACACGGGCAATTTCCTCGAAGACCCTTACGACCAGCTCGAGAAGATGGCCCCCGAGACCGTCTACGTGCAGGCCAAGACCTACTTCGGCGGCGGCACCTGGTACACGCTGGATCTCGACTATCCCCGCATCGCCCAGATCCTCCGCCGCCACGGCTACCGCGGCTATGTCTCCCTGGAGTTCGAGGGCAAGGAAGACCCCATGACCGCCATCCCCAAGAGCCTCGCCATGCTCCGGCAAGCCTTCGCCTCGGTCCAGGCCTGACGGTTTATGCCTGCTTGCCGAGTGCCCGCGTCCAAACGCAGTCGTCCGGCGGCACGCTCAGAGTCGGCCGGCGCGGCGGACCCCGCCAGCCGCATCATCGTTCCCCCGGCGCCGCACGGCCGGGACACGCTTTGCCCCACACCCTCACCGGCGCTCAGTCGTCTCCCAGGTGAAACACCCCGTTGATCGTCACGACCTTCAGCTGGCCTCTGCGGTAACGGATCAGGTTCACGCCGCAGTTGTCTTGGGGAACCTTGCGATACAAGGCCGTGGGAAAACCCAGCAGTTGGGCAAGCCATGCCCGGTTGACCACGTTGTGCGCCACGGCGGCGATGGATCTTCCCAGGTTCTCGGCCAATAGACGCTCCAGCGCGGGCGCCGACCGCTCGAGCACCTGCGTGACCGTTTCGCCCCCCAGGTAGGGATTCTCCGCCGCGTTGGTCATGAAGGCCCGGTAGGCCTCCGGATCCTTCCTCTCGATCTCCCCCCAGTCCCGGCCTTCCCACTCTCCCACATCGGCCTCGACCAGGTCGTCCACTGCGATCACGTCCAGGCCGTGCGGCGTGGCGATCGCCTCCGCGGTCTGGCGGGCACGCAACAGAGGGCTCGAGAACACGCTCTCCAATCCCGTTCCCGAGAGGAAGCGAGCGGTCTGCTCGGCCTGACGGCGGCCGCTCTGGGAAAGGGCCGGATCGCTGCGCCGCCCCTGCAGGCGGGGCGGCCTGGCAAGATTGTTGGCAGTCTCCGCATGGCGAATCAGGTACAGCCAGCATGTATCCGGGGCAGGGGAGGGGAGCATCGAGCGTTGCCGGGATTCAGGGTTCGAGTTCGGGACGCAGTCTGCCCATTGTACCGATGACGCTCCGAATTGGAACAGCACGGTAGAAGTGATGAAAAACGCCAGCAGCGGACCAGATCCAGCCCCCTCATTTCCCTTCGGTCAACTTCACCGCCACGCGGATGGCCTCGATCATGCTGCTCACCCGGGCCGTCCCTTTCCACGCCAGGTCGAAAGCCGTGCCATGAGCCACGCTCGTGCGCACGATCGGCAGCCCGAGCGTCACGTTCACTGCCCGGTGCATCCCCAGTAGCTTCAGCGCGATGTGTCCCTGGTCGTGATACATGGCCACTACCGCGTCGAACTCGCCGTCACGGGCGCGAATCATCACCGTATCGGCCGGATGGGGACCGTCCAGGTCGAGCCCCGCAGCGATCCCCGCTTCCACGGCCGGCCGGATCACCTCGAGCTCTTCCCGGCCGAACAGTCCCCCCTCGCCGCCGTGCGGATTCAAGGCACAGACTCCGATCCTCGGACGCTCCCCCTTCATCCGTCTCATGAAGGAATCGGCCAGCCGGGCCTTGGCCAGGACCTCGGCGCTCGTCATTTCGCGGAACACGTTGAGCATCGCCGTGTGAAGCGTCACGTGCACGACCGCCAGTCCTGCCGGGCCCCGGATCGGCTCCTCCGGTCCGAGATACAGCATCATCGCAAAATCGTCCACCCCGCACATCTCGGCCAGCAGTTCCGTATGTCCCGGCCAGTCGTGCCCGGCATCGTGGAGAGCCTGCTTGTGCAAGGGGGCTGTCACGATCCCGTCGACTCGCCGCTCGAGGGCCAGACGCGCCGCGGCGGCGATCGCCTCGTAGGCCGCCTGGCCGCTGCGGGCGTCGATCTGCCCGACCGGCGCACCGAGCACGTCGTCCGTTCCCGTCGCCAGGCAGCAGATCCGCCCCACCGACGGTTCGGCCTCCTCCACCTCCTCGAGGATGCAAACGCCCGCCCCCGTCCCTCGCAGCGAGATCGCGCGGCGGACCATCTCCGGATGCCCAACCACGACCGGCCGGCACCAGTTATGAACCTCCGGCGCAGCACACGCCGCCGCCACGATCTCCGGCCCCACGCCCGCCGGATCCCCGAGCGTGAGCGCCAACAAGGGCTTCTCCGTCTTCATCCCTTCCATCCCTTCGTCACCCGTCATCCGAGTGCTCTGTCACAGCTTCATTATGGGATCAATGGCCTGGAATCATGCGACAATCCCCGAGTTGTTCCACAGTCTCGATCCCAATTCCTGGCTGTGACAAAGCACTACGCCAGCTTGGGCAGCTCCCAGCCCTCGCGCCGCGGTCGCGAAATGTAGCTCGACTTGTTGGCCTCGTCGCAGTTGGTGAACCGTTCGGTGGTCGGATCCCACTTGAGCCGTTTGCCGACCTGCCCCACTTCGCGGGCCAGGTTGACCAGGTAGCACAGCGAGGTGGCACGCTGGCCGATCTCGATGTCGGCGTTGCACTTCTGACGCGTCTTGATGCACTCGACCCAGTTCTCGATGTGGTACTGGTTCTCAGGCTTGGTGATCGGACCGGGGTTCTCGGGCGATGCGAGCAGTTCCTTGGGGCCGGCGATCTTGTCGCGGTTGATTTCGAGCTTGCCCTTCTCGCCCACGAAGATCGCACCCAGTCCCGGGCCCCACTCGCCGTCCAGATGCAGCCGCAGCTCGGTCCCGTTGGCATACCACATGCGGATCTTCGCCCGCGGCCCGACGACCGGCTTGGCCAGGTTGATCAGGTAGTCCAGCCGCGTCTGGTCGACCTCGGTGACCGTCTCGAACTTGCCGCACGGCCGATCGGCGACCGCCTCTTCCAGCAGGATCTCCACCGGCCCGGTGTCGTCGGTCCCCAGCGCCCGCTGGATCTGGTCGTAGGAGTGCGTCCCCCAGCCGGTCACTCCGTAGCACAGCCCGCCGCCGTCGTAGTCCCACCACTTCTCCCAGCCGTGCTGCAGGGCGTGATGGTAGGGACGCTCCGCCGCCTGGTTCAGCCACACGTTCCACCAGCCTTCCTTGCCTCCGGCGGGCAGCGGCTCGGCCGGCTCGTTCGTCCATGCGACGGGGCCCACGAAGTTCGGCGCCAGCACTGTCTTGATCTTGCCGATCGCACCGTTCTTGACCAGGTCGCTGGCCCAGTTGTTCATCGGCATCGACCGCTGCTGCGTTCCCACCTGGGTCACCCGCTTGTACTTCCGCGCCGCGTTGACCATGTAGCGCCCTTCGTCGATCGTCAGGCACATCGGCTTCTCGATGTACGTGTCGAGACCGGCCTGCATCGCGTGCACCACCACCCACGCCCGCGAGTGCGTCGTCGTCTCCGCCATGATCCCGTCGAGCTTCTCCTTCTCGAACATCTCGTGGATGTTGTCGTAGGTCGACCAGTTCTGGTCCTGCCCCACAACCTTCACGAATTCGTCGACCGCCGGCTGGAAGCAGTCGCACACTGCGGTCACTTTCATCTGCGGGATCAGCTTGCAGTCGGTGGCGATCGATCTGGCCCGGCCCCCCAGGCCCACGATGCCCACAACGACACGCTCGCTGGCGCTGGTCGCGCCGTCCAGTCCGAGCACGCCGGAGGGAACAAGATACGGGAGAGCCAGGGCTGCACCGCCGACTCGCAACACGTCGCGCCGGGTCCATTTCGATCGGGCCATATTGCCGCTCCTTGAGTTCTGAAGGGTCGCCACCAGGGTGGGAAAGAGGGTAGGTCGCAACCAGCCAGTCTAGGCTCCCCCACCGGCGGCTGCAAGCCACAAGCCCTCCACCCCTCCATCCGGTCGCCGCCGGCAGATTCCAGAGCGCCATCTGGCCGCCGGCCTCCCGGCAGGGTGCGTCTTGACGCACCCCAATCGTCCCGCTACGGTGCCTCTTGGCGCACGGTGGGCCTCCCGGCCGGCGATCCGCGCTTGCGCCACAGGGCACCTTGTTCCGGAAACCAGCCGCCATGCTTGCCTGCATTCAGAGAGTCAGTCACGCCCAGGTCACCGTTGCCGGCCGGCTCGCCGGAAGCATCGGCAAGGGGTTCCTCGTGCTCCTCGGAGTGGCCGACGGCGACACCCAGACCGACGCGCAGCTCCTGGCCGAGAAGGCTTCGGGACTGCGCATCTTCGAAGACGCCGACGGCAAGATGAATCTCTCCCTCAGCCAGGTCGGCGGCGCCATGCTCGTGGTCAGCCAGTTCACGCTCCTGGGCGACTGCCGCAAAGGACGCCGCCCCAGCTTCACTGCCGCCGCTCCCCCCGAACTGGCCGAATCGCTCTATGAAGTGTTCGTCGGCGCCGTGGCCGCCCGCGGTATCCAGACCGCAACGGGCCGCTTCCGCGAGCATATGGAGGTGGAACTGGTCAACGACGGACCGGTCACTCTCCTCCTCGACAGCCGCCGCCTCGCCGCCCCGCGCCGCCCGTAGCGCGGATCGGATTGCCGGCCGTCGCGCTGGCCGCCTCGCATACTCCCTCGCCCACCGCACCAGCATCGCCGCGCGTGGGCAATGCCCTACCGTTGCCAGGTGTCCAGCACCCGGCGGGCCGTATCGGTCGCGTTCTCCTTGACCTCTTCCAGCTTCGCCTTGACCTCCTCCTTCGCCGGCAGACCGTTCACAATCGCCCCGTCGGCGGGCTGCTCCACCACGTGGCTGTTCCAGCGCTGCGCCCGCTGCTGGCGGTACTGCTCCATCCAGCCCGGCTCGTAGAACACCACGTAGGAGAGGATCGCCAGCTTGGCATAGGTGGAAAGATTGGCCCACCGGCTCTGCACGCTGTACATCTTCAACGCCGTGCCAAACGACTTCTTGATCCGCACCCAGCCAAAACGCCACTCGATGCTGTAGATCTCGTCCAGCAATAGGTGGGAGAAGAATCCCAGCACCAGCCCGCCGGCCTTGTAGGCCCGCAGGCCGGTATCTTCGCCCGAAGCCAGCAGGAACGCCAGCTCTCCAAAGATCACCATCGCCGGAAGGCTGTGGAACATTCCCCGGTGGACCGTGTAGTGTTTCAGAAAGAACCCCAGACCAAAACGCACCAGCACGTAGGCCAGCGCTCCGGCCATGATCGTCGTTTCTGCCGACACGCCGCTCGATCGCAGCCGGTCGGCCAGCATCATCGGAACGATGGCCGCCATGAAGCTGAGGCTCTCGCGCAGCGGACGGCCCGACTTGCTGTCGATGTCCGGGAGCATCCCCGACACGCTGCACAGCCCCCCGGCAAGAAGGCAGGTCTGGCCGGGAAGATCGAAAAGTCCGTACGCCGCGCCGCCGTAGGCCACGCCCAGGGTCGTGCTCAGTGTCAGGTGGGTCTTGAAGTCGGCCATGAATACCCCGCCTTGTCGCGTGAGGGTTGATGGGTGTTCCACAATCCGGTGCCGCGGTGATCTGCGGCCAGGTACCCCCGGCTCCGGACTTCCGCCGGTCGGCTGCCTGCCTATCCAGCCGGCAGGCACGCCGCAGCCCGTTGCCGAGCGCTCCAGAATCGCACAATTCGCCCCAGTTGTACCGGCATGCCCGCTCCTCTCCAAGACCAAATCTCGCCGCCTTTACCCTCCACCTGCAAGGCAGTGCCGGCCTTGCTGTCGGCAGCGGATCCACTGCGCCTGCTGCCGCAGGATGCCTGCAGGCGTCGCCGGCACTGCCGGCCCTGCTGGCATCGCATGCACGGCTCGGTTCCCGATTGGGCCTGGTCAGGGCGCCGCCACAGGACTGGCCTCCAGCAGTGGCCTGACCGAAGGCCAAGAGTCCCCGGGCACAGCCGCGCAAGGGCAGCAGGACAGGGCAGGGCAGGGCAGGGGAGGGGAGGGTAGGGCAGGGGAGGGCACGGGAGGGCAGGGGAGGGCAGGGGAGGGCAGGGGGCCGGCCGTCGCGCGGAGAACGTCTGCCGCCCGCAAGAATCGCATCCTCGCTCCCAGAATGCTCTTCGCGTGTTTGCCGCCATTCACTATACTTCCAGCCCGGCCACCGCTGGGGGTCCTGCGGCTGGCCTCCGACACCGCGGAGATTTGCAGAAGCGGCGGCCGTTTTTGGTATCGGCTCCAAAGACTTGCCGCAGGATGGGTTCCCTGTTTCGGCAGCAGCAATGGCAGCAGCGGAACAACAACTCCCCGTCGTTCCGCGACTCCAGTTGTTCCGCGGCCGGCTCCTGTCGGCGCATGCCCAGGTCCGACCGCATGAGGATGCTGTTCCGCGGCCGCCCCTGAAGGATTTGCCATGCAGCCTTACGACATCTTCATGCTTATCGTTCTGGTTGGAGCCGCCGCGTTCGGCGCCTGGAAAGGAATGGCCTGGCAGCTGGCGTCGATCGCCTCGGTGCTGCTCAGCGCCTTGGTCGCCATGCGGTTCAGCAGCCTGCTGGCTCCCAGCCTCAGCGCCGAGGAGCCCTGGAACCAGTTCCTGGCCATGGGAATTCTGTTCGCAAGTACGTCGCTCGCGGTGTGGATTGTCTTCCGCTTGATTGCCAAGGTGATCGACCGGGTCAAGCTCAAGGAGTTCGATCGGCAGATGGGGGCTCTTCTCGGAACCGCCAAGGGCGTCCTCTACTGCCTCATCCTGACCTTCTTCGCCGTCACCTTGAGCGAGGGAACCCGCCAGCGTGTCCTCGCCTCGCGCTCCGGCTACTACGCCGCGGTGCTCGTCCATAAAGGCACTCCCCTCATGCCCGAGAAGATCCGTGTCGCCCTGGGCAAATACATCCAGCGGCTCGGAGAGGGACTGGACCCGGCTTCGCCTCCGATCGCGCCTGCCGAGGTCCCCGCTGGTACGGCCGATCCTCTCGGCGGCGCCGTGGTCGACACGCAGACTCCCGCCTCCCCCTGGGGCGTTCAGCCGGCCGGCCAGCTTCCGGGGCCCGCTCCGGCAACGCCCGCCTGGAGCTTCCCTCCGGCAGGCCAAGGCCAGACGCCGGCTCCCCCCTTGTCGCTCGACTCGCTCAAGCAGGATGCGCAGAACCTGGCCAGTCAGCAGGTCGAACAGATCGGCAACCAGATGAGCTCCGCTATCCAGCAGGAGATAGGTCAGTACGGCCGCCAGGCCCAGGCGGCAGTCAACCAGCACCTCGACGCGGCCGGGCAAAGCTACAACCAGCTCCGCACCTCCGCCCAGCAGACCGGCACGCAGCTTCAGAACCAGATCAACGGCGGCTTGAATCAATACGGAACCCAGGCGACCGACGCCGTCGGGCAGACCGTCAACCAGCTCCGCGCCTCCGCCCAGCAAACGACCACGCAACTTCAGAACCAGGTCAACCGCGGCGTGAATCAGTTGGGGGGCCAGACGACGGACGCCGTCGAGCAAGGCTACAACCAGTTCCGCACCTCCGCCGAGCAAGCGGGCGCGAAACTCCAGAACGAGATCAACCGCGGCTTCGACGCCCTCGGCCGTCGCATCCAGCAGGCGCCCATGAAACCCATCCAGTAACGATCAGCCCGTAGACGGTTGTGGGATCAATTCCAGAATTCTTGGAGCCGCTAACAAAACCACCGATGCCGTGCACCAGTGCCCGTGTGTAACTCACTCGTTTTGTTAGGGTCTCCACATACCCTGCCCTGCCGGCGTCCGCCGCTTTCGCCGGGCGGCAATCAAGCCGGCAGTTCCCAGCCCGGCCCAGAGGGCAAAGGAGGCCGGTTCGGGAAGCGCGGTCGATGCGGGGCCGGCATTCGGACCCTCATCGCCGGGTAGGAGGTCTCCGCCGCCCGTCGACGTGCCTGGCCCGTTGCCCGGAGGCACGGGAGGATAGGACGACGATCCGCCGCTGTTCTCCGCGAACGCTCCATCATCGGTCGACGGATAGGACCAGCTTCCTGGTGGCGTGGGAGGATTAGACGAAGATCCGCCGTGGACGTAGCCCGATCCTCCGCCGCCTCCTGACGAGAATCCGGAGCCGCCACTCGGTGCGGAGGGACGACCCGGCCGGTTGGGGATTTGACTGCCCGGGAAGGACCAGTCGCCGCCCGACATGAAGGAGCCGCCATTGGCCCATCCGGATTGATGGCCCGGTCCGCCGGTGGGCTCCATCAGGCTGATGCCCCAGGTCTCGGTGGAATAGCTGGCGGGCGAGCCGGGAAAACTGTCGCCGCTGCCCTCGACGGACGAGTCCTCGAGCAATTCGTTCTCCGCGGGGATGTCGCAAGAATCGACGGCAAAGTCATCGTTGCAGCAGTCGTCCGGTTGGGGGCAACATGCCTGCTCGAGGCATGCATCAGCGCAAGTCGTCCGGCACACGGAGAAGCAGGTAAGCCGTGTGGAACAACGTTGGCTGCACGAGGGCTGGCGAAACAGAAACATCCTTGGTTGCGCCGCACATGTCTTTGCGCAGGTGCGTGGTCGCAAGATCGCGCCCAGCGTGTCGCCCTGCAGCAGGGCGACCAAACAAAGCACAAGAAACAGATGCTTCATTTCTGCCCTCCGAACCAGTCAAGTCCTTTTTTGTTCCAGACTAGTTGGAGGGAAACGGCCGTTCAACAGAATTCTCGCCATTTCTTAGGTTTTCCGGGTTTGTGCGGGCGAATCGCCGCACGCGGAGGTCCTTGCCTTCCACCTGTTGGAGCCGTGATGGTGGTCCGGATTGTTCACCGGCTGCGGGTTGGTCCGAGGCACGGTTCGGGCGGGCGTTTGCCCGAGAGAGACGGCAGAGGAGAGGGGGGCGGAAAGCGTCGCGCGGCGGGCTGAAACACGCCCCGCCGAAAACGGGCCGTCGTGAGCCGTGCCAATCGGTCGAAATTCGACCGATTTCCGACCCGCCTTCGAGAGCCGATTCGCGCCAGTTTTCGGCGCCTCGGACGCCTCGGATCCGGCGCCGGGGGCAGGGGCGCCGGCGGACGTTTTTGAATGCCGTTTTCTGCAGGCGGCACGGGCGGGAAAGGACGTCTTTCCGGACGTTCTGTCCGGTTCCGGCCGGCGAACCGGACGTTGAAAACCCTCGTTTTCCCCGGGTTTTCTGCGTTTTACGACCGAACATAAGAAACATTATCGGACGTTAGGAATCGCCGGAAAGGCCTGGCCACCGGCGGCTGCCTGATCCCGTCTCCAGGCCCTGTTGAACATCGCCTTCAGGCAGCCCGATTGGGCTCGGAACCGGCCCCGGAAAAGCCGCTCCGGCGCACCCAAAAAAACAGCCGGCGGAAGACCGCCGGAAGCGGGGCGGAGGCGAGCCGCAGTCGGGGCCGGCGCGCAAGAGTTTCTGCCGCCAAGTACAATCGATCTCATGGAGACTCCGTCCGCCAGTCCGAGCCCGCGCCGCCGCCGATCGCTGGGGCTGCGCGCCGCCGAAGTTGGCCTCTGCACGCTCGCCGTGCTGCTGGCCACCGCGCCCGGACTGCCGATCGTGTGGGATGAAGGAAACGCCATCTTCCGCGCCGGCCTGATCGGTCGCTGGCCCTGGTCCTGGTTCCAGCAGGCCGCGCCAGTCCGCCAGCCGGGCCCCGACGGCTCCGAGCACCCCTTGAGCCGCGAGGCCATCGAGGCCGGCTGGCCTTACACGACCCAGGTCGAAGGTCACCCCGCCTGCTACGGAATCGTGATCGCGGCAGGGGAGGCGGTTGCCCGCTGGTTCCTCCCGCCGCTGACGGCCTGGCGGTTTGGGCCCATGGTCCTGTTCGCCCTGGCAGCCGGAGTGCTGTTCTACCGCATGAGCCGCCTTTACGGACAGGGAGCCGGCTGGGTCTCGGTGCTGGCACTGCTGCTCCAGCCGCGGCTTTTTGCCCATGCCCATTTCGCCACCTGCGATGGCCCGCTCACCGCCTGCTGGCTCCTCGCCTGGGCCGCCTTCCCCGAGGCCCATCCTTCACGCACGCCACCTTCCGCCGCCTGCGACCTCGGCCAGCCGCATGGCCAGTCTGGACAGGAAACCGCCCGTCTGGCCCGCCCCCATCATCCATTCCGCCGGCTCGCCTTCCAGGCCGCTCTCTTCGGCCTCCTCCTCGGCATGACCATGAGCTGCAAGGCCACCGGCTGGATCGCACCGATCCCGTTTGTCCTCTGGGCGGTCCTGTATCGCGACCGGCGGGCGCTGGCTGCCGTGGCCATCGGCCTGCCGGCGGCCCTGGCGACGTTCTACCTCCTCAATCCGCCCCTCTGGCACGAACCGATCGAGGGACTGCTGGCCTTCTTCCGCTTGAACACCAACCGGCAGCTCAACGTGGCCAACTTCTTCCTCGGCCGCATGTACGACCTGCATCACTCCCTCCCGTGGTACAATACCCTGGTCTGGACGGCCATTGCCGTGCCGATCGGGCTTTTGCCCCTGGCGCTAGTCGGGCTCGGCCGGATTCTCCGCCGGCCGCTGGCCAACCGGGCGGGAATGCTCCTGGTGCTGAACTGGATGATCCTCCTGGTCGTCCGCGCCCTGCCGGGCACTCCACCCCACGACGGCATCCGCCTGTTCCTTCCCGCCTTCGCCTTCCTTGCCCCCCTCATCGCCATCGGAACGGTTGGGGTTCAGGCGTCGGCCGGCCGCCTGGCAGCAGCGCTCGTCCATTTCGCTCGCACCTGTGCCGCCGTCTGCCTGTCACGCTGTCCCTTCTCGCCAGCGGCCGCTGCCGGCAAAGGGCAGGGCACCACCTCGTCCGAACCTGCCCCCAGCCGTGTTTGTGCCTGCCGGTCAAGCCGTGTCCTCGTTTCAGCCGCCATGGTGCTCGTCTTCGTCGGCAGCGCCACAAGCCTGGTCTGTTATGCCCCCCAGTGGCTTTCCTACTACAACCTTGCCGTTGGCGGACTGCCGGGGGCGGCCCGGGTGGGCATGGAACCGACTTACTACTGGGATTCTCTTGATGCAGAAGTCCTCCAATGGCTTGGCGTCAACACGGCCGAGGGGGAGAAGGTCCTTTTCGGCTCGGCGCCGTCCGAAAGTCTTGCCCTGATCCAGGCCTGGGGCACGCTCCCGGTCGAATTCCGCCCCGGGGTGCCCGGTCGTTACCGCTGGTACGTGATCCAGCGCCGTCCCAGCGCCTGCATGCCCCCCGATCAATGGTTGCTGCGAAACGCTCAGCCCGTCTACAAGAAATACCTCCCTTCCTACGGCCCCGGCCCCTGGCACATGAACGTCCCCTTGCTGGAAATCTACCGCTACGAGGACTACCAGGCCGCCCTCCAGACCGTGCCAGCCCCGTAACGATCGCTCGCCATCCGCGCCGCCGCCTGCTCGCCATGAGTGCGCAGCTTCCGGCCGGGAGCCTATAGATATTTGGCATCAGTAGCACTTCATCGCACCATCTCGCCCCCCTCCCCTGCCCTGCCCCGCCCTCTATCCACGCGCTTGCTGTCGCCAAGGCGGCTGGAAAGAAGAGGAGAGAAACTCGGGGGCCGGCTACCTGCCCCGTCCCTCCCCCTCCCCTTTCCTTCCGCCGCCGCAGGCGGCGAGCAGCATGGATTGATTTGCAGACGCCATCTGGTATTCTCAATACGTTCGCTTCAGACAAACACAAGTCGCATCCGGATAACATGGTCGACTGAGCCGACTGCCGTAGAATCACCCACTGCAGTGGACCGGCCCTGGCGTCGAGGCCGTCTGGATCATGGCCGGGACATAACACCCGGGAGGGACAAATACCTACGCAAAGAGCATCTAGCCATTTTTGGCTGTGATGCTCGAGGAGGTCGCGGGATGAAGACCGCTCTTGGAAATGCTCCAACGCAACGCCGTTTCGCCGACGAAATCATAAGCGAGGATATGGCGGCCGTGATGCGGGGCAAAACCCCGGCCGATCGGTTGGCCGCGGCGTTTGGCATGTGGCGGTTTGCCAGGCAGTTGATCGAGCAAACCACCCGACAACAGCATCCCGATTGGAGCGATCGGGAGATCCAGGCGTTCGTTGCCCGGAGGATGTCGCATGGAACCGTCTGAGTTGCTCAAATACCTGACCGCCACCCTGCATCGGCTGGAAATTTGACAAACCGCTCGTATCCAAGGTGGGTCGGCCTTGTCTCGGTCCACTTACTGCCTTGGTCTGCATTCCTGGGTCGCGCAGCTCAGTATCTGAATTCCGTATTTCGCTATTCCTCCCCTGCCCTGCCCCGCGAACTTGCCCGCCGTGGCCTTCCCGTGCTGCCGCTGCTTACGATTTCGTCTGGTTCCGGATCTGACGCTGGACCAGCTTGAGGAACTCCTCAAACCGGCCCCGGTCCGGGCCG
>CAZLWV010000005.1:0-19470 GCA_964563135.1 uncultured Planctomycetaceae bacterium
GCGCCTGCGGCTGGGCGTTAAACGATATGAACGATATGTTCGACACACTCTCTCCCGGGAAGCCGGGCTCCCGCCGGTCGCCCTCGTGGATTGACTGGGCAGGCGTCAATCGAGTCGCGGGCTGGCGTGTTCCGGCCGGCGCCTGCGGCTGGGCGTTAAACGATATGAACGATATGTTCGACACTCTCTCTCCCGGGAAGCCGGGTTCCCGCCGGTCGCCCTCGTGGATTGACTGCGCAGGCGTCAATCGAGTCGCGGGCTGGTGTGTTTCTGCCGGCGCCTGCGGCTGGGCGTTAAACGAATTCATGGGGCGACGGCTCTGGTTATGTGCGGGATCCGCTAAAGTGTGACCTTTTCGCCGGTTCGGGCGGATTGTCTTTCGGCGAGGACGAGGCGGACGGAGTCGACGGACTGCTGGGGGGTGATGATCTGGGGGACACGCTCGCCGCGGACGGCCTGGACGAAATGGGCGATCTCGTTGGAGTAGCCGTCGCCGGAGGCGATCTCGGGGGTGAAGGCCTGGCCTTCGGCCGGGCAGACCTTGAAGGCCGGGCTGCGGGTGCAGTCGTAGGTAATTGTGGCCTTTTCGAGGACGATGTTGAAGCTCATTTCGAAGCCGAACGTGGGCGACATGGACCAGCCCCCTTCGGCGGTGACGACGCAATCGTCGTCGTAGACGTACTCGGTGACGATGTGATCGGCGTCGCCCGACGGGCCGGTCGACGTGCGGCTGAAGACGGCCTTGGGCATGCCGAAGGCGTACTGGACGAAATCGGAATCGTGGATGTGGAGGTCGAGGGCCGCGGAGCCGCTCTTGGCGGGATCCATGAGCCAGCCGGTCCAGGACCAGGTGGGGGTAAGGCTGAGACGCTGGAAGGTTGCCACGCGCACCTTGCCGTACTGGCCGGAGTGGATGAGTTCCTTGGTTTTGGCATACTCGGGCCAGAAGCGGATGCAGTGGCCGATCTGGAGGAGCCGGCCGCTCTGCTCGGCGGCGGTCTGCATCTGGCGGCCGTCCTCCACGGTGAGGGCCATGGGTTTCTCGCAGAGCACGTTCACGCCGGCGGCGAGGGCCTTGAGGGTGAACGGCTTGTGCATGTAGGTGGGCAAGGTGATTGACAGGGCGTCGAGCCGGGCCTCGGCGAGCATCTTGTCGAAGTCGTCGTGGAGGCCGATGCCGGTGAAATCCAGCGGGGCCTCGGCGCCGGCGATGTTGCCGGCGGTGCCGGCCGTGTTCTGAAACTTGGCCTTGTCCGTGTCGCAGATGGCAACCACCTGGACGTCTTGGAGGGCCTGGTAGCAGCGGAAGTGCATCTTGCCCATGAAACCGAGGCCGACGATGCCTGTTCGGATCATCTTTCTATCTCCTGGGATGGTAGCCGAAACGCGCCCGAGTTTGGCCACGACGTCAATACGGGCCAAAGTCTGGCGACGAGCGGTTACGGGTGTTCGAGTACGTATGCGGGCCAAGGGCCCGGCGACGAGCGGCTACTTGAAGATCTTCTTCATGGCGGCTGCGGTTTTTTCGGGACGGCCGGGCTGGAAGGGGAGCATTTCGGCGGTGACGTAGCCGTCGTAGCCGATTTTTGCCAGGGCGGCCTTGACCGCTTCAAAATCGACGTCGCCTTCGAGCATGTCGACGAAGCCGGCCGCGGTGCCGACGGATTTCTTGAAATCCTTGACATGGACCCTGGTGATGCGTTTTCCGAGGATGCTGATCCAGTGTTCCGGGTAGCCGGTGAGGAGGATATTGCCGACGTCGAGGTAGCTGCCGACGGAGTCGGAGCGGAAACTGTCAATGAAGCCGCGCATTTCCAGAGGGCTCAGCAGGAACTTGTTCCAGACGTTCTCGATGCCGAGCGTCACGCCGAGCTTCTCCGCCGTGGGCAGGATCTGCTGGACGGCCGCGGTGGCTCGCTCATAGCAGACGTCGTAGGGAACGACGGGGCTGTTTTCGAGGAAGAAGACATCGACAGCGCCGGGCACGAACAGGTAGGCGTCGGTTCCGAGCCACCTGGCCACCTGGAGGGCCTTTTGGGTGAACTCGACAATCCGGGCGCGGACGTTGGGGTCGTCGTCGGTGGGAGAACAGCCCCAACTCTCGCCGCTGGCGACGCTGGCGATTTCGATTCCCAGCTCCCTGGCCTTGGCAACGATCGCCTTGCACTCGGCCTGGCTGGTGTTGTGGGTGAGGGCCCCGGAACTGGCAACGCAGAGCTCAATGGCGTCGAAGCCGAGCCCGTTGGCCTGGGTGATGGCGTCGGCAACCGGAAGGGTCGCTTCCAGGCCACCTTCGAACATCCAGTAACTGGCGCTGATTTTCATGGGGTTGGTCCTTTTGCGAATCTATCCAAGCGGTAGCCGAAGTCGCCAGACTTTGGAAAGGTCCGAGTACTGGCGACGAGCGGCTACGGGGTTTCGGGTGCGTATGCGGGCCAAATTCTGGCGACGAGCGGCTGCGGATGCGGCTACGTTCTGGCGAATTCGGATGGGGCGTCAGGTTTCCAACCACTCTCCGGGGATGGGGGAGGGGTAGAAGCCGTCGGGGCCGGCCTTGACGGGGGGCTCGGAGTCGTAGTCGAGATCGTCGATGTTGGGGAAGAACTGGAACTTGGAGTTGTACATTTCGTCCCAGGTGATGATCTTGCCCGAGTGGACGGCGGCCCGACCCATGAGGTCGGCGAAGTTGGACATGGCGGCCCGCTTGGCTTCGTTCTGGGGTTGGTCGTTGCGGACGTTGCTCAGGAGCACGTTCCATTCGGCGTCCCAGGGATTGTATTTTTCGGGCGGAGCTTCCCAGGCGATGTTGTCGTCCTGGATCCGCTGGTCCTTGTAGAGCCGGGTGGTGCCGGCATGGATATTGCCCGAGAACTGGGCCGCGCACTTGGTGCCGTGGGCATAGGTGGCGAACTCCTGGAAGCAATGTCCGCCCAGCCAGCGGACGCCGTCGATGGCCTTGGTCCCGTCGGGGAAGGTCCATTCGATGGAGATGGCGTCGAAACCCTGGCCCCGATCGGAGCAGTTGAAGGAACGGCCGCCGATCCCTTGGGCCGCGACCGGGTTGGCACCCTTGAGCCAGCAGATCTCGTCGATCTGGTGAATGTTCATCTCGGCGAAGAGTCCGCCCGAGACCCAGAAGAAGCGGACGAAGTTGCGGATCTGCCAGAGGAGTTCGTCCTGGCCTTCCGGTTTGGGGCCCATGCCGCCAACCGGGTGGATGCGGTAAGCGCGGATGAGCTGGAGTTCACCCATCTGGCCCTCGCGGATTCGCCTGATGAGTTCCTGGCGGTTCACACTGTGGCGGCACTGGAGTCCGGCGGCGATCTTGAGATTCTTCTTTTCCGCCTCTTCGCCCGCGCGCATGAGGCGATGGAGGCCTGGCGCGTCGGGGGCGAACGACTTTTCCATGAAGACGTTGACGCCCTTACTGACGGCGTATTCGAGCTGCAAGGGGCGGACGTAGGCGAAACTGGTGAGCATGGCCACGTCGCCGGGGCCGAGGCAGTCAATCGCATCCTTGTAGGCCTTGAAGCCGACGAACTGGCGCTCCTTGGGAACATCGACCCGATCGGGAAACTCTTTGGTCAGGGTCTTGTGGGCGCTGGTCAGACGATCTTCCATGACGTCGGCCATGGCGACCAACTTGACGGGGCCGAACTCGGAGGCCATGGCGTTGCCGACCGCGCCTTTACCGCGGCCGCCACAGCCGATGAGGGCCAGGCGGATGGTGTTGTTTTCGGCCGCGTGCACACGGGGTGTCAGGGTCGATGCCAGGGCGGTGGAAGCGGCCACGGCTGCCGAGCGCTGAAGAAACTGGCGGCGGGAAGGCTTTTCGAGGGGGGTGTTTTCTGGGCGGATCATGGGGAGCTCCGGATGGGGGTCAGGGTTCAGGGCAGCAGTCTGGAGTCAGGGTTCAGTGGTGGTTCAGTGGTCAGAGATCAGGGGTAGATCAGGGGTTTCAGGCCTTGGTTTTCAGTATGTGTCTGGCGGGGTTTGCTTCGGGTTTCGGACCGGGTCTTCCAGATCACTTGATCTGGGCGGCGGCCTCCTGGGCTTTCTTCATCACACTTTCGAGGGTCACCGGGGCGCCGCCCTGGCGTTTGCTTTCGTCGGCGGCCTCCATGAAGGCGAAGATCTCGAGGGTTTCGGCCTCGCTGACGGGCGGTTTGCCGGTCTTGAAGAACTTGACGATCTCCACGATCAGCGGCTCGTAGCCGTCAAAACCACCCCCGGGGACGATCCCCTTGGTGCCGAAAACGGTGGAGCCATATCCTCGCTGGCTGTCGCGAAGTCCGCGAAAGGTGCCGATCCGGCCGCCACTCCAGACGCCGACCGCCATATCGGCTCCTTCGGTCTGAACGCGGGTGACCGACACGCAGCCCGGGCCCATGATGGTAAACAGCGGCTCGACGCCATGGATGCCGTACCAGAAGAAATCGGGGTGGTGGGGCTCGAGCGAGCAGGGGGCGTATTGATCGCAGCCCACCAGTTCCCCCAAGGCCGGGTCGTTTCGGACGTTCAAGGTGCGCTGGGCGAACCGCAGGGACGAACTGCTGAAGCAGGGCACGTTGTGTTCCTTGGAGAGCCGAAAGATCGCGATGGCGTCGGCAAGGGATCCGGCGATCGGCTTGTCGATGTACACGCGTTTGCCGGCGGCGAAGACCGGCCGGGCCTGTTCCAGGTGCGTACGGCCGTCGATGCTGAGGATGAGGACCACGTCGACCTTCTTGATCAAGGCATCGATCGAATCGACGATTTCCACCCCCATCTCGGAAACGGGTCCCACGCTGTTGCGGAGAATCTCCATGCTCTGGGGGATATCGGGGCTGCCGCCGGGAAAGCCGGCCACGACCTGCATATCGGCCAATTCACCGGTGGCTTTGGGGTCGTTGATGATCTTGGTCCAGGGGAGGGCGTGGGCGTCCATGCCGATAATGCCGGCCTTGAGCGGGAGGGTAGGCTCGGCGGCGGGGGTGGTGAATACCGGCAACAGAAGTGTGGCAGCGAGCACCAGGATGGAGAGGGGGCTCTTGGCGGGCATGGTTGGTCTCCTGGATAGGTAAGGGTAGTCAGGAAGGCAGTGGAGCGGCGTGGTCATCAAGCCAGATCATAACGTTTTCGCGCGGCAGATGGAAACTGACGGCGGCATTGCCTGCGTGGGCTACCCTGGATAGAGACAATCGGAGCGGGTCTTGCCGTCCTTGCGGAACTGGATGGCATCGTCGACGATGCGGAAGATGTCGTACTGGGGATGGAAGCCGAGGACAGAGCGGGACTTGCTCATTTCGATGCAGAAGTCGTTGAATTCGCCCACCTCGAAGCGGACCACGGGAAGGTCCAGCTTCTTGGCCACATAGTCTGCCAGAACGTCGTAGGCAAACGGCGAAGGGCCGGAAACGTTGAAAGCCTCGCCGATGGTGGTGGGGTTGCCGATGGCGAGCATGATCGACTGGACGACGTCTTTGATGCCCACGATGTGGCGTTTGCCGGCGCTGCCGTTGGGATGGACCAGGCAGGCGACGCCGTTCTTGTTCTGCTGGAAATACGACTTCTGCTCGGCGGTGACGGCCCAGTCCTTCCAGACGGGCACGCCGAGATTGGGCGGCGCAAGGGTGACATGGGCGAGGATATCGTCTTCGTCGTGGACCCAGGAGAAGCGGAGGATGGTGATGGGCGTCTGGTACATGATCTGGTACTGCTCGCACATCACCTCTTCGAGCACCTTGGAGAGCGGGTAGTAGCCGGGATAGCCCGAGTGGCGGTGGTTTTCGTCGATGGGAATCGGCTGGGGATAGTAGTAGATGCCCGCCCGGGCGTCGGAGCCGGCCTGGATGAACTGCTTGACGTTGCCGGCCTGCTTGCAGGCATCGAGCAGGTAGAAGGTGCCCTTGATGTTGGCATCGAGGAACAGGGCCTTGTTTTCCTTGACGTTGGCCATGTGGATCACCACATCGATGTCCTCGATGAGTCTCCCGGCCGTCGCAGGGTCGCGAAGATCGCCGGTGACGACTTCGACGTTGGGGAGACGTTGGACCTTCAGTCCGTCGGTGAATTCCAGGGCCCGGACCGAGTAGCCGGCCTTGGAGAGTTCGGGAAGGACTGCCCGTCCGATCTTGCCTGCCGCTCCGGTGAGAAGGATATTCTTCACGTTCATGAGTTCGTTCTCCGTCTTGTGCCTTTTGAATGGGCCGCTCGACTGCCCCTCACCACCGCACGAGCTTGCCGCGTCGCTTAAAGCCCAGAAATGATCTTCCGGGACCGGCGGGGGAACATCAATAGTGTTTTGCGTCAATTGATTTGTGCTTTTTCGTCATAGAGACAGTTTTCTCTCGGGGGGGTATTGGATGGAAATGTGCCGGAACTAGCGATATACTGGGTTGCGGTTGACGAGAGACGCCAGAAAGATGCCTCGCTAGGATTATGATTATTCATCTCCTCTCCTGCAAAGACAGACCGATCGCAAAGTACGAGGTCCTACGTGACGATCTGTCTGCAAATGAGGACGACCTGCGGATCGCGCGTGACACGCTTGACGTTGGAGCGCGTGCAGCACGCGCTCGAACGCAGTCGGACGATTCGGGTGCTTATCGAGAGGCCATGGACGCGGTGAGTTGGACGCTTTCCGCACTCGATGATTTGCGAGAAGCTGGTTTGCACGATCATGTGGTGACGCTAACGGAGCGCCTGCACGACCTGTGTGAGACGAAGAAGGCAGCAAAAGGCACAACCGTCTGGTGGAGTGAAGACGATTGGTGTATGGCGATTCCACGAAGAGCCTGGTGGCGGTTCTGGTAATCGTTCCGGGAGGACTTTGTTCTGAAAAGAGTTCTCGCGAGCCCTCATCGATATGCCCGAACGCCGCAAGATTGCACTGCTGATCGAATGGTCCCGAGCTTACGGAAGGGGGGTGCTCGGGGGGATTGCCAACTATGTGAAGGCCCACGAGACCTGGAAGATCTACCAGACTGAGCGGCGGCTGTGCGACGGGGCCCCGGGCTGGCTCCGGAACTGGCAGGGGGACGGGATCATCGCCCGGATCGAGAACGAAGAGCTCTTGAGTGCCATCCGCAGGCTCGATGTGCCGGTCGTGGACCTGTTCGAGCATCGCAGCACCGAGGGGATGCCGGGGGTGATCACCGACAACCGTGCGATCGCGCATCTTGCCGCCGATCACCTGATCGAGCGGGGACTCGAGCATTTTGCCTATTGCGGACTTCCGGGTGTTTATTCGTCGGAGGCCCGGGGGGAGTGCTTTGTGGAGTATCTCGGGCAGGCCGGATACGAGGTGAGCGTGTATGAGAACCCGCGGCAGTCGGGCTCGGCGTTTATCTCCACCAGCGAAGACTATGAACTGCGGTGCGAGGAAACGGTGGCAAGCTGGGTCAAGTCGCTGCCCAAACCGGTGGGGCTGATGGCCTGCAACGACCTGCGTGCCCACCAGGTCCTGATGGCCTCGAGCGACCAGAACATCGCTGTGCCGGAGGAACTGGCGGTGGTCGGCGTGGACAACGACGAGCTGATCTGCGAACTGTGCCATCCGCCGCTGACGAGCATCGAACAGGACTGCGAGGGGGTGGGCTACCGGGCGGCGGGCCTCTTGGACCGGCTGCTGGATGGCCAGGCGCCGCCGGCAGAGCCGATCCGGGTGGAACCGCTGGGAGTGGTGCCGCGGCAATCGACCGACATCGTGGCCATTGGCGATGCCGATGTGGCGGCGGCCGTGCATTTCATCCGCGGCCACGCCTGCGACGGGATCCAGGTGAGCGACGTGGTCGGACACGTCCAGATGTCTCGAAGCACGCTGGAACGGCGATTCGCCCGTCTGCTGGGCCGATCGCCCAAGGCCGAGATCCTGCGCGTGCGGCTGGAGCGTGTGAGGCATCTGTTGTCGATGACCGACTATCCCCTGGCCCGGATTGCCCAGCTCACGGGCTTCGATTACATGGAGTCGATGTGCTGCAGTTTCAAGCGAGTGACCGGGCAGACGCCGGGACAATTTCGAAACGGGAGCCGAGAGGCCAGACGCTGATCTGCCGGACGGAACGCTGGAATCGTGGAATACTGAAGTGATGAGGAATGCCGATGGCGAAGATCTATGAAGCAGTGTATGTGCCGGATGCGAGGATCACGGTGGACGGGATCCTGGACGAGGCGGTTTGGCAGAAGGCAAACCTGGAAACGGGGTTTGCTTTCCCTTGGGAGGACCGTCCGGCGCCGCGGACGGAGTTTCGGGCGGTGTTCAATGACAGGGCGTTCTGCTTCGCCTTTCGTGCGGATGACGACGACATCGTTCTGGCGGCGGACTATCAGGGCAAGGAAGACGTCGTCCGCGAGGATCGCGTGGAACTGTTCTTCGCGCTGGATGACGAACTGGCCAGTTACTATTGCCTGGAGATTGACCCGCTCGGCCGGGTGCTCGACTATCACGCCAACTTCTACCGCCGGTTCGATCGCTCGTGGTCTTGTCCGGGTCTCGACGTGACGGGCCGACGGACGGAGAAAGGCTATTGCGTGGAGGGGCTGATTCCGCTCAGGTCGCTCCAGCTACTCGGATTTCCGGCACTCGAATCCGGCCGCCCGATCAAGTTCGGCATTTATCGGGCCGAGTTCAGCCACACAGAAGGCTCGGGGTGGAGCGAGAGCTGGATCAGTTGGGTCGATCCGCAGACGGCGGAACCGGATTTTCATGTGCCGAGTTCGTTTGGGAGGCTGCGGCTGGGAGCCATGAGGGATCAGCTCTGAGCAATGAGCCGAAGAAGAGATTTCCCGAGAATTCGGGGGCTGGAATGGTGGGGGCAGCTACGAGTACTGCGGCGGTTGTGGTAGGTTTTCGGGTGGATACTTTCAAATTCACTTTGCCCGAGGAGCAACTCCATGATGACTAAAGGGATTCTTGCGTCGGCTTTCCTGTTGGCGATGGCCGGTCTTGTTTCAGCGGCAGAAAAAGAACCGCCGGTGTACGAGCTTCGCACCTACTATGCGGCACCTGGGCGGTTGGACGACGTGAATGCCCGTTTCAGGGATCACGCGCTGGCGCTGTTCGAGAAACATGGTTTGAAGAGCCTTGGCTATTGGATGCCGATCGACAACCAGGAGAATGTGCTGGTCTACATGTTGGCCTTCCCCAGCCAGAAGGCCCGCGAGAAGGCCTGGAAGGAGTTTTTCGCCGATCCCGAGTGGCAGAAGGTGCAGAAGGAAACCGACGCCAATGGAAAGATCGTGACCAAAGTGGAATCGGTACAACTTGCCGCGACTGATTACTCGCCGGAGATCCGGCCGTCGGTGGGGAAAGACCGGGTGTTCGAATTGCGGACGTACACGGCCTCGCCGGGAAACCTGGGGCGTTTGAACGCGCGGTTTCGCGACCACACGGTGGCCTTGTTCAAGCGGCACGGGATGGAGCAGTTGGGGTATTGGAATCCGTTGGAGGGTCAGCCGGGGGCCGGGGAGAAGCTGGTGTACCTGCTGGCGCATGCCAGCCAGGAGGCGGCCAAGGCGTCGTTTGACGCGTTCCGGGCCGATCCGGAGTGGATTGCGGCGAAGAAGGCGTCGGAAGATGCAGCGGGTGGGTCGTTGACGATCCAGGATGGTGTGAAGTCGGTGTTGATGAAGGCGACGGATTACTCGCCGACGAAGTGAACCACCGTTTTTTGCTCTCTTCCGCAACCTGACGGTACAATGCCCGCATGAATGTCCAGTTGCGAGAGCATCGCTATTACGCCCGCACCGTGTCCGTCTGCTCGGTGTGCCGCCGCAGGATCGATGCCAAGATCGTCGAGCAGGACGGCAAGGCCTGGCTCGACAAGCACTGCCCCGAGCACGGCCGATCGCTCGTGCTGGTCAGTTCGTCCTTCGCTCGCTACGCGGGTTCAGGGGCGGTCATGATCCACGGCCGGATACCCGGCGAGTTTGCCACCCAGGTGAAGAACGGCTGTCCGGAGGATTGCGGCTACTGTCCCCAGCACGAACAGCACGCGTGCAGCGGGCTGGTGGAGATCACCGATCAGTGCGACATGAACTGCCCGATCTGCTACGCCGATCCCGGTGGGCATGGCCCCATCTCCTTCGAGGACTATCGCAACCGGCTGGATACCCTGGAACGTGTGGAAGGCACGATCGATGTCCTGCAACTGTCGGGCGGAGAACCGGCGCTGCATCCGGAGCTGATCCCGTTTCTGGAAGAAGCGCGGCGCCGCAGGCCGAACCGGATTCTGCTGAATACCAACGGCCACCGGATCGCCACCGAGCCCGGCTTTGTGCAGGAACTGGCCGCCTTCCGAGACGTTCTGGACGTGTATCTCCAGTACGACGGCCGGTCGGCCGCGGCCAGTGAGCGACTGCGCGGCTGCGATGCCAGGGCCGATCAGGAGACGGCGGTTTCGCGGCTGGCCCAGGCCGGCATCAAGGTCAATCTGGTGGCCACCGTCGGTTCAGAGAACCTCTCCGACGTGCCGGCCCTGGTCGAACAGGCGGTCGCGACCGCCGGCGTTACCGGACTGACGTTCCAGACGCTCTCGTATTGCGGCCGGAACCGCGCGGCCGATTCGAGCCGCCGCACCACCGCCTCGGATATCGTCGACTCGATGACTCGGCTGCCATGGCTTACGCCGTCGGACATCTTTCCGCTCCCCTGCTCGCACCCCTACTGCACCCAGCTCTGCTACCTCTACTGCCGGCCGGGGCGAAAGCCGTTTCCCATGATTCGCCTGTCCAGGCCGCGAGAGATCGTCGATTCGGTGAAGAACCGCTTGTCGTTCAACGCCGAGACCATGGAGCAATTGACCCCAAAAATCCGCTGCGTCTCGCTGGAGAACGGCCTGCGGTTCAGCAACATTCTCCCGGCCCTCAGTCTGCGCCGGTTCTTTCGGAACGCAAAACGGGCCGAGTGGAAGGGGCGCAAGATCCTCCGCGTCGTCGTCAAGCAGTTCATGGACGCAGAGACATTCGACGCCGGGCGTGCGGCCCGCTGCTGCATCGGCGTGGTGACCGGCGACGGCCGGATCATCCCCTTCTGCAGCTACAACACGATCCACCGGGAGCGAGACCATGGCGCCGGAACTTAGGTTCTTCTCGCTCACCTTGCCCGCCTATCAGGTGATGATCGGTCTGGGCATGGTCGTGGCCGCACTCGTCCGATTCCTGCTCCCGGTCGATCGCGTGCCCCGCAGCCGAACCTGGTTTGTGATCTTCCCCGCCTTTGTGGGCCTCATTGCAGGAGCGAAGCTGCCCGTGCTGCTCTCCTACGGTCTGCGGCCCGAGCTGGTGGCCACCGGCAAGAGCGTGCTGGGGGCGTTGGTGGGAGCCTACCTGGCCGTGCGCCTGGCGAAATGGTGGACCGGGCAGTCGTGGAAGGGGGGCGGAGACGCCTTCGTTCTCCCCTTGGCCGCCGGATTGGCCGTGGGACGGGTGGGTTGCCTCTTGAACGGATGCTGCTGGGGAGCGGGCGGTTTCCCCGCACCGCTGCTGGAGATCGCTTTTCACGCCACGGCCTTCGCCGTCTTCTGCCGGCTTCGCTCCCGCCGGGTGGCCGAGGGCGCCTGGTTCCCGCTCTACCTGGGCTCTTATTGCCTGTTCCGGTTCTTCGCCGAGTTCATTCGCGTTGAGCCGCGGGTGCTGGCCGGGCTGACCGTGTACCAGTGGATTGCCGCCGCGGGAGTGGCCGTTTTCTGTTACGAAGTGTGGACCCGTCTTCGCCAGGATCGGAGGCCCGCTTGTGAACAGTCTCTCTGACACCGGGCAAGTCGGAATCAGTGCGGCGTCGACTGCCGTAGGGCAGGTTTGCAGCCTGTTCGGACAGGATGCAGTCCTGTCCTACGCTGTGACGTTCACCCGGCTGGCGGTTCAATGGGAATATGCTGTTCTCTACCTGGCGGCCACGGCCGTGCTGGTGACGGTGGCCATTCGCCTGCTCGACAAGCGCGACAGTGCCGAAACACCCCAGCGTCGGGAGCGCAACCTGGTCGCCACGCTCACGATGACCCTGTTCTTCTTCGGCATCTACGTGCTGGCCCGATTGAACATCGGACACCTTCCGCTCTCGACCGCGGCAGTCACGGCCGCCAAACTGACGGGCTCCGTCCTGCTGGTCTACTCGGCCGTGGTGAACATCGCGGCACGGCATGTGATCGGGCGGTTCTGGAGCGATCAGATTGAAATCCAGGAAAACCACCAGATCGTGCGCCGCTGGCCCTACACCTGGTCGCGCCACCCCATGTACGGCTCGCTGGTCCTGTTCGGGGTTGGCATGGGCCTGATCGCGGCCAACCCGCTGGTGGCTGGGCTGGTCCTGGGGGTCTTCTGGCCGGCCATGGCCTATCGGGCGCGCCGGGAGGAGCAGAACCTGCTGGCGGCGTGCCCCGACGACTACGCCACCTATCGGCAGACCGTCCCGATGATGATGCCGCGTCTCGAAGAGCCGATCGCCAAGGTTGTTCGAGCCAGCCTGGGGCTGATGCAACTGTGGAGCGTCCTGTTCGCCTGCCTGGACCTGTTCGCTCTTTCGGGCGTGCTGACCTTCGGGCTTTCGTTTCTGATGGCGCGTCCCGACTTTCGCGCCGCCTACAAGCTCAAGACGGTCATCATCCTGTCGTTCACCGCTCTGGCGGCCTGGAACCCACGGTTTGTGCCGCTCTTCTGGCTGCCCGTGTTTGCATCGTTCATGAGTCTTTCAGGGCATTGCCCGGGGACGCTGGCAGTGCGCCTGCTCACCCGCAACACCGGCGCCCAGGAGCCGCCCCGTGACCAACCCTTATGAATCTCCGCAGACTCCGCCGGACTGGAGCGACTCCGGGCCTGCCACGAGGCCGGATGCGAGGGAGTATTCTCGCGGCTTCTTGTCGGCCCTGCTGATCACGATTGTCTTCACGGCGATACTCGGATACCCGCTGCAAATGGTCTTGACCACGTGGCTGCCCAAGTCTCTCAAGGTTCTACCCTTTCTGCTGAGTTCGCCGGCGGCGAGCGGCCCGATCTTCGCCCTTATCCTCTGGCTTCGCAACCGCAAGCAGAACCGGCCGTTTGCCGTGGGGGCCGTTACCTTCGGCGTAGCTGCTTTCCTGCTCGTCGGTGGATGCTTCATAGGACTCAGCCTGGGAGACTCCTGATGATCAATCCCTACCAGTCTCCGCAAACACCCTTGCAGCCGCCCGACTCTCCGTTCACCGGCCGGGCGGTCGCCATGTTCCTGGCCGGATTTCTGGTAACCATGATGCTGACTATCGGTGGAACCGTGGTATCGCTGGCCTGCGCAAGCGCGCTGGCAAGCGTGGTGCCCGAACCGCTAGCGGTAATCGTCTTCTTTATGGGTTCTCCCGCCGTCATCGGCCCGCTCTGCAGTGTCATCGTCTGGCGAATCACCCGAAACTCGAATCGGCCCTATGCCATTGGAGCGATCACCTTCGGCGTTGCCGCCTTCCTGCTGTTTGGCGGGTGCTTACTGGCGATCAGTATGTAGCAACACAGGAGACGTTCCATGACGAATCCTTACGAATCTCCAAAGACGCCAATCGAGTCAGACGGGCCACCTCGCATCACCGGACGGGCGGTCGGATCGTTCGTGCTCGGGGCCCTGCTGTGTGCCGTCATCACATTCGGCCTTGCGGTGATGGCAGGAATGGTCGCTGCCATGGTATATAGACCCTATGGCGGGATCGGCGGGCTGATCGTCTTCATGAACGGCCCGGGCGTGATCGGACCGGTCAGTGGCGGCATCCTCTGGGCCGTCAAGCGAAAACGGAACCGTCCCTTTGCCGTGGGAGCCGTGGCCTTCGGCGTGGCCGCGTTTCTCTTCGTCGGCGGATGCCTGACGCTGATGGGAATCGGATAACACCGATTCGGATTGTCAACGCATGGGAGGAGAATCGCGGCCGCGTCTGGCGATCGTGTGCCGCTGGATGCCGAACAACTGCGGTCACTGGGGATTGACGGGCGCGGGGACCCGTTTGACGCAGCGGAAGCCGTAGTCGTCGGAGGCGACGCAGGCGTCGGTGAAGCCGGGTTCGTCGCAGTAGCGGTTCCAGCTCGTGCAGGTCTCGGCGGAGCCGGAGAAGGCGCCGCCGCGGAGGACGGTTTTTTCGCCGGAGGCCGGCCCATGGGGATCGGCGGCGGGCTGGGGGGAATAGGCGTCGACGGCGTACCAGTCGTTGCACCATTCGCGGACGTTTCCGGCCATGTCGTAGAGGCCGAAGGGGTTGGGTTCCTTCTGGCCGACGGGGTGATGCTTGCGGCCAGCGTTTTCGCGGAACCAGGCATGGCCGTCGAGCCGATCGGCACCGCCTTCGAAGTAGTAATCGCCCGGGCTGCCGGCGCGGCAGGCATATTCCCATTCGGCCTCCGTGGGGAGGCGGTAGCCGTCGGCGGAGAAGTCGCAGGCCCAGGTTTCCAGGTTGTAGCAGGGGGTAAGGCCCTCTTCGGCCGATCGGGCATTGCAGAACTTGAGCGTGTCGGTCCAGCGGACCCGTTCGACCGGATTCTTGGGGCCCTTTCGCCGTGCCGGATTCTTGCCCATGAGACGCTCGTAGAGCTCCTGCGTGACCTCGTAGCGGTCCATGCAGAAGGGGCTTACCGTGACCGGGTGGGGAGGGCTGGCATCGAGCTGGCCTTCGTGCCCCATCGTGAACTGGCCGCCGGGGATGAGGACCATGGAGACACCCCCGGAGGTCTGGATTTCTTGCGGCAAACCGCTGGTGGCAGATGCATCGGCCGTCGGCCGGCCCTGGGTTGGATCAGGCTCGGTGCGTTTGACGCAGCCGACGACCGCGAGCACAAGGAGGGCCAGGACCGGTAGGGGCATCCATGGGCTTTGCATGGGTCAGACTCCTGCGACGTGGAAGGGGGAAACCGGGCTTCCATTGGCCAGGTCAGATGGTTCAGACTGCGTTGCGGGAGGTAGGGCGTCAGAAAAGTCCGGCCCGGACAGGTTGCGGCAACTCTGGACCTGTCCTGCGGGCTATGGGGCGCCGGGGTTGCTCTTGGGGAGATAGCGGCGGTACGGTTCCCACCAGGTGGGCTGGCGAAGGACCGTTCTGCATTTGGCGATGATCTGTTCGGCTACGCGGACATGCTCCGGGGAGGCGGTGCCCATGCGGGCCGCTTCTTCCATGAGGCGGATGGTGACGACACTCAGATTGCGGGCCATGTCGTCCTGGGTTCCGGCCACGGAGCGGCACTGCTGAGTGAGGGCCTTGACCGCGGCCAGGCTCTTCTTCTCGGCGTCGGGCGTGAACTGCTGGATGGCGTTGGTCCACTTCCGGACCTCTTCCAGAGAAACGTCGGGCAGGTCGTTGGCGGCGATGTCGCGGATCTCGGCGAGGATGTCTTCTGAAGGTTGGAGGTCATCGGCCAGGGACGGGAGCCTCTCACGTTCGGCCTTGAGCAGGTCCTCGAGATCGGCTGCAAACTGGTCGAACTGAAACACACGCTCACGAATGAGGCGAATGAAGGTGGCGATATCATCGGCGTACATTCGCACATCGCTCCAGGAGGGGGCCTCCGACTCGCGGGCAAAGTAGCTCTCGATCTTGTAGGTCATCGCGCAGACCGCGTTGTGGTGGGCCAGCAGGATCTGCTCCTGGGTGCCCTCGAAGTCGAGCAGTTGTGCTGCCGCGTCCTTGCCCAGCGACTTCTTCATGATGCCTACCGGGGACGGCTGATCGCTGCCTTCGTATGTATCGAGATAATAGATGAGGAGGTCGCCGACAGGGGGGAACTTCTTCTCGAAGTGGATCACGGACTTCGAGCCGTCGAACCAGACCGGATAGTAGAACCAGCCACGGATGTAACGACCCCAGAGTTTATTCCGTTCGGAGAGGAAGTAGAAGGGGAAGTGGTAACCGTCCGAGTCGATGAAGAACCGCCCGATCCAACGGGCATCGAAGGGCTTCTGCCAGGCGATGGGGGTCTCCTTTTCGAGATACTCTTCACGGAGCGGTTCGGCATGCCAGATATCGGGCTGTTCGATGAACGAGAGGAAGACGGGTTGGCCGGCCGTGTCGAGTTGGAAGGAATCGAAGGTGCCGGCACCACTCTCCTGGCTGACGTGCACCTGCGCCAGTTGGCGTCCGGTCGGCCAGACGGCCGTCAGCATGCCGCTACTGGCCGGCTGCAGGCCGACCAGCATGTTGAGCGAGGGGAGACAGAGGTGTGTGCCGGCGGTGAGCGTCTCGGGATCGTAGAGCAGGTCGGTGCCCACGAGGGAGGGGACCAGGGCATAGCGCAGGGGGCTGCGGAGCGTTACCGATCGATCGGCCGGCTGGCGGATCTCGAGGATGCCGTCCTTCGACATGGCGATCGTCTGCCGCTGCCCTTCCTGGCGATCGGCCATTTCGAGGGCGATGCCGTACTTCTGATCGGCGATGATGCGAAGCTGCGGCGGGGCGGAGATCGAGTTCAAGAGAATCTCGCCTTGGCGAGTGAGCTGATCTTGCCGACGGGTCCAGAAGGCCCATGTGCCGGGCTCCGCGGTGCACGAGACAACGGCCGTGGCCGACTGCAGCACGGGAAAGCTGTTCGCTTGGGCCGGGAGCTGGTCGAGCGAGAGGATCTTGCCAGCGGCACTTTTCAAAGGGGCAGGGTCGCCGGAGAACGGTGCGTCGAGGATGCGGATCGTGACGCCATCATGGGAAACGGCGGTTTCGTCGGCACCGTGGACCAGAGAGGAGGCTCCGAGGATGACCAGTGCGGCGATTGCCAGGACGCCTGCGGGGAGATTTCTTGCGGAGGCCATGTTCACACCTTGGTGGTGGGTGGAAGGTGAGTAGCCAAAGTCGTCGGACTCTGGAGAGTCAACGAGAAAAACCAATGGTGGCGAATGTATTTATGAAGGGCCAAATTCGGGCCAGTTCGGCTACAAGGCGTGCGAATTGGGCTACAAGGTGGCGTGCGGCGGCGCGGTACCTACTGGGTGAGGAACTGGCGGAAGGCGGCTTCTTTCAGGAGTTGGTCGGCCAGGAGAGCATAGCCTTCGGCGGTCGGGTGGCTGAGGTCCGCATAGGCCTGGCTGGGGAGGGCTTTTGGAACTGCGTGGGGAATGTTCTGCTCCTTGTGCCAGGCGGCGATGATCTGTACTCGCTGGTGATACCCTGCCAGCCCTTTCTCCTTGAACATGTGTTCGTTGAGGGGGCCGATGATCACAAAGACCTGATTGCCTCGCTGCTGGAGCAGCTTGATCGTTTGCTGGAAGAACCGCCACTGGAGGGATTCTTCGAGAGGCACCCAATCGGGGTTTGTGGGGCGGATACCTTTTTCGTTCCAGGGGCGCGCGTCCGGTTCGGGCGACGGCAGTTCGTCGGGCGAAGGCAGGGCAAGCGTCACCTGGTTCAAGGGATTGTCGTAGGGGTGGTCGAGGCTCCAGGTTGGCAGGTTGTCGCTGTCGAAGTAGGCGATCCGCACATGATCGGCCCAACCCAGGTATCGGAATTGCCGGGCGACGACGACCTCGAGGCGATCGGCGAGCGAGGCCTTGTAGGAGGGAATCCGGGCCGCGAATTGGGGCACGAGGGTCGGGTGATTGAAGGGTGCTTCTTCGTCGGCCGAGAGATCGTGGCGAGGAGAACTCATCCAGAGCAGATTGCAGTTGACGATCACCCGTTTGTTGCGGATCGCACCACCAAAATGTTCGACGAGCCCGGCCAGTGCGACGGGATGGATCCCGTCAAGACCCAGATTGGCAAAAGCGTGGCCCTCGGATTTCTCGTTGAGAAAGTGGGAGAGTGTTTCGCGGCTATTGACGTAGTGGCCCCAGAGGACCGAGTCACCAACGAGAATCGTCTCGTCACTACGGCAGACCTGGCGGCTGGTTCGCTCGTAGTTCCAGTAGTCGTTTCCCAGCGAGTAGGGGATGCGATAATCGGACCCCAGTTCCAGAGGTTCGATTCGCTGCCAGGCCAGCGGGATCACCCAGAGCGCCAGGAGCACGAGGAGGCCGGCCAGCAGCCATCCCCGCAGGGAGAGGCGAACATCGTTGGCGGCGAAGCGTTCATCGTGGGTGTCGCGCCACGAGGGGGTTGTGGTGGAAGTGTCGGAAGTCGTCATATTGTTCAGAAGCGGAAGTAGATGAACTCCTGATTGCCGGAAGTCACGACGGTTGCCATGTAAAGGAGCATGCCGACAACGAGTGCCATGCGCACCGGCGAAGCGCTGACCAGGGCCCGGAATCGCGATTCATAGAGGTACTCGTAGAGCCAGATCGAGAGCACCAGACCGGCCACGAGCAGCGGGAAGGCCGGATCGGCCAGGCCGCTGGTGAAGATGCGTCCCAGGATCAGCCACGCGTCGCTGGTGTTCTGCGCCCGAAAGAACACCCAGGCCAGCATGACGACCGAGAAGGTGAGGACCTGTTTGGCGAGCTTGGGCACATGATCGCGGTAGATGGCTGTCTGCTCGAGCGCTCGGGTCAGCACGCGGCCCGCGGCGTGGACGGCACCCCAGAGGACGAAGGTCCACATGGCGCCGTGCCAGAGGCCGGAGATGAGCATGGTGAGGACCATGTTGACGTAGGTTCGCAGTTCGCCGTGGCGATTGCCGCCCAGCGGGATATAGACGTAGTCGCGGAACCAGGTGGAGAGGCTGATGTGCCAGCGGCGCCAGAAGTCTCCCAGCCCGGTGGCCAGATAAGGATTGTTGAAATTGAGCATCAGGCGGACGCCCATCAAGCGGCCGATGCCGCGAGCCATGTCGGTATAGCCGCTGAAGTCGAAGTAGATCTGCCAGGCGAAGGCGAAGGTGGCCAGGAGCAGGGCCGGAGCGCTGTGATACTGCGGCGACGCGTAGACGGGGTCGACGTACATGGCCAGGTAATCGGCCAGGGCGATCTTCTTGAACAGGCCCACCACGAACAGCGAAAGCCCGTCGGCCATATCCTGGCGGGTGATCCGCGGGTTTCCGTACAACTGGGGCAGAAGATGGCTGGCCCGTTCGATCGGTCCGGCAACGAGCTGGGGAAAGAGGACGACGAAGGTCGCGTAGCGGATGAAGCTGCGTTCCAGTTGGACCTGGCCTCGGTAGAAGTCGATCGCGTAGCTCATCGACTGGAAGACGAAAAACGAGATGCCGACCGGTAGCAGGTACTGGAAGTCCGGCACGTGATAGGGGAGATGAAGGGACGCCAGGACGGCGTTCAGCCCGTCGCTGAGAAAGCAGACGTTGGGATCGCCCAGGGCGCAGGGCAGTTTCAGCCACTGGGCCAGCGAGTTGACATTGTCGACCACGAAGCGGCCGTACTTGAAGAAGCCCAGTAATCCCAGGTTGTTGAGGACACTCACGGTGAGCCAGGTCTTCTTCCAGCCCGTATAGGCCATGGCCCGCACGGCCAGGTAGTCGATCGTGGTGCTCCAGAGAATGAGGAGAAGGTAGATAGGATTCCACCAGCCATAGAAGACGTAGGAGGCAACGAGCAGCCACAAGAGCCCGAGCCGCGTGCCCTTGATCGACAGGTAGACTGGATAGAAGATGAGGAAGAAGGCCAGAAAGACC
>CAZLWV010000005.1:19480-37572 GCA_964563135.1 uncultured Planctomycetaceae bacterium
GTGGAATAGCATGAAGAAAAACCTACTTCCTCGTACTCATAATCGTACTCTTAATCTTAACCCTCACTCCATCAGGACTCGCAGGTGGGCTTCGACGGAGGCGGCCAGCTTTTCCAGATGATAGCCTCCTTCGAGGACCGACACCAGACGCCCGCCGCAGTGTTCCTCGGCAATCTGCCTGACGATCCGCGTCAGTTCGGCAAAACCCTCGGTGGTGACCTTCATCCGGCCGAGGAGATCGTCCTGGTGGGCGTCGAAGCCGGCGGAAACGAGGACGAAGTCCGGGTGGAACTGGCGGGCGGCCGGGACAAGTTTGTCCGAGAACGCCTGCCGGAACTCGGCGTCGCCGCTGCCGGCGGGCAAGGGAACGTTCAGCGTGCTGCCTTTTCCTTCGCCGGCCCCTTGTTCCCCGGCACTGCCGGTGCCGGGATAGAAGGGATATTGATGGACGCTGAAGTAGAACACACTCGGGTCCTCGTAGAAGATCTCCTGGGTGCCGTTGCCGTGATGGACATCCCAGTCGACGATCAGGATCCTGGGAAGTCTGTGTTCTTTCTGGAGATAACGGGCAGCAACGGCCACGTTGTTCAGCAGGCAGAATCCCATGGCCTTGTCGGGCGTGGCATGGTGGCCGGGGGGGCGGACGGCGCAGAAGGCGTTTCGGACCTGGCCCTTCACGACGGCATCTACCGCTGCCAGCACGCCGCCGGCAGCCACGAGGGCAACCTCGGAGGACGATTCAGAAAGGGGCGTGTCGCGAGAGCCGGCGAAGCGGCTGCCCTCGGCATACATCCGGCGAAGGGCAGCGACGTGCTCGGGCGTGTGAATGGCAGTCAACCACTTCTCCTCGGCGGGGCGCGGCTTGATGCCAGTGAGCTTGTCCATCAGTCCAGAGGCCCGGAGCCGGTCGACGATCGCCTCCAGTCGTTCGGGGCACTCGGGATGCCCTGAGCCGGTGAGGTGCCGGAGATAGATTTCGTCGTAGACCAGGCCGGTCCGTTCGACCGGCTCCGGCTGGGCGCCCACCACGGTCATGGGGATGGCGAAGCGGGAAAGGGGCATGGCGGACGCTCCTTTTTCGGAGGCGGGCGGCTGCGGAGCGCCGCCGGCCGGGGTTTCCGCACGAAACCTCCTCACGCAGCGAAAGCCGATCGCATCGCGGGCGAAACAGGCGTCGGAAAAACCGGGGTCCTCACCGATGCGAAAGGTCGAAGTGCACGACTCGGCACTGGCGCCCCAGTGGCCGCCACGGAGCACGTTCTTCTCCCCTTCGGCCGGACCGCGCGGGTTTGTGGCAGGGCTGCCGGCATAGTAGTCCGGGGCGTAGAAGTCGTTGCACCACTCGGCCACGTTGCCGTGCATGTCGTAGAGCCCCCAGGCGTTGGGGCTCTTTCCGCCAGCGGGGTGCGTCTTCTTGTTGGCGTTCTGCGCGTACCAGGCGTGCTGCCCGAGCTGGCCGGAATCAGAACCGAAGTTGTAGGGGGTATCGCTGCCGGCGCGGCAGGCGTACTCCCATTCAGCCTCGGTGGGAAGGCGGTAGCCGTCGGCCTCGAAGTCGCACTCGCCAAACTCGTTGTAGCAGGGTTTGAGCCCTTCCGCCTCGGATCGCATGTTGCAGTACAGCGCGGCCTTGCCCCAGCCGATCATCTCGGTGGGCAGGTCGGGGCCTTTGAAATGGGAGCCGTTGACGGGCTCCATTTTCGCGTAGACCGCCTGGGTCACCTCGCAGCGGTCCATGAGAAAGGCGTCGAGTTCCACTTCGTGGGCCGGCCCCTGCTCGGGGGGGCCGTCGTCAGTTCCCATGACGAAGCGGCCGGCCGGAATCAGCACCATTTCTACTCCGCCGTCCGTCACGACGATCTTGGGTGCAGGGACGGCCGGGGACGCCGGCGCGGAGCGATCGACCTTCTGGCAGGCACCGGCGGACGCGAGCAGTGCCAGAACGACAAACCACACGAGACGTTTCATGGTGAAGCGTATCCGTTCAATGAAGAGGCCGGGTTTCCTCGCTTGAGCTGGCAGAGGTTGTCCGGCGTGATGTGAATCATTTATAAGCTCGGCTTCTCCGCAGTCCAGTCGGGCTCCTTGTTGCAGTTGCCGTCGGACGTGATCGGCATCCAGCGGTTGGTCTGGTTGGCGTCGGCCACCCCGATGTTCCAGTCCTTGGCTTTGGCCCCCACGACTTCGGGAATCGTGCCGAGGATCTTTCGGTCCGGCCCGCGGCTGAAGGCGATGTACTGGCCGCAGGGGGACCAATCGACATGGTAGATCTTCATCGGTTTTTCGCTGGTGACCACATCGCGGGCGTTGAGCACCTTGGGGGTTGCGCCGGAGAAGTCGAGGTCGCCGATGCGGAGCGCCCAATCGCTGGCGCCCCAGGCGAGGCGTTTTCCGTCGGGGCTGATGTCGGGACGACAACCGGGGATCGCCAGATCATAGACGCCCTGTCCCTCGGCTTCGATGGCCAGGATGGCATGCTTGTAGCCCATTCCCGCGTGGACGGTAGAGATGAACCACTTGCCGTCGGGGGACCAGCAGACATTGTAGAGATGAAGGAGGTCCTGGTTGGGATGTTGCCGGTGCTGGCCGCTGGCCAGGTCGTAGATGAAGATGCCCTTGGTGGCGTAGTCGGTGAAGGTGAACTCTTCTACCTCGCCTTTGAGGTAGGCAATGGCGGTGGAATCCGATTTCCAGCAAGGATCCCGGCCATTGTTGGCCACGAGCTTGCGGTCGGTTCCGTCGAGGCTCATCACGTAGACGTTGCGGGTCTTGTCGGCGCCCGATCCTTCGTCGCAGACGAAGCAGATCTTGGTGCCATCGGGGGAGACATGGGGGTACAACTCGTTCTGATCGGGCGTTCTGGTCAGGTTGGTCATGTCGGAGCCGTCGGCACGAATCGTGAACAGTTCCCAGTTGTCGTCCTGCCAGGTCTCGTAGACGATTCTGGGGGAGACCTGTTTCAGGTCGTCGACCAGTTCGGCGGCGGTCGCGGTGAACGAGAAGAGGAGAGCCAGGGAGAGCGGCCAGTGACACAGCCTGACAGACATTCGGGTATTCATTGGCTAAAGCTCCGCAGAGTGGTGGTTCGGAAGGAGAGGGTCGGGCCCAGTGCTTTGTCACAGCCAAGAATGGGGATCGAGACTGCGGAACAACTCGGGGATTGTCGCATGATTCTACGCCATGGATCCCATAATGAAGCTGTGGCAGAGCACTCGGTTTGGTGAACTGGAAGACGAGTATCTACCGCAAGATGGGAGAGTAGGATGCCCCCTTCTTGCCTCCAAAAGCCCGGCGGCTGACCGCAGCAGCCGGGCTCGTGTTTGCGTCAGGAGAACTTGTAGGTTCCCGGCATGGCAATCGGCGGGATGGGAAAGGGGCCGAACTCGAGTTTCTCGGGGCCGAGCCGGGTGGTGGACTGGATGGCCTCCTCCCAACGGATCTCCTTGCCGCTGTAGGCGGCCTCGCGGCCGAGGATGCCGGTCATGGTCGATTCGGCGATCGCCTGGGCCTCGTTGATGGGCTCCCCGGCGCGGACGCTGGCGATCAGGTCCTCGTGTTCCTGCCGGTAGGGGTTTGTCTTCTCGCCACGGAATCGCCAGCGATTGCCGTCCTTGGCGGTGATCTCGTCGCGGCAGTTGCTGCTGCCGCCGGTACCGACGACGGCCTCTTCGACCTTGTTCTGGCAGCCGTTGATCTGGCGGGCCTGGCTGAACATCCGCAGCCCGCCAGGATACTCGAACTCGACAGCAAAGTGATCGAAGACGTGGCCGTTGACCTCGGCCGTGCGGACCTGGCGTCCACCCACGGCGGCCACTGCACGGACCGGATGGGCCCCAAGGACCCAGTTCATGATGTCGAGATTATGGACGTGCTGTTCCACGTAGTGGTCGCCCGAAAGCCAGGTGAAGTAGTTCCAGTTGCGGATCTGCCACTCCAGATCGCTCCAGCCTTCTTCCCGGGGAATGACCCAGATTTCGCCGCCGTTCCAATAGCAGCGGGCATAGACCAGCTCGCCGATCGCACCGTCCTGGATCCGCTGGATCGTTTCGCGATAGGAGTTGAGGTGCCGGCGCTGGGTGCCGGCGGCGATGCCGAGGCCCTTCTGTTTGGCCAGCTCACCGGCGGCCATGACGGTGAGGACACCGGGCACATCGACGGCGACCGGTTTCTCCATGAAGACGTGCTTGCCCGCCTTGACGGCCGCTTCGAGCTGTTCGGCCCGGAATCGCGGGGGCGTGGCCAGCAGGACGTAGTTCACGTCGGAAAGAGCCAGCAGTTGCTGACAGGCGTCGAAGCCGGTGAAGCAGCGGCCGGCGGGGATGTCGATTCCCAGCTTGCTGATCTGCTGCCTGCACTGGTCGAGCCGATCGGGAAAGAGGTCGGCGAGGGCGGCGACCTTGATGTCTTTCTTTTCGACCGAGGCGCCGTCGGCCACGTCCTCGGTATGGTAGCCGAGCTGGGGGTAGATGACCCGGGTGGCAGCACCGAGCGCGTCGAGCAGGGCACCGGTGCCGCGCCCGCCGCAGCCGACCAGCCCGATGCGGACTTCACCGAGGGCGCCGGACTGGGCCCCGTGTGCCATGCGGAGATTGGCCGTGGCCGCCGCGCCTGCGATCGCGGCCGAGGTCTGGAGGAATCGTCGCCGGGAGAGGTTGTTGTTTGGGCCGCTGTTTTGTCTGGACATGGCCGTGTATGCTCCGGGGCCAAGGGGAGTGGTGTGTGAGTGCCAGGCCATTATTCTAGCGGGAACAGATGGGCGGGGCCACTTGGCGGCCGAGGTAAACGATGCGAAGGTCGCGGCAGGTCTGTTCGTAGCTGGTTTCCAGATCGAGCGGAATCGCCAACTCGTCCGTAAGCCAGAGAGGAAGGCAGGGGAGCGGTTGCCCAAGAGTCAGCGGATGATTCCAGACTCCCAACCAGCAACTCCGGCCTCGAGGCCGCCAACGACAAGCCGCCGCGTACGTTTCGGGCGGCGGGTCGCCCAAGGCGGGGTCGCGCTCGCCGATCATCTGCACGAGTTCCGCGTCGAGGCCCCACATTACGGCCGCGAGCGGCCGGCGGCACGGATGGCGGCCAGTTGGGCCTTCATCTTCTCCGCCCGTTCGGGCTCTCGGTCGATGAGGTTCGCGGTTTCGCCCGGGTCTTCGGCCAGGTTGAACAGTTCGTACCGCCCGGGGCCCTTTTTGAAGGTGAGCGACTCGATGGGCTTAGCACTGGGGTGTTCGAGATACTTCCAGTCGCCCACGCGGAGGGCCAGGCCGCGTCCTTCCTGAACGAGGTGGTCCCGGCCCTGGCTCCCTTCCTCGCCGGTCAGGGCGCCGAGGACATTGAAGCTGTCGGGGCAAGCCTCGTGCGGAAGTTCGACGCCCACCAGGGCCGCCATGCTGGCGGCCAGATCGATGGTCGAGACGACCTGGTCGGAGATGCCGGCCCGGATCCTGCCGGGCCAGCGGGTGATGAAGGGGGTGCGGGTGCCGCCTTCATAGATGCTGTACTTGCCGCCTCGGAACAGGCCGGCCTGCTTGTGACCGTCGATCTTCTCGATCGCCTCATCCTTGTAACCGTCGTCGAGGACAGGACCGTTGTCGCTGCAGAAGATGACAAGCGTGTTTTCGGCGAGTTTCAACTCGTCGAGGGTCGCGAGCACTTTTCCCACGCACCAGTCCATCTGCTGGATGGCGTCGCCGCGGTAGCCGAGCTTGCTCGTGCCCTGGAAGCGCTCGTGGGGCATGCGGGGCACGTGGATGTCGTGGGTCGCAAAGAAGAGGAAGAAATGCTCCTCCCGATGCCTGCGGATGAAGTCGACCGCCTTGCCGGTGAAGACGTCGGCCATGTCTTCATCGCGCCAACGGGCCTTGTGCCCCCCGGTCATGAATCCGATGCGGCCGATCCCGTTGACGATCGAGTTGTTGTGGCCGTGGCTCCAGTCCATCCGGAGCGTGTCGCGATGGGTGATGCCGGTAGGCTGGCCGTCGGGATTCTCCATCGAGACCGTGATGGGATCGTTGGGATCGAGATTGACGACGCGGTGGTTCTCCACGAAGACGCAGGGAACGCGGTCGCCGGTGGTGGGCATGAGGAAACAGTAGTCGAAGCCGATCTCGAGCGGCCCGGGCTTGAGATCCCCGTTCCATTGGGGCTCAGGCTTCTCCCCGAGTCCGAGATGCCACTTGCCGACAACGCCGGTTGCGTAGCCGGCCTGTTTCATGATCGAGGGGAGGGTGAGGGTGCCCGGCCGGATGAGGGCTGTCGCGTTGGGCGGCGCGATGCCGGTGCCCGGCTGCCGCCAGGCGTACATGCCGGTGAGGGTGGCGAAGCGGGTGGGCGTGCAGGTGGAGGCGGGCGTGTAGCCGCTGGTGAATCGCAACCCTTCCGCCGCCAGGCGGTCGAGATTCGGTGTTTTGACGGCCGCGGTGCCGTAGCAGGCAATATCGCCGTAGCCCAGGTCGTCGATCATGATCAGCACGACATTGGGGCGGTCGGCCGCGAAGAGGGTGCCTGTGTGGATTAACGATACGAGCGTCAGCAAATGGACCAATCGACCCATGGCAGCCTGCCACCAAATCTATGGAGTTTCTACAGTTGTAACGAACGCCGCGCGGTTCATTGTCCACGGCCATGGTGCGGGGAGCAAGACCGGTCCGGGCGTGGGGTGAGCGCTAATTCAAACAGGGGGTAGCCTTGGGCGAGTCCATAGAGGTGGGCGGACTGGGGGCACAACAAGTTGACGTCGGATAGTCCGACAGTTACAATCGGCGTTGTTAGAAACAGGGGTGCGCCTGCGCAGCACGCTATCGGGCAATTGGCTTCAGTTCCGGTGTGCCCTCTTGTTTCTGTAGCTTGAATACGGGGGGCCGGATTCAAAGCGTGTGACTGCTCTCTCTTGGATATGGAAGGTCTGTGACAATCGATCGGCACGTGCGCGTGCTGATGCAGGTCGCGTTCCTGAGGGGGATTCCCCTGTTCGCTGTTATTCTGTTCCGCCCTTTTATCGGAGGTTTGCCATGCGTGTAAGACGTAGAGGCTTCACTCTCGTGGAGCTGCTCGTGGTGATCGCCATCATCGGCATCTTGATCGCCCTGTTACTACCGGCCGTTCAGGCGGCCCGTGAGGCGGCTCGAAGAAGCCAGTGCACGAACAACCTGAAGCAGTTGGCGTTGGCGTTCCACAACTACAACGACACGGCCAAAGTGTTCCCCGCTTACAATTATCCGATCACCGGTGTCAGCTCGTGGCTGGCTCACGGGCCATTCACGATGATCCTGCCGTATATCGAGCAGCAGGCTGCCTACGACAAGGTGAACTGGAGCGTGGCGTGGGACAACACGACCGTCCAGCCGTGCCTGGTGAAGATTTCGGCCTTCAACTGCCCCAGCGACGGGCCCTACCCCGACAACAACTACCCGGGCAACAATTACATGGCCTGCGCCGGCTCGGCACGAATCTTCTACAACACGACCAGCCCCAACAAGGCCAGCGGGATCTTCATGCGCCGGCGGGAGACCACCTTCAGCCAGATCCGCGACGGAACGGCCAATACGATCATGCTCTCCGAGATCCTCAAGGGCGACAACAACAACAGCAACTACAATGCTGATCGCGACTTCTCCCGTCAGTTGAACATGACCACGGATCAGTTCCCCACGGCGGCCGAGATCGAGACGGCCGGCGCTGCGTGCGATGCGGTAGCGGCCGGGGATCATCAGAGCAATGCGGGACGCCAGTGGATGGGATCGTTTCCCGGCTATGCCTCGTTCAACACGGTGGCTCCGCCTAACTGGACCCATGTCACCTGCTGTGCCGGGACCGGGTTCGGCTACGCGTGCGACCGCGACGGCGTGGTTCCGCCACGAAGCTTCCATCCTGGAGGTGTGAACATTGCCATGGGCGACGCCTCCGTGCGGTTCGTCACGGAGACCGTGGATCTCACCACCTGGCAGCTCATGGGGGCTCGCGAGGATGGCACCCCGGTGCAACTGCCGTAGTCCTGGCTGCCGCCTCTGCCGAAAGGCAATGTGTTGCTGACAGCAAAAACGGAAGCGTGGCCCTGGAGATCCCCAGCCAGACCAGGGCCACGTTTTCAGTGGTCGGGTTCCGGCCCGCTCAGTTGCGAGTTGAGTGTTGCAGTTCCTGTGCAAGGTGTGTGCAGGTTTGCAGGTCATTTCACGTTGCGGGTTCGACCCGCGTTGGGAACCGTAGATAGCAAGGAATTGGAGCTGTGCAGATGAGGTTTGCCAGACTACTGTTGGTATTGGTTTTTGTGGCCTTGATCGGCTGCAAGACCGAGAAGTCGATTCCCGTTCAACAGGCCGCCCCTACCGATCAGGTCAAGTCGGCGCTGCAGAATGTGGCCGACACAGGCATGATCGACAGCGGGATTATGACGGTGCGCGAGCAACTCGAGGCCATGAAAGCTACCGACGCGACCAAGGCTGAAGCGTTGCTGAAGGACCTGGCTGAATTGGAGAAGCTCTCCGGGGATCCGGCCAAGAAGAAGGCCGAGGAGATGATCGGCAAACTCTAGCCTGTCTCGGTCGATCGCTCCGGCCCCATCCGGCGGCGACCGAGCAGCGAGAGATCTCCGACACAAATAGTGGACCACAGACGCGCCGAGCCTCTCTGGCTGGAGAGGGTCGGCGTGTTCGTTTTGCGGACGTCTGTCCAAGGGCTTTCCATGCCAGGGGACGAGTCGGAGGGAGTGATTCCGCGGCGTCTCGCGAGAGCTGCTTCATCTGCCGATCCTGACGAACTAGAATAGCAGCTGCAGTTCGTTTCCAGAGTTGGCCGAGAACCGAGGGCACCATCCATGGGGCGTGACGCTCGCAAGCGACAACGCCGGGAGGCGGCTGGCGAAGGGCCGGATCCGTCAGGCAACATGGATCGTGCCCAGGGTCTGCCGTGGGCGGCCTGGTTGGGGGTGGGAGTTGTGCTCGTAGGGGCCGCGGTCTGGCTCGGCATGCGGCAAGCCGATGAGACACGCAAGGCCGGCCAGGTTGCGCCCGATGCATCGCTGGCGGATGTGGCATCGCTGCTCGGGGTCGATGCAAAGGTACCCGAGGATGCGGAGGGGCTCCGGAGGGAAACCACGGCCATCTGCGAAGGGCTGGTCCGCAGCCTCAAGGACCGTCCCGAGGCCTATACACTGCTCGCCTTGATGCGCTATCGGTACGGCCTGAAAGAAGAGGCGCGACAGGCGTGGCAGGAGGCGATCCGGCTCAACGAGAAGTTCTCGCCGGCCCACCTGGGACTGGGGCTGGTGGCGGCGGATATGGGGCAGGATGCGGAAGCGGCAACGATGCTGCGGCGCGCCATTTCGCTGAATCCTTCCCTGGAAGACGCCTATGCCAAGCTGGTGGAAGTGCTGCTTCGGCAGAACGAGACGGACGAAGCTCTCCGGATCGGGCAGGAGTTCGTCGAGCGGTTTCCCAAGAACAAGGCGGCCGCCTTCTGGCTTGGACAGGTTCACATGCAGTTGCAGCACTATGAGGAGGCGGTTGCCGCTCATGAGGCGGTCATTCGGCAGTATCCCGATTTCGCCGCGTCGTACAACTCGCTGGCAACAGCTCACGCCCGTCTGGGGCATCGGCAGGAAGCCGCTGCGGCTCGGAAGAAGTTCGCCGAAGTGAAGGAGAAGGATCTCGAGAAAGACCGCAACCAGAACCGCCAGTACGAGGATCCGGTGATTCAGCGACAGATCCTGGCCGAAACGCATTTCTCGGCAGGAGATGTTCACCGCAATGTCGGGCATCTCCGCATGGCCGAGGCGCACTGGCTCCGCGGAATTCAAGTTCAAAGAGAGGATGTCCATTGCCGCGAGGCCCTGGTGGCTCTCTACCAGTCGCAGGAGCGGTGGAGCCTGGCGGCTCAAATGGCCGGGCAGATCGCTCGTCTGAACGCTGAGGATCCCGCCGCCTGGCTGACCTTGGGCCGCCTTCACCGCCGTGCCGGATCAGCGAGCGAGGCGGAGACCGCCTTTCGTCGGGCGATTGCTCTCCAGCCGGAGGCGGCCTCGAATTACCTTGAACTGCTCCAAGTCGCATTGGAGGCGGGCCGGCCGCTGCCCGACGGGCTTGCCCTCGCACGGAAGGCCGTGGAATTGGAGCGCTCGCCGGATGCCTGCATCATGCTGAGCTCGCTGCTGGACGAGGCGGGAGATCGAGATGGAGCACGGGCTGCGATCGAGGACGGACTCAAATCGGCTCCCGGTGACCCCCGGTTACGACAAGCCCATGAACTCTTGCTAAAAGACAGGTGACGCGGTGAAGTTCCTGGAGTCGACCCCACGACTATGGTCGGGAATGGCGCTTTGCGCCCACAGGAGACCGGCCTTGCGGCCCGACAGCATGTCCCTGGAGATCCCGGTCAGGTTGGCACTCTGCGCGGCTGTGCTCGCCGCGCTGTCGCTGCGGGCTGCTACCGCTGCCGACGATTGCACGATCCGCCTGACGGACGTGACGGCGGCGACCGGAATCACGTTTCAGCATACCGACGGCAGTACCGGCCGGCGCTACATCGTGGAAACGGTGACCGCCGGCATGGCAACGTTCGACTACGACGGCGATGGGCTGATCGACATCTATTTCGTCAACGGTGCGGCGACTCCGGAGTCGAAATTCGACAAGCCTCCACGCAACGCGCTCTACCGCAACCTGGGCGACCTGCGGTTCGCCGACGTGACGGACGAGGCTGGGGTCGGGGATACGGGCTACGGACTGGGCGCGACGGTGGCCGATTACGACAACGATGGGGATGCCGATCTGTACGTCAGCAATTTCGGCCCGAACGTGCTCTACCGCAACAACGGCGATGGGACCTTCACCGATGTCACACGCGAGGCCGGTGTTGGCCGCGGCGACAAGGTGGGGGCGGGTGTGTGTTTTCTCGATGCAAACGCCGACGGCCTGCTCGACCTGTATTGCGCCAACTACGTCCGTTTCACCTACGCAACCCACGTGGAAACGGTCGTCGACGGCCATCCGCAGTACACGGGGCCCAAGGACTATGAACCGGAAACGCACGACTTCTTCATGAACAACGGCAACGGCACCTTTCGCGATGCGGGCAAGGAGTCGGGGATCGCGGCCCATGCCGGAACGGGAATGGGCATGGTGTGCCTCGACTACGACAACGACGCCGACACGGATATCGCCGTGCTCAACGACGTGCGCGGCAACTTCCTGTTCGAGAACGACGGGACCGGCCATTTCGAGGAGATCGGCCTGGCCGCGGGGATCGCCTACAGCGCCGACGGCATGGAGTTGGGGAGCATGGGGATCGACTGCGGCGACTACAACAATGACGGGTGGCTCGATCTCTACCAGACTTCCTACGCCGCGGAACTGCCGGCGCTGTATGCAAACACCGGGGCCGGTTTCTTCGAAGACGTCACCCGGGCTTCCGGCGCGGGCGAGGGCTGCTTTCCTTACGTGAACTGGGGAACCGGGTTCGTCGACTTCGACAACGATGGCGATCGGGACCTGCTGGTGGCCAACGGCCACCTGCAGGACAACGTTCATCTGTACGATACGGCCACGTCGTACGAGGCCCGCAACGTGGTGCTCATGAACACCGGCAAGGGACAGTTCGTCGACGTCTCCAGCCAGTGCGGCGACGGGCTGCTGCCCAAGCTGAGCAGCCGTGGTACCGCCCTCGACGATCTGGACAACGACGGCGACGTGGATGCCGTCGTCCTGAACTCGAGGAAGCCGCCGACCGTCCTCCGCAACGACTCGGCAAGCGGCAACCACTGGATCGAGATCCGCCTTTGCGGCGTGAAATCCAGCCGCGACGGCGTGGGGGCCCAGGTCCGTGTGCGGACGGGCGACCTGGAACAGACCGACGAAGTCCACAGCGGGCGGGGATACCAGAGCCACCATGGAATGCGTTTGCACTATGGGTTGGGAAAACGCGATCGCATCGACCGGATCCAGGTTCGCTGGGTGGGAGGACACATCGACACCCTCGAAAACGTGGCTGCCGACCAGCTTCTGACGATCGAGGAAGGCGGGAAGTAGGTCCCGTGCGCCGCACGGGACCTTGAAGCGGACATTCACTCCCCTCGGAAATCCCGCGCCGCCGTACAGGACCTCCCAGCCTCACACCGGCGCATCCGTCGGCCCGCATGGAGCGACCTGCCGCAACTGCTTCCGCTCTTTGAGCCATCCGTAGCAGTCGGACAGGTCGAGCGTCGACAGGATATCCCAGACAAAACTCGACAGGGGCCAGGTGTAGTCTTCCGACTCGGCCAGGGCCGAGTAGGCCACCAGGGCATTCTTGAGGGTCACCTGCCGAACCCGATCCGACACGACCGCGGCAAACGTGGCGGGGATTGCGCCCCAGCCCTTGGCCGCCAGGTGGATTTCCTCGTAGCCGCTGGCTGCCAGCCACTCCAGCACGCCCAGCACGTCGCGTGTCCGCTGGGCGGGCATGGCGTCGTCGAGCATCAGGCTGTGGGCGGCGCCGAAAAAGTCGCTGCCGTAAGGCTGCAGGTACTGGTTCACCCCGCACGTGTCCGGTTGGGACTGGCCGATTCCGCGGACGTCGCAGGCGAAGAAGGGCACCGCCGATTCGGCTTCGAGCAATTCCTTCACGAGCGGCTCGTCGCGCAGCTCGGCATCGGCCGAGTGGTGCGAGATGTAGAGCAGCGCACGTTTGCCTTCGCGCGGCGGGCGGCTGAGGCGCTGCTCGTCCTCCAGGAGGCTGACGAGGGCATGAATCCCCGGCTCGGTCTCGACGGCGTAGGTAACGGCCGTCTTCTTGGGATACTTGCGGCCGCCGATGGGGCGCAGGATGCGGTAATCGGGCACGGCGATCGACTCGGGCAGCTTCAGGACGCCGCGAACCGCCTGGATGAGTGCATCCCCCTCGGGCGTGCTGCGGTCTCTGCGGAGTCGCTCGGCCTTCTCTTTGGTGAAAGAAAAGACGGTTCGCGACCCGAGATCCGCGACCTGGCCCTTGGGCGTGCACTGGAGGACCTCGTCTTTCTCGATCACGAGGGCGGGTTCCGCCTGGGCGTCGCTGATCCGGGTGACCCGATTGAACCAGCGGTACATGGCCTCGCGGTTCTCCTGGGTGTAGCCGTGGGGAGTGGGGCCGATGAACATGGCGATGTTGTCTTCGGCCCCGAGCAGCTTGTAGAGGTGCTTAAGCCGGGTGTACGACTCTTCGACGCCGCGAGCGTCAAAGAAGTCCTTTTCCTTGCCGAGGATGATGACCGGTGCCGGGGCCAGGGCGGCGAGGAAGTCGGAGTGGTCCAGGCCGAGGGCCAAGGCCCTGGGCGGGCACTGCTCGGTGTCGGCCGGCAGCTCGTTCTCGGCGTTCCGGCGAAAGGTGGTCACAAAACACGAGGGGGCCGCCATGGTCCAGCGGTGTTCGACACCGCAGAGCCAGGTGGTCATCGTGCCGCCGCCCGAGTTGCCGGTCACGCCGACCTGTTTCGGATCGACCTCGGGACGGGTGAGGAGATAGTCCAGGGCACGAACGCCGTCCCAGGCCCGCCACGAACCGAGAAACTCGCCCACGAGCATCTGCTGGTTGCCCGCGTAAAGGTGCTCTTTGACGCCCACGCCGATGCGGCTCTTGAGTTCGGCGGTCACGTACTGGAGGCGTTCACCTTGTCCGATGGGATCGTAGATGAGCACGACGTAGCCCTGCCGCGCCAACCCCTGGGCAAATGACTGATAGGCCTCGGCCGCCTTGCCGTTCTCGGAATGGCCGCAAGTGCCGACCACGCCGGGCAAGGGGAACTTGCGATCCTTGGGTACGTAGAGGTTGGCCGTCACGAGCATGCCGGGGCGGCTCTCGAACATGACGTTCTCAATCTTGTAGGCATCGCGCTGGACGATGCCGGTGACCTTGGCATTGAGCGGTGTCCGCTCCGGTTCGGGGCCGAAGCAGGTGCGAATCCGCTGGCGAACGCTTTGTACATACTGTTCCGCATCGGCCTTGGTCTGGAGAGCCGCCCGTTTCTCACCCGCCAGTGCTTCGGCCTGGCGGACTCGCTGGACGAGGTAGTTCTGCATCATCCTGGGAAAGCGATTGAGCGGTACCAGTTCCTTGTCGGCCGCCTGGGCCAGGGCCGTGAGCTCATCGGTCATGATCCAGTCGGCCAGGGCCAGGCCGAGAAGGGAGGCTCCGGTCGCCTGCAGCAGTTGTCGTCGTGTGGTGCGAAGTTGGGCGGTCATGGTGTTCTCCCGAAGCTGCGCGAAGGACAGGGTGTGCTTCGATGGTTTTAGCTCTGCCGAGAGGGTGGGTCAAGAGTTGCGTCCAGGTCCGCAATCCGGAGCCCGATCGCTCGCGGAGATCGACATCCAACTGCTGCCTCAGACGGGTATCTGGCATCGAGCGCGTCGGCCCTTACAAGGAGAAGTGCTTTCTCGTCCAGCCGCTCATGCGCCAGCTCCTGGCGGAGGGCAAGCTGACGGGCGCGGCGGCCGAACTCATGAAGCCCTTTCCGGCCGAGATGCTCTATGACACCCAGTCCGATCCTTACGAGATCCAGAACCTGGCCGAGTCGGACCGGCTGGAACACCAACTGGCCCTGGCCAGACTGCGGGCTGCGCTCGACACCTGGATCGTCGAAACGGACGACCGAGGCGAGCGTCCCGAGCCCGCGGAGGTCGTGGCACCTTTCGAGAAAGAGATGCACGATTGGTTCGGCACTCCGGCATGGCATGAGCGTGAATAAATACTCGGCATCTTGACTCATCTGGATCCCGGTTCCATACTCGCCTCCGGTTGGGCGAGAGATCTCTGGACCCCAAGAAAGAAGGTAAGCTCCTTTCCGAAGATCAGCGACCAGCAGGAGCGGGCCATGTTATCCGAGCGGTAGCTCGTACCGGCGGGCGGCCCCGCCGCCCGCGAGCGAGAGTGTTCATGACGCTTCTGATTCCCACGCGACGTCGCTGGATCATTCTGCTCATCATCTTCAGCGCGATCGTCCTGAACTACTTCGATCGCCAGATCGTGTCGATCCTCAAGCCGACGCTCAAGGCGGAGTTCGACATTGACGATCGCGGGTATGCAAGCATCGTCAACGTGTTTGCGGTGTGTTATGCGATCTCGTATCCGATCGTCGGCTGGCTTGTCGACCGTTTCGGTGCCCGCGTGATGATGCTGCTGGGGATCGTAACCTGGTCGCTGGCGTGCATCGGCACAGGGCTGACGCGGACTCTCGGGCTGTTCACGGGCTTCCGGGCGCTGCTCGGCCTGGCGGAGCCGGTGGCGTTTCCGGCCCAGTTGCGGGTGGTGGCCATCTGGTTTCCAGGCACGCTGCGGGCCACGGCCAACAGCGTGTGTGTGGCCGGCAGTTCCATCGGAGCCATTGCCGCGCCGCCTCTGGTGGCCTGGCTGGCGCTGAAATTCAACTGGCATGTGGCCTTCGTTGTTCCCGGACTGGCGGGGCTGATGATCGCCGCGGTCTGGTGGTTCGTTTACCGTGACCCGCCGCCAGAGATGGCCGGCGAGCTGGATTTTGCCGCCTCGATTTCCCGGCCCGGCTTCTCCTGGCCCCAGCTTTGGCGAACTCGCAGCCTGTGGGGCGTGCTGTTGTGCCGCTTCATCAGCGACCCCGTGTGGTACTTCTGCCTGTTCTGGCTGCCGGGCTACTTCCAGGAGAACTTGGGACTTTCGCTGGCTGAGACCGGCATGATCGGCTGGATTCCGTTTCTTGCCGCCGATCTGGGGGCGATCGGCAGTTCCGCCTGGTCCGACTGGCTGGTGCGGCGCGGCATCGAGCCGCTCAGGGCCCGCAAGCTGATGCTCACGGCCATGGCGGCCCTTGCTCCGGTGTGCGTATTCACGCCCTATCTCGAGCACCCGGCACTGGTGCTCCTCGTTTTCAGCGTTGTGGCCGTCGCATGTCTGAGCTGGCTGTTCACACTGAGCGTTGTGGTGGCCGAGACCTTTCCCACGGCCAACGTCGGCGGGGTGCTGGGAATCGCCGCCGGATTTGGCGCGGCCGGGGCCATGGTGTTCAACTACTACGTGGGCGAGGCCATGCAGAACCTGGGCATGGCCCGGATGTTCCTCATCATGGCCCTCCTCCATCCGGTGGCCGCCCTGGTCCTCTGGACGTGCACGCGGCCCGAGACTCCTCCAGAAGGATGAATCCGATGGCATCCCAGACAAGTCGTTCGATTCGTGAACCGGCCAGAGACCTGGCGGTCAGGGCGGAAGCCGATGTGCTGGTCGTCGGCGGCGGCCCCGCCGGCCTGATGGCGTCGCTCGCGGCGGCCGAGTATGGCTTGAAGGTGACCCTGGTCGAGGCACGCAGCTATGTGGGAGGCAACCTGACAATTGGGCTCCCGGTGCTGGGGTTCCTGAGCCAGAAACAGAAGCCGATCATTGCCGGGCTGCCGCAGCAATTCATCGACCGGCTGAAGGCTCAAGGTGCGGCCAGCGAGCATCAGGCCTGCCCGCTCCACGTAAGCCTGACGCTGATCGACCCGGAGGCCGTCAAGTCGACTGCCCTGGAGATGCTGGCCGAGCGGGGCGTGGATCTGGCGCTCTACTCGACATTCGCCGGCGTTGTCATGGATGGGGATCGGATCCTGGCGGTTGCCGTCGAGAGCAAGGGTGGGCGGCAGGCCATCACTGCACCGATCGTCATCGACGCGACGGGCGACGGTGATGTGGCCTTTCGGGCCGGAGTACCCTGCAACAAGGGAAACGAACAGGGCGGAATGCAGCCCCCCACGCTGATGTTCTGTCTGGCGAATGTCGACACGGAGAGACTCAGGCGTGCGCTGAGCGAGGATCCGAAGACCTACCAGGCCGACGTGATTCCGGCCGACTATTTCGGCAGCCACGAGCGGTTCATCGTCGTGGGCTTGCGGCAGCTCCTTCAGCAAGCGCGGGACGCGGGGCTCCGCATTGCGACCGAGCGGACGATTCTCATCACCGGGCTGCGGCCGGGTGAAGTGTGGGTCAACATGACCCGCGTCATGGGCGTGGATGGCACCGATCCCCGCAGCCTCACTCGCGGCGAAATCGAAGCCCGGCGACAAATGGGCGACATCATCAGGTATCTCGTGTCGTACGTGCCGGGGTTCCAGAAGGCTCATTTCGAGGTCGCCGCACCCTTTCTGGGAATCCGCGAGACCCGGCGGATCGTGGGCCGGTACGTGCTCACGGCCGACGACATTCTCAGCTGCCGCCGGTTCGATGATTCGATCGCGGTGGCCAGTTACCCCATTGACCTGCATCGTCCGAGCGACAACGACTGCACCATGGAGTGGTGCGGCGACTGTTACGACATCCCTTACGGCGTGCTCGTGCCGCAGATCGTGAGCAATCTGCTCGTGGCCGGGCGCTGCATTTCCGCCACGCACGAGGCGATGGCGGCAATCCGGGTCATGTCCACCTGCATGGCCACCGGCGAGGCCGCCGGCCGTGCGGCTCGGCTGGCGTTTCGCGACCGCGTATCACCGGGCAGGGTGGATGTGAGCGAGTTGCAGAAAGAACTGCTGGCGCACGGAGCGTATCTGCGCTAGCCGAGCGTGAAATCGGGCAACGGGACGATCTTGCCGCCGAGCTTCGCGGATTCGTGCGCGCAGATGCCGACGCAGGTCCAGTTGGCGCTGGTCACGGCATTGGGCCACGGATCGCGATCCTCGGACAGGGAGTTGAGCATCTCGTTGACCAGGTGGGGATGGGAGCCGCCGTGCCCGCCCCCTTGGATGAACGAAAGATGCCCCGCATCCTGGATCGAACGGGTGAACTGGCGGATCTCTTCGGGAAGAAGGTGGGCGTAGTCGGGCACCCTGACCCGCTCGGGAATCTCGGGCTCGGGCTTCTTGGCGGTGTGAATCACGTGCTCCTCGCCTTCGACCAGGGTCCATTCGAAGCTCTTCCTCGTGCCGTAGACGTCGAAACTCTCGCGGTACTGGCGCGCGGTGTCGAACAGGAACCGCCAGATATGGGCGGCAATATCGGAGTCCTTGATCTTGATGTGGCACGACTCGACAGCAAACGAGTTGCCCGACTTCCGCGCCAGTTCCTCGTTGATCGTGCCGGATCCGAAACAGCTCACATACTCAGCCAGGCCCTTGACCAGGCCGAGCACGGGGCTGACGACGTGGGTGGCATAGTGC
>CAZLWV010000005.1:37582-66693 GCA_964563135.1 uncultured Planctomycetaceae bacterium
GCTCCCAGTACTCGGGCCAGCCCTCCATGTCCTGGGGATGGGAGGCGGCCATGTACTGGATCTTGCCGAGCTCGCCCTTCTCGAACAGTTCCTTGATGAACAGGAACTCGCGGCTGTAGACGACCGTTTCGGCCATCATGTACTTGCGACCGGTTTCCCGAACCAGCTCGCAAATCTGCCGGCACTCGTCCACCGTGGTGGCCATGGGCACGGTGCACATGACGTGCTTGCCCGCCTTGAGGGCTTCCATCGACATCCAGGCGTGGTCCGGAATGGGAGAATTGATGTGAACAAAATCGACCCCCGGGTCGGCCAGCACGTCTTCGAATTCCGTGTATCGTTTCTCGATGCCGCAGGCGTCGCCGAGTTTGTTGAGCTTCTCCTTGCTTCGCCGGCAGATGGCGTAGAGATTGGCAAGGGGGTGCTTCTGGTAGATCGGGATGAATTCCGCTCCGAAACCAAGTCCGATGATCGCAACATTGAATTGTTTCCCGGCCATAGGAACACCTCATCTTATCTCGATCAGTGGAACGGATAGAGAAGGCCCGCAGGACAAGCAGCGACGACCGTGGGCCACGTCGGTTTGGCGTGAATTCTAGATCGGCGTTCGGGCGGACGTCAAGCAGGCTCCGCAGCGGAAGAGCCGAGGAGATTGGGAGAGTGTGCCGCGAAGGAAACAGGGAAAGGTGGAAAGGAAGATTGTCTTAAGGGATCTAAGGTTTCTGACCAACTTGCACCGCGCAGATGCGGTTCCTTCCGGAACAGGCCATCTTGCACGCGCTGGAGAAACCGCTTGGAACGGTACCGACAGCGGCCGGAGGCGCCAGTCGTGTTTTCGAATCACGATGGACGCCTGCGCAGTCAACGGCCGTGTTGCTGTGAAGTCCACCAGGAGGGGGCCTCGAGCCGCCCAGTGGCGCGGCGGCATGGCTGGGAGCGGACGGGGCCGTCTCCGGCGGCCAGACGCTGTCGGACCCACGAGTCAAACCAGACGCGGCAGTGGCCTGTGCAGTTCCGAGCGACGACTCCGCGGCGCAAGTCCTTGGTGTCAGGCGTGTTCGGTCACGCGGCCGGCCAGCCGCCGGCACGCGGCTGTTTCGGCATTTTCCGCGTTGCCCATGGGCGGATAATTGCCTCAGAAGCGGTGCACGACCGCGCCGGTCTCGATGGCTGCCAGTTGCAGAGGATCGAGGGATGAAATCCATGCGGGATACGAACATCCGGAGAGTTCAACAGCCGCTGGTGCTGACGACCGCGGCGTGCCTTCTTGTTCTGCCCTTGGCACGTGCGGCCGATACCGACTCGGCGGCCAAGAAGACGCCAGGGCCTGATGCTCCGCCGAGTGAGGCCGCCAGGCTCGAGCGGGCCACCTTTGGGTCGGGCTGTTTCTGGTGTGGCGAGGCGGTTTTCGAACAATTGAAGGGAGTACACTCGGCCGTCTCGGGGTTCAGCGGGGGCCAGTTGAAGAACCCGACCTATCAGCAGGTGCTCTCGGGGCGCACCGGGCATGCGGAGGTCGTGCAGGTCACTTTCGACCCGGCGGTGATCTCCTACAAGGATCTGCTCGAGGTCTTCTGGAAGACCCACGATCCCACGACGCTCAATCGGCAAGGACCCGACATCGGGCCCCAATACCGTTCCGTAATCTTCTACCACACGGAGGAGCAGAAAGACCTGGCCAACCACTACAAGCAGAAGATCAACGAATCGAAAATATTCCGATCGCCGGTGGTCACGGAGATCAGCCCGTTCGAGGCCTTTTATCCGGCTGAAAACTACCACCAGGAGTACTACCAGCGCAACGGTCGGCAACCCTACTGCAGCACCTACATCCGCCCGAAACTGGACAAGTTCAAGAAGCTATTCGAAGACAAGCTGAAACCCGAGCCGGAGCCGATCGAAAGGATCCGCAAGTCGGACGCCCAGTGGAAGTCGCAACTGTCGCCCGTGCAGTACCAGGTAACGCGCCGCAAGGCGACGGAACCGGCGTTTACCGGGGAGTACTGGAACCACAAGGAGAATGGGATCTACCAGTGCGTGTGCTGCGGCTTGCCCCTGTTCGATTCGTCGACGAAGTTCGAGTCGGGGACCGGCTGGCCCAGCTACTGGACCCCGATCGAGCCGAACCGTATTGTCCAGGCGATCGATCGCAGCGAGAACATGGTGCGCATGGAGGTCAAGTGTGCCCGCTGCGACGCCCATCTGGGGCACGTTTTCAACGACGGCCCCGCGCCGACGGGCCTGCGCTACTGCATCAACTCAGCCGCGCTGACGTTTGAGGAGGATGAGAAGCTTCATTGACATCTGGTCAAGGTCGGGATTTGATGCGGATGATTCGCATTGCCGTAAACCGATTCCCCGAGTATGCCGACACCTGAGTATCGCAGTTCCTATCCGAATGCCGCTTGGACGCAGGCGGCCGTCTTCTCCAGGCCCATCCGGGCGGTGGTGGCGGCGTCGTACTGCTCCCAGTAGGTGCGGTTGAAGATCTCCAACGAGAGCACGCCCCGGAATCCGATCTGGTGCAGCGTCTGCAGCACCTCCGGTAACGGGCAGATTCCGTCCCCCGGGAAGACGCGGTGGGAGTCGTTGATCTCTTCGCGGGGTGGGTCGGCGGGGTAGTCGTTGATGTGGAAGTTCACCATCTGCGCTCCGTTGAGCTGCCGGAGCCCTTCGAAGGGCGAACCTCCCTTGTACATATGGTAAGCATCCAGGAGCAGGCAGGCCTTGGGGTGTCCGGCGTGCATTGCCACCAGGGCCGCTTCGCCCACGCGGCCGAGAGTCTGGGCGGAGCCCCAGAACTCGAGCTGGGGCACAATGCCCATCTCGTCTCCCAGTTCCAGCACGGCGCGGTAGCGCTCGGCGACGGCAAACAGGTCGAGGCCTGGCGTGCGATTGACACCCGAGGGCGCCGCGGCGATGTGGGTGCCCCCCAGTTCGGCCAGCATGCCCATCGCCTGCTTCATCTTCTCCAGCTCCTGGGCACGGACCGCGTCGTCGTCGACGGCCCAGCGGGTGAAGTCGATGGCGCTGGAGAGCTTCAGACCCGCGTCGTCGATCCGTTTTCGAGCGTCCCTGAGAGCCCCCCCCTGACCGACGAAGTCGCTGATATCGCCCATCCAGAGCTCGATCGCCCCATAACCGGCCTTCGCTGCCACACCGATCTGTTCGGCGAGCGTGAGCTTGTACCCGCGGATCGTGCCCGTATTGAGTCCCAGCGTGAAGGAAGGCCGCGGAGCGTCGGCTGCCTTTGCCGGCCTTTGCGCGGCAAGAACCGCTCCCGCCGCCAGGAGGCCCGTGGTGGTCACGAATTCACGTCGAGAAAGAGGGTCGGACATGTTGATGCTCTTGTCACGGGGGAGAACCAGGGTGTGCCGCTCGTACCACTGCCTGGCTACTTCCGCTTCTTCTGCTGGAACAGCCACTCGTAGAACTCGGGGTTGTCGTAGGTTGCGGTCCACGAATCGTGGTTGGCTTCAGGGTAGATGGTGAATTTGGGATCTCCGCCGGCGGCCTTGATCGCGTCGACCATCTTCTGCGATTCTTCGATCTTCACGGTTCCGTCCTTGGCACCGTGGAAGACCCAGGTGGGGATGCCTACATAGGCCTTGGCGTTCTCCGGTTGCCCGCCGCCGCAGATGGGCGCGATCGCGGCGAAAACCTCGGGGTACTTCGCCGCCAGGGCCCAGGTGCCATAGCCCCCCATGCTCAGGCCGGTCAGGTAGATGCGGCTCTTGTCCACCTTGTACTCATTGGCAATCTTGTCGATCAACTTGATCAGAACATCAGGATACCACCACAGATGCTTGGGACACTGGGGGGCCAGAACGATGCAGAGGAACTCCTTGCCGGCCGCGATCTGCTTGGCCGGGCCGTGAACCTTGACCAGTTCGAGGTCGTCGCCCCGCTCGCCGGCTCCGTGGAGAAAGATCAGCAGGGGCCAGGCGTCCTTGCTGTCGTAGTCTTTGGGGGTGTAGACCAGGTAGTTGCAGTCGACCGTCAGCTTGATCTCGGCCTGGAACTGGCCCGGCCTCAGGGGATCGGCGGCGGTGGAGGAAACGGCGTTGGAGAGGACCAGCGCGACGACTGCGGCCAGCAATGCACGGTTCGAGCGGCTTGACATGTGGGGCTCCCGATATTAGTGGGTGAAACCTGTTCTCCACGATCCCTATAGACTACACTGCGCCCGGGATTGTCTGCCAGCCGGTTTCACAGTTTTTGACCAGATGCGTGAAATGAAGAACTCGTCGTCGCAGAGCCTGGCCAACCGCGTTGCGCTGATCTATGCATTCTTTGGCGCACTGTGGATTCTCTTCTCCGACCAGATTCTCGCCATGCTGGTGGGGGATGCCCACTTGCTCACCCATTTCCAGACTCTGAAAGGGTGCCTCTATGTGAGCGTGACGGCCATCCTCGTCTACGTCCTGGTGGAACGTGGAGCAAGGACCTCGCATGCCACCCTGGAACGCCGCGTGGAGGAGAGAACCGTGCAACTGCGGCAGTACCAGGAACATCTTGAGGAACTCGTCCGGGACCGCACGAAGCTGCTCGAGGTGGAGATCAACGAGCGCAAACAAGCCCAGGCGGAACGGGAACGATTGATCGGCGAACTGGAGGCCCGCAATGCCGAGCTGGAACAGTTCGCCTACACGGTATCGCACGACCTGAAGGCGCCGCTGATTACCGTGACAAGCTACCTCGGGGCGCTCCGGGAGGATCTGGTCGGCGGCGATCAGTCAGCGGTCGAGGACGATTTGTGCCGCATGAACCGGGCCGCTGACAAGATGGCCAGGCTGCTCGACGAACTGCTGGACCTCTCGAGGATCGGGAGAATATGCAGCCCGCCTCAGCGATTCCCCATGCGTGAACTGGTCGACGAGGCTCTGGAAGTCGCCGAGCCCCAGATCGGCGCCGGCCAGATCCGCGTCGTCGTGGCCGAAAACCTCCCCTTCCTGTTCGGTGATCGGCAGCGGCTCCTTCAGGTGTTCCAGAACCTGATCGACAATGCCATCAAGTTCGTCCGCAAGGGAGAGCAGCCTCGGATCGAGATTGCAGGCTGTGTCGCCGGCGACGAGGTCATCTGCTCAGTCCGCGACAACGGTATCGGAATCGATCCGCGCTTTCACGACAAGGTTTTCGGCCTCTTCGAGCAGCTCGATCCGAACATCGCGGGCACGGGAGTCGGCTTGGCGCTGGTGAAGCGAATCGTCGAGGTGCACGGGGGACGCGTGTGGGTCGAATCGGAAGGAGAAGGGCAAGGATGCACAGTGCTTTTTTCACTACCACAACACAAAGGTCACCCGATCGACGTGGGCTCCAGGTCGTAGGATGCGTTCGGGGGCGTGCGGCTGCGTCCCCGCCGCCGCTCGCTGCTGGAATTGGCGAGAACCAGTTCCCGCAGAGATCCGGCAGCGCGGCGCATCGGCAGTTGTCCCGACTCGGGTGTATTCAGGCTCCAAGAGGAACGGTTCAATGAACACCCTCATGTCTGCTATTCTTGTGGCGGCTGCCGGCCAGGTGGGACAAGCGTGGCCGGGGGCCGAGTGGCACCAGGCCCAACCGGCCGACGTCGGCATGGACGCCGGCCAGCTCGAGTTGGCTCGCCAGTACGCCCTGACCGCCGGAGGAGCGGGCCTGATCACCCGCCACGGCCGGCTCGTGATGTCGTGGGGTGATACCTCGCAGCTCTACGACCTGAAGTCCAGCACGAAGTCGATCGGGGCAACCGCCCTGGGACTGGCGGTGGCCGACGGAAAGATGAAGCTTGACGACCCTGCCCAGCGCTACCATCCGTCGCTGGGCAGGCCGCCGGAATCGAATGCTGCAACCGGCTGGTTGCCCAGGATCACGATCCGGCACCTGGCCACGCAGACGGCCGGTTTCGAGAAGCCGGGGGGCTATGAACCGCTCCTGTTTGAGCCGGGCACCCAATGGCATTACAGCGACGGCGGGCCGAACTGGCTGGCCGAGTGCGTTACCCTCGTCTATCGGCAGGACATCGAGGAGCTGATGTTCCAACGGGTGTTTGCGCCGATCGGCATCGAACGGGCCGACCTGCGCTGGCGCAAGAACTCCTACCGGCCTGCCGAGATCGAGGGGATCCCGCGCCGCGAGTTCGGATCGGGCGTTTTTGCCAATGTCGACGCCATGGCGAGGATCGGACTGCTCTACCTGCGCCAGGGGAAGTGGGTCGACAAGCAGATTCTCGATCCCAAGTTCGTTGCCGAGGCAAGGGCGGCGGTGCCCGGCGTTGTGGGACTTCCCGAGTACGACACCCGCAACCACGGGAATGCGTCGGATCACTACGGCCTGCTCTGGTGGAACAACGCTGACGGCACCCTGGCCGGCGTCCCTCGCGACGCCTACTGGTCCTGGGGACTTTACGACAGCCTGATCTTCGTGGTACCGAGCCTCGATATCGTCGCCTCGCGGACCGGCAAGTCCTGGGAGCGCCAGTCGGAGGAGCACTACGCGGTGCTGCGCGGGTTCTTCGGCCCCATCGCCGCTTCCGTCCACTGAAGCGTGTCGGAGTCCCACGCAAACCTGAGCCAGACAGACATCGGTTCCCCTCTGGGCATGTGGCAACTACGGCCCGATGCAGCCAGCCACCGCCAACCAGCCCTCAGTACTAACCAGAACGAAACCGCTGCAACAAGAATGGCGGAAAGCCCCAACCCCTGGCACTGAAAGAGCATGGAAAAGGGCTGCTGGGCCAGGAGGGGAAGGTCGATACGGGCCGGCGCGCCTGTCGATCGAGATACCGCACAGATTGCTTGCATCAGAGCTGGGCCGAGGTTTAATCTACCCGATGGGGAAAGTTCCGCCGCCTGCAACCGGCTCCCTTGAAACGTTTCCCTTCTTTCCGCGTAACACGTAGGGTCAGGCTCTGCTTTTGTGGACGCCTGCCGAGTCAATGCACGAGGCGGCTTCTTGCGGCCTCCCGTTGGGGGGCGCAGGCGTCTTCCCTGCAGATATCCATGGTCTCCTTTTCGGCGCCGGCCGCCTCCGTTCCATGCCAAAACGAACACTTGTCGCGGTTGTCCTGGTGGTCGTGGTTGTTGCCGCAATCGGCCTATCGGCCCGGTCTGGCGACCGTCCCAGATCGCCGCTGGCACAGTCCAGTGCCGCCCGGGCCGCCACACCCCGCAGCGATCTCCCCCCACCCACGGAGCCCGCCACCGTAGTCCTGCCGGGCATTCCCCACGTGCTCCAGAAACCCGACTTTTGCGGCGAGGCCTGTGTGGCCGCCTGGCTTCAGCGGCTTGGCCTCGACGTCGACCAGGATGACGTCTTCAACCAGTCGGGTCTCGACCCGCACCTCGGACGCGGCTGCTACACGAAGGAACTGGCCAGGGCCATGAAGAACTTGGGCCTGGCAACCGGCAAGGTCTGGTATTCGGTAAACGTCCAGCAGGCCCCCCGACAGCTCGACGCGCTCTGGCAGCAGGTCCGCGCGGACCTCCAGGCCGGCCTGCCCTCGATCGTTTGTACCCGTTTTGACTTCCGCCCCAACACGACGGAGCATTTCCGCCTCATTGTCGGCCACGACATCCGTACCGACGAGGTCCTGTACCACGATCCGGCCGTTTCCAACGGCGCCTATTTGCGCATGAAACGCTCGACCCTGCTCGATCTCTGGCCGCTTGGGCCCTACCCCAAGCCCCCCCGGGGAGGCGTCCCGCAGGCGGAGGTCAGTGGCAGCGGCGGAAGCCTTGGCAACGGCTCCGAATACCAGCCTGAAACGCGGACGGTCATCTGGCTCCGCATGCAGTTGGAGAAACGGCCGGCCGTACCCGTCACCACGGGCCTTACCGCGGCCGACTTTGCACAGCACGTGATGCAGCTCAAGACGAGATTGCCTGACGAGAGTTTCACCGTGAGCATCCAGAAGCCGTTCGTCGTGATCGGCGATGAATCGCCCGAGGTGGTCCGGGCGCGGAGCGAGAACACGGTCAAATGGGCGATCGACAACCTCAAGGCCTCGTTTTTCGACAAGGAGCCTGCGGAGATCCTCGACATCTGGTTGTTCCGCGACAAGACGAGCTACGAAAAGCATGCCACGGCCCTGTTCGACGCCCCGCCGCACACGCCCTACGGCTATTACTCGGCCCGCCACAAGGCCCTGGTCATGAATATAGCGACCGGCGGTGGCACCCTGGTCCACGAGATCGTTCACCCCTTCGTGGCCGCCGATTTTCCCGCCTGCCCCTCCTGGCTCAACGAGGGTCTCGGCTCCCTTTTCGAACAATGCGGCCTCGTTGAGGGGCGGATCGCCGGCTTGACCAACTGGCGGCTTGCCGGCCTCCAGGAGGCGATTCGCGCTGGCAGGCTTCCCACCTTCAAGAACCTCTGTTCGACCACGACCGCCGAGTTCTACGACGACCCCGGCGGCACCAACTATGCCCAATCCCGTTACCTCTGCTACTACCTCCAGGAGCACGGCCTCCTCGTCAAGTTCTACCGCGAGTTTCGCGCCTGCGCAGCCGACGATCCCACGGGATACAAGACCCTGGTGGCTGTGCTGGGGACCGACGACATGGCCAGGTTCCAGGCAGACTGGGAAGCGTACGTGCTGAAACTGAGGTTCCCGTAGGGCGACTCGCGTGATCGCCGCCGGGCTTGCCCCGATGGAAGGAGGTTTGGCAACTGCCCGCCCCCGTTTCGCTTTCCGCTTCTGCCAGGAATCTTGCCGAATCAGCGCTCATTTGGGAAGATGAAAATACCCACTACGTCGAACCGGCCTGGCAACCGGCATCCTGAACGGGACTTCAGAGAATGGCAATCCAGTTCAACACCGAGGATCGTGGAGACTATCTCCACATCCGATCGTGCGGTACCGAGGAGCGGCTGGAGGCAACGATCGCGTACAATCTGGCCATGTACCACGCGGTTCTCGAGAGCAAGCGAAACAAGGTACTTCTCGACGAGCGCCATGTGGCCAACCTCGAGAACATCTTCGATGTCTACTCGCTGGCTGAAGCCCACGCCACGTTGCGCATTGCCCGGAATATCGAGAAGGTTGCGATTGTGGGAAATCCCAAGGATCGCAACAACCTGGAGTTCTTCGAGATCATCTCCCGCAATCGGGGCTTCCAGGTGAAAGTCTTCTACGAGCCTGAGCCGGCCGAAGCCTGGTTGCGAGAATCCGGCTGACCGACTCGCACGATGTATGCGCCGGCAACATGGCTGTCAATCACATGCCTGGCCAGGTTGAACCACCGTCCGCAGCCATCCAGGATCACACTGTCGGCCGTAGCCACGATTTCCCCGGTCGCAGTGAGGAGCGGATCGGGATCGGCGACCAGTTCGACCGTCCATGGCCAGCGGTAACGTGCTGCCAGTTCGAGGAGGATCTGTTTGAGCCGACCACTGTTGGATACCGGCTTGTCCAGAAGCCACCGCACCTCCTGGGGGCGCAGTGCGGCAAGAGTCTCGCCGATCAGCATGATGGCCGGTTCGGTCTCGGCCACCTTCCGATAGCTGCCGTGCATGCTGGCCATGTCGCGGAACGTCTCGTCGGCGGCGGCCAGAAGGACGGCTCCCGCAAGGGCTGCCTCAACGGTCGTGAGCACGTTGTAGCCATCGAGCCATATCGGGCGCCCCGCTACTGCCGCGCGATCTGCCCGTCGCTCGAGCCTTGCCCCTCGCTGTCGGGTGGAACAGACACAACGGGCGACGGCCGTTCGCTGGCGAGCCGCCAGTTGATAGCGGTCGCCGACCAGCTTGAGCGAAGAGTTCGAGGAATAACCCCGATCCAGCAGCCAGGTCAGATCGGCCGCCGCCGCCCGTAACGGCGCAAGCGATTCGGAGCCGAAAAGCTCCGCATCTTCCGGATGCGGCCCGCGATGAGTTCGACGGTCAGGCATGGCGTGGGGAGAACTCGAAATACGCAGTCCCGAGCACCAGACGACTCCAGAACGACTTCAAAGCACCAGCGCGGTCCACTCGAAACGCGTGCCGCCCAGCCCCGGCCACACGCGACAAGCCTTCCGGCTTCCGGGTTGCCAGGCTCTCATACGGCATCTTCATCTTTCGAGTCTCGACATTCGGATCCCCCGTCTCTACCGCTCATAGGTTCCCACCAACTCTGCCTCGGCCAGAATGTGGCCCGACATGGCAGCCAGAAGGGCAGTCTTGGCTAGGCCTGGTTTCGCCTTCAGCGGCGCATCCAGCGCGTAGAGGGTGAAGTGGTAGTGGTGCGTGCCGTGGCCCGGAGGCGGCGCGGGGCCGCGATAGCCGACCGTGCGGCCAGCCGACCACGAGTTGACCCCTTGCATCGCCCCCGGAACTGTTCTGGGGCTCTGAACCGGTTCCACCTTCTCGGGCAGCCCCGGCAGACTGGCCGGGATCTTGTAGATCACCCAGTGAACCCAGGGCTCGGCCGTGGGCGCATCGGGATCGTCGCAGATCAGGGCCAGTTCCGCCGTGCCTTCGGGTGGCGAAGTCCACTCAATCGCGGGTGAAATATCGGCGCCGTCCCCCGTGTGCTTCTTGGGCACGGGCTGGCCGTCCTCAAACGCGCTGCTTCTGACTTGAAACGCCATCGAACTTTCTCGCTTTCGTAGGGTGGTGCCAAAGCGACCCAACGCCACTCAACCCCAAACAACATTCAATTCTCCAATACGATCACGTCTCCACAACCTCACCGCGAGCCGCGGCCCACCATATCACTCGAGGAATCGTTCGTCGCCGTCCACGATTGCGGGCATGATCACTTCGTCCCGGTTGAACGGATCCATGCCTTCCGTCGGCGAACCGAACCGGGCGGGGGCCACCGGGCGACCGGCAAAGATCGCAGCCAGAATGAAACACCAACACCCCAGATCGAGGACCGCGTGAAACACTGCGTTCACGGAAAGAAGCCAGCCAACCGAGACGGCCCCCACTTGCCCGCCCTGTATGCTGGCAATCGCAGCCATCTGAATGGTCTGCGCCAGCAGAGCCGACACGATCAGACCAATCAGACCAATGACCGCAAACCTGGCCGGCCGTGGGTACGTCGGCAAGCGGCGGAGGGCCATCGACAGCCCGACCGCCCATACGATGAATCTCGGCACCAAGAACACGGCTGAGCTGAAACTCAACAGCAGCACTTCCCACGGCGAAACGCCGAAGTACCGGCTGATCGCAAAAAAGGCAGACAGGGCCAACGCCGAGACGGTTGTCAGGATGAACAGGGCCGTCAGACTGAATTGCAGGGCAGGTCGACTCGCCATGGGTTCCGCTCTCCGAGAAAAAGCCCGCCGGGCTCATCCCGGTGGAAGGAGGTTTGGCAACTACCGCGTCCATCGCCGCTTCCCGCTTTCCGCTTTTCCCATCCCCCTCCAATCTTACTGCTATGGCAGCCGTCCCGCCACAACCGCCAGCCGGCAGAACCCGCATAGCCGGCAATCTGACCGCCCCCCGCAGGTTTTCCACACACGTCTCATTTTGCCCCAAGCAACGATTATGCCTGCACGGCAGAAGTTCCTCAGTTTGCCCGATCAGGAGACCCGATGAACGTTCATGTGGGAAGCCGCAATCCATAGCGGCCAGGGACCAAGCGACGAGGTACACAATGACGACCCTGAGCAACATTCTGCTGGACAAAGAGATCCTCCTGGAAAGCGGCACCAACGAACTGGAAGTGCTCGTTTTCAAGGTGGCCGGTTACACTTTCGGAATCAACGTTGCCAAGGTTCGCGAAGTGCTGCCCACTGCCTCGATCACCTCGCTGCCGAAAGCGCATCCGTCGATCCGCGGCGTGTTCAAGTTGCGGAACCAGGTGATACCGTGCGTCTCGCTCATGGATCATCTCGGAATCACGCCCGACTCGGATCAGTGCGAAGCAACGATGATCCTGACCGACCTGAACCAGCAGCAGACGGCCTTTCTGGTCGACGAGGTCGAACGGATCCACCGCTTGAGCTGGAAGAACATCCTGGCCGTGCCGGCGCTCGACGCTCTGGCCAGCACGCCCGTGACCGCCCTGGCGCGTTGCGACGAGCGGCTGATCGTGATGCTCGATTTCGAGAAGATCCTGGATGACGTGACCGAACAGTACTTCCGAACCGACGAGGTGGCCAACCCGATGGGATTGCCCCGCGAGAAGCTGCGTCTGCTCCTGGCCGAGGACTCCCCCACGGTCCGCCAGGCGATCAGCTCCACCCTCTCGGCGAGCGGCTATCGGAACCTGACCTTCTTCGAAAACGGTGCTGAGGCTTGGGCCTGGATATCCGAACGTATCGAAGCGACAGGGCAGGTTGCCGATGTCGGAGATCTGCTGATCTGTGACGTCGAGATGCCGCAGGTCGACGGATTCCATCTGACCAGGAAGATCAAAGAACATCCGGTGTTGAAGCAGATCCCGGTGCTGCTCTACTCCTCGATCATCACGCCCGACAACCGCAAGAAAGGCAACGCCGTCGGGGCCGACGCCCAGGTGGCCAAGCCCGAGTTGAAGGAAGTGGTTCGATTGGCCGACGAGTTGATCACCGCAGCTCATCAAGCGGGGCGAGCCATAGCGCTCAAAGAAATCAGCCAGGCGGCCGAAACGGCCTCGGCGGTTACCCCCCCTGCTCCGGTGCCGGCACCACATGTGGCGGCTGCCCCCTCCAGCCAATCCTCCACCAGCACACCCAAACCAAGAGAATCTGTCAGCTCGGCCGCAGGGCCGCTCGTGGATCAGTGCGAACCGGAACCGCCCACGGTGCCGGCGGCCGAGCTATTTTCCAGCGCGGTTCCATCTCCCTACGATGGAACTTCTTGCCCTTCCCCCCCGAGGAACGTGGACGCGAGCCTCTGGCGCACCTTTCATCGTGAGTTGACCGAACGGACTCGTACGCTTGAAGACCTCCTTCGACAAGCGTCGTCCCAGGAACGTCGCGATGATACGGCGCGCCAGTTGGCTCGCGTTCTGCACACCATCAAGTCGGCCGCGATGGTCGTACCCGTCGATCAGGTGACCCGTTGCACCCATCTGGCCGAAAGCCTCGTGGAAAAGTGGCAAAGGGCCGAGGGCGCGCCGATTCAAGAATCGCTCGAGACCTATACGGGCTGGCTGCGTGCCCTGGTGGCAGCTTCCGAGCAGGTCCAGCCCATCCTCGACCGCGCCACGGCTCTGGAAGGGGAAATGAACGCCTACCTCTCCTGACCCGCCCAGCGGATTGCCGACCCGAACAGGGCCGACGGAAGAGCGGCTGCTCTCCATCAATTCCCCATCCTTCCGTCGCTCCAACACTCCACGGTGACGCTTCCGACCTGCACCGGAATCGGGCCAAGCGCGAGACTTGCCCCTCGGCCGAACGGTCATTCCCTCGATCGGGTGTATCAGTCTCTTGTACTACTGACGCCTGGGCAGTCAGTGCACGAGAGCGACGCGCGGAAGCGGGGCTTCTTGCGGTCTCTCGCCGGGTAGCCCTTTCATGCAGACATCAATCGCTCGATCAGCGGGTAGTCTCTGCCTGAATGCTGCTCTATACTAAGGCAGGCGGGCGTCGCGATCCTCGGACAAGACGCGATCTTTTTCCCCCGGCACTGCACCACGGCGTTCTCGTCCACCTCGACGTTCGCTGGTACCTTTGGTTTCCCCTGCAAGACGGGTTTCCCACCTTTCCAGGGCAATTCCAGGAACCGACAGGACGAGCGAGTTGCTCACCGGCAGCGAAATGCCGTGCAGGTTTCCGTGAGCGGTTCTGGCGTCCCTGCGGCAAAGGCAAACCTCTCTTGCCCCCGTTTGAGGCGTCCCTGTTCGACGAACCTCAAGCATCGTCGGCTTTTCCGGAAGGACTCGCGACCAACCGGCGCTGACCGTTGGTTGCCGAGCGGTAGCTCCTATTGGTCGGCGGCCCTGCCGCCCTGCGCGAAGGAGTTTGTCATGCCCGCCAAGAAGCTCAAACGGTTCTTGGATGAGAACCACGTCCGCTACGTTTCCATCCGCCATTCGCCGGCCTATACGGCCCAGGAGACGGCCGCTTCGGCCCACATCCCCGGGCGCGAACTGGCCAAGACGGTGATGCTCTTCGTGGATGGCGAAATGGCCATGGCCGTGCTCCCCTCCACCCGGATGCTCGACCTGGAACTGCTCCGCCACCAGATCGATGCGGAGTCGGTCACGCTTGCCACGGAGAACCAGTTCAAGGACCGTTTCCCTGACTGCGAAGCTGGTGCGATGCCCCCATTCGGCAATCTGTACCGCGTGCCCGTCTATGTCGACCGGAGCCTGACCCTCGACGACCAGATCGCGTTCAACGCCGGCTCCCACGCCGAGCTGATCCAACTGGCCTACGAGGATTTCGACAACCTGGTCCATCCCATCGTGGCCGAGTTTGCCTACACCTCGAGAGCCCGGGTGTAGGCCTGCACGCCTACTCGGTCTCCGCCGTCTCCTCGAACGGTCCGACGCCGTAATCGGACACGAAGTCAAGTTTACCGCCGTCGTCGATCCCGTTGGGGCCGACCGAGTATACCTTCCAGCCTTGGGGGACTTTCTTGACGATCAGCGGTTTGCCGCTGAAGGGATCGATGGTCGCGTCTTGGGGCAGACCAAGTTCGGTCAGGTCAGTGCTTGGCAGGGCATCGGGATCGTCGCGGCCAAGGAGGGCATTTAGGACTCGCAGTGTCCGGATCGTTGCGAGGGTTCGTTCGGTTGCATCGCGGGCCGATTTGAGGGCGGGCTGAACCAGGCTGGCGAACACTTTGCCATCCGACGTTGCGATGGCTTTCCTGTCAGTGCCGCAGAACGAAGTGTTTGGCCCTTCCGCCATGCGAATCTCATCCTCCAGTGTATCCAGGTAGTTGAGGGCCTCGCGGTTCCATTGGATCCGAAAGGGAAAGGAGTTGAAACTGTCAATGCCGAAAGCGATCTCTGCTTTCAGCGCCTTGATGTAGCCAGGGAACGGATCCGCGAGCGCCAGTTCACTGTCGAGTAACTTGCGCGTCTCGTCGGAGAGTGTCCCACTACGGAGCGCCTCGTCGGCAGCCTCGATCCCAATCGAGCGGATCGCAATGGCAACCAGGAATTGCACGAGTACGGCGTCGTGTTCGATGTGCCGCGCGAACTGAAACAGCGGAATACTTGCCCGGACTGCCTCATCTGAGCGGCCGCGAGCTCGCAGGACGGTGACATGTGACGTCAACACGCGAGCGATCGCGCGTTCCGGCCCTGTGTCGTCGCAGATTGCTGCCACGAAGTCCTCTGGAGGTAGAGAATAGTCCAGCCCACGATCGAAGCCGTCCAAGGCCATTGCCTGCTGAATCGTGGGAACAAGCTCTGGATAGGCGTGAAAAGCTGCCTCCATGGCTTTGAGTTGCGATTCCGTCGGTCGCCCTGTTTCATAGTTCTCACTCTGATAGTATTCCTTCACTTCCTCGTAGAAGGCATTCACGTCGTCGCGAATGCGGCGTAAAGGGATTGCCGCATTCTGCTCCGCGGGGATGGATGCGGGAGCCAGGTCGGCAATACAGATCGGATCGCCAGCGGCACGGATCTCTTTGAGCTTCGCGTTAAGCCGTGCACTGATGATGTAGATACGGACGGCCGAAGCGATCAGAAGGATCGCCACGAGCCCCGTCAGGGCGATCGCGGTCCATTTGAAGGCCTTTCTCAACATCGGACGGCTCCTTTCGTGCGGCGGCCAGTTCTCCAAGAATGTTCTGGTAATGATGGCGGATTCGATCGATCGTGCCTTCCGCAGATCGGCGGCGTGAGGCACGGGCGATTCGCCATTGTTCCCGCACCCAGCGACCGGTTCCGGGATTGGTGACCGATTCGATTGAATCGGCTGTCTCGGCAATATGACGAGGCAACGGCTCTGGCCCAGAATGACCCCGACAGAAGGCCGATTTATTGGAAAATTGGCGAAACGGCGGCTATTTCCATGCTATTCGTTCATCCCGACCGGATATACCAACCCCAAGCGAAAGTCTTGAAACTGCGCTCTTGATGCGACAGATGCGGTGCTGACCTACCATCCTTGCATCCGCCGACGCTGGCCGCGAAGAACCCCCCTACCCCCCCAACGGAGTGAAAGTGTGGAAAAACTTGAAAATGCGCGCAAAGTTGCTCCCAGCCCGGCCTCTGGGGACTGTCCCAATTCTCGCGCATCACAGCGGAAAGAAAACTGGGACTGTCCGGACTGTCCCCCCTTATATGTCCCCCTCAGAATTCGGCCAAATCGGTGTGCCTTTTCGGTCCGTCTGCAAATCGGTAAACTCAAACATTCGTAATACTTCAGCCAAATGAAGAACTCTATTGCACGATTTGCCTGCTTCCGGGTAGGGATGCCGCCCTTGGAGGGTCGGCCACGGGACGCGGATCGAGAACCAGTGTTGAAGGAGCTGAAAAACCCATGCCGAAGAAAACCATTGAAGACGTCAACGTGGCCGGAAAGACCGTTCTCATGCGGGTTGATTTCAATGTGCCGCTCGATGCCGATCTGAACGTAACCGACGACCGGCGGATTCGCATGGCCCTCCCGTCGATCAAGTCGGTGATCGACCGGGGCGGCAAGCTGATCCTGATGAGCCACCTCGGCCGGCCCGAAGGCGGACCCGGCGACGAGAAGTACAGCATGAAGCCGGCTGCCGCCAAGCTCGGCGAACTCCTGGGCAAGAGCGTGGGCTTCGCGGCCGACACCGTCGGCGACGACGCCACCGCCAAAGCCAAGACGCTCAAGAACGGCGAGGTGCTCGTCCTCGAAAATCTGCGATTCAACAAGGGGGAGAAGAAGGGCGACGCCGCCTTCGCCGGCAAACTGGCCGCAATGGCCGACATCTACTGCAACGACGCCTTCGGCACCTGCCACCGGACCGACGCCTCCATGGTGGCCGTGCCCCAGGCCATGGCCGGCAAGCCCAAGGTGTCCGGCTTCCTCGTGGCCAAGGAGATCCAGTATCTGGCCGACGCCATCAGCAGTCCCCAGCGCCCCTTCGTGGCCATCCTGGGCGGGGCCAAGGTCTCCGACAAGATCCAGGTGATCAAGAACCTGCTCGGTATCTGCGACAAGGTCCTCATCGGCGGGGCCATGGCCTACACCTTCTCGCTCGCCCAAGGGGGCAAGGTTGGCGGGAGCCTCGTCGAGCCCGACAAAGTTGATCTGGCCAAGGAACTCCTGGCCCTGGGCGGCGAAAAACTCGTCCTCCCCGTCGACAACCACTGTGCCGACCGGTTCCCCAAAACCGCCGACGAAGCGGCTGCCGCAACCAAGAAGATCGTGGCCACCGGTGAGATTCCCGACGGCTTCGAGGGCCTCGACATCGGTCCCAAGACCGCCGAAATGTACTCCCGACTGGTCAAGGAGGCCAAGACGGTTGTGTGGAACGGCCCGATGGGCGTGTTCGAAACGCCCCCCTTCGACGCCGGCACCAAGGCCGTCGCCCAGGCCATCGCCGACAGCGATTCCATCAGCATCATCGGCGGCGGCGATAGCGCGGCGGCCATCGGCAAGCTGGGCTTCGCCGACAAGGTCTCCCACGTGAGCACCGGCGGCGGCGCCAGCCTCTCCATGCTCGAAGGCCAGAAGTTTGCCGCCGTTGAACTCCTGGATGAGAAGTAGCTGCTGGTGAGGTGCGTCGAGACGCACCCTGCAAATGCTTGTTCATTTGCTGGAAGACACGAGCCGGTCCCGGGATGAGAGTTCCAGGGCCGGCTCTTTTTGCCAGCGGTGGATATGGCCGCACCTACTTCCGCGACGCCTGATATTTCTTCCACAGCTCGTCGAGGGACTTCCCGGCGGCCTTGGATGCGTCAACACCCACCCTATCCCTGACGGTACTTCTCCACGCCCTCGACGGCCACAATCTCGCCAAAGTAGATCGTGTGGTAGTCCTTCGCCGGATAGTTCGTGTCGATTTCCGCGTCGAGAAATCCTCGCGGGTCCATCTCCTGCTTGTAGAGCTTGCGGCACTCCAGGATCAGTTCGGCTTCGTCGAAGGCGGGCGCAGCGACCGTCGAGGCGGCAATCGGGGTCAGTCCCGCCTCGGCGATCTTGTCGCCGTTGCGTCCCGACTTGCTTCCCAGCAGCATGACCGCCTTGCGGTACTCTTCGGGGAGCACGCTGAGGGTGAAGCTGTCGAACTCCTCGGTGAACTCGTGGGTATAACGGCCGGGGCGCACCACGATCTGGGCGATCGGCTTCTGCCACATGGTGCCAAAGCTGCCCCAGGCGACGGTCATTGTGTTGAACCGTCTCCGGCCAAAATCTCCCGCGGTCAGCAGCAGCCAATGCTCGCACCACAGGCGATGGGGACGAACGGTCAGGTCTCTGACGGGTATAGGTTGGCGTGCCATGGTCTTTCGTTGGTTGTGGCTCGTGCGGACGGATTCAGAGGAATCTACCCGCCATTATAGTCCTGGGGACGGCCGTGAAAACACTTGTGTTCGGGAGTTTCCGAAGCGGAATGCCGCAGTTGCGGAGTGCGTGCAGAACTCCGCGCGCCCCAGGCTCAGCCGCGACCGCCTGCAGGTTGCGCCCGCCCGACCACCAGTCGCCAGTCATGGCTCAGGCGAACTGCTGGTTCATCCAGGCGGAAATGCTGTCGCATTCCACGGCCGTCTGCAGGGCCTCGGTTTCGAATTGCCGGCGCGCGTGTTCGACGATGTCCTTGCACTGGACAGCCTCCGGCAGGGCAGCACAGAAGACATCCGCGTTTTCGGAGATGTCTTCGCGACAGGCCAGCACGAACGAGATGAACTCGTCCAGGTCGAAGCTGAACTCGGACAGGAAGAAATGCTGCATCATGCGCATTCGCGATGAGTCCCGGACCCAGAGAATCTCGGCCAACAGGGAACCGGCGAAGGCGATCCGCTGGAATCCGTCGTCGGTGAGGTAGTCGTCGTGGTGCTGCGCAACTGCCGTCGCCAGGGGTTTCGGCAGGTTCCATTTCGAGAGGAGGTGAGCCCCCAGGCTCGAATGATCAAACCCGTAGCGAGCTCGCTCCGCTTCCATCAGTACGGTTCCATGGCCGTGAGCTTCGCAGAGGGCAACGTAAGCCTCCGTATCGGCCTGGGCAAACAACAGCACTCCGATATCGGCCAGCAGTCCGGCCATGTAGGCTTCGTCTGCCCCGATCTTGCCTTGCCGCTGGGAAAGACGCGAAGCGCAGACGGCCATCGAGAGCGACCGTCGCCAGTACTCGCGGCAGATGGCGGCCGGTGTTCCGGTCGTAAGCCGATTGACCAGGCCCACCGTGAGCACCGCAAGACGCAGCGAACGGGCGCCCAGCAAGGCCATAGCCTGCCGGAGGCTGGATACGTGCCGCGCGACGCCGGTGAACGAGGAATTCGCCAGCCGCATGATCGCGCCAGCCAGTGCGGGATCCGTCTGGAGATGCTTCTCCAGGCTCGCGCAGTCGAAATCAGGATCCTCAAGCGCCTTGATCGCCCGGTACGCCACGGTGGGCGACGAATGCAGGGGACCGACCATGTCGATCAGATCGTCCATGGTACGCCCGGAAGCGGATAGTTTTCGAGAGGCACCCATGTTCTTGTGTCCCCGTTATAGCGACCCACTTCTGGAAGGATAGCTTATAATGCCCTCCGGATCGCCCTTAGCTGGCGACCTGTCGACAAGATGCCGGCAGCGGCCCCACACTCGCCACCGGGAGGGGCCGATTCCGCGTTACAGCCGAAACAGCCGGCAGAATCGTGACGGCGGAAGGGCCGTCCGATCAGGTCGTCAAGCCTCCATTTCGGTCACGATCCTCTTGGTTGCCATCCCTTCTGGACGACTGGCCTCAAAGATCGTTGAGTGATTCACAAAGACTCACGACCAACGGGAGCAGGCTGTGGGTAACCGAGCGGTAGCTCGTACTGGCCGGCAGAAAGTGGTAACCTCATTCCCGGTTGCTCGCGCAACATCATCACAGAACATCTTGACCGGTCGCGAGAACGGTCGCGACCTCCACCTCCTGCTTGGCGTCCTGGCCCGGTGCATCCGCCGGCTTGGGGTCGCGAACTCCCACCGCCAGCGCGATCACTCCGGCCAGCATCAAGATCAGTGGAACGACATAGACCTTCTTCCAGTCAAACTTTCCATCCGCAGAACAGCGGTCCATGACGATGCCCGCAAGCTGGGTGCCCAGAAACAGGCCGATGCCGGTCGTCACCAGGATGATCAAAGACTGGGCTGAAGCTCGGATGGCCGGGTCGGCAACGTCGTTGGTGAACATCTGCCCGGCAATGATAAAGAGAACGTAGGCCAGGCCGTGCAGCGACTGGCAGAGAATCAGCAGCACGCGGCTCTTCGAGGCTACGTAGACGACGTACATTACCAGCCAGCACGCCGCCCCGATGACGAGCGTCCATTTCGGCCCGGCCAGATGCTGGTAGAAACGCGTCAAGAGAAAGAAGGTGGCCAGGGCTTGCACAGCCTGGGCGATCGCCATCGAGGCAGGAACAGCCTTGTTGGCAATTCCCCGGTCCTGCATGAGTTGGGCCGTTCCGAGGAAGTAGAACTGCATCATTCCCGACACGACGAGAGAAACCAGGATGAAGACGAGGAAATTGACTTGGCCGAGCATGGACAAGGCCTTCAGCATGGGCACACCTTCCCCGCCTTGGGGCGGTGTGGCCGGCTGGGCCATACAGACGCCGGCCATGACGAACGAAAGGACCGCCGCGAAAACCAGGCAGTCGCTGCCGTCCCCCTCCGCCTTTCGTGTCATTCGCCAGCCGGACAGTATGTACCCGACCAGAGCCCAGGCGATCGGCGCCCACAGGAAGACCATGGATGCGTCGATCTTTGTGCCTTCCAGATGGGTAAACATCAGGGAGTTCACCAGCGGAATCGTGGCCCCGTAGAACATGGAGTAGAGCAGCATGACCACGAACAAAGGCCAGAATTTCTGAATTCGAGCCGCCGCAAACAGAAGCACGGCACCCGCCAGGTGCGAGACGGCGAGAATCCAGCCCGTGTCGACGTACTTGTCGGCCAATTGCCCCGCCACCAGCGGCGAGATCATCGTCGCCAGCGGCAAGGTGGAATAGATCCAGCCTGTCTGCTTGCCCGTCATCTTGAGCGGCCCCAGGAGCCTCGCAGCCAGCACCGGCATCCAGGCCCCCCAGACCGCGTATTCCATGAACATCAATGCACTGAGCTTCACATAGAGCAGATCGTCCACGATGTCGACCTCACAAGAGCGGGAGAACGTGACCTGAAATCCACATCGCTGAGTATAATGGGGCCAGGGGAAGAAGCAAGCCGGCGGGACGTCCACCAGCACGGAAGGCGATGGGTTGAGCTGTGGTTCCTCAGAGAAGGCGGACAAGTGGTCCGGATTGCACGAAATGAAGGCCATTCTGTCAGCCGGGTTGTTGCGTCCGACGCAGCAGACGTACAGGCCGCAAGTAGATTCCCATATCGTCTCCCGTTCGTTATAATTCTTGATACCCTCTCTCTGGAATCGGGAAGTGAAGACATGTCAGTTCAACTACCGCTCGATCAAATGACCCTCGCGGAGAAACTCCAGGTGATGGAGACGCTTTGGGACGATCTTTCTCGACGTCCCGAAGACTTGCCGTCCCCCGACTGGCACAGAGAGTTGCTTCAAGAACGAAAGCGCTTAGCGGACGAAGGAAGACTGAAGTTCCTCGATTGGCAGACAGCATTCACCGAACTCAGGAATGAAGTCCGTGGAGATTCGCATTCTTGAGTCTGCCCAAGACGATCTTCGGGCAGGATACTCGTTTTATGAAGATCAGTCTGTCGGTCTTGGTGACTACTTCCTGGACTGCCTTCAAGCGGATGTGAGGTCCTTGCAGATCTATGCTGGGGTTCACGCGAGGGCAGACGGCTTCTTCCGTATGCTCGCCAAACGTTTTCCGTTCGCGATCTACTACTTGATCGAAAACGATCGAATTGACGTATACGCCATCTTGGACTGCCGACGTGACCCGACCTGGGCCAAGTCACGGTTGCGGGGAATCCGAACGAAACCTTGAACGGAATCCGGTGCATGCGTGCTCAAATCCCGTCCAGCCACCCGTCCTTCAGCCTCGCCCCGCATACCTGCGGATGGCCATTTCGACGGGCGGCGAAGATCAGCCACCGGTTGTCGGCCGTCAGGTAGGGGTGGGCGTGGCTCCACTGCTTGCCGTCATATTCCGTACGGCTGAAGCACGCCCGGGCGCAGCGGCCGCTGGCAAAGCTGCCGATGTAGATGGGAATGCCTTCTTCCCCCGTGTCGCCGATCCAGTACTTCCCGTCCCGCGATACGCTCACGTGACCGAAACGTTTGCCTTCATGAACCAGCGCGGGCTTCTCGTCACCGATCTGCGCCGTCCAGATATTTCCCTTGCTCGCAGAGTCCGCAGCGGTGGAGAAGAAGATGGCGCCGGTGGTGCCGATCCAGGCTTCGTGCCCTGTGGGGCGCAGCGTGTAGGGCTGATCGGCGGGGAAACGTTTTTCCGTGCCGCCGATTTCCAGCTCGCCGAGGAGCACCACCTTCACGTCGGGCATCTGGTTGAGTTGAATCAGCACCCGGTTTCGCCCGTCCCGTGAGAACTGCTCGTGCTTGGCGTGATAGCCCGGTTTGTCGAGCAGGATGCTCCACTGGTTGGTCTTGAGGTCGAGCAGATGCACGTTCGAAGGGCCGTCTCCGGGCGGACGGACGCTCACGGCAAAATAGTGGTGGTCGGGAGAGACCGTGCCGTAGCTGTAACTGCCGCGTTCCGGGGGCAACTCCGCCACATTCTCCACTGCCAGGGTTAGATAATTGCAGCGGCGAAGCGTGAGCACCCCATCGACCGCCTGGGCATAATAGAGCCACTCGCCCCAGGCGTGGAAGGCGGGGAAGGGTGGCTTGCCGGAGAGGATTTCGTGGTTGGAGCCGTCCTCCAGGTCAAAAACGTTGATGCCCCCCGGCTTGTCGGAAAGCGGATAGTAGCGGATGGCGATCCGGCGCCCGGTCGCGTCGCCGTAAGGCTGTTCTCCGTAGATGTTGTCCGACGGCCGCCCATCGGCTCCCAGCACGTAGACTTCGGCGCCGCTTTCGGGATCGACCTCAACAGGCCGGCCGAGCCCGTCGGCCCAGGCGAGCGAGGCACATACCGTTCCAGTCACGAGCAGGATCGAAAGGATTCGATAACGCATGGGAACCTCCGCATTTGTGTGGCAGGCAGAACGCGTCTGGCTTAGCGGACCATGACCCTATTCTATGTTCTGCGATTCCTGGAACCTGATCGCTCAGGCAAAACCAATGCCGACAGCCGTTCACCGAGCCATGCGAGAAGAGCGATAGCGATAGGATAAAGCATCCAACCTCCTGGACGATCAAGAACCGTCATCGGCACAAACGGCAGGACCAAGAGCGCGGGCGTCAATACCGCGACAACACGCCATTTGAGCGCCAGCGCACCACGCCAGTGCGCAAACAAAGCAAAGGGAATCGTGCCGATTGTGAACCAGACAATGTAGAGGTCTGGATAGTCGAATGGGGTCAGGTGCCGGAGAAGCCCGGCGAGAACGCAGGCGAGCAGGAGCAACGCGATCCCACACACCGTGTCGCAGGCCACAATCAGGATCGCCCACGTCAGAGTGGTCGCCCTGCGGTGAGACGTCGCCTTTGGTGGTACCGCTAAGTCGTCCGGCATCTGCCTCTCCCGCGAAAATGGGTTTCACTTGAAGGAAAGCGGCGACGAGTCGCCATACTCCCCAGGAGTCACTCGATCTTGGGCAGTTCGAATCCTTTGCGGTGCTCGCGGCCAATGTACCGGTTGGCTTCTGCGTCGTCGAAGGTCTCGGTGGACGGATCGAAATGGAGTTTCTTACCCACCCGCCAGGAAATGTTCCCTGCGTGGCACATGGCCGAGCTAACATGGCCCGACTGGATCTCCTGATTCAAAGACTTGCGGTCGCGGCTGCGGACGGCGTCGAGGAAGTTGCGGATGTGGGCCTGCTGGGTCTCGGGGGCGCTACCCGTGACCTCTTTGACCAGTTTCCCGCCCGCGTCGAAGGCCTTCCAGCCGTTGTTCGTCACCAGCATCCAGCCGTTCTCGCCGTAGATGGCGGCCCCCTCCGTAATCTCCAGTAGCCTGGGACGGGACCACAGCCGCATCTCGTACTGGACGATTTTCCCGGGGTATTCGTAGTTGACGATCAGTGTGTCGGGCCACTCCTGATCGTCCTCGAAGAACAGCTTGCCCCCGGCCGAGCAGATCGTCTCCGGCATGGTTTCCAGCCCCATGACGTAGCGGCAGTAGTCGATGCGGTGCACTCCGTCGTTTCCCAGGTCGCCCGTGCCGTAGTCGAACAGCCATCGCCATGCCCCACCCACGATCGCGCTGTTGTAGGGGCGCTCGGGCGCCGGCCCCTGCCAGAGATCGTAGTCCAGTTCCGCCGGCGGAGTGCCGTCGGCCGGCAGATGGACTTCGCCGTTGCGGTTTGTTTCCCATGCCTTGCCAAAGATCACCCGTCCCATCTCTCCGCACTCCACATAGTCGCGGGCCTCGCGGAGAAACGGGGCGCTGCGGATCTGGGTGCCTACCTGCACGATCCGGCCGTGCTTGTGGGCGGCGGCCACGGCCGTCTTCCCCTCCAGAATGTTATGGCTGGCGGGTTTCTCCACGTAGACGTCCTTGCCGGCCAGACAGCCGTGGATTGTGGCCAGCGCGTGCCAGTGGTCCGGCGTGGCCACCATGAAGACGGCGACCGAGGGGTCGTCGAGCAGAGCGCGGTAATCGCCCACCAGCTTGGGCGCCAAGCCCGTCTTCTGCTTCATCTCCTCGCCCCGCTGGCGGAGCGTCGTTTCGTTGACGTCGCAGATGTGGGTGACGGCGCAGTCCGGTTCGGCGGCAAAGCTCTGCATGACCGAGTTGCCCCGCCCGCGAACTCCGATGCAGGCCACCCGGATCTTGTCGCCCACGGCCGACGCCTTGACGCTCTGTCGAAGCGTCAGCCCGAGGCTGAGAGCGGCCGACCGCTGAAGAAAACCGCGACGACTGCTGCGAGACATGGGAGAACCTCCTGGGGAATGGGTGGGATCTCGGGGCCGCACGTTCTGCCCATGAGCATAGCGTCTGCGCCGCACAGGTCAATTTCCCGGCCCCAGGAACGATCGGTGCTGCAAGATGACCGTATAGACAATGTATGCCGCCAGGGATGTTGCCGCCTGCCAGAATTCCAGGAGAATGCCCACCCAATGGCTCCAAGGATAACGCCGGGCCTGGCGGAAATCGATCAAGGCAGCAACGGCGATGGCGGAACACAACACCGAGGTCTTCACCACGGTGGGCATTACCATCCAACGTTCCATCGCTGCAAAGGAAGAAATCCGGACCACGACGATGAGGAGCACCGTGGCGGCAATCGTGGTGGCCGGGATAAGCACGATAACGACCTTCCAGCGTCTCCCTTCACAGCGCCAAATCGCAATAAGGTAGGCGATCGCGAGAACGCCCAGGTATCCCAGCGAGACGGCAGTCAGAAGGCGGGAACGCACAACGAGCGGCCTGGTGGCGGCCATCAGGTAAAACAGGCTCGCGACAAACGTCAAAGCGACGTGAATGCCCGCGAGGCTCCAGAGCCACTCGCCGCCGAATCGCGGGTAGGCAGCGCGACGACGCCGGCGAGCCAGAAGGAGAAGGAGTCCCGCCAGGGCGGTCCCGGACGTGAGGGCCTCGTTGGCCGCAGATAATACAGGCGGATTGGGAACAATCGCGTTTCCGGTTTGCTGGACGGATTGAGACGCGGAACAGTAGACCGCGACACACAGCCCCCAGACCATGAGGTGGCGGATTGAAAGCCGCGTCTGGCCGGGAGATGTGGCAATTGAGTCGTCGCTCGCTGGTCCTGGGCAAGATTCAGGCGGTTCGTCGTTTCCAGTCGACTTCATGGCGTCCCTCGAACAACGGCTTCCATCCATTGATATGCGTACGAGAGCATCGCGACTCCGTTGATGGCGAAACCGATGATGATGCCTGCCCAGTGAGGCCAGGGATACCGAACACGTGGATTCCGAAGGTCGAGCCAGACCATCAAGAGCAGTACGGCCGTGAAAACGATGATGTGGCCGAGGTACTCCACCAACATCGCCTTGGTACCCCCAGTGTACGACAGACTTGTTTGAAGAATGTACGAAACGAATCCGGCAACCATCACCAGCAGGAAGTACACCCGCCAGTGGCCGCGGCTCGCATAGCTCGCCAGGAGATAGGCCGGTAACCAGACAAATAGGCCCGCAAGGACTCGCATCGCACTGTATGCGAAGTAGCTGCCTTCGAACATGGCAAACAACATCTGGTACAAAAGCATTTGGACAACGCCCATTGCGCCCAGGATCCAAAGGATCTCGCCTCCGGACCGAGGGAACGTCTGATGGCCAGCCCAGCGGGTAACCATCAAGGGAAACACCGCCAGATAGGCTCCACCAACCAATCCCCAAAGCCCGAAAATTACGATCCTGACACCGTCGACCGCAGCTTCCTCTCGGCCGAGCGTGAGCGTGTGATAGGCCGACATGAAAACGGCCACACAAGCCGCCCAGATCATCAGGTGGAGAATCGAGGGTTTGGGATCCAGGGCAAACGGCGATCCAGGCGGACCATCAGCCGCAAAGGGGCATCCAGGCGGCGCCTCAGCCAGAATGTCCCGCGGTCCGTCAGGCATAGGTCCAGCCACGTGGTTACTCATGCGACCGTTTGGCCTCCCTCACCGCCTCACTCCGTCCCCCACGACAATCGAAATGGTTTGCCGCTCCTGCAAGGCCGCGCCCAGAAACAAGTTGGTCAATTGGGTGGCGCGGCCTGAGGAACCAACGGCGGCGTGGTACCCCCATAAACACGCCCTTCGCCACGCTCAGCGACGTGTCAATCCGGTGGCAATTTGTTCCAGTTATTCACGAGCGCGCCCTGACCGTTCTTGACTAACCCCTCGTCATCCCCGCAAATCTCTCCGTCTGCTCCCGGATCGCCCGTTCGGTCGGCAGCCGCTCCATCGAGCTGGCGCCGTAGAACCCGTCGATCCCCCGGCAGTTCTTCAGAACGAACTGGGCGTCGTCCGGTTCCGCAATCGGCCCCCCGTGGCACAGCATGATCACCTCCGGGCGAACACGACGGGCGGCCGCGGCCAGTTCATCAATCACCGGGATGCACGCCTCGAGCGCCCTGGCCGTGCGGGCCCCGATCGAACCCTTCGTCGTCAGACCCATGTGGGCGACCAGAATGTCCGCTCCCGCTTCGGCCATCTGCGCTGCCTCGACGGGCGTGAACACGTAGGGTGTCGTCAGCAGGTCCATCTCGTGCGCCAGCCGGATCATCTCCACCTCGCGATCGTAGCCCATATTCGTCTCTTCCAGGTTGGCGCGAAAGTCGCCGTCGATGAGTCCCACGGTCGGAAAGTTCTGCACCCCCGCAAAACCCGCCTCCTGGACCTGGCGGAGAAATCGGCCCATCTGCCGCATCGGATCGGTGCCGCAAACACCCGCCAGAACAGGTGTTCTCTTCACCACCGGCAGAACCTCGCAGGCCATCTCCATCACGATCGCGTTGGCGTCGCCGTACGGCATCAGCCCCGCCAGTGATCCGTGCCCCGCCATCCGAAACCGCCCCGAGTTGTAGATCACGATCAGGTCGATCCCCCCCGCCTCCTCGAACTTGGCGGAGATCCCCGCCCCGGCCCCCCCGCCAATGATTGGTTTGCCCGTGGCTATCTTGTCGCGGAAACGCTGAACAATGGAAGTGCGGGATTCGGGCATGGGGGCGGCCTCGATTCTGCCGGACTGGAACGGACTCTGATCGAGAGTCTAGCGTCAAGGAAGGTCCAAGCCAAGACGCCAACACACAAAGGCGGCACGACAGGGGCGGGGCTCGCTAGATCCTCGCCACCGTCGTTCCCGTCAACCGCCGGATCAACCGCCGCATTTCCAGCACACTCAAAGTCGCCAGGATCCGCGCCACCGGAAGGCCCGTCTTTACCACGAGCTGATCCACTGAAGTGGGGTCCGTGTCCACGGCGCCGAGAACCTTCTGCTCGAACTCGTTGAGTTGCAGTTCAGCCGGATGGCGGACTTCCGTTCCGTCAGGCCGCGGAGCCGGATGGGCGAGCGGCCCAAGATGCTCGAGAATGTCGTCGACCGATTCGACCAGGGCCGCTCCGTCGCGGAGCAGCCGATGGCAACCCTGTGCGGTCCGGTCGTCAACACGGCCGGGCACGGCGAAGACCTCGCGATTCTGCTCGGTCGCCAGACGGGCGGTAATCAGGGCCCCGCTGCGAATCCCCGCCTCCACGATCACGACCCCCAGCGCGAGGCCGCTGATGATGCGATTTCGCTGCGGAAAGCAGCCGGTGCGCGGCGCGGCCTCCGGCGGTGCTTCGCTGATCAGGGCTCCCCGATCCAGAATCTCACCCGCCAGTACGTCGTGTTCAGGGGGATAGATGTTGAGAACCCCGCTTCCCAGCACCGCCAGGGTCCGGCCGCCGCCGGCCAGGGCTCCCCGATGAGCGGCCGCGTCGATGCCGCGGGCCAGGCCGCTGACGACCGTCATCCCGGCCCGGGCCAGCCCCATCGCCAGCCTCTCGGCCTGGCGAAGTCCATAGTGGGTCGCGTGGCGCGTTCCCACAATCGCCACCGCCAGGCGGTCATCGGGCCTCAGGTTGCCCCGTACGAAAAGCACGCCTGGCGGGTCGTCGATCTCCTTGAGCGTGGCGGGGTACGAGTCTTCGTCGTCGACGACAATCTGGACCTGCTTCTCTCGGCACAAACGGATCTGGGCGTCGACATCGATCTCCCGCTGCGCAAAGGTGATCGCCCTGGCCAACTTGGGCCCCACACCGGGCACCTCGCGGAGACGATCCATCGGGGCGGCGAAGACCTCTTCGGCGTTTCCGAAGCGGTCGAGCAGGGCCTGCCGGATCCGCGGCCCCACGCCTGATACCATGGCCAGCCGCAGGTTGTTTCGGAGCCGCCCCTCGTCGGCCGGCGGCGACGGCTGCGGTTGGTTGGTCATCGATCCGCCTCTTCCCTCAAAACCGGCACAGGATCAACCGTCGCATTGCGGGGCAGGACTGCATCCTGTTCCGGCAGGTCGAAAACTTGTCCTGCAGGAGTCGCCGTGAGCATTTCCCGCGCAGACATCGAGAACGTACTCCCAGACGCAGCACGGGGAATCGAGATACGCCGCCGTGCCAATCCGCAAC
>CAZLWV010000005.1:66703-97357 GCA_964563135.1 uncultured Planctomycetaceae bacterium
CAGGCCCAAATGCCGGCAGCCGGCGGCGCGGAATGAACCGCGCGGCGCCGGCCGCTCGTGCTCTCTCACCGGAGTGTCACCCCCTCCGTAACGTGCAGCCGATCTGTGCCTCCCCGGCACCGCCGGGAAAAACTCCCTCGGGCAGACACTGCCCGCAGCAGCAGGAGCTTTGGGATCGGCTCTACATGTCGGTCCAATCGTCATCGAGATAGAGCCACTGGTAATCCTCGGCCCGGTCGACCTTGTCGTCTCCTTCGCTCTCGTAGGCCCTGACCATCTCGAAACCCAGCGCTTCGTAGAGCATGTCTTCAGGGGTGCCACTGACCGCCAGTTGCGCCCACGTCTTTCCGTCGATCTCTTTGGCATGCAGCAGATCGTCGGCCGCGGTGGCATGGAACTTGGCCTTGTCGTTGCCGCCGTTCTTCGCCTCGCCGTACACCTCGTCGAAGTAACGGGCGGTCAGCGAGTAGTCGGACCCGATCATCGTCGTCTTGTGACTGCGGCCGCGCATCTCGTCGTTGCCGACCGTGTCTTCGAGGGTGATGACGTCGTAGCCCGAACCGGCCGAGGCCAGGACCGTGTTGAATCCCAGGAACTCGATCGCGGTGCGCTCATTCGTCATACGTCCGACACCCTTGGTGAGGTAGAACTCATCGTTGTCAGGCGATCCGTAGACGACCGCCAGATCGTTGCCGCCGGACGAGTCGGCGTCGATGGTCTCGAAGTTCTTTGCCCGGGTGTAGTACGTGCCTCCGTAGAGTTTGCCGAAGAACTGCTCCGCGTCGGCCCAGTCGACCTTGAACTTGTCCTTGCCCGCCGAGCCGTGCATGATCGCCTGGTCGTTTCCTCCGGAGTGGTCGTTGCCGCTTCGATTGGTCGCATAGCCCAGGGCGGAATGGAACGAGTGGACGATATGCGAGTAGCCTTCGCCTACCAGGCTGGATACCTCCGGGGCGCTGGTAAACGTGTCGTTACCGGGCGAGTCATACATCTTGGCGAAGTCACGTCCGCCGCCGCTGTAAGCGACAAGGTTTTCGGCCGTAACATCCACGTAGAACCCGATCTGGTCGTAGGTTTCGCTGCCGGAGTAGAAATCGCCCGAACCGGTCTGGAACACAGCCGACTCATTCGCCTCGCTGCCGAGGAAAGTCGCCGAGTCGGTGCCGACCCCGCCATCGAAGCTGACGGTCTCGGCAACACCTTCGACGTCGGCGAAGTAGTACTGGGTCCCGTTGATCCGCACGTAGTGGCTGCTGGCCACCTCGAACTCGAAGGTGTCGTCCTGATCGGTTCCGAACACCGTGACTGCGGCCCCATCAACGCTCACGAGGTTCGTGAGCCGCAGATCGACATCGGCTGCGGTACCCATCAGCTTCAGGTACAGGCTGGCACCGGCAGCGACCTGGAAATCCGTGCCGTCGCTCGGGCCGTCGGCCAGGGCGGCGATCGCATTGCCGTCGGCACCGAACAGGGCCGCGGAGGCAGTGCTCGCACCGGTGCCTCCCAACTCCACGGTGAGCAGGCCGCCGTGGGCCGCCGTGAGCAGGAACCAGAGATCGCCTGCCGACAGATCCAGATCGGCCAGATTGTCGGAGAAATCCACCGTACCGAGGTTGTTGACCACGTTGAGCGTGGCGGTCGCCTCGTCGGTGCCGCCGTCGTCATCGGCCACGGTGGCCACGATGGTGTACTGGCCGCTGGCGGCATAGGTGTGGCTCGCTTCGTAGGTTCCTGCCTCCTCATCGACGGTCGCTTCCGACGTTATCCCGTCGTCCCAGACGATGGAGACGGTATGCGTGTCCTGCTCGCCCGCATCGCTGAACGTGCCCGTGAGGGTCACCGCCTGGCCCGCGCCGATGAGGCTCTGGCCATTGATGGTGACCACCGCAGCAAGCGCCGGATTGCCGGCGGCGGGATCGGCGTTAACGACGGTCAGGATTTCGTTGACGGTGTCCGTGCCGCCGTCGTCGTCGGTAACCGTAAGCCCGATCTGGTAAACACCGTCGTCGGCCGGCGTGAAACTCAGGCTCTGGTTGCTGCCGGACGCAACTTCCGTCCCGCCGCGAGTGACCGTCCATGCGAAGGTGTGGGTGTCGTCAAGACCCGGATCGCTGACCAGGGCGCTGATATTGACGGCCTGACCTTCGGCCGGGCTGGCTGGCAGTCCATCGATGGAGGCCGTCGGATCGACGTTGGCAACGGTCAGCGTGGTCGTCTGGATGTCGCTCAAGCCGGCGCCATCCTTCACACGCAGGGCGATGGTGCGCGTGGCCACGTTGTCGTTGAACGTGACCGAAGGCTGAGCGCCGGTCATGTCCGCGTTGAACGTCGCGCCGTCGTAGTCGAGATCCCACTCGTAGCTCGTGATCGCCACATCGTCGCTGGACCCGGTTCCATCAAGGACCAGAGCCGTGCCTTCCGACACCGTGTACGGCCCTCCCGCGTCGGCCGACGGGGCCATGTTGGAGACGATCGTCACGGTGGTCACGTCCTCGTCGAGCAGGCCTCCCTGTGCGTCCTGCACTTGCAGGCGGATGGTATGCAGCTGATCGGCGGAGAACCAGCCCGCGGCGCGGTTTACCGTCGGGCCGGTGGCATCGTCGAACGAGCCGTCGTTGTCGAGATCCCACCGGTAGGCGGCGATGCTGTCGCCGTAATCCTGATCGGGATCCGAACTCTCGCCGGCATTCAGGACGATCGCCTGATCGAGGCCGAAAACGTAGGGCCCGCCGGCGTCGGCCACCGGGGCCCGGTTGCCCAGGCTGACGCTGACGGTGACCGTGAAGATATCGGTCTTCGCCGGCACGTTGTTGTCGGTAACGCGGAGCGCGACCTCATACTGGCCGAACTTGGAGAAGCCGTGGGAGGTGGTCTGCCCTTCGGCGTCCACGTCGAAACTGACGCCGTTGTAGTTGAAGTCCCACTGATAGCTGACGATATCGTAATCCGGGTGCGGATTGGCCGACCCGCTCGCATCGAACGCCACGCTCGTGTTGCAGGCCACCGGGTTCGGCGCGGCCGTGAACACGGCGTTTGGAGCGTTCTCGGAGATCGTGAACGAATCCGTGGCCGTGTCCTCATTTCCGAACCGGTCGGTGACAGTCAGCGAAACGGGAATCGGGCTGCCGTCGCTCGGGAGGCCCAGAGACACCAGCTCGGCCGCAGTGAGGGCCACCGTGGCCTGATCCACACCGACCAGATGCTGTCCGCCGACCGTCCAGGCATACGAGACGATCGCATCGCCGAAGGCCGCATCCGGATCGAACGAGGCGGAACCGTCGAGCGTGATCCCCTCACCCGCTTCGATGGCGTCGGGCGCGGAGATGCTGGCCTCGGGATCCTGGTTCCCTTCGCTGACCGTGATGCTGATCGTGGTCGTGGCGGTCTTCGCCGGCAGATTGTCGTCGGTCACCCGCAACGAAACCAGGTACGTCTGGTACATCGGGAAGGTGACGTTTTCCACGACGCCCGCGCCGGGGTCGGTCAAGGCGTTTTGAACCGTCTCGAATGTGCCGTCGCCGTTGAAATCCCATTCGTACTTGACGATCTGGCGATCAGGCCGCCCGGCCGTCGAGCCGTCTCCCCACACGGAATCGATGCCGTAGAAGTCGACCGGTGTCGTGCGGCCTACCACGCCGTCGGCATCGTCGATGTTGATGACCGCCGTCGGCACATTCGTGAAGATCACCAACCGGCTGGTGTCCGTCCCGGCCAGGCCGAACTCGTCGGTCACCTTCAGGGAGATCGTGTGGGGGCCAAGAGCGTCCACGCCCAGTCCCTCGAGTTGGCTCCACGTCAGGGTCGGGGTTGCTCCCGTGGCGTCGTCGAACAGGCCATCGTTGTCCAGATCCCACTGGTAGCTGACGATCGAGTCGCCCTGGGCAGCGTCCGGATCGTACGACGCGGAGCCGTCGAGCGTGAGGCTTCGGTCGACATCCAGGAAGTAAGCGTCTTCGCCCAGGTAGACGCTCGGTCCGCCGGCGTCGGCGACCGGGCTGCTGTTTCCCTCGCTCACGAAGATCGTGACCTCCGCGATGTCGGAGGTGCCGGCGTCGTCGGTGGCGCGGACGGCGACACGGTAGGTGCCGAACTGCCCGAAGGCATGGGTTGCGGTCGGCGAGGTGGTTCCCGCGGCCGCATCCGGTACAAACGTGGCCCCGTCGTAGTCGAAGTCCCATTCGTAGGTGACGATCTCACGATCGGGATGCGGGTTGTCGGAACCGCTGGCGTCGAAGGCCAGTTCAAAGCCGCATGCCACGGTGTTGTCCGAATCGTTGACGACCAGGTCGGCAAACACGGCGTTGCTGTGCACGCTGAGCGTGGTCTCCACGACGGTGGACCAGTCCGCGCTCACGGCGCCCGTTATTGCCTTGTCCTGCACCTGCAGCGTGAGCCGGTACTCCGTGCCGAGCGCGAGATTCCAGCCGTTCAGATCGTTCCACGTCAGTGCATACGTCGGAACGCTGGCGGTCAAGGTCTGGTCGCCAATGCCCGTCTCGAGGACCCAGCGGTAGCTGGTGATGGCGTCGCCCGCGGCCTGGTTGAGGTCGTAGGAACCGCTGGCGTCGAGCACGATGCCGCTTCCCGCAGCCACCCGGTACGGTCCACCCGGATTGGCAACCGGCAGCACGTCGCCCTGGCTGACGACGATCTGGATCGGGGCGTCAAGGTAATCGCGCCGGACAGGCGTGTTGTTGTCCGTCACCCGCAACGTGGCGTAATAGACGCCGAACTGGCTGTAGGTGTACGATGCCTGGCCGAAGTCAGCGGCCGCCGGATCGCTCTGAGCCAGATCGAAGGTCCCGTTGTTGTCGAAGTCCCAATCGTAACGGACGATTGCGCGATCGAGTTGGCTGTTCCAGCTATGGTCGGTCACGTCGTTGGGATCCCGGTCGTGCCAGGAATTGGTTCCGTCAAACTGGACGGCTGTCCCCGGCGCGATCACGTAGGCCGACGCATCGGCCACCGCATGGGGCTGGTTCTCGTGGATGTACACCGAGGTGGAAGTCGTATCGGTTTCGCCCAGACTGTCGGTAACCCGCAACTGGACGCTGTTGACCGCGTAGCCCTCGCCCGCTGCCGGGATCGCCAGCCCGATATTCACCAACTGGACGTACGTCAGCGGGGCCTGCTTGCCCTGGAAATCGTAGATTCCGTCGTTGTTGAGGTCCCACTCCCACTTGACGATGCTGTCGCCCCAACTGGCCGGGTTTGTTCCTGCGGCCGGATCGTCGTAGGCCGATGCGGAACCGTCCAGGGTCAGCCCGGTGTTGACGTTGATCACGTACGGGCCGCCGGCATCGGCCAGCGGAACATGATTGCCGGCCGTCACGGTGATCGTTCGGCTGTACATGGCCGTCTTGGCCGGGCTGTTGCTGTCGGTCACCCGCATCACGGCCGTGTACGTGCCGAACCGCGTGTAGGCATGCGTGGTATCGCCGAAACCGGCCGACAAGGCCAGCGCTGTATCGATCGAGCCGTCCTGCCGCACGGCGGTCTGCACCTCGTCGGCGACAAACGTGCCGTCGTAATCGAAGTCCCACTCGTAGGTCACAAGGTACTTGTCGAACCCGATGTCGGCTCCGCGGTCATGCGTCGACTTGTTGTCGAACACGATCGTCTGGTCGGGGGCGTAGGCCGCGGGTGAACCGCCGCTTTCGCTGGCAACGTCGAACGCGGCATGGATCTCGTTGTCGAAAATATACAGTTCCGCGCTTGCTCCCTCGACAACCTGGCCGAAACGGTCGACCACGGTACTGACAGCGCCGTAGCTGTCGATCACCCGCAGATAGACCGGCAACGCCACTTCGGGGCGAGGTTGCGGCACCTGGATGATGTCGGACCACGGCCACTCGATGACGTCGATCGCGTTGGGCGTCTCGAATTCGGGATTGAAGTAGGTCCGTTCGTCGGCCGGATCGTAGGGCAGGCTGGGATCATAGGTAAAATCCCACTGGTACCAGACGATGGCATCCGGCGGGATATCGACATCCGTGGAACCGGAACCGTCAAGCCAGAGATCCTGATCGGTATTGATCCAATACGGTCCACCGGCATTCGCCACCGGAGCCGCGTCGACAAAGACCGCGTAATCTTCCACCTCGCCGTCAGCAGCCATTCCCGTTGGAGTCAATGGATTGCCGTCGGCATCCTTGCCGTCGCTGGTGATGCGGACCCGGGCGTACGCTGTACCGGAATAACCCATGTCGGGCACGTCGAATTCGAACCGTTGCGTGCCGCTCGCGACCGGGGACGAAACCACATGCTCCGCCGTGGCGTTGTCCCAAGCGCCGTTGCCGTTGAAATCGATCCACACGTCGACGAAACCTCCGTTGGGCGCGACGATGTCGACCCAGGCCTTCTGGTCGGCCGGATTGTCGATTCTGAAGGGGGTGCTGAAGGTGACACCGTCCTCGTCGTCCTGTGCGTCGTAGAGATCGTCGCCCACCGCTCCCGTGCTCGCAGCACCGTCGCGATCGTGATCGACGAGTGTTCCCAGATAGGGACCGGTCACATCGACCAGATGGCGCGCACCATTGCTGGCCCATACAGTCCCATAGGCATTCGGCGCATCGCCGTAGTCCATGGGCAGGATCCGCACCTGGTAGTCCTCCACCTCGCCGGAGAACGCCGCGCCGGTGGGACTGGCCTGCCAGCTGAGCGCTTCCGCGGTGCTGACCACGCGGAAACGGGCGAAGACGGTCCCGGGATTGATTTGATTGGGAACGTGGAAGGTGAAGGTCTGCGGCCCGTCGGCAGCAGCGACCAGGACCCCGGAAACAATCTGCTCGCTGGCCAGCCAGTTGCCGTCCCAGTCGAAGTCGATCCAACCGTACACGACCCCGTCGGCGTTGTTGACGTCGATGGTCACCGAGTAGTCTTCGCCGGGGATCAGTGCAGGCAGCCCCGCAAATTGGGTCCCCGTGGAGTCGTTGAACCAGATGCCGTCCTCGTCGTCGCCGTTGTGATCGATGGGCAAGGTGGGATCGGTCGTTTCCGAATCGTCGCCCAGGGCGTCCGGGCTTCGATGGGCCTCGGCGTCGTGGTCGACCCTGTTGCCCAACCGCGGACCGTCGCTGGTGATCATGTGGCCGGTCGGCGTGGTGCTGGAATCCGGGGCATCGCCGAAATCGACCTCGTGGATTATGACCACGTGGTCTTCCACTTCGCCGCTCAGGGCGAGCCCATCCGGACCGAGCGGATTGCCCGACACATCCAGCCCGTTGGAGGTGATGCGGAAACGTGCGAACGTGTTGCCGGTGTAGGCATCCTCAGCGATCTGCACGAGAATCGGGTCGCCCGGATTGACCAGTTTGCTGAAGGGATGCTCGTCGGCCTCGAAGACGCCGTTCTGGTCGAAGTCGATCCAGACATCGAGATACGCGGACTCGGACACCGTGATACTCAAGGGTGCCAGGTAACCGGGAATCAGGTTGTTCGGCACAAGGGCCTCGTCCTCGTCGTCGCTGCCGCCGAGGTCGTCGCCGTCGGCCCCCGCGCTGGGCTGCCCGTTCAAATCGGCGTCGGCGAGAGCATTGATCGTCGGTCCGGCAATCACGTGCCGGGCACCGTTCCTGATCACGACGCCGTTGGCGTCTCTTTCGTACACGGTCCCAAAACTGTCCGGCGCGTCGCCGTAGTCCATCGGATGGTCGACCACGTTGATCACGTAGTCTTCCACTTCGCCGTCGGAGGCTTCCCCGGCAACCGACTTGACTTCGTCCAGCACGCTCCCGAAGCGGAAGCGGGCCATCACCATGCCGTCCACTCCTGCGGGAACCGGCAGGTTCAGCAACGTCTCACCGTCGCCAACCTGGATCACCTGGTAGAAATCACCGTTGATACCGGTTCCACTGCTCGGATCGTAGTCGAACTTGCCGTCCTGGCCGAAGTCGAACCAGGCGGCAACGTAGGCCTGGTTGCCGTACTTGGCCTGCAGGGCCGAGTTGCCCATCGTCACGTTGATCTTCACCGTATCATTTTCGCCGGCAGCCATGGTGCTGCTGGAGAACATGACGCCGTCGTCCATTGGATCGATCGAGGCCGTTGTCGAGGTGGTGGCGTCCGTCTCCGAGGTAACGCCTGCTCCAAGGTAGAAATCCCGCCAGATGACGTGTCGCGGACCGTTGCTGGACTGGAGTACCTTGTAGGAATCCGGCGCGTCGCCGAAGTCGAGCCCGGCCAGCGAGATCCGGAAGACAGTCATCCCCAGGAATGGAGCGGTGAAACGGTTCGGCAGAAGCGGATTGTTGGCCCGGTCGCGGATCGTCTGGTCGACCACGATCGTGTAATCGAAACCCTGCGGCCAGACGCCGGACAGGGGCACCAGGTCGATCGTATCGTTGGTGGCGTTGTAGACGAACTTGTAGTCCACGCCCTCGACCAGTTCGGGATCGCGGGTACCCACGTCGGCATAGGTCGCCTCGTTGAGGTCCCGATAGAGATGGATCGCGGTCTTCACGACGCTGCTGTCGTCGATGCCCACGCCGTCGGTGTCTGCCAACTGGATCGTGAACTTCAGAACCACCTCATTCACCAGCTTGATGTCGTGCGGGTCCGGGTTGCGGTCCGTAAGCGCCGTATCGGCCGGATCGGTCTTGTCCTTGGGATCGGTGATCCTCGCCGTCGGGGCCACGAAGTCCACGCGGTCGATGGCTCCACGGTCGCTGAACACATTCTGACCGAGGCCGGAATCGGACGATACCGAAAGATCATCGCGCCGCAACTGCCCGTACAGATCGATCTCGGGCGCCAGAATCGGAGAAAGCGGAATGCCGATGGGGGCCAGAATGCGGTTGTAGTAGTCCGCGCGGTCTTCCATCTTGTTCAGCGAACTGTCGATCGCCTCCGAGCCTTGATCGGGATAGAAGTTGCCTCCCGCAGCATCGACAAACAGCGGTTCGCCCGGCTGCAACTGCACGTCGAAGGTGCCCAGGCTGATGCCTTGCACGTTCTGCCCGTTGTTCTGGTACAGGGTGGCGCCGAGTACGGTATTGTTTGCCGACGCGACATCGGCCACCCGGATCCCCACGCTCAAGCCGGCCACGATGTTGTTCAGCAGGGTGGGACCGGCGTTGTTCTGAACCAGGATTCCCGTTCCGGTGGGCGTGCCGACCTGGCCGAAGATGGTGTTGTTGACGATCCGCCCGAAGGGAATCGCCCCCGTGGGCGTGCCCGTGTCGCCGCTGAACAGGATCCCGCCGTCGCCGCTGTAGGCGATCAGGTTGTTCTCGATCATGATCCCCGGCACGAGCTGGTTGGGTTCGTTGATCGATCGTCCCGATGCCGGGTGCGGGTTGTTCGAGGTGACGTCGCGGGCACCCGGAGCCACGTAGATCCCGTATCCCGCCGAATTCGTGATGCTGTTGGCGGCCAGGATCACCTGCCCCTTCTGCCGCTCGTGGTTCTTGTCGCCAAGATCGGTCTGAACAACCGTTACCTTGTCGGCCTGAGCCGAGGCCTTGTTGCTGAACGATCCCGACTTGATGAACACGCCCGTGTCATAGATACTGTCGCCAACGTCCGAAACGACCAGCTTCATGACATACTGTCCGGCCGGCAACCCGATGACCTTCGCCGTCAGCACATTCGTGAATCCGTCGTATCCCAAGTCGTTGAGGAAGCTTCCACCGTCGTTCGGAGAATTGTTGTTGTAGTATTCCTCGTTGGCAGCATTGGCTGCGCCGTAGGGATCGCCGCCGTTGATCGTATCGATCGAGATTGGGGTGGTCGTGCCCGGAACCAGGGCAATATTCCGTTGCGGATAGACGGTACCGCCATAACCCTCGATGAAGAACCCGAACACATCGTTGAAGCCCGAATACACGTATTCGTTATACTCTTCGGAGGCAAACACGAAGTCGAAAAACAGGTCACCTCCGGGGAAATCAAAGGCGAATTGCAGTGCGCTCGTGTCCAGAGTGGTGACGCCAAACTCTGCATTCAGATCCGCATCGCCCGATAGGGAAGCCTGTCCTGTGGAGTATTCCGCACTGTTCGGACCGGCGGCATTGGCAACACTTCCGCTGGTCAGCAGGATCCCCGAATTGGTTCCGTCGCTCCAGAACCCGGACGAGGCACTTCCACCGATGTAGCTGGCACTGCCCGTAATCAGCGAGACTCCGGGGCCCAGAATCTCCGTGACCAGCAGGTCGGCTGCGTTCGGGGCAGCGGCATTGACCGTCCCCGTGATCTGGACCGGGCCTTTGGGGAAGTCGATCGCAACCAGCCCTGCGCTGCTCACCGGGCCGTAGATGGTGTAGTCCAGACCTTTAACGGCGGTTGCCCCGAACAGGTCGATCTCGTTGCTGGTCTCGATCGAAGTGCCGCTGACATCGAAGTCAGCGACACCGACGACCGCGTCCAGGACCTCCTTGGCCATCCTTGCCGCGGACCACGTGGCGTTGTAGTAGATCGGGATCTGGTCGCCGAAGCCGCCGCGAATGGTCTCGTCAAGGAAGATGAACTCCTTGACCACAACGCCGTCGCTGATCGTAAACGTGTCGCGATGGATGATCTTCGCGGCAGCGGGTATCTGGACGGTGATACCCTGGGCAAGCCGGTCATTGGTGTCCAGGGCCTGCTGCAGCGTGGTCGACGGGACCCTGTGGTCAAACTGGGCGAAATCCTCTCCGCGGCGGATCTCCAACTGGTAGTCGCCCACGGTCACCATGTCGCTTGGAATCGGGTTCAGCGTGAAGCCGGTGACACCCGACGTGGCCGCGGTGACCAGCTCTCCACGCTCGCTGAAACCGACGATCAGATCGTCGATGAACACCCCCTCGAAATGGTTCTCCCGATTGCGGTTCACGTTCCGGTATCGGGTGTTGCTGTCGCCGGGGTATGTCTTGTTGGTCACGTCTCCGGTCAACGCATCGCTGTAGCCCAGCGGACCAGGACTGGTGACATCATATCCGAACAATCGCATCGAATATCCAAGTGCCGTGTCGCGTTTGATGGTCGTTTCATAGGGGTTGACGTGCTGTACCCCCGCGCCGGTGGTCGAGACAACCTCGGTGTAGTCGCCGTGGAGAGTCACCTCTTCGCCGTCTGCTGTGGCGGTTACACGGAAACCGCTGCTGGCATGGTAGTTGTTGATGGCCGTTTCGATGGCCGCGGCAACGTCGTCTGCCGTGACGGCGCTGCTGATGTTCACCGCGATGTTGCCGGTTCCAACTCCGCCGACCTTGTTGAATTCGAAGGTCACGGTCTGGTACTCGCCGCGGGCGTCCACTCCCCTGATCCGGAACCGGCTGCCATCGACAGTCGTCGCGGCGTCAGCCGCCTGGAGGAGGTCGGCGCCGCTGAAACGCTGGTTGACCACCTTGGTGATCACCTTGGCGACCTCGGTACTGTCCATGTCGCCGTTCAAGGGAACGGAAAGAGCTCCGGTCGTCGAGAGCGAACCGGGGGCATCGCCCAGAATGACCACGTCTCCTTGGGAATCGTAGGGATAGACCGTATACGGCGAAGCCGTCTGCGTCACACCGACGGCGCCTTTGAGGAAGATGCGGTTCTCGTCCGTGATCGGCGTGATCTGCAGACCATGAGTCACCACGGCGTTGTTGATGGCCGTAACAATCGATACAACCACTTCCGCCGTGGAAAGGCCGGCCGCAATCGGGATCGTCACATGGCTTGAACTCGTCGTACCCGCAGTTCCGCCGTCCTCGTGTTTCGGGTTGTCAAACTCGAAAGTCACAACGTGTCCGAGCCCGTCGTTGATCGTGAACGTCTCCTCATCGTGAATCCAGGTCCCGGCCGCGTTTGGAATCCACAGGGCGTGGCCCATGTCGAATTCGAAGACTTGATTGCCGATACGGAACCGCCCGTCGTTGCTCAGGTTGTACCAGTCGGCTGACGCCACTCCGACCGGTGTCGCAGGAATCTCTCCATCGGCCATCTTCGTGGCGGCCACGGCGGCCAGATAGTTGCCGCTGCCGGCATCGGCGCCCACATACATGTCGGCAGCCGTGGAGAAGTCGAACCGCACGCGGACCTCCGACTGGCCGGCAAAATTGGTCAGGTCGATGCAGGCCTGCCGCCAGGAATCCGTATTCTCCAGCAACTCCTGCTCTTCGATGTCGCTGGTGAAATTGACCGACGTATCGACGTTGGTCGCCGCCAGTTCCCAATTGGCACCGTCGGCCGACACGTAGACCTTGAAACCGTCGAAATCGTCGTTGTCGGTTCCTCCCTCAGTTTCCAGAAAGTACGTGAAGTAGAGGACAGGCCGGTCGCCTGGATCGTAACCCTCGAGACTGAAGGCGTCGGTGGTCAGGCTGCCCAGGCCTCCGCCCGGCAGATCGTAGGTGGAAAATGCCTCGTTGTTGATATCGATGGCCGACCCGGTCGGTTCGATGAAGTTCGCGGCGCCGGGCTGGGCGGCGAGCGTTGCCGAATCCTCGGGATCCTCGAGGCCGAAATAATAGCTGGTGCCCCCCGAAACCGTGTTGTTGCGTGTCAGGTCAGGTGTGGCATTGATTCCGTGCCCGGAATCGGTACTACGGCGGTTGGTTTCGTTCCAGAGATTGAAGTCAATCGGCGAGAAGGTGATGCCCTTGGCTCCGGTAATGCCGCTGGAAACACTGCTCTCGCCACCTAAGAAGACCGGCTGCAATTCCCCCTCTGTGTTCAGGGCGTAGATCGTTCCGTTGCTGGCGACAGCAAACAGCACGTTTGCGTAGTCTCCCCCCTCGACCGCATCCGGTCCGGCGCTCAAACCCTGAAAATTGACCGGACTTCCGTCCACAATCGTTGCGATGTGAACCAGGGTTGGACCACCACCATTGAATTCGATGTAGGGATAGCCTTGGGAAGGATCGATTGCGTCGAATCCCGAGGCGGTCGGAGTATCCACGCGGTAGAAGCCGCCGTTGGAGCTGACCGCGTACAGCGTATTGCCTACATAGGCGATGCCGGTGATCTCGCCTCCGGGGCCCACCCCAGCCACGCTCAACGGCGGATCGGACTCGGTAAGGTCTACCCCCGCCACATTGCTCAGCACCACCTGCTCGCCCTCGACGGCGGCCGTGGCGATAGAGGGCACAACTGCCGGGTTGTTGATCGCATTGCTCACCGCTGTGGCCACAGCACTAACCGAAGCGGTGGCCTGCAGCATTATCCGCTGGTTGGCACCGCTGGCGCCGGGGGCGGAACCGGGCACATGGTAGAACGACGGCGTCCCGCTGAAGTCCGCAGTGCACGAATTGGGATTGAGGAAATTGATGGTAAGTCGATCGCCAAACGTGGCGTTCGCTTGGCGCGGGGCATAGGAGGCGTAAGTGCCCGAGGAAAAAGCCGCCACAAGGGTCGTGACGATCTGTTGGCCAACCGTGGAAGTAGCCTGCGTCTCCTCGAAGGAGATCGCCGTTCCGGACGTGGCAAGGCCATAGTCCCCTTCCTGGATGATCGCATCGACGTTGGCCGTGGTAAACGTGATGTCGGTGTCCCCCGTGAACGTCAACCGGTTGCCGACTGCAACCACGTCGGGGGCGAAGTTCTGCCAGCCGTTGATGGCGGTTGCCACGCCGGCGATCGTGGCCGGAACCGCCGGATTCCCGGCGCCGATGGTGACGGTCCGCGTTTCCTGCACATTGGACTGCGTGTTCAGCCCCCTGACGTCGATCGTGTCGCCGTTCGAAAGGGTACCGGCGAATACCAGGACGGGGCCGCTGTCGAATTCAAAGGTGCGAGTTATTCCCCCTTGACTGATGACAAACGTGTCGCCATCGCGAAGATCCGCCGCGCCGTCCGGAGACATGATCACATCGAACCCCAGGTCGAATTCGAAGGTGTCGGAGTTCCCGAGGGTGTCGGTGAGTTCAAAGGTCTGGCCGTCGTGAATGTCGCCATCCGGACTGCCATCCGGACTGCCCGCGCTAACCGGCACACCCACACTGTCCCCAAATGGCAGGGCGTTCTGTGTGGCTGCCACCGCGGTGATCACCGGACCGCCAATCAACTGCCCGCGAGGGACTGCGTTGGTCGTCAGGCGGTTGCCGCTCGGCGAATCAGGTGTGAAAGCACCCGTGTCGCGGAACGTATACACCAGGTTGGTCTTGTACTCGACCCCGCGCCCTCCATCCATGCTGCCGACGGCAATGAAGGCCTTGGAATTCGGCTGATAGGTCATGGCGTGGAATCGCATGCCGTTCTCGTAGACCTCCAGGCCGTCCCCTCGACTGTTGAGTTGGTAGGTCGTGATTCCTTCATCGATATCCTGAACAATCGTTCCATCCTCGGTGCTGAGCTGGCGGTAATTGGCAACGCTCGCATGCTGGTTGCCCGAGCCCCTGCGACCGGCCAGGGTGAACAGCCAACCGTCGTTGCGCATCATGATATCCTCGTAGCCGCGATTCGGGTTCCTTTCGTTGAGGGCGGTTTCAGGATAGATCACATTCGTTTCGCGAATCCCGGTGAACGTATCCACGGTGAACAGTTGCGTCTGCGTGCTGACGTACATGGTCACGTCGCCGAGCGTCAGTTCGTTGGTGGTGACGCCAAGCGATGGGCCGAGGGGGCCGCCGCCGGCTCCGGGAGTGTAGGTACCGTCAAAATGCTCCTCCGCGACCCGCTTCAGGGAGTTCAGCGGCTCGCGCCGAGTGAGCGGATAGTTCGTCCCGAAAACCTCGGCGGTTGCCGCCGAGGAGGTCACCGCCACCAGGTAGCTCCCCTGCGTGCCGTTTCCTTCCCGCAACAGCGCGCTGCCGATGAACGGATCGTCGATCCCCAGGGAGCCGCGCGAGAGATCCTCGACGCTCGCCCCGGCGATCGGATCCGGGCGGTCTTCCGCCACGTTCGACCCGTCTCCGGTGAACAGGAGTCGGCCGTTCTGGTCGAACACCCAAAGGGTCAGGTCGGGCCGTGCCATTTGGTGGGCGTAGTCGATGTCGAAAATGGTGGCAAACATGCTCCCGGCGTCATTGATTCCGGCAATCGACTGGATGCCCTGGTAATCCACGGTCACCCGATACCAGTCGATGTCATCCGCACCGGAGAGGTAGCCGGCCACCGAGATCGTGTTCTGGTCGCTGCCCAGCAGATTACCGATGTACTGGGCCGATCCGCTTGTATCGTTCAAGCCCTGGCCCGTGCCCTCGACATCCGACGTCTCCCCCAGGAGCGGCGAATGCTGGAGGGCGCCCAGAACCTCGATGCCGTCGGTCGCATAGCGGATGTCGGCAAAGTAGACCGTCGAGCCCGGAATTTCCTGCATCTCCCTCAGCCGCACCTGGCACTGGTAGGTGCCCGAGGTGTTGGCCAGGTGATCCAGTTGGGTTGCCTTCTCGTCGAAACGGAGATGAGCACCGTCCAGCACGACGTTGCCGTCCTGAATGCGGCCGTCGGCCGCCAGGCTGTGACCGTAAGGATTGGCGATCGAGTAGGGGAGAGCTGCCGCCTTCACGGCGTCGCGGATCGCAGCCGCCACTCCGTTCTGGGAATACCCATTACCAATAGTCACGGGCACATACTGCGAATTGCTTACAGAGCCGTTCTTGTCGAACTCGAAGGTAACGGTCTGGTAGGCGTCGCTGATGGTGAAGATCTCGCCGTCGTTGATCTGGTTGCCGGCGGGAATGTTGCCGATCGCCAGGGCGCTGCGGATCCGGAGGTAGTAAGTCCGGGTCTCTCCCGCATCGCCGGGCAGAACCAGACGCATGCCGGCGTCGCGGGTATTCGTGGTGTAGAAGTCGTGGCGCAGCCATTCATCCTTGTCCATGGAGAAGACGTTCGCGCCCAGCGCCACGGCCGCCTCCTCCTCGTCCGTCGAGTTGTCGCTGCGGGCGAGCACGTTGCCGTCGGCATCGATCAGCTCGACGATCGTGTCCAGCGCATAGGTCGTCCAGTCGATGTCGATCCAGATCTCGGTGCCCGCCGTGGCGTCGAAGGTGTAAACATCGACGTCGTCGGGCGCATCGCTGCGGATGACGCCGTGGATCTCGAAACCCAGCCGCAGGTTGTCGTCGCCCCCTTTGTCGAGTGTGGCGAGCTGGCCGAGTTGCTCTGCCGTGAACGGGTCGCCGTTGTCGTCCTTGGCCGACTGCGAGGCGGCCTCGGTCTCATTGACCACCGCCACGTTTCGATCGTTGCTGTAGGTATCCAGCCGCAGGCTGCGCCAGTCCCCCGCCTGGGCCGTGGTGGCGCTGCCGTTGCCGTTGGTGTCGAACTGGGGTTCGCCCAGGAGCGTGAAGCCGGCACTGATGGTGTCGTCGTTCAGGCTGGTGAAAACAACCGGCTTGCCCGGCATGCCCACCACCTGGAGCGAGCCGCCGATCCGGTCGTCGATCTCCAGCGGTTCACCGCTGGCGGTGAACCCCGCGCTGCTGCCGAGCAGCTTGACGACCAGGCTCTCGTCGGCGCTGCTCTGCAACCGCAGGCCGCCTTCGTGATGGTAGTTGGAAACGACGATCTCACTGCGCAAGACATGCACGATGTCGGTGTCGTCCCAGACCGACTCCGTGGTCAAGGTGCCGCCGCGGACTGCCATTCCGTTGATCGCGTTGCCCGTCAGCCGATTGCCACGGACCAGCGGTCCGTGGTTCGAGGCATACTCGTCGAATCGCGAGATCCATCCGGTCGAGCGCCCCCAGTCGGCCACGACGTCCGACACCATGGAATCCGCATCGACACTGATGATCGGCCCGGCGTTGTCGAGAAAGTCGTTGTTGACCAGAACCGGCTGGCTCCCGCGGACGAAAATCGTCGCCGGTTCGATGGAGCCCCGGCCGTTCCGGTTGCCGGCCGATCCGGCATCGTTGTATTCAAACCGGCTGTTGACCACCCGCAGCGAGGCTTGTCTGGCCTCGATCGGATCGAAGCGGGCAAAACCGCCTTCAATGGCCGAATAGCCTCCGGCGTAGGCGATCACCGCATTCTCCAGGCTGGCCGTGGAGATAGCACTGAAGCTCAGGCCCGCCCAGTCTCCAGGCGCCGGTGCCTGGCCGCTGGTGTTCTGGCTGGTGTTGAATGTCCCCCCGGCCCCGTAGCGGTTGTCCAGCAGCGAGGTGAACACGACCTTGTAGCCCTCGGCCCCGTCGGTTCCGCTGGGACGGCCTTCGGCGATGAACTGCGCCCCCACTTCCGTCTCGATCCGCGAACCGCCCAGCTTGACGATGATCCCTGGATCGATATTCAGTCGTGCGTCGAGCCGAGCCTCTTCGGTGGCAAAACCCTCGATCTTCACCGACGGCCCGAGGTGCTTCAGGGTGATGTTGATCCCGCTTTCGCCGGGGACAACGGCCACGTCGAGACCCTTGGTTATCGCCGCGGAGGCGAGCGCCGTGCGGATCTTGGCCGCAATCTGGCTGGCCGAGTCGGTGCGGAGGAAGGGAATCGCAAAGTGGCCGGGCGTAACGCCGTTGGCCAGCTCAAACTCGAAAACAACCTTTGTGCTGCCGTCGAAGATCGAGAACTTGTCACTGTCCCGAACCACCTGTCCCGATACGGCTCTCAGGCGGCTTTCGTTGGTCAGTGTCAGGGAGTTGGTCGCGGTCTGAAGAACCGTCCCTCCAGGGGTGCTGCTGATCACCAGGTTTTCCGGCAGCACATGGACCACGTCCCAGTCATCGAACCGGCCCGGGACCTCGAGCTCCTTGGTGGCATTGCCGGCCGCCGTCTGGATGCGGATGAACATGCCGTTGATCGAGTTGTCGACGATCGTGTTGCCGTGGATCTCCGGTCCCACCCGCCCGTAGTCGGCGGTGAATGGATCGTACATGTCCCAGCTCTGGAGCAAGTTGTCGGCAAAGCTGTTCGGATCGCCCGAGATGGCGGCGTCGGCACTCTTGGTGATCACGTTGTGCGTGATCTCGGGACGGGCTTCGGCCATGTGAATCGGGGTGTAAACGCTCTTCACCGCGTTGACGGTCACCTGGCCGCCACCGTAGCGCATGTCGGCATGATTGACGTAGTTGAGAAAGATGCCCTGCGTCTCCAGCACCTCGCGAGGCGCCACTCCCGTGGCCGGGTCGTAGTTCTCGATGTAGTCGTAGTCCATGTCGTTGCGGAATACGAGCCCTCCCCAATCGCCCCCCGAGGCTGTCGTGCGGTTGGGTTCGGTGTCGACCCCCAGGGTCTCGTCCCGGTGGGACGTGAACAGAACGGAGGTCGTCGGGGTGCCGAGGATCTGCAGGGCCCCGCCGCTGCGATCGATGTTGGAAGCCGAGCTGCCGACATCGATGTTCGCGGCGAACATCTTGAACATGGCACCCGCGTCGACCATCACCGTCACCCCCTGGGGCACCGCCAGGTATGATCCGTCGCTCAGGGCGCGCGCCGGGGTATCGAACTGGGTCCAGCCGATCTCGTAGGCCCGGTTGTTCAAATACGACGCCGGATCCTCCGGATCGTCGTCGGCAAAGTTGTTGCCGAGAATGCGGATGATATCGCCGGCGTTTGCCGCGGCCGTTGCTGCCGGAATGCTCTTGTATGGATTGGCCAGCGAGCCATCCTGCGTGGAACTCGTCGAGGCTTTGTCGACGAACAGCGTGTTTTCGGTCGAGGCGACGTTGAACCAGAAACTGTACACCCCTCCCGGCACGCCGTCCGCGTCGCCGTCAAACTTGGTCAGTGTCGCGTCGAGCAGCCGGGCCGGGTCGCCGTCCTGCTGTTTGAAAGTTTCCGGACGGTCGGGATCGACACCGCCGGGACTGAACGACAGCCGCAGCCTGTACTCGCCTTGCGACGTGCCGCCGATCCCGGTGTTCTCCACGTTGGAATCGTACTGGTCGTTGCCGCTGGCCGACACCCCGACATAGTAGACGCCCGCGGGAAGATACAGTTCGGTGAAGGAGTCTTCGCTGTAGTAGTCGTCGTTCTGCGCGAGCTGCTCGTAGGTCACCGTCCCCGGCCGATCAGGATCGGGAATCTCGCGGTAGAGTGTTATCACACTATCCAGGCGGCTCGCATTGTTCAGCCGTTCGGCCAGGACCTCCAGGCTCAGCGTGCCCAGTTGCGTCAGCTCGAAGCGGTAGACGTCCACGTCGATGCTGTCGGGCCGATACATGTGCTGCCCGTGGATGATATCGTAATTCCCGGGGAAGACCGGCTCGGTTGTGCCGTTGCCCATGACCGTGCCACCCACAAGATCGAAGGCGTGGCCGTATCCCAGCAGGTGCCCGATCTCGTGCATGGCCGTTTCAAACCACGATCCGCCATACTCGCTGGCGCCCCACGACTCGGCCTTGTCCATCACCGCCAGACTGCCCTGCGCTATCCCCCCGATGCCTCCCGGTACCGAAAGGGCACCAACGGCCGCCAGGTCGGCCGTGGCAACGGTGAACCCGGAAGAGTCCGTCTCCACAAACGAAACACCCAGATAGTTGCCGTAGAGCTCGAAGACTTCTCGTGTGCGTTCGATCTGGGCGGGCGTGATCAGGTTCTTGATTCCATTGGGAAGATCATCTTTGAAGTTGTAGTAGTACGTTGTGACTCCGTCCACGGCATCGGCATCCGAAGCCCCCGTCATGTAGTGGTCTTCGACCTTGATGTCGGTATGCGTGTACAGGTCGCGCTGCCCGGGTTCGTCCACGGCTCCCGGCCACTCCAGCTCCAGATCCTGCGGATCGATCCTGGCGCCCAGGATGAGGCTCTCCGGGGCCCCCGACGTGCCGAAGCTTGCGAGCTCCTGCGCGGTATGGAAGCTGTCGCCCGCATCGCTGACCGAGACCGCGCTGGTTGTGTACATCTCGTACTCGTTGCCGATCCGCAGCCGGTAGGCGCCTTCACCATAGGCGGCCAGGGGCCCGGCAAACACCAGCACAACGCGGTCCAGATCCGCATCGTAGTGGACTGTCTGGGGTACAAACACCTGGTCGTCTTCGGGGTTGGCCGAGTCCTGGGTGCGAATGAGCTGGTAGAGGTTCACATTCGTTGCTGCCGAATCCGGATCCGCAGCGGCGTCGGCAAACAGGTCGTCGTCGTTGAAGTAGACCTCGATCGTATCGGTCAACTGCTCGCGGGTCTCGGTCACCGCCAGCGGCAAATCCTGGCCGAAAAGCACGACCCGCGACCCGGCAACGCTCGCATCGCGCGCAATGCTCACCTCGGCGCCGTTCTGGGTGCTGACCACGCTCAGCGCGCTGCCGCTGACCGCCTGGTAGATCGCCCCGGCCACTTCCGCTTCCGTCGTCAGCCCGGCCACGTCGATCGCGATATTGCCGGCCGTCGAACTGCCGTTGGTGTCGAACTCGAAAACGGCGCTGCTCTTGCCGTCCGAGATCGTGAAGCTGTCGCCGTCGCTCACGGCGCTCGCGCTGGTCACGCTCACCTTCACGGCGCTCACCACCACCGGCTGAGGCACCACCGCCGTGACCTGAGGAGCCAGATCGAGTTCGAACTCGAAATGCTCGTCCACGACCGACTCCCCCTGGCGGAACTTCACGAGGTCCACGTTCCGCAGCGGTGCCACCGCCTGCCCGTCCGGGCCGGTGTAGCTGTCGCTGCCGATGATCGACACCGTGTACAGGTCGTCGGGCAGCGACTCGGCAAAGCGGAGCACCACGTCGTTGGGGCGGTCGCCGATCCCGATCCAGCCCACGCTGACGATCTCGTCGTCCCCGTCGCCCCAGGCCCCGTTGACGCTGCGCGTCACCTGAATGCCGCCGCGCCCGCCCGTCGTCCAGCCGTTCGGGTCCACCACGGTCGGTCCCGTGTCGTTGATGAATTCCTGCCCCTCGTTGAAGCGAAGCACCAGATCCCGCGGCGCGACGTTCAATACCTCGTTGCGATCCACGAAACCGCCTTCCTGCGGGATGACGAGCACCAGTTCCGGGCTTGTGATGCTCAGCAGCAGGCGGTCCTCGAATTGCTCCATTCGCAGGCCGCGATGCTTCAGCGATGGCAATCGGCTGGAACTGCTGTGCGGGCCGATCCGATTCGCTGCCGCGTCTCGGGTCCTTCGAAAATTGGACAAACGGCGCAAGGATGACCAGAGCGACATGGAACATCTCTCCCAAAACACGAGTGTTATCTGGCTTGGACTGCCTGACTTGTGGGAAACCCGCCGCCAACGCTCGGCAAATGCCGGCCTGAAAAACCCCAAGCGAAACGGGCTAACCCCAAAAGAGCCGATCATGACGATTATGACGGCGATTGTGTTTGCTACGCCAAAGAATGTCAAGCTTTTTTCGGAGATAACGTGGAACTCCTGGCCAGTCACCGGCGTCCCGCCCCGCGACCCGACGTGCTCGGCAAGCCGTCACCTCGGCACAAAAGATTCGCCCCATGCCGGCGGGCAGAATATTTACGCACGTGGCTTACCACGTCAGTGTTCGTAAATATCAGTCATCACTTATTGATAATTGCCAGTCAGGATTGCACTCTGGGGATTGGCCAGTCGCAACGCCGGCTCAACGTCAGCCCTCACAGGAACCGTGACCGGATGCGTACTGTAACTTATTATCAGCCATGATGTTTAGATCCGCACACCCGCCGCATGCATCACTATACTAAAGAGGGGGTAATATTACCTGTAATCTTTCAACCCCATAAACTATCCTGCACAATTCGATGGTCCGCTGCCGTCCAGCAACGGTCGTGGTATCTCTCAGGACTGCGCCATCCAGAGAGGGATAGACCTCTCAGTGATGTGCAGCAAAACAGCTTAGTGCAACTTTTGGAGAGTAATGTTTTGCGGAAGAACGGCTCCCATCGTTCCAGGCCAGTCGGCCTGGCGTGCCAGTGGAACCACAAAGACCGCCATTGGCGCCCTGGTTTCTCCAGTTGGCACAGTCTCGCCGATCGGAACGGCCCGAAACCGTGGGCTATAATTGCTGAACCTCGCTGTCCCTGCCCCCTCCGCAGATGGTCTGGTGGGCACGGAATCTGTGGGCGCACAACCCGGGTACCCCCCCAAGGAATTCCCAAGCGAGGAACAGAAGACAAGGAACGAGAGAGAACGCGAGAAAAGGAGACTGTGTCATGATCCGCCCTCTGGCTGCCATCGTCCTGGTTCTGGCAGGATTTCTATCTTCCGCTGCGTCCCAGGAGCCCGGCTGGGTCGGCCAGGTTATCAAGCCCGCCGACCAGCGCGACGAGATCCGGCAAACGCCGATCATCCACCGTCCCTACCGCCCACTCCACTTCTATGGCAATACCGTCCGCAGGATGTACTACCACGGGCGCGTTCTGCCGACCCCGGGCGAATACGGCGCCGCAGTCCAGGCGATGGCCGAGGGCCGTTGATCCCCGGGCCACGCGGTCCCCGGCACTCAGGCAGAGCGAAAGAATAACCTTACAGTTCATCGCACTGCTTGCGAGCAAGCAGTGCCTCACACGAGGCCAACAGGTGTGCCACGGCCTACTTGTTGGCCGTGCCGCTGCCAAATCACGAATTGTCAGAGTTATTTTTTCGCTCTGCCTCACCATCTGCCGTGCAGCCCAGGTCCCCGGCTCTGCCACACCATCCGCCAGGCTGGAATAGCCGCTCTTTCCCTGCCACCGGAGAGGTTCCCACCTTCGCCGACCGCTACTGTCCGTAGGAGACCAGCACGTCGGCCAGGATCGTCCGAGCTTCGTTGTTCCGATCCGTGGCCACGGCCACGATACCGGTTCCCGCCTCCCGCCGGATGATGCGGATGCTTCGCACGTCGATCTGGGCTTCGCGCAGTCGTTGCGTGACCCGTGCCAGTTCCCCCGGCCTGTCCGGCAACTGGATGACCAGAGCGTCTTCGCTGATGGCCTGCAGCGACGTCTGCGCCAAGGCTTTGAGCGCCGCGTCGTAGCGGTCGACGCTCAGTACGACCACCTTCGAAGAACCGACCACCTCGGCATCCAGGAACTCGATATTCACCGACGCTGCGGCCATGGCGTCGGCAATCTCGGCAACCACGTCGGGACGGTCTTCACTGACGATAACGATCTGTTTCATGAGCGAGCCTCTCTGTCCGATCTGCTGCCCGCCAGGTCGCCGACGAACCGGTCGATGTGCTCGCGGGTAACGTGGGGCATGGTGATCAGGTGGGCCGTGTCGCCGTAGACGGCCAATTGCCAGGAGCTGGCGATATCGGCCGGGGGGCGGTCAAATACCACGGTGATCGAATTCTTGTGTCGCCAGGCGTGACACCCGGCCCTGGCGATCCGGTCCACTGCGTAATCGGCCACCTCGAAACACTCCGCTACCAGCTTCCGGAATCCCTCCAGCCCGACCGTTCGCAGCGCGTACCACAGAAACAGCGGAGTGATCGCGTTGCGCGATCCCGAAAGCGTCGTGTCGAGGGTTCCCACGTACTCGATCCGGCGGGCGATCCGGTCCACGTTTGTTTTCCGCGCCAGGGCTACCCCGCAAGGAATCGGGGAGCCGACCATCTTGTGCCCGCTGATGCTGACGCTGTCCACCCCCGCCGAAAAATCCCACGGCTCCGGGGCGTCGACGAAGGGCAGGATCATGCCGCTCAGCGCCGCATCGGCGTGGATGTAGTGGGACTGGATCGCCAGGTCGTCGAAGATCTGCCGGATGCCGGCTATGTCGTCGACCGCCCCCTTCATCGTCGTCCCCACGTTGGCGAAAACGATCGGCGGCACGTCGCGATGAATCCGGATCGTCTCCCGCAAGTCCTCCAGATCGATCCGCCCGTCCGGGCAGCTCTTGATCATGATGTTCCGCACATGGAGGCAACGCAGGATCTTGTTGACCGAATAGTGCGTGTCTTCCGAATAATAGACCAGCCCCTCAGGAAACAACTCGCGGCCGAGGAAGATGCCGTACATGTTCCCCTCGGTCCCGCCGCTGGTCATGTAACCCCATACCTCGTCGGCAGGTCCATGGGTCAGCGTGCGGAACGTCTCCAGGACCTCGCGCTCGAACTCGTGGGTGTTCAGGTGGAAATTGCTCGGCACAAACGGGTCGCCGACGTTGTTGATCGGATAGGCGAGGAACGGGTACAGTTCGGAGTAGTCGAACCGGCTGTTGCAGGGATAGCCCACAAAATTCGAGGCCTCCTGCCGCAGCATGTCGCCAAACTCCTTCAAACGGCGCGCGTCCTTCTTCGCCAGGCGTGATTCAGTTGTTCCCTCGGCCATCGCAGGTCCCTCGCGATTCTCTTGGCAACCGGCGCTCTCTTGCTGCGGTTCCAGCGGCCCGATCCCGTCGCAGCCGCACCGTCCAGCGCACGCGATTCCATCGTGTCGTGCGCTGGACAGGTCTCCGCAACGTCGATGCCGCGCGATACGACCTTACGGGGCCGCCGCGCTGGAAACATCTCCCGCTTCGCACTCCAGACCCGTTCCGCACCGCGGGGATCACACCCGAACGGGCCGCCGCTTGACGATCGACTCGGTCTCTTTCTGGCCAAGGATGAGCGCATCCCGGGCGAGCTGTCCTGCGAGCATCTTGGAGGGCGTGCGCGTCTGGACCGCCTTGACCGCCTCGGTCAACTCCGCCGCAAAGTCGTCCGTCTCGTCCTGCCCGGGGGTGAACTTCGGCTTGTGGACCCGCCCGTCGTCGGTCAACACCGTGACCGGCGTCTCCGTCCACGACTCGAACAGCAGCGTGGCTCGCTCCAGATGGATCTCGTAGCCGTTGGTGAATGGCCGGCCCTGCTGGTTGATCACGCCGCTCGTGGCCGTCACCACCAGCGAAGGATCGTCGAAGAAGAACTGGGTGTTGAAGTACTCGGCTACCTTGCCGCGCATCCGCCCCACGCTGCTGACCATCTTGGGCATGCCGCAGATCATGCGAATGTAGTGGGCATCGTGGATGTGGAGGTCGATCATCGGCCCGCCGCACCCGTTGGGATCGTAAAAGTCCTTGAGCCAGAGCGGGTCGGAGATCACGCGCGTGAAGTTGCCCCCCAGAAACCGGCCGAACTTCCTGGTCTGGATCGTCTTCAGCGCGAACCGGTAGGCTGCGAAGAAGGGCAGTACATGGGCAATCATCAGCATCTTGCGGCACTTCTCCGCCGTCTTCACCATCCGCTTGGCATCGTCCACCGACAGCGCGATCGGCTTCTCGCACAGCACGTGCTTCCCGGCCTGCAGGGCCGCGATCGCCGCCGCGGCATGCGCACCGGGCGGCAGACAGATGTCAATCATGTCAATTTCCGGATCGGCCAGCATGTCGCCCAGCTCGCTGTACGTCGAGACCCCCTTGAGATTCATCCTCTTGCCCCGGGGCCCAAAATTCCCCTTGATCGCCCTCCAGTCGCCCGTGAGACGCTCCGGGATCTTCTCGCAGATGGCCTTCACTTTCGCCCCTCGCACCTTCTCGTAGGAGAGGTAGTGAATCATGCCCATGAAACCGAGACCGCAGATTCCGACGTTGACCATTGTGTGTAACTCCTGGTTGGCGGGCAGCCGGCATTTGGATTCAGTCCGTGCAACTGTCCCGCAATTAGACCACGTGTCTCCGCTCCGCTCAATGAGCCGTCCGGCCCCTGACGCTCCGAAAGAACCGCAAGGGGCCCGGTATCGGCGTCTGGAGGTCGTGCCCCGACCGCGCCCCGCCTTCCCAGGCAACTTGTGGACTCGCTTTGGGGGGCCCAGACCCCGATTGTCCCGTCTCCGGCAACCGGCTCTCAGGCCAGCAACCGCTCGAACCGCCCCCACGCCTCGTCCCACGCTCCACAGTTGCGGGGCTCGTACTCCTCAACCGGGAAACTATTCCTGATGACCTCGCGGGCCTGGGCGATCCCGGCCACATCCCCGGCCGCGACGGCCTGCATCATCAGGTTGCCGATCGCCGTCGCTTCAATGGGCCCGGTCACCACGCGGCGCCCGCAGGCATCCGCTGCCGCCTGGCAGAGCTGCTTGTTCTGGGTCCCTCCGCCCACGATGTGAATCGTCCGGATCGCGCCGCCGTTGAGCCGTTCGCACATCCCCAGAACGTGGCGGAACTTCATCGCCAGGCTGTCCAGCGCGCAGCGGATCACGGCTCCCTCGTTTTCCGGCACCGTCTGGCCGGTCCGCCGGCAGAACTCGCAGATGGCATCCGGCATGTTCTTGGGCGACAAGAAGTCCTGGGCGTCGGGATTGATGAACGAAACCAACGGCCGGGCCGCACCCGACATCCCGTTCAGATCCTCCCAGCTCCAGCTCTTCCCCGCCTGATTCCACACCTGGCGGCATTGCTGCACCAGCCACAGGCCGCAGATGTTCTTGAGCAGACGGATCGTGTTTCCCACGCCCCCTTCGTTGGTAAAATTCAACTCCATCACCTGGTCGTTGACCACCGGATGGGGCGACTCGATCCCCATCAGCGCCCAGGTTCCCAGGCTCACATAGCACCAGTCCGGCTTCTGCCCGGGCACCGAGGCCGCCGGCACCGCCATCACCGCACTGGCCGTGTCGTGCGAGCCCGGCAGAACTACCTCGGCCGACTTCAGACCGGTGGCCGCAGCCACGGCCGGGCGGAGTCGCCCCAGACTGCTGCCCGGCTGGGCAATCCGGCCCAGGATACTCGTCGGAAGTTCCATCTGCTCCAGCAGTTCCGTGGCCCAACCACCCTTCTGCGGATTGTAGAACTGGGTGGTCGTTGCATCCGTCATCTCATTGCACTTCTCCCCCGTCATCATCCAGTGAAACAGATCGGGCATCATCAGCAGCGACTGGGCAATATCGAGAATCGGCGATTTCGCCAGCTTCATCGCCAGAAGCTGGTAGAGCGTATTGAGCTGCATGAACTGCAGCCCCGTGTTCTCGAAGATCTCCTTGCGCGAGGCCCACTTCTCCGCCCGTTCCATCATCCCGTTCGTGCGCCCGTCCCGGTAATGGAACGGATTGCCCAGCAACAGGTCGTCCTCTCCGAGTAGTCCGAAGTCGACTCCCCACGTGTCGACTCCCACGCTGCCAATCTGCCCACCATGGGCCGCCGCCGCTCGCATCCCGCTTGTCACGTGGGTCCACTGGGCCAGCAGGTCCCAGTAAAGGCTGCCGGCAACATCCACCCCCCCGTTCTCGAACCGATAGACCTCTTCCAGCGAAATCCGCTTCCCATCAAAACGGCCAACCACGTGCCGGCCGCTCGAAGCCCCCATGTCAATCGCCAAATATGCTTTCTCTGCCATCGGTCGCCTTTGGTCCCTTGGAAATGTCGCCAGTGCAGCGGAAGTGTCCATCAAGGTTTGTTGCCGATCCACTCCTGGCAAATCGTGTCTCCTCCATCGTCTTTCGTCAAGCCCCGCGACCATTCCAGGGCCGCCATGCCGCAGCCCGCAAACCGCTGCCTTCTACAGTCCTTCTGGCCTGTCGCGTCCGCCAGGCCCGCCCTTGCCGACACTCCCCAACGAATTCACATATTATCTTGACTTTGTTTATAAACTTATGTAACAATTTGTCGATCGTTCAGTATAACCAGGCACCCAGGCTCCAACCGGTGCCAATCGGCCTGTACGGCAACGCCATTCTTGGTAAACATGACTACTACTATTAGGAATGATGGACCGAACCTCGCCCCGATCGTGGTCCCTGTCGCTTCGGAGGAGAAGCTCGAGGAGCTGCGGCGCGCCAGCGCCGCCCTGGAATCCGCTTCTCCGGAGGAAATCATTACGTGGGCGGTCGAGAACCACTTTCCCAACCTGACCATGGCAACCGCCTTTGGCCCCGAAGGGTGCGTGATCCTCTCGATGCTCGCCAGAATCGAGCCCCGCGTGTACGTCTTCAACCTCGACACGGGGTACCAGTTCAAGGAGACCCTTCAGTTGCGCGACCGCATCGCCGAGCGATACGGTATCGAAGTGGCCTATGTCCGCGCCGAGCTGACGGTCGACCAGTACGAGGCCCAGAACGGTGGACCTCTGTATGATCGTGAGCCGGACCGCTGCTGCTTCGATCGCAAGGTCAGAGTGCTGCGGCAACACGTTGTGGGTTTCACGGGCTGGATGAGCGGAATTCGCCGCGACCAGAGCGCCCACCGGGCCCAGGCCCCGATTGTTGGCTGGGACAAGAAGTTCGGTCTGGTCAAGGTCAGCCCCCTGGCCAACTGGACGAAAAAAGACGTGTGGAAACGAATCACCGACGAGCAGATTCCGTACAATCCGCTCCACGATCAGGGCTATCCCAGCATAGGATGCTGGCCCTGCACCCGGGCCGTTCTCTCGGGCGAAGACGAGCGCGCCGGACGCTGGAGCGGTACCGCCAAGACCGAGTGCGGTCTGCATACCGTCGAGGACAAGGACTGACCGAACCATGAAAGTCTCCGCCAAGACGGAATACGCCTGTATCGCCATGCTCGAGTTGGCCTCCTGCTTCGGATCCGGAGAGCCGGTGCGGATCCGCAAGATCGCCCAGCGCCACGACGTTCCTCCCCGTTTTCTTGTGCAGATCCTCCTCCAGCTCAAGGGAGCGGGCCTCGTCGCCAGCACCCGGGGTGCGGCCGGCGGCTACCACCTGGTCCATCCCCCCGAGACTGTCTCCCTCGGCGATGTCATGGCCGTGATCGAGGGGGCTTCCGATGGCGACAGCAAACCTGCCACCAACGCTTCCCCCGACTCGCCTGCCGTCAAGGCTTTGAATGCGGCCTGGCAGGAAGTGGCCGAAGCGGAACGCAAGCTGCTGGCAGGCATAACGTTCGCCGAACTGCTCGAACGGGCACGGGCACAGGACGAGCAGATGTATTACATCTGATCGGCCCGGCGCATGCGGCTGCGGGCGTTCCTCGCTCCGCACGCCGGCCCCGAGTCACACGGCCCTTGACCGTCGCGGATCCTCCTTGCTACCTCCACTCCAAAGGGCATTTCGTTTGGGCACCAGTGTTGGCCCGCTTCCGTTGCCGTCTCGGTGGTCGTTGCGGCGTTCCCGCCGTCGGCCTATATTGAGGGCTTGGCCCAGAGCCGCCGCTGAGGAGGCCTCCCAAGGGCGAGCCTTGCTGGCGGCGGCAGAAGTCTTGGGACCGGCTCCACAAGATTCTGGGAGACGTCCGTCACCCAACTTGCCGAATCCCTCAGCGGACTCGTCAAAGTCTGGTCCCTTTCCGTGCCGGCAAACCGGATCCAACCTTGTTGTTGCTCCGTACCTGAACTCGCCGGAGTCTGGCCACGTCCGGTCTCCGTAAGAGTCGGCGGCGCGTTTTCACCATCACCGTTTGCGTATTGTCCTACGAAGGAGAAATCTGTCCATGGCCGATCTGATTGCCCCTCATGGCGGCTTGAGTGAACCCGTCTGCCGAACCGTCGCCGAGGACTCGCAGAGCGATTTCCTTGCGGCCGCCAGGCAATTGGCTCGGGTGCCGGTCTCCGACGCCGATCTGTCGACCGTCTATCGCTGGGGCGACGGGGGCCTGAGCCCCACGACTGGGCCGATGGATTCGGCCACCTACAACCGGGTGCTCGACGAGTGCGTGATCGAGGTGGGCGGTAAGAAGTACGCCTGGACGATCCCGCTCTCCCTGCCCGTGACGGCGGATCTGGCCGCCAGGCTCTCGCCCGGCGAGACCGTGGCCCTCGTCAACAGCAAGGACCAGCTCGTCGGTACCCTCCAGATCAGCGACGTCTTCGAGTGGGACAAGAAGCGATACCTTTCCAAGGTCTATCTGACCGACCGCACCGATCATCCCGGGGCCGACATGGTGCTCGTCGGCGACGCCGACAAGACCCACCTGCTCGGCGGCTCGGTCCAGGTCCTTCCGCAGCCCAAGCATCCGGCCTTCGGCAAGTACGTCCTCTCGCCGCGCGAGGTCCGCAAACTCCTCGCCCAGAAGGGCTGGGAGCGGGTTGTGGCCTTCCAGACCCGCAACCCCCTGCACCGGGCCCACGAATACGCCCTGGTCTATGGCCTGGAAACGCTGCTCCGCGCCGGCTGCAACGCCGGGGCCTGCCTCAACCCGCTCATCGGCGAAACCAAGGGAGACGACGTTCACGCCGAGGTCCGCATGAAGACCTACGAAACCCTCATCGACCGTCGCGAGCTCGGCCAGGGCGATAGCGATCGGAAGCTCTGGAACTCTCGCGGCGAGGCCGTTCCCGACCGCGTCATCCTCCTTGGGCTCGACATCAAGATGTTCTACGGCGGCCCCAAGGAAGCCATCATGCATGCCATCTACCGCCAGAACTTCGGCTTCACCGACATCATCATCGGTCGCAAACACGCCGACGCGCCCTATCACGACGGCTCGGCAATCTGGGGCGATTTCGACGCCCAGGAGATCTTCGACAACCTGGCGGGCGATCTGAAGATCAAGCCCCTCAAAGTCGGTTTTGCCGCCTTCTACGAGTCCATCGGGCGCGTCGACCTGATGGAGAACCACGGCCAGGAGAAGCCCGTTTTCATCTCGGGCAAACAGGTTCGCGCCTCCCTCCTGGCCGGCCAGACCGTCGATCCCCGCATCATGCGCGAAAGCACCGCCAAAATCCTCATCGACGCCATGGCCAGGTAGATCCCCTCTCGCACGGGACCTGCATACCCCAATCGATGCCCCGCTCCAGCGCCCTTCGCGACGCTTGAGTGGGGCAAATTCGTCAGTGCATCCATCAGCATGGCCCGCACATCCAACTCGTCGGGACAGCAAGAAGCATTGAAAGCCGCCTCACCCACCCCCACACCCCTCCCGACCCCATCCGGCTTGCCGGATGGTGAGAAGGATTGACAGCTACCTCACCCACCCCCACACCCCTCCCGACCCCATCCGGCTTGCCCGGATGGTGAGAAGGATTGACAGCTGCCACGCCGCTCAAACAGCAGCCAAACCGTGGGCCCTCTGTGCCCAAAGACCGTGCCCTCATG